>CAXTUW010000016.1:0-66157 GCA_964247595.1 uncultured Acidobacteriaceae bacterium | reverse complement strand
ATGCACCCTTCAACGTGAGCGCCACCTCCGCTTCATCCGGTGCGGTGACCTACTCAGTAATTAGTGGCCCGGCGACCCTCTCGGGCAACACGGTCACGATCACCGGCAATGGCTCCGTGGTACTCGGCGCAAGCCAGGCGGCGAACGGTAGTTACAGCTCAGCTACGGCGCAGAGCAACTTTACGGTTGGCGCAGCAAGCCCGACGCTGACCTTTGCGCCGGTCGCGAACCACACCTACGGCGATGCACCCTTCAACGTGAGCGCCACCTCCGCCTCCTCCGGTGCGGTGACCTACTCGGTGGTCAGCGGTCCGGCGACCATCTCCGGCAACACGGTCACGCTTACCGGCAACGGCAGCGTGGTACTCGGCGCAAGCCAGGCCGCGAACGGGAGTTACAGTTCGGCTACGGCGCAGACCAACTTTACGGTTGGCACAGCGAGCCCGACGCTGACGTTTGCTCCGATTCCGGCGCACAACTACGGTGATGCCCCCTTCACGATCAGCGCTTCTTCGGCCTCCAGTGGCGCAGTAACCTACTCGGTGCTTAGCGGCCCGGCAACCCTCTCGGGCAACACCGTCACCCTCACCGGATCCGGCAGCGTCGTACTCGGCGCGAGCCAGGCTGCGAGCGGCAGCTACAGCTCGGCAACGGCGCAGACAAACCTCACCGCCGGTACCGCCACGCCAGCCCTGGCGTTTGCTCCGATCGCGAACCATACCTACGGCGATGCGCCCTTCACGGTGAGCGCCATCTCCGCTTCTTCCGGTGCGGTGACCTACACCGTCGTTAGCGGCCCGGCGACCATCTCCGGCAACACGGTCACGATTACCGGCAACGGCAGCGTGGTGCTCGGCGCGAGCCAGGCGGCGAGCGGCAGCTATAGCTCCGCGACCGCACAGACCAACTTCAGCGTGGGTGCCGCCACACCGGCACTGACCTTTGCTCCGATTGCGAACCACACCTATGGTGACCCGGCGTTCACGGTGAGCGCGAGCTCCGCTTCACCTGGGCCAGTGACCTATGCGGTCGCCAGCGGTCCGGCGACGATCTCGGGCAATACCGTCACCATCACCGGCACGGGCAACGTCAATTTGACGGCAAATCAGGCAGCCAGCGGGAGCTATGCCGCGGCAACGCCGGCCTCCGCCAGCTTCACGGTCTCCGCAGCGGCTCCAAACCTTGCTTTCGCGCCGATCCCAACACAGACCTATGGCGGAGCACCGTTCAAGGTCAGCGCATCCTCCGCCTCCACCGGTGCGGTGACGTACTCGGTGGTAAGCGGTCCGGCGACCATCTCGGGCAACACCGTTACGGTGACAGGGGATGGCACCGTCACCCTGGGTGCCAGCCAAGCGGCCGATGCAAACTACACCTCGGCAACCACGACCACGTTCGTCAACGTGGGCGTAGCAACCCCCACGCTGACGTTTGCTCCAGTCGGCGCGCACACCTACGGCGACGCTCCGTTCACGGTGACGGCAAGCTCGGCTTCGAGTGGTGCCGTTACCTACTCTGTTGCCAGCGGCCCGGCGACGATCTCCGGCAACACGGTCACGCTCACCGGTACGGGCACCGTGGTGCTGAACGCCAATCAGGCACCGGCCCCAAGCTATGGCGGCGCGTCCGCTTCAACGAGTGTGACGGTCGGGAATGCCACCCCGACGCTGACCTTCACACCGGTGCCGAACCATACCTACGGTGATGCTCCGTTCACGGTGAGCGCGACCTCGGCTTCTTCCGGTCCGGTGGTGTATGCCGTGCAGAGTGGTCCGGCGACGATCTCCGGCAACACGGTTACGCTGACCGGCACGGGAACCGTTATGCTGACCGCGAACCAGGCGGCCTCCGGCAACTACGCCGCGGCGGCGCAAGCTACGACCAACTTCACGGTCGGCAGCGCGACACCAACGCTGGCCTTCACACCAATCCCGAACCACACCTACGGCGATGCATCGTTCACGGTGAGCGCCTCCTCGGCCTCTTCCGGGCCGGTGGTGTATGCCGTGCAGAGCGGCCCGGCGACGATCTCCGGCAATACTGTCATGCTGACCGGCACGGGAACCGTCGTGCTGACCGCGAACCAGGCGGCCTCCGGCAACTACGCCGCGGCGGCGCAGGCTACGACCAACTTCAGCGTCGGAGCCGCAACGCCCACGCTGAGCTTCGCCCCGATCGGCAATCATACCTACGGTGACGCTTCGTTTACGGTGAGCGCGACCTCGGCTTCTTCCGGTCCGGTGGTGTATGCCGTGCAGAGTGGTCCGGCGACGATCTCCGGCAACACGGTTACGCTGACCGGCACGGGAACCGTTATGCTGACCGCGAACCAGGCGGCCTCCGGCAACTACGCCGCGGCGGCGCAAGCTACGACCAACTTCACGGTCGGCAGCGCGACACCAACGCTGGCCTTCACACCAATCCCGAACCACACCTACGGTGATGCACCGTTTACGGTGAGCGCAACCTCGGCTTCTTCCGGGCCGGTGGTGTATGCCGTGCAGAGTGGTCCGGCGACGATCTCCGGCAATACTGTCACGCTGACCGGCACGGGAACCGTTGTGCTGACAGCCAACCAGGCTGCCTCCGGAAACTACAGCGCGGCGGCTCAGGCTACGACCAACTTCACGGTCGGCAGCGCGACACCAACACTGACCTTCGCTCCGGTGGCGAACCACACCTACGGCGAAGCATCGTTCACGGTGAGCGCCTCTTCGGCCTCTTCCGGGCCGGTGGTCTATACCGTGCAGAGTGGTCCCGCAACGATCTCCGGCAACACGGTCACGCTGACCGGCACGGGAACCGTTGTGCTGACCGCCAACCAGGCTGCTTCCGGTAACTACGCTGCGGCGGCTCAGGCTACGACCAACTTCAGCGTCGGAGCCGCAACGCCCACGCTGAGCTTCGCCCCGATCGGCAATCATACCTACGGTGACGCTTCGTTTACGGTGAGCGCGACCTCGGCTTCTTCCGGTCCGGTGGTGTATGCCGTGCAGAGTGGTCCGGCGACGATCTCCGGCAACACGGTTACGCTGACCGGCACGGGAACCGTTATGCTGACCGCGAACCAGGCGGCCTCCGGCAACTACGCCGCGGCGGCGCAAGCTACGACCAACTTCAGCGTCGGAGCCGCAACGCCCACGCTGAGCTTCGCCCCGATCGGCAATCATACCTACGGTGACGCTCCGTTTACGGTGAGCGCGACCTCGGCTTCTTCCGGCGCGGTGACGTACGCCGTAACCAGCGGCAATGCGACGATCTCCGGTAATACGGTCACGATCACCGGCACAGGACCGGTCGTACTTGCAGCCACCCAGGCGGCAGCGGGCAACTACGCGGCAGCCAACGCCAGCACGAACTTCTCGGTCGCGGCGGCAACACCGACGATCAAGTTCAGCGTTTCCAACCAGAACTACGGCGCAGCGGCGTTCCCGGTCAATGCGACCTCAAACTCCGCGGGTGCCTTCACCTACACCGTCACCAGCGGACCGGCGACGATCTCCGGCAACACGGTCACGGTTACCGGGGTAGGCACGGTGGTCCTCGGCGTAAGCCAGGCGGCCAACGGCAACTACACCGCCGTTACCGGCTCGGCGACCTTCACGGTCAATGCCGTGGCTCCGACGCTCAGCCTGAGCGTGCCGAATCACACCTACGGGGACGCGGCCTTCCCGGTGAACGCCACCTCCAACTCGGCGGGTGCGATCACCTATACGGTCACCAGTGGACCGGCTACGGTCTCCGGCAATACCGTCACGCTCACCGGGGCGGGCACAGTGGTGCTCGGCGTGAGCCAGGCAGCCAACGGTAACTACACTGCGGGCTCCACCACGGCGAACTTTACCGTGGCGGCAGAGGCTCCGGCGCTCAGCCTCACGGTACCCAACCATACCTTCGGCGACGCGGCCTTCCAGGTGAATGCCACCTCACCCTCAACAGGTGCGATCACCTACACGGTCACCAGTGGGCCGGCCACGGTCTCCGGCAATACCGTCACGCTCACCGGGGCGGGCACAGTGGTGCTCGGCGTGAGCCAGGCAGCCAACGGCAACTACACCGCGGCGACCACCTCGGCTACCTTCACGGTCGCTCCGGCAACCCCGGCCATCACCTTCAACGTGCCGAACCATACCTTTGGCGACGCACCCTTCACGGTGAGCGCGAGCTCAGCCTCGACCGGGGCCTACACCTACAGTGTGGTCAGCGGCCCGGCGACGGTCTCGGGCAGCACGGTCACGCTGACCGGCTCTGGCGCTGTCGTGCTCAAGGCCACCCAGGCGGCCACCACCAACTACGCGGCGGCTTCGGCCAACGCCAACTTCACGGTAGCCGGAGCTTCGCCGACCATCGTGTTCAACATTCCCAACCACACCTACGGGGACGCTCCCTTCACGGTGGCGGCCACCTCCAACTCCACGGGCAGCTTCACGTATGCGGTGGTCAGCGGCAACGCGACGATCTCCGGCAATACGGTGACGCTGACAGGCACAGGTCCCGTGCAGCTGAGCGCGACACAGGCCGCGGCCGGTAACTTCGCTGCCGGTTCTGCGAACGCGAACTTCACGGTGGCGACGGAAACGCCCACGATCACCTTCGTGGTGCCGAACCATACCTATGGCGACGCTCCGTTTACTGTGAATGCCACCTCCAACTCACCCGGTGCCATCACCTACTCGGTGGTCAGCGGCAACGCGACAATCTCCGGCAACACGGTCACGCTTACGGGTGCCGGTACCGTGGTGCTCAAGGCGACACAGGCCACGTCGGGCAACTTCGGCACGAACTCCGCAACGGCCAGTTTCAACGTCGCGCAGAACGTGACTGTCTCGAACATCAGTCCGGCGAACGCGACGGTGGCCCCGGGCACCGTCACCTACACGGCGACCGTCCAGGGCGGCCTTACCAATGCTGTCACCTGGAGCGCAAGCGCCGGCAGCTTCAACGGCAACGTCTGGACCTCGCCGAACACGGCAGGCAGCTACACCATCACCGCCACCAGCGTGGAGGACTCGACGAAGTCGGCGTCTACGACGGTCACAGTGAGCAAGCCGGTAATCACGCAGCAGCCCACAGGCAGCAATGTCTGCGCCAACGGGAGCTTCTCGCTCTCTGTCACGGCGAACTACGCTGTGACGTACCAGTGGTACCTAGGCACAACCGCAATCTCCGGTGCTACCGGCGCAACGTACAACATCAGCGGAGCGCAGGCCTCTCGTGACTCCGGCAATTACACAGTCCAGGTCACGAATCCGGCAGGCACAACGACTTCGAACGTAGCCACGATCGTGGTTGCATCGATCGTCAAAAACCCTGTGAGCGTGACCGCGGATGCCTCCCAGACCGCGACCTTCTCGACCGAGGCTACGGGCAGCAACAGCTTTACCTACCAGTGGTACTCGATCGCGCCGGGTTCATCCTCGACGACAGGTACGGCGATCGCGGGAGCGACCAGCAACGTCTATACGACACCCACCTTGGCTGCCTCGAATAACGGCACGCGCTACTACGCGATTGCCACGGACACCTGTGGCAACGCACTGCAAAGCACGACGGCTACCTTGACCGTGCTGAGCTCGAATGCGCCGCCGACTATCACCGGCCAGCCGCAGAGTCAGGATGTGGCGGTCGGGGCGACCCCAACCTTCAGCGTCACCGCTACCGGTACGCCGACGCTGACGTATCAGTGGTACGTCATCCCGGCGGGCAAGGTCGCGGGGACCGCCGTCAGCGGCGCCACCTCGGCCAGCTACACCCTGCCGGCCTCCTCAACCACTGCGGCGAACTCGGGCGATTCCTACTACGCCGTGGTGACCAATTCGTACGGAAGCGCGGTGTCCCAATCCGGTAAGCTCGCTGTCGGCAACGGCATCCTGATCACCGGCCAGCCGCAATCGGTGTACACGAGCGTGGGCAGCCCGGCGACGTATAACGTCACGGCAACCTCACTCTCGCCGTCGCCGCTCACGTACCAGTGGTACGGAGCCGCGCCGGGAAGCTCGACCTTCGCGGCCATCTCCGGTGCCACAAGTCCGACGTACACCATCGCCTCCACCACGGGATCGCAGACAGGTTCGGTGTTCTATGCGGTGGTCAGCAACAGCAGCTCGTCCGCCCAAAGCAACAGCGCCTCGTTATTTGTGGGTCCGCTGGCCGATATCCCGGCGAACGGCACATGGAACACCGTAGGTAGTGCACAGGCGGTGACGGGCGGTTACCAGATCGTGCCGCCGGCCAACTTCACGGAAGGAGACATTGTCTGGCCCTCGCTAATCTCTACCGGCGATATCCAGCTCAACTTTACCGTGACGCTCAGCGATACAAGTAATCCTCCCGCAGATGGGTTCGCCGTCGTCCTGGGCGATCCCTCTCTCGGCGCAACGTTGACCAGCACCGGCGCCAATGGGCAGGGGCTCGGAGCGGAGGGGATTCCGGGTCTTGTGCTGGCCTTCGACGACTACGCGAATTCCGGTGACCCGCAGATTCCGTATGTCGGCATCGGCCGCGGCGAAACAGCTCTTTGGGAGAACCCATATACCAATGTCAACACCAACATCCCTGCGCTTGCGACCCCTGGCCAGTCGATCAGCCACGCCTACACTGTCACGATTCATAACGGCTTCATGACGGCCACGATGGATGGCAACCAGATCTTCTCCGGACAGGTGAACGTGCCACCGGTCGCTTATCTCTACGTCACCTCGTCTACAGGCGGCTCGTATGAGCGCACTGTGGTTACCAACATCTCAGCCGCAGTCACCGCTCCCTAGTGCAAGACCAAGAATGTGAGGTACTTCAGTGCGCTTTATTGCACTTGTAGCAAGCTTTATCCTCGGTGCGGCTCCAGCGGTTCTGGGGCAGGCCATCTCCGCCGGCGGGGCGCGCGGCGGAGACGCCGCCCTGACGTACCAGTACATCCACTCCAACACGCAGCCGGGGCAGTGCGGTTGCTTCAGCATCACCGGCGCCGACTTTTCCATGTCGCGCATTATGATCACCGACCACACCGCGGGCGTGGTCGATATCAGCGCGGCGACGGCGAAGAACGGGCCGGGCACGGGGAACTCTCTCACGCTGGTGTCGTACCTGGCCGGTGCCCGCTACTACGTCTCGCAGTCGCGGGTCCCCTGGGCGCAGCCCTTTGGGCAGGTGCTCGTGGGCATGGCGCATGCCGGCGGCGGCATCGCCGGTGCGGGCGATGGCAAGTATGCAACGGCTGCCCGTTTGGGCGGCGGTATCGACGTGCCGCTCAGCTACAAGCTGGCTGTGCGCCTGCTTCAGGTGGACTATTACCTCACCGACTTCCCCAATGCGGCCAACCAGCACCAGAACAACTACCTCATCGGAGCCGGGGTGGCGCTTCGTTTCTCCCGGACCTATTAGCCATTAGTTCTGCATGGGGCAGGGTGTCGGTTAAGGCAAGCCTGATCAAGGTTCCTTAGTCGCGCTCGGAGGCCGTCTCCACGTCGCAGAACACTTTTGCTGATTAGCCAAAGAAGATATGCTTAGAGGCTATGCGCAATACGGTACCACCCGGCCGGATCGACACCGGTATAAGCGGATTTAACGACATCCTATCCGGAGGACTCCCAGCAGGCCAGATGTACCTGCTTGAAGGCATACCCGGTACCGGCAAGACCACCATGGCCCTCCAATTTATACGTACGGCCATTCTGGCTGGCGAGCCGGCTCTCTACATCACTCTGTCCGAGTCGAAGCGGGAGCTGGAAGCCTCTGCCGGTTCCCATGGTTGGCGCACAGAAGATCTCGCCATCGCCGAGTTCGTGCCTGAGGAGGCCAGCCTCAGCCCGGAACAGCAATACACAGTGTTCCATCCCAGTGAAGTCGAGCTGGCGAGTACGATCAATGAACTCACGGAGCTTATCGAGACGGTGAAGCCCACCCGCCTGGTGATCGACTCGCTCTCCGAGCTTCGGCTCCTCGCTGCGGACACGATGCGTTACCGGCGTCAGCTTCTGGCCCTGAAACAGTTTTTTGCTGGCCGTGACACGACGGTATTACTTCTCGACGACCGCTCCGCCGAGGGCAGCGATATGCAGCTGCAGAGTATCGCCCATGGCGTGATCCGTCTCGACAAGGTGCCCCGCAGCTATGGGGTGAACCGGCGTCAGATCGAAATTCTTAAGCTCCGTGGCAGCTCGTTCCGTGAAGGGTTCCACGACTACACGATTGAAACCGGCGGGATCAAAATCTACCCTCGCCTGATCGCCAATGAGCACGAGAGCACCTTTAAGGACGAACGTATCAAGAGCGGGATCGCGGCATTGGACCAGATGTTTGGCGGTGGTATCAACCGGGGGTCATCCACGCTTCTTATTGGGCCTTCGGGTGCCGGTAAGTCGACGATGGCCATGCAGTATGCTCACGCGTCCGCGGCGCGTGGAGAGCGCGCCATCGTCTATTCGTTTGATGAAGTGCTGCGTACAGCCATCGAAAGAGCGGAGGCGCTCGGCATTCATGTTCGAGCGGAGATCGATAGGGGAACACTTGCCATGTCGCAGGTCGATCCTGCCGAACTCTCCCCAGGCGAGTTCACCTGGCAGATTCGCCAGGATGTTGAAGACAAAGACACGCGCATCGTTGTGATCGACAGCCTTAACGGGTTTCTCAACGCGATGCCCGGCGAGAAGGATCTCATCCTTCAACTGCATGAACTTATCGCCTTCTTGAACCAAAAAGGCGTAATCACCTTTCTTATCCTCACCCAGCATGGCTTGGTCGGCACGATGCATGCCGAGCTCGATGTCAGCTATCTAGCGGATACCGTTCTTCTGCTGCGGTATTTCGAAGCGGAAGGGGAGATCCGACAGGTGATTTCGGTGCTCAAGCAAAGGGTGGGACGGCACGAACGTACTCTGCGCGAGTTTCATTTGGACGAGGCCGGCATCTCGGTGGGTGAGCCTTTGAGGAACTTCCGTGGCATCCTTACGGGCATTCCAGATACCGTCGCTAGCCCAGAGACGACCAAGAACGAGGCCTAACGTGAGCTTGCACGTCCGTGTGATTGCGCCCACGGGACGCGATTCGGAACTCATCGTCGCCGTGCTGCAACAGCATGAAATTCCTGCATTGGCGAGTACCTTAGACAGTGTTCTCCGGGACCTGCACAACGATGCGTTGTTTGGCCCTCTGTTGATCGCCGAGGAGGCGCTCACCTCAGTCCACATCGAACAGTTGAGCTATCACCTGCAGCATCAGCCCTCCTGGTCCGATCTCCCAGTCCTGATCATCACGGCCAGTGGACGCGAGACGTCGCGCACCTCCCGGCTCCAGGCTGAAAGAATTCCGCTCGGCTCGCCGATTCTTTTAGAACGCCCGATTCGAACGGCTACGCTTGTCAGCAGCGTGCAAGCGGCGCTCCGAGCGCGAGCCCGGCAATACCAAATCAGAGATGCAGTGGCTGAACTGAAGGAAGAGCGAGAGCTCCTGGAGGCCATGCTCGACAGCCTGCCGGTAGGCGTCGTGTTTGCCAAGGCGTCAGGAGAGATTGTCCGAGCCAATCGGCGTCTGGAAACCATCGTCCGTCACCCCATGATTCCGAGTGCAGATATCGAAAGCCATGGGCAGTGGATCGCGTTCCACGAGGATGGCAGAAGGGTGGCCGGGGATGAGTTTCCCCTGGCCCGCGCCATCAGGAGCGGACGCTCGTTGCCTCCAGAAGAATACCTGTATCAACGAGGCGACGGCACGCTTGCCTGGGTCAGTCTCGCGGCAGCACCGGTCCTCAATGAGTTCGGGCAAGTAACCGGGGGAGTGGTTGCGCTCTCCGATATCGATCAGCAGAAACGGGCGGAGTCGGCGCTGATTCAGAGTGAAAAACTGGCCGCGGTCGGCAGGCTGGCGGCATCGATCTCTCACGAAATCAACAATCCCTTGGAAGCGATTACCAATCTGCTTTTCCTGGCTCGCCAAAGCGATGGCTTGCCGGAAGATGTAAAGGATTTTCTCGAAACCGCAGATCATGAACTCGCGCGCGTGTCGCAGATCGTAAGCCACACCCTCCGCTTTCATCGGCAGTCCACC
Organism: uncultured Acidobacteriaceae bacterium; assembly: GCA_964247595.1. Lineage (GTDB taxonomy): Bacteria > Acidobacteriota > Terriglobia > Terriglobales > Acidobacteriaceae > Granulicella. The sequence goes on along the minus strand of CAXTUW010000016.1, from coordinate 56,116 downwards.
AAGCCGCGAGCCATCTCGGCGCAAGAGCTTCTGACCCCCGCGTTGGGGATGTTCGCCGGCAGACTCAGCAATGCGAACATCGAGTTGGTTCTACAGTATGGCAGCGTCGATCGGGTTACGTGCTACGAGGGCGAAATCCGGCAGGTGCTCAACAACCTTGTCGGCAATGCCATCGAATCGATGAAGCTGGGCGGGAAGCTTTATATCCGGACTACAAGCGCGCATTCCTGGGAGACGGGTTTGAGCGGCGTGCGCATCACGGTTGCCGATACCGGGTATGGCATTGAACCGCATGCTTTCGCTCGCATCTTCGAAGCGTTCTTTACAACAAAGGGAATCAACGGCACGGGCCTGGGCCTCTGGATCGCGAAGGGAATTGTCGATAAACACCGGGGTTCGCTACGTGTACGGTCGCGAGTCGGTTCGGAGAGAAGCGGGACGGTGTTTAGCCTCTTCCTTCCAAGCGATCCGTTCTCTAGCTGATGACTCCTTGCATGTGTAGGAGTAGCTTCATCTGTCATCGAACTCTGTCTTGTCATCCCTATAAGATGACAAATAAAACCTCGCACCTGTGACAAGTCACGCGAAACGAGCTTACTTGTCACCTTAGTTCTGCGGACTTGGGCCTTCTTCCTGCTGCACGTCTTTGCCCTCCCCTGGGAACGGCCAGGCGCGATTGATAGGCTGTGTCTCTTCACGCACGGGCTTGGGCACGGTGTTGTTCTTGAGGTTTTCGAGCACGTGCACGCCCAGTTTGCCGGCGCTGGCGATGTCGAGATCACCGTCATGATCCAGATCGGCAACCACAAACTGCGTCCCGGCACTCGCCGTTCCGTTCTCAGACAGCGTTATGCGTGTGAAGACCGGGTCAGCCGACGGCTCGGCGACAACCATGCTGCTCGCAGCACCTGCGGAGGGCTGGCCGTCCTTGCCTCCCAGCGAAGCAAACTGTGCTTTCCCCGGCAGCTTATAGGCATACACAACGACTGGATCGTACGATCCCGGATCGTTGCCGGAGTGGCCACGATAACGCTTGCCGGTGATCAACTCCGGCACGCCATCCCCATCGATGTCGACCAGGGCCAGCGCGTGCGACTGTGAAAAGGACTCATCGATTGTGTGCCGAATCCAGATGCGATGATCCGTCGTACCTGCCTGTTCGAGCCAGTAAAGCCCATATCCGTGGCCCTGGCCGTACATCAGATCGAGCTTGCCGTCGCCGTTCACGTCATAGCCGAGAATGGGAAAGCCGGCATCCCCAATGTCCCAGTCGCCATGCCACTCCCACTTGTCCCCCTTGGCGTCAATCTGCCGAAACCAGCCGTGCGTTGTCAGCACATCAGCCTTCCCATCACCGTCGATGTCAGCGATCCCGATGCCGTGTCCATCCTCCGCGCGGCCGCCAAGATGATGCACCATGGGCTTGGCCTGGCTGAAGTCCACCCACAGCACGCCGGCTCGGTTATAGTGCGCAAGCGCGAGATCAGGCTTGCCGTCTCCATTGATGTCGGCGAAGGCACCGCCTTCGGTGTCGAAGCTGTCCGTGATCTTTTCACCCGTCCACATGGCACCGGCTGCAATGGCCTTGGGCCCAGGATTGCGATACCACCACAGGCCATTTGTGATCCAGCCTGCGGTCACCAGATCCGGCAATCCATCGTGATCGACATCCACGATCCACTCACCGCAGTCGCTTACAAATTCATTGTGGATGCCGACCGAGCGAAACTGGTGCTGCTTCCACTCACCACCTTTTGCACCCGGATTCTCATACCAATACGCCCCACTTAGCAGATCCTGAAATCCATCGCCGTTCATATCGAGCAGGGAAATGCCCTCAGCATGATCCGTCCCGAGACGATGCGACAGGAAAGCGATACGCGGCTCGCCCCCTGGGCCGTTTCCGGGGTATTGCATGCGGAATTCTTTGGCATGCTCGGGGTCTTGAGCATGGATCGGCAGGCCTACTAGTGAAGACAAGAGCAAAGGAAGCGCGAGGTGTTTGCGTAACATGGCCTGCTTGACTCCTTCAGGATCGCTAATTCACGTTCAGCTCTACTCGGAACTCATAGATTGCTTGACTTAGAGATTGCTTGTATCTCAGAACTGCTGCTGTGGAGATTTCTCATCTCGAAACTGTCCGGCTTTCTGCTTTGGAATTGTCATCCTGGGCGAAGCGAAAGACCTGCTTGCTTCAAGCGCCACTACGCTTTACACGAAATACGTCCTACACTTCGCTCAGAACGAGATGAATGAGCGACCTCCACGCCGGATTTTAGACCACCTTCATCGCCTCAGGGTTCCAGTGCACGATGCTGTCGCGCTCGACGCTGAGATTGCTCAGCAGTGCCGCACCTGCAGCGCGGAAGCCGAAGGTGGCATCTTCCGCCACCGGCCTTCGGCTGCGAACGGCGTTGAAGAAGTTATGGAAATGGTCATAGCTGTCTGAGTAGCCATCCGGTGCTGCGAAGCTCTGGACGTCCTGCGAAGGTGGCCCGCTGGGATGTTCTACCGGATACTTTTCACGATGGGCACCGATCATCTGCTTCTGCATCGCATCGGCGAAGGTGGACACGGTATACCCCGGATCCTTGGCCGGCGGTACGCGCGTCACGGTCACCGTGTTGGTTTTGCCCACGATCTCCATCTGTCCCTCCGAGCCGGTGAAGAGAAATCCTTCACTCTCCTCGCCGCCATCGACGAAGTTCACGCGCAGGCTCAGGTTAAAGCCCTCAGGGTAGTCAAACAACGCCAGCAGGACGTCATTGGCATCGCGTCCGTCCTTCCAGTAGCGCAGGCCGCCAGTCGCCATGGCGCGTGTGGGGCCGTGTGCACCGGTGATGAAGTGCGTACCGCTGAATAGGTGCACAAACAGGTCGCCCGCCACACCCGAGCCATAGTCCTTCCATTTGCGCCACTGGAAGAAGCGCTCCGCGGAAAAGTCCATCTTCGGCGCAGTGCCCTCGAACCTTGGCCAATCGCACGTCTGCGTTGAAGCATCCAGAGGAATGGAATAATTCCACGCACCGATCGACGAGTTGCGATCCCAGCGGGCACTGACCATGTTGAGCTTGCCGATAGCCCCGGAGGCCAGCAGTTCCTTGGCTTTCGCGTACACCATCGAGCTGACGCGCTGGCTGCCCGCCTGCAGAATGCGATTGGTCGCGTGAGCGGTTTCGATGATCTCCGGACCATCGGGATAGATGTGAATCATCGGCTTCTCGAGATAGACATCCTTGCCTGCTTGCATGGCGTCCACCGCTGCCTGCTTGTGCCAGTGGTCCGGCGTGGCAATTAGCACGGCATCGATGTCTTTACGCGCAAGAATCTCCCGGTAGTCACGCGTGGTGAACACGTCCGCGCCCCATAGTTCTTTCGCGTGGGCCAGGCGGCCGTCATAGCAATCCGCGACGGCCACCAGCTTGACGCCAGGTACCTGCAACGCAAATCGGGTATCGCTCTGCCCTTGAATGCCGGCACCGATCAGGGCCAGTTGAATGCTGTCGTTCGGCGACCGCCGAGCCGGTGCCGAGGCATGAGCGAATATGGGTTCGAGGCGGGTTGCCATAGAAGCAACAAGAGCCGTCTTACCGGCCGATTGAAGGAAGGATCTGCGATTTAAGCTTCGGATGGCGTCTCACTTTCGCGCGCGTCACTGCCCTGGATGGGCTATCGCAGGACTCTAAGGTACACAGGGGAACCCTGTCCAGCGTTCGGCATGCATGCCAAAGTCAAACCACGCAGGCAACGCGAGAAGATGATGACGATGGAGGCAGTCTGAGCCAAGGAGCAGATCTGCTATATAGCCGAGTCTACCCATCGCATCAGGTGATGGCCTAGGGTGCGTCCCGTGCCCGCGAGCAAAGCGCGGTACGCTCGCCAGACCTGAAACCATGAATACATCGCAAGGGGAGCCAGGAAATGATCTGAGTAAGTCAGATTCGCGGAATGGCATGGAACTGCATCCGATGCTGGCTGCGAGTTTCTACTTCTCACGATCGCTGAACTCCGTCATGTCGCATACCCCTGCCGCATCCGTCGTATTCTGAAGTGGTTCTAGTTTGAGAAGCGATTGTCGACTTGAAGGAGTTCCTCGTTGTTAACGCACGTGCGTCAGGCTTACTGCTGCATTGTCTTCATTCTGACCTTTAACGCCAATGCAGCCGGACCGGTAAAGATATCAATGACGTCCGATTTCTGGCGTCCTCTCGGGGCAGACAGCATGGGACCCAAGGCCGAAGTTGAATTCCTCAAGAAGGAGGGCTTCCCGCAAGGTTTACTGATGGCCAAAGCCGGCACTAGCGAGCTCCTCGGCCTTACGTTCCGCACCGGCACCATTGAGTACGACTTCAAGCCGCTTGCCGCTGACATGCCCGGCATCCAGTTCCGCGATCAGGGGCCTGAGGGCAGACAGAACGGCGAAGAGGTCTATCTACGCATGTTCGGCGAGTGTCGCGCTTCGAACGACTGCGTTCAGTACGCCCCTATGATCAACGGCTTCATGCTGTGGAATATCTATCCGCAGTACCAAAACCATGCCTTCGTGCTCGAGGGATGGAATCATGTTCGTCTCGTTGTGTCCGCGCATCGCCTCAACGTGTACGTCAACTGTCTGCCAGTCCCCGTACTTACAGTCGGTAATCTTGAAAGTGGCTCCGCAGAGGGCTCCATTAAATTGCGTGGCCCTGCCGTCTTTGCCAATTTGGTGATTACGCCGGAGGCTGTAGATCACCTTTCGGACCAGCCGGCACTCGATCCCACTGCCAAGGATCCCGGCATAGTCCGGCACTGGCAAGTATCGACCCTCGCGCCCTGGCGCAAACTGGGGACGCCGACGTATGCCGAGATGCCGGTAACCGCGAATGAGTGGAAGGATGCCAACGCCGAGCGAGATGGCTTGCTGAATCTCAACCGTCAATACATGGCCTCGGACGACCCACCAGCTCTTGGCTGGATGCGTTTTACCGTCCAAGCTGCCCGGGCGGAGATGAAACATGTTTCGCTTGGATGGGTGGGCGAAACCTCGGTTTTCGTCAACGGGAAATTGGTCACGAGGGGCAAGAACTTCTATTACCCCGAATCAGAGCGCCGTGACCCTGACGGCCGGCTTTCTCTGGAGAACGGCTCATTTAATATCCCACTACAAATAGGGAAGAACGAGATTGCTGTCGCTTATTACGCCTCCGTTCATGACGACCTGCGTCCCCGCACCAGATACGGCTGGGGACTCATGATGCGCTTTACCGACCCCCGCGGCCTCAGCCTTTCAAAGTAAGACGAGCTGTTATTCGAGGTGACTTAACGGTCGGCGTTGCCAACACCCAGCTCACCCACTGTGTAGCGATTAAACTATATTTAAATCAGGAATCACAGCCTTGCATTGTCATCTTTCTCTTGCAGAGACGATAAAGCACCCATGGCGTCCTCATTAAACTACGAAAAGGCTGGGTAGATCTCTCCAGCTCATGTGGACGCGTTACGGGCGGCTGACTACGGGATCGAAAGATTTCGGCAGCATTGTGCTCCGGTTTGGCATGACGCGAAGGACTCATCTCGATTTGGAGATCTTGGCCTCAGGAAGCGCTACCAATCAAGCGTTGCTTTTCGACACTCCGGTCCAACAGATCCGAAGACTAAGAATAGGGATTGGGCATCGCGGTCATTCGGGACGAATCGAAGTCCCCACAGCACGGGGGGACGAGAACGTCTTTCGATGTGTGCTTCCAGAGCGCGGGCATCGTCCTTAATGGATTGGACTTGGGCTCTGCGAGGTGGATTACTCTCCGATCCTCCACAGCTGCCAATCCTCAACCGGCCGTAGCGACCGCTGACGTTTCAGAGGCGCAAAGGACCAAGACGCGCTCCTTCTGACAAATCAATAGCCCAGCCTCACTGTAATCCAGCCAGGCCAACCTCTCGTGCGCTGCCCTTTGGACCCTGCGAGTAGTGACTATCGTGTAAACCTTTTTGTGGCTTGCAGAACCTCATTCATAGGTTAATCTGCACCTACCACCTTAGTTGTAGAGAGACTGCCACATATGCAACAAAACCTACCATCCGTGGCTTTTGCGGTCGAGATACGACCGGCACAGGGGCACCCGTTATTTGAGGTAACTCTTCGAGCCACGCTGCTTTCTGGCCCAGGCAAGAAGGTCATGGTAAGCCCACAGGCGAGTTGGTTGACCTATTCCCGGCACATGGAGCAAGCCTGCTTATTAGACGCCCTGAGCCTTGGGGTAGCCGATGCCCGGCTTTCGCGAGGCGAAACCGTCCTGCATCACTTGCATATGTCCGTCGAGGACCTTTCGAGATTGGGTTTTGAAGAGTGTAGTCCAATGCTGTCGCTGCAAGACCTACGTCATCCCGGTTTCAAAGGTGGGCTGCTTGGAAGATTTCAGATCCCGCGTATCTTTGGCCGTGTTTTCAGCCTTCATTCGGTACAGGCAAAGTAACTGAAGGTAAAAAGGAATGCGGTCCGCGATTAGAAGTTGGGCTCAGCTAGTAAGTCAGCCCTCCATGGAGCAGGGTTCAGTCTCGGTAGGCTGGCCCATCGGAACGCACCGCCATGGAAAAGCAGAGTTATGTTGGGAATCGGTTTGTGCCAGAGGGATGAGCTTCACGACATAGATCTGGCAGGTGTAGCGGCATAAACAGTGGTACGAGACACTTCACCGTGAAGTTGCCGCCACTGTTTTAGGCATTAGCAGTTGAAAAAATCTGGAGATGAACTATGACCTCAATCGGCACAAACCCGGATGCTCTCCTCGGCGATACCCGGGCAATTGTGCTAGCCGACCCGGGCAGACCTGAGGTGAACTTTCTTGGCATTCATGTCCATCCCATGGAGGCTGAGGCCTTTCACAACACCATCTCCGAGGTGATCGCCAGGGATGGCAAATGCCTGACGGCCCATCACAATCTGCATAGCTTATATCTGTGGCATATGGAGATGAAGGCCAACTGTCACGGCCCGTTACATCGTTACTATGAGCGCGCCCACCTTACCTTGATGGATGGAATGTCTATGGTGCTGCTGGCTCGGCTTCATGGTTTTGCGGTGCAGCGCAAGCATCGCATCGCTTATAACCAAACCCTGCCACAACTCCTTGGTTTGGCGGAGAAGAACGGCTGGCGCATCTTTTATCTGGGTTCCTCGGAGTCGGTAGCGGCCGCGGGTGGTGATGCCCTGCGTCGCGCGTTTCCGAACCTTGTTCTCGAGACGCAACACGGGTATTTCTCTAAAGTCCAGGGTGGCGCTGAAAACCAGGCCATGCTGGCCCGTATCGCTTCCTTTCGTCCGCACATCCTGTTCGTGGGCATGGGTATGCCCGTCCAGGAGAACTGGATCGAGGAGAACTTCGAAGCCATTAAGGCGAATGTGATTGTGTCCTCCGGGGCTACGTTAGATTACTTCGCAGGTGCTCTTCCGAAACCGCCGGATTGGATGGGACAGGCAGGTCTGGAGTGGGCCTACCGGCTGGCCAATGAGCCGCGCCGATTGGCGTTCCGCTACTTGGCGGAGCCTTGGCTGATCTTGGTCAGTGTTCTGCAAAGCCGCGCTCAACAATTTGGCCGAAGTGTACGTTGGGGCAGAATGCCCCAACCGCCGATCCGTCCCTGAGTCCCTCGAGCTTTCAAGTCTGTTCCGGTGCCTCTGCCCTAAAAGAGCTATGTCGTCTATCGCTGAGATCGCAGAAGATGGACTCCTTGTGGGAAATTTGCACTGGAGGCAGTGAAGGGCAAGGAAGGGTTCACCCCGAACGTTCGATCTTTGAAGCGTGTAAACTCTCAAAATACAAAAATTAAAAATTTGCGAATGGGCTCTGCGAAAAGCCAATCAAAGATCCCATCTTCATTGGGGGTGTGCGCATGCTGCCCCGCTGACTCCCTTAGGAACTCCGTACCTGAATGATCGATCGACCCGCCAGTGAGTTCGCCGCAATGCCGCCATCCAGCCCCGAGCCGGATTTAGACATTGCCGAGATTGTCAAAGTTTTTCAGCGTCGCCGCGTATTGTTTTTCTGGTGCATTGCCGGATCTCTGTTGCTGGCGTGCCTGTTCCTTCTCGTCGCGAAGCGCCGTTATAAGGCGGAGGCGGCTCTTGAAGTGCTCAGTGCCCATTCGTCCGCCAACATCTCTGATCTCGCCGACACCGGAGCGGACACAAGTGCCTTGCAGCTCGGCATCACGATGCAGACCTATGTCGGCCTGCTCACCTCCGAGCGCCTGGCCTTGCAGGTCGTCCGAGAGCTCAACCTCGAACAGACGCCGGAGTTTCATTTCAAATCTAGAGCAGGGGAAGAGAACGCGCCATTAGAGAACGCTCCGCATCGTCGGGAAGCGGTGCTGCAACGGTTCGAACGGGATCTTTCCGTGAGTGCCGGGGCAGGATCGAAGCTGCTGACAATCGACTTCCAAGCGGCGGACCCTGCCAATGCCAAGCGCGTCCTCAATCAGTTAGTTCAGGATTTTATCGCTTACAACGTTGGCGTGGGCTACAGCGCTTCGGAGCGCACCGAATCATGGCTTGGGGGGCAGCTCGGGGAGCTGAAGTCTCAGGTGCAAAACGCTGAGGAGGCAGCAGCAAAGGCTCAGCGCGATACAGGCATCTACGGCACAGACGGGGAGCACAATCTGGTGCTTTCGCGGCTGGAGGCACTGCAGCAAGAACTTATCAATGCCGAGCAGAATCGCATCGTGAAGGGAGCCATTCTGCACGTTGTGCAGACCGGTGATCCGGAGGCGATCTCCAATCTTTCGAGCGCGGCAGGGCAGTCCACAACGCCGGGTTCCGTAAATTCTCTGGCTCTCATCCAAACGCTGCGCCAACAGGAGGCTAGCTTGTCGGGTCAGTTGGCGGATCTTTCCACCAGGTTTGGTCCGGCCTACCCGCGGGTCGGGGAGGTTCAACGGCAGCTTTCCGATATACGAAGCTCCATTGCGGCTGAAACGAGGCGGCTGACACAACGGGCCAACAATGACTATCGTGCTGCTGCTGACCAGGAACGTTCTTTGCAGCAACAGGTCCAAGAGCAGAAGGTTCTGGCCAATCAGTCTAATAACGCTTCCATCCGGTACGTCATCGCCAATCGCGAAGCGACATCGACCAGGGATCTGTATGAGCGATTGCTGGAACGATCCAAGGAGCTTGGGGTAGTTGCGGGCTTAAACGCCAACGATCTGGTGATCGTCGATCCTGCGCATGTCAGTGCCTCCGCTACACCGGGAATCGCGATTACTTTGCTTGCGGCAACTGCCATCGGCCTGATCCTCGGAATCTGTGCCGTGCTGCTTCGCGACAGCCTGGATCCGACGCTCTTTAGCCTGGAGTCGATGCAGCGCTTCAGCGGACTGCCTCTCCTGGCTTCTGTCCCTTGGGTAACCTCGCGGGAGCTGAAGCAGCGCACCTTGCTGCCGCATGTGAACAGCGAATCAGACATGCCCACCACCGACACAAATGGCGGGCTCTACAAGCTGTCGGTTCTTGCGCCTGAGAGCTCGTTCACCGAATCCTTCCGTTTCCTTCGCGCCAGATTTCAGCTCTCGCCCGCGCTTCGGGGGGCAAAGGTCATTCTTGTCCTCAGTCCGCTGCACAATGAGGGGAAGGGGGTTGTCACGATGAATCTGGCGGCGGTGCTCGCTGAACAGAACAGCCGGGTGCTTGTGGTCGATGCGGACCTTCGCCGAGGCACTCTGACTCGGCATCTCGGATTGACGGGCAAGCCCGGACTCGCCGATGTGCTCAGAGGCCACTCATCACTAGCAGACGTCACACCGCATGCGGTGACCAGCAGCCTGGACTTTCTCGCGTCTGGCATACAACAGCCCTTATCTGCGGATCTGCTTGGTTCAGCAAGCATGCAGCAGGCTCTCTCAACCTGGAAAACTAGCTACGACTATGTGCTACTCACGACTGCGCCTGTTTTAGATTCCGCCGATGCGGTGAGACTCGCCGTCCTGACAGATTGCAGTTTGCTTGTCGTTCGCGATCGGTTGACAGTCAAAAAATCTCTTTTGAGCGCCCTCCAGCTGCTGCATAGCGTGCAGGCACCATTAGCCGGGTTGGTGTACAACGCTGTTACCTCCAACGCCTCCGATCAGCTCGGCTTCGCTCGTCAGAAAAATTATCCATCATGACAACACTGTCCCTGCTGCAAGGGGTGCTCAATCCGCCAATGACAGAACGGCAACACAGAAAGCGCCATTCTCGTTGTCGTTCAATCAGTTTCTTACTCGCGGGCGTCTTCGCGGCGTGCATGCAACCTCGCGCGCAAATTGTGGATAGGCCGGCTCAGGCTTCAAACACAAGCCAGCAACAGGACAGCGGCTCTGCACCGATCAAGATCGCGTCAGGGGATCTTGTGAGCCTGACCGTGTTTGACGTACCCGAGTTGTCGCGGGACGTTCGTGTCTCGGAGGATGGAATGATCAATCTTCCCTTGCTGCAGAATGTGCCCGTGGCCGGATTGACGGAGCCGGAGGCCGCCCACCGCATCGATGAAGCGTACGTGAACGGGCATTTTCTGTTACATCCACAAAGCTCCATCATCATTCGTGAGTTCGCCTCCAAGGGCGTGTCCATCGTCGGAGAGATCGCTCATCCCAACATCTATCCCGTCCCTGGCCCACGATCGCTGGTCGATATCATCGCTTTGGCCGGAGGTCTGACCCCTGCCGCGGACACGCACGTCACCATCAAGCGGCAGGATGGGTCTTTCGCCAAAGCAACGATCATCCTGCCGGTGGATAACGGTGTTCTCACGTTGCAAAACGATGTCTCTGTCAGTCCCGGAGATCGCATCGTGATCGAACGCGCCAAGATGGTTTATATCCTCGGTGAGGTGACCCGACCTGGAGCCTACATCATGCAGGTGAACGGTACGCTTACCGTGTTGCAGGCCATCGCTTACGCCGGAGGCACGACACGGGTTGCCGGAGAAAATAACACGAAGCTGATACGGCGTAGTAGCTCCGGGTACAACACCGACAATGTACCTTTGCACAACATGTTCAAAGGTAGGATCGCAGACTTGTCGTTACAGGCTAACGATATCCTCTACGTGCCAGGGAGCACAGCCCGAGACTTTATCGTCAACGCTCCTGCGATTCTTGGAACACTAGCCGGTGCGGCGATCTATTCGGTAAACCGCTAACATCTCGTTGACTTATTCTGTCGCATGCACTCGTAAGGAACAGCAAGATGAACTTTCCTAGAGCAGGATCGAGCGAGGTCGCTGAAAGGGCAGGGGAGCGCCGTCTGTTGCCTCTTTGGAACCAGACTCAACTGTGGCTGCTCACGTTGATTTTCCTGGCAACTCTTCTTTATGCGTTTCATCTGCGTTCAACCTTCATCTTTGTCGACGAATCTATCTATTACCGTCTCGCATTCAACCTGCGACACCTTTCAGCATTTTCGCTCGATGGTTTCCATGCAACTGCAATCCGGCCTCCTGGCTATCCCTGGCTGCTGGCTGCGATACAAACCGTCTCTGAAAATGTACGTTTTGCTAAGACAGTTGATCTCCTACTTTGGCCCATGTGCGCCATGCTTCTGGTCGGTGTTGCGCGACGACTGTTTGGCCAGCGCGCCGCCTCGCTTTCGCTTGCCCTAAGCCTGGTGTACGTGGTCGAACTCTATACTGCAGGCACTCTGTATCCACAGGCGTTCGCGTCCTTCCTTTTACTTTCTTCGTTATGGGTTGAGTTTGTTTGGATCTACGCGCAGACGACCAGGGCAGCATGGTTGCAAGGAATCCTTTGGTCCGCATTGATCCTTACGGTCCCAGTCTTTCTTGTGAACCTGCTCCTTTACCTGGGTTGGCTGCTATACCGCACGCATCGCTTTCGGCAGGCCGCATGCATCGCCATCCTGGTTGCGGCTACCTTCGCCGGTTGGTCGTCCCGCAACCGCAACGTTCTCCACGGCTTTTTTATCTCCGATAACTCTGGGGAAATGCTGTTTTACGGCAACTCCGCCGCCACAGGCGCAAACACGGGTCCCCAGGTACCCATCTGGCTCTTGGCCCCGGCCGCGTTTGCCCAGAAAGATGAGGTAGCGCAGGAGGCTGGATACAAGCAGGCTGCGGTGGCTTGGATGCGCGTCCACCCTCGGCGCGCGGCTATTCTGTATGCCGAAAAAATACTCAATTGGTTCAATTGCCAAACCAATCTTAAGACCACCGCGAGCCATAGCAGCGCGTATGAGATGGTCATTGCCCTGGTCTTTTACCCCATGCTCGTCTTAGCTATATGTTCGCCCTTCTTGCTGCCTCACAGGCGCCACGTCATCGTATTTGTGTCCGCGCAGTACCTCGTCTCTGCCGCTGCATATGCCGTCTTCTTTACCCGAATACGGTATCGCCTCCCTTACGATTATCTTTTGATGATCTTGGCCGGAGCCAGTCTTGCTGTGTATCTAGACCGACGTCGCGGTAAAGAAGAGGTAGGGCAGACGCAACTCCAACCTCGCTTTATACGCGTACCATAGGACGTCGCCACCATCGAAACACCACCAGATCAGGGGAAGGAAGCATGAAGTCTTGTACAAATTATACGAGCGAATCGTTACTTTTTCATTTCTCCTGATGGTCATCGGAGTGCTCACGGTATTGTTTATCGGTGCGGGTCTACACGAGCGAAGTGTTGCCGAAGGCTCGATCTCAACTCTCGGTGGTCGCATAAGCGAGACTCTGATCTATGCCGGTGCGGCCACGTTGGTTGTGTTCAGGTATAGGCAAACCGCATTGGCCGCACGTGTTGCCTGGCCGTTTCTTATGGTGGCTATGCTGGCGATCGTATCGACGGCATGGAGTGTGGATCCTGGAACCACGTTGCGGCGCAGCCTTGTTCTGCTCAGCACAACCATCTTTGGCATTTATCTGGGCGGCAGGCTTACGGTTCACAATTTACAAACACTGCTCTTGCAATTTTTCCTGTTCATGGTGGCAGCGAGTCTGGTTCTGCTTTGTATCGCACCCAACTATGCCATCGACACTTACCACAACGGAGCATTTCGGGGGATCACTGAGCACAAGAACCGGTTTGGCGAATACATGGGAATTTTCCTGTTGGTAGCGTTAACCTACAGGTTTCGCGTCAGGTGGGGTCTCGCACAAGTAGGTGCCGTGATATTGGCAGCAAGCTTGTTGTTGGCGTCCCGTTCAGGAACCTCGCTTCTAGCATTGACAATCACCTTATTGTTACTTCCCAGCTTAGCGATTGTACGCTTTACCCAAAAACAAGTCGTGCCTCTCGCGGTTCTGGGAGCTGCCTTAGTCTCGCTTGTCGGCCTTGCACTCTCTCGCTTCTCCGGTTCAGTTTTGGACCTGCTTGGGAAGGACAGCACCCTTACTGGCCGCGCCGAGATCTGGGCCGGCGCCCTGGCCAGTATTGGTCGAAGACCCCTGTTGGGTTACGGCTATGATGCTTTTTGGCAAGGCTTGAAAGGGGAGTCTCTGCAAATTGTGGCTCGGGTACAGTGGCTTGTCCCCCATGCGCATAATGGTTATCTCGAAGGGCTGCTCGGTCTTGGAATCATCGGTATGGGCCTGCTTCTCATCTGCGTGTTACAAGCCGGAAGCAATGCGGCTATGTATCTGCGCAACTTGAGAAAAGCCGATGGCTTTTGGCCCTTCGCCTTTCTTTTGTACTTTCTTATTCACGCCACCGCGGAAGCCTCTCTCGTGGAGAGGGAAGGCCTAAGCTACCTTCTATTCGTCGCGACTTCCACATCGCTCGCCCTCGAATGCAATCGCGCGGTAAAGGCCAGCACGGTCTCGAAGAGCGCTCTGAGCTCGCTCGAACGAGCTGCGTTCCCGACAGGTTCCGCCATGAACCGAGCGTATTGAAAGGGAGCTCGATGAAAGGAAATGTCTATACACCAGGAACTTACACTGCGATTTTTTCAACAGATCGCCTAAAGAAATCAATGCCTGAACCTCAACGCAAATCGCCATCCCGAATCAACATTCTCTTCTGGAGTATCGGTTCCTCAGCTTTTCTTTTTGCTTCTAGGGCGATCGTGGTCATCTATCAACTCCGTTTTACGGAGCATCGCTTCGGCAGCAGCTATGGTGGACTCATTGTCCTCCTTAACCAAATTACTTTTTATATCTTGCTTGCGGAGCTCGGTCTCGCGGCTGCAACCACGTCTTTGCTGTTCGAGCCTGTTCATAGTGACGATACAAGACGCGTAAAAGCCCTCATCCAGGCGCTGCAGCGCAACGTGCGTAGCATTATGTACTGGTTGGGACCGGCGTCGTGTGTCGCGAGTGCGCTCTTGTCGCTCTGGCTAAAGTCACAGATCCCTGTCGCAGTTCTGGCCTCCTCGATCCTTTTAACCTGTATCTCCGCATTTTCCACCTTCTTGGCCCTGCCTTTCCAGAGCCACTTCAATGCATCGGATCGTGTTCCGTTGCGCAATATGATCCTGGGTTGCGGGTTTGTATTGAAGGTTTGCCTCGGCGTTCTGCTTGCCCAAGATCTTCGCAGCTTTATCGGCTTGCCGCTGGGGACGGCGCTGATCAGCATCCTAGAATTGCTTGTGCAGCGTGCGCTGGTGATACGTACCTTGACGGACACAGACTTGTCTGTTGCCGAACTGGCCGACGCCCAAAAAGCAATTCGAGAGCGGGCCAAGTTTGTTCTCTTTCATCGAATCGGTTATCTTTTCTTCTATCAGTCGGACTACATCATCCTTTTGTTGTCTTCCTCCCTGGCGTTGCTGGGATACTACGCCCAATACCAATACATGTATGCTGGGCTGCTCAGTTTTTCGCTAACGGCAGGGGGTACGATGACCGCCAGAACTGCCCGGCGTCAGCTGACGATTGGCAAGGCAGCTTACCCTCATTTCTACCGTTCTACGTCACTTTCGATCGCGGCTGCCGCAACCGCCTGCAGCCTTGGATTTTTCTTTCTTGCCAAGCCGGCGATTGCACTGCTCTACCATAGCGGCAGTGTTTCGCAGAGGGTCGTAGGCCTATTTGCAACACTCTTGCTCCTCAACATCATAAAAATTAACGACGACATCTGGATCGACACGACCGGAACCTACAGCACAGGCTATTACCTACCTATTTTGGAAGCCTGTACCTATGTTGTCCTGGGTCTTTTCTTTGTGCACCAGTACAGCATAGCCGGCGTGCTTTATGCTGGAATCGCTACGAACCTGATCTTTTCGGTGGTGTTCAAATCGTTTGTTATTGGAAGAGGCGTCATGGCGCATGAACTTCGGTCTACATTCGTTACCAAAGCGGTTACGGTAGTGGGTGCCGGTGGGCTGTATGGCGGTATTCTCTATGCGGATCACCTGTTGCGCAGCGTCGGTCCGTAGACGATTCAATACAGCAAGAGCAGTTCAATCGTTCTAGGCAAGCAGTAGCAATCCGAAATGCCCCATCTTGGAGAAGATAAGTTTTGCGTGTCACGTTATTTCACATGGGTTTTCCGGAATATGTGATGGGGTTGGCCAATGCGTTGGCTGACATCGCCGAAGTTACAGTAATTCATCCTGAAGGACTTTCGGCAACTTGCCGAACGCTTGCCCTGCCGACCGTACAATTGTGGAGCTTCGCCAAGCCTTTACGAAGACGTGAAATCGGCAATCTATGGGCCATGCAGCATGCATTGGAACTTATTCGCGAGAGCAAGCCTGAGGTTGTGCACGTTCAGGAAACTTTTGACTATGGTTACGATCTCTACAGCCTGTTTAACCGGTTTCCTGTTCTGGTAACGACCGTCCACGACGTTGTGCCTCATCCTGGAGATGGACATGCCGCTCCCGGCTTGCAGTATACAAAGGCAATCAGCTTTTGGCGCTCGCAGCGACTGATTGCCCATACGGACGGCATGCGTAGCCAGTTGTCCGCACGTTACCGGATCGCACCGGAGCGAATCGACGTCATCCCTCACGGGGAGTTAGGGTCGCTCTATCTCACCCTAGCTGAGCGGGCTGATGTGTCCCCCGTTCAGCGTGAGCCCTTTACACTCCTATTTTTTGGCAGGATCTGGGCGTATAAAGGTCTTCGTTATCTTTTGCAAGCATTTGCAATCCTGAAACGCGATCTGCCTGAGGTAAAGTTGGTCATTGCTGGCCGTGGTGGGGATCTTCAAGCAAATGCCGGCCTGCTTGCCTCATTGCGGGACGTGGAAGTGATGGACGAATTTATTCCGGAACAGCAAGTTGCCGGACTGTTCCAGAAGAGCAGCATTGTCGTTCTGCCCTACATCGAGGCTTCACAGAGCGGTGTATCTGCCATTGGGTTTACCTTGGGAACGGTTGTAGTCGCCTCTCGCGTAGGTGGATTGGCGGAGTTGATCGTCGAGGGAGAGACCGGGGTCCTGGTACCTCCAAGAGACGCACAATCATTGGCTGCCTCGCTCCTCGCTCTTCTGCAAGAGCCCGACAGGCAAGGCCATATTCGCAGACAGGCCTACGAGTATGGAAAGATACAGCTGGCATGGGAAGGCATCGCTCAAAGTACCTTCAACACATACAATAAAGCGCTTCGGTCCAGGAGAACTTCCTAAGTACAGCACTGCATCTGGGCTTTAGAGGTAATGATGCAGCGTTCCCCATGCCTGAACAGAATTACACTATGGATCGTATAACCCTGTCACAATGCACGGGTTTGGAGAACAATACTGGCACAGCAATCTTTAAAGAAAGATGCGCTTTGGATGATTGCGGGGCAGATCACGGCCATCATGCTCCAGACCGCCTTTTTCCTGATCCTGGTGAGGATCCTAGACACATATCAATATGGGCTTTTCATTGGGGCGAGCGCCTTTGTCGCTATTCTTGCCCAGTTCGCTACGCTTGGACAGGGCACGGTGCTGATTCGGCAGCTGTCTCAGACATCTGAGACTTTCCTAAATGCGTGGGGACCTACATTGCGTACGGCGTTTTTGGGCTGCATCGTGACGGCACTGGTTGCGCTGCTTGTTGGGTGGCGTCTCCTTCATCAGGCGGCATTGTTTCGTCTTTTACCGATCATCGTGCTCTCCGACTTGGTCTGTAATAAGACAGTTGAGCTTGCATCCCAAGCCTTTCAGGCGAACGCCAGGTTCCGCGCGGCAAGCCAGATTAGCATCCTGCCCAACTTGGCTAAATTCGTTGCCGTTTCCTGCGCTGCTGTACAAATAAGCCTCCAGAAATCGAGACTTAGCGCTCTGGGCTGGGGGCTTTGGTATGCCGCTGCGTCGGTATGTGTCTGTGGGGTAGCGCTGCTTGCCGTACGGCATAGCTTGGGAAGGGCTAAAGACAGCTATTTCAAGAAAGGTTCACTCTGGGAAGGCTTGTCTTATGCTGTTTCTGGAGCTTCTTTCTACATCTACAACGACATTGATAAAACTTTCCTAGTCGCGGACGGGTTCGTCGCCGAAGCCGGATTTTATGGTGCCGCTTATCGTTTGATCGAGGTGATGACCGCTCCCTTGCGAGCTTTAAACACCGCGGCCCTGCCGCGATTCTTTACTGCTCGTGCAAACGGCATCCAGGGTGTTCGGGCCGTCATGCTGCGCGTGTTGGCTCCTTCGGTCCTCTACTCGTTCGTATGCGGTTGGGTCATTCTTATCTTTCATGGTACCGCTACGACACTGCTTGGCAAAGAGTACGGTGCCGCTGGACAGGTGCTGCGATATTTATGCTTTATACCCTTGATCCGCTGTGTGCACTACGGCGCAGGAAACGCGTTAACGGCTCTCGGAGCCCAGTGGTCCAGAACGACAGTTCAGCTTGGGGCGGCAGTGTTCAACATATCGCTAAACGTATACCTTATCCCCAAGTATTCCTGGCACGGAGCAGCTTGGTCGAGTGTGGCCACAGAGACATGCCTGGCGGTTTCTATGGTTACGGCGTTGGCGGTATCTTCAAAACACAAACATAAAGAGAGCCTTCAGCAGACACAGGGGGAGCAGCTTTTGTAATATGAGCAGGGGCAAGACTTTGGGCCAAAAACAGATTACTGCGGTCAGTGTCATTATCCCAACGACGGGCCGTCCTTCTGTGTTCGCCGCTATAGAAAGCGTTCAAAGGCAGGCCATTGCGGCACTGGAAATCATCGTTGTACAGGACGGTGTGGATGAGGTGACCAAGGCGGCCATCTTAGAACTGTCGGACACGAGAATTCGAGTATTGACGCAGAACCCTCCCCAAGGTGCTTCGGCGGCAAGAAATTTCGGTGCCTCGCAGGCAAGGGGACAATATATTGCTTTGCTGGACGATGACGATCTGTTTCTACCCACGAAGCTTGTTTCCGACCTTAGTCTCGCAAGCAGGCAGCTTGACAATCGATTCGTCATCATTTCGTCAGCGCTTGTCGAGTGGGAAGGCCGACGCGAGAAATGGCCGAGACGCTTTCCTAAACCGGGTGAGCGCTGGTCCGATTACCTGTTTGCCAGAAACTGGCCAGCACGACGTCCGTTCTTACAAACTTCCTGCATGTTTCTTCCAACAAAATTGATGCTGGAAATACCCATGAATCACCATTTGCGGCAGCACCAGGACTGGGATTGGCTTCTGGATCTGGAAGCAGGTGGAGTGCGCCTCGTTGCTGTGCAGGAGGCTCTTGTTCAATATCAGGTACATAACCCCGCCGGCAGCATCAGCGCGCGGACACGTTGGACGTCGAGTCTTGAATGGCTGCAAAGGAGACGAGCGGATTTCAGTCGGGAGACCTACTCCTTCTTTGTAGCAATCTACATTTTAGATCGAGCGAGGGCAGAGGAGGGTTTCTCACTACCCATGCTGCGAACGCTGCTGCGTGAGTTCCGCGTCATAGGAACGCCCACAGCGACTTCATGGTTCTTCTTCCTAATGAGTTTGTTGCAATTGAGACCTTTGCTCAGAAACGTTACGAGAAAAGCATATACAAATTCTGATCGAAATGGAAGTTACATCTCAAAACTGTTCTAAAGGCTGATGATTTCACTTCTCCCGCGAGACCGCACGCAGTCGATAGCCACTTCTCGATAAGGAAAGAAAACTATCTCCTATGAGAATGGGTTATTGCCTTCCAAGGCGATACATGCAGGTTTGTGACCTGTTGATTCGTACTGCAATCCGCGTCCGCTACGAGAACCAGATTTGACGGGAAGATGTTAGCTCCGAGCTGCGACACGATATGCGCGTACCCACCGTTGTTCTGCAGCCCTGTGACATTGCACGTCCCACCCGAAATCGTCACTGGTCCTACCCCTTCACCGAAGGAATAGCCGCCTGCTTGCGCGAAGGTCATTTTCGCCGTGGCATTCCAATACAATTTTGACTGTTGCAGGCTTGCTGAGGCACCGCGTCCAAAAGACATCGCCCGTTGCCCGACTCCATCGGCATAGAAAGCCACAAATGAATCCCCTTGACCCAGCTCGACAAAACCTGTGGGCATGAAACAGCATGTGTGCACTGCCTGATAATGATTGTTACCGGTCCTCGATCCAGCATAGACAGCAGCCAATCGACCGGTCTGCGGATTGAGCTGAATGTATTGACTGTCTGTAAACGAATCGAACCAAACCCCATAGTTCACGGGGAATACGGGGTCGAACGCGCGCACCATTGTCCCTGTGCTGCAGCCTGAAAAGCCGTGCAGTACAGGGGCGGAAATGCTGCCCGAGGTAACAGTTTCCTTGATGGATCCCATGGTGGTGCATGGTGCCGTCACACCGGTTTGAGGATCAATGACGCTTGGAGGGCCGACCAGATATAAATACACATTGCGACTATAGTCATGACCCCCATTGATAACGTGAACAATAGGAATGCCGCCGCTTACCATAGTGCTCGCCACAAAATCAGATCCGCCTCCATTCCCGCCGGGTGTAATGGATATGTTGTGCAACTCGACTTGATTAGCTGTAGCTTGCTCATACTTCGAATTACCCCAGCGCATGCAGTTCGACATGGGAGTTCCATCTCCGCCGGCTCCTCCCAGCACGATATTCGTAAATTGTGACACATGGATCAGCCCGGCCATATCCATGCAGCCCGCACTCTGGCCGTTGGCATACAACGTGAAATCGTGCCAGTTGTACATCGTGTAGCGTGGCGAAGCCTGGACCGGCATCCAGATCGCGGCGTTCGATATAGGACTGCCGGCCGCGGCGCCGGGCGGCAGGGTTTTGCGATTGATCCGACAGCTTAACGATAGCTGCGCCCCAGGACCGCCGCCGACCAGATTTATGCCGGGACCACCCTGTTCTGAGCCATTTTGCGGTAGCACAATGCCTTGCTGTGCGTTGCAGATCCTGTACTGCCCATCCCAACGAACCGTGGCCCCGGTACCCAGGCGATTCAGGTTACGGTTGGTAAGAAAGCCGGCGGCCGCGTTATAAGCTGCATCCCATTCGCTAATCAGGCTGTCGCCGCTGCCCGTACTCACAAAACACTGCGGCTCAAATAGGCCGCGACCCGCATTGTCTCGGCAAAGGCTTGCATGTGCATTGTCCACATCCGCCGACTGCGAGCCAGCCGCTGGGAGTTGTTCCTTAGCAGATGGAAAAGCCAGACTCACAGGTGATAGAAGAAACAGCAGTGGCAGCAAACAGCAGGCAAGCACGACTTTTGACAGGGTTATTGGCACAGAAATGAATCCTCGGTTACGGAGCTTGTCACCACTTAGAAGTATTTCGTCGTATGACTTCGTTATGATAGATCAATCAAGAAGGGCACCACGATCTCGTCTTCTTGAAGGAGTCTCTTGCGGGTCTGCATTCTGAACGACAACTTTTATCGCGGCAGCGGCATTACGAAGGTCATCCAGCGATTGCTGCAAACGGACAGTTTCAAGAATATCGAAGTGTACGTCGCCGGTTGTGCGTCTCTGAAAGATGCAGCGATGCTCGTCGAAGAGACCCAGCTGGTTCCGCAAAGCCATAGCCGAACCTTTGGCCTTATGGCGAAGGGGCCAGGATTATTCGGCGCTATGTTCGTGTTTGCGCGATGGTTGCGGAGTACGCAATGCGACTTGCTACACGTTCACCATAGAAGACTCGCGGTGCTCGCCTTTTTATTGCGCCCCTTCACCGGGGTTCCCGTGCTCTTTACAGGTCATCTCACCTTCGCTCCGGCATTGTGGTTTCGCTGGTTCAGCCCCAATGCAGCAACCGGCGTGAGCCCATCGGTGGTGCGCTACATCCAACAGTGCACTAGAGCCCGCGATGTGAGCTTGATCTACAACCCGTATGAGTTCGATGTCGCTGGTCTCGACGCAGCTTGGAACAGACCGTTGCGTGTTCTATCGGTCGGTCGCCTGGAACCGGTGAAGGCGCATGAAAGTCTTATCCGAGCCTGGGCCCGGCTCAAGCAGGATGGAATCAATGTTGAGCTTGATATCTATGGGGAAGGGCCTCTACGGACTTCACTCGAAACGTTAATTCTCACGAACGGGCTACAGTCCAACGTGCGATTGCGGGGATTTGCCGATAACATCCCAGAGCGCATGGGCGACTACGCGTTCAATGTGCTGGTCAGCGAGCGTGAAGGATTTCCGAACTCTGTTGTCGAAGCAGCTTCGAAAGCGCTCCCGACCCTGGTTACCGATGTGGATGGATCAAGAGACACGCTTCCAAGCGAGCTGTGCCTCCCCAACGCGTTGCCGTTCGGTGATGCCGAAGCCCTATATCAGGCCCTCCGCCGTTGGCTGGCGAATCCGCTCATGATTCGTCAGGACGGCATACGTTTTTTTGAAAGCCTACAAAAAGTGTGCGACCCCGAAACCATTGGTCACCAATATGTGACACTCTACCGCCGACTAGCTTCGAGACGGGTGCCAGACTAACAAGATCCTTGTGCAGAACTGATTAGGTTTGAGTGCGACTGGCCTCACGCAGGTTGATGCCCTGCATTTGCGCGGCAATAAGGCCACCGGGTATAAGACTGAGTGAAATAACGAAAAGTGTGACTGTAGCACAGGCCGATGCTGTTTCTAGAGGAACACCATAGAAGCCGTGGAACGCTGCCGCCAGCACCGCAATTTGGGTAAACCAGCCCACGACCGGCAACTGCAGCAGCGAAGCTCCCAGGCTGGTGGCCACGAGAAGCATAATTCCGGCGAAGCTCATTACCGATAACTCCGGGGATGCGCGAAAGCAGCGAGCCGACTCCCAGAAGCCAACGGCGATTCCCATCCAAATCACCAGGGAAAGCAGCATGGTTACAAGCAGTTGTTTGAAGGAGACAACTGTACGGAAGCCTTGCCGGCCCTCCAGAATGCGGACCGACACGGATTGGGCCAACTTTTCAGACAGGGGCTGCAGGAGGCGTTCCGACAAGAGCGCAAGCCGTTCTCCGGTGAATCGGACAGCCAGCGAAATCACAGCCAGCAGTACCATGCCCGCAAGGGAAACCAGTCCCGCGCGTGCGAACGCCTCATGGTGGGCCATCTGCTTCGGAGCCAAAGCTAGAGTTGCCGAGAATAGGGTGGCCGCGGCCGCCAGATCGAATGCGCGCTCGATGGAGTAGATGGCGAGCTGCGTGGCGATGGGGGTCGCGGTGCGGCGCGCGATGAGATAGGGACGTGTCAGGTCGGCCAGCCGCCCAAAGATGGCCACCGCGGCGAAGCCGATCCATTGAGGAACCAGTAACTTTCCAGCCGAAACTCTCCGAACAGGCGCAAGTAGGATCGACCACCTTTGCGCCCGCAAAGCAACACTGCTCTGGATTGCTAGAACCGCGAGCATAAGATCGAGTGGCGAGATAGAGCGAAGCTGGTGCACGAAGGGTCGAGGGTAAAGGGAAGATGGTGCCGAAAAATGACGAGCAAGCACACTAGACTCAATACCGATATGCCCACCAGTAGCGGGTGCCAGGGGAGCGAGAACTGGCTGGGCGTAGCCTCTTTTGGAAGTTCTCTTGTGATGTACTCTTGCACCTGATGGGCATCGCTGCTGGACATGCAAGGTATGGTCTTCGGTATAGCAAGACCCGTCAATACAATTCGCCCTATACCTTCCGGCTGTCGCTTTTGGACTACAGAGAATTAAGAAGCGGACCCAGATGTCGTATGTGGCGGTCAGCCGTCAGCTTACTGCCTTATGCATGCTATTGGGCCGGAACAACTGTTTGAAGCGCGTTGAAGAGTGTGTCAAAGGCTGGCACTGGGTTGTAGTTCTGGTCGAAGGGCAACGCTGCTCCAAGGCCAGGATTATTGGCCGGAACCCAGGAATAATTGTCAGTAAAACCCCAAGTCTGAAAAGCCGTGCAGCCGGGATTCTGCAGGCAGACTGTTAGAACGCGCCGGTAGGTCGCCGCTTGAGCCTGTAAATAGGCAGCTGTTGAGGTGCCGGCGGTCGTCGGTGTATTCACCGGGATCGCCACATCAACCTCCGAGAGGTGGACCTGCAAGCCGAGTTGCGTGAATGCTTGAATCACCTGGGCTAGACCTGCTGAATCAGGCCATCCATTGGTATCGGTGTGTACCTGCAGGCCTATGCCGTTGATCGGAACACCGCGCTGCACAAAGTCCTTCATCATGTTCAACGCGGCCTGAAACTTTGGACCGGGCGTAATGATGAGGTAGTCGTTGTAAAACAACAGAGCGCCGGGGTCGACAGCGTGAGCCCAGCGAAATGCCTGCTCAACATAACCCGTGCCGGGGAGGCCGATACCGGGCTGGTTATACCAGATGGAGTTCTTCATCTGTGTTCCAACCCCGGTGGCGTTATCATCGATGGCTTCGTTGACTACATCCCAGGCAAACACCTTTCCTTGATAATGGCCGACCTCCGTGGTGATGTGCTGTTGCAGTATTTGCGACATGGTGGCTGGAGACGCCGTTGCCGCAAGCGTGTTCAGCCAGTTGGGGTTAAAGAGATTCCAAGCCAGGTTATGCCCGCGTACCTTCATTCCATGCGCTTGGGCGAAGGTGATAAGTTGATCGCCGGGCTCGAAGTTATAGGTGGTTTGTCCGGGCCGCGTAACGATCCACTTCATGGCATTTTCGCCCTCGAGCATGTTGTACTGCGTGCCGAGAGTAGCGGCATACTTAGGATCTCCAGTGAGCGGATCGAAGTACCCGAATTCATTCGCGTCGACCGCCGCGCCCATCAAGAAGCCGCGTTGTGTCGCGACTTGGCGAAGCGTCGTCAAGGCGGGCACAGTGGTGATCGGCGTGCTGGCGGCAACATAGCCTAGAGCCGCTGCGGACAGCGTTGAAGTTCCAGGCCCGATTCCACTGATAGTGAAGGGCACAGAGGTTTGACCGGCAGGCACAACGATCATCGAGGGCGCTACCTGCACGACAGCCGGGGAAGAGCTTAGAAGTGCGACGCTGATCGGGGTTGCGGAGGGCGAGCTTATGAGAAGTGTTCCAGGAACCTTGCTGCCGATGCCAACCGGGCTTGGCGCATTGGTAAATGTAAGTCGCTGTGCCGGCATGGCTGTTACTTGATACATTCCGGAATCGATAAGACTGCTCACCCCGGATGACACCGCGATGGCCCGCACGGTGGTGTTGCTCGAGATCGTGATTGGGCCCGTATAGAGGGCCGAAAGCGAGGTAGGTGTGCTGCCGTCGAGGGTGTAATGCAGTGCGGCTGCCGAGCCCGGACCCGATAAGGTCACGGTTACCGAACCCGTGTAAGAGCCGGGAGCGGGCGAGAACACAGGGTAAGGCGTTGGTGAGGTGATGAACAGACTCCAGTCGCTCGGTGCGGAGGACAAGGCAGGCTGAAAAGGCCCATTCGGCGGGATAAGCAGATAGATGGGAAGGACGTTGACTGCCGGTGCCTGGGCAAGCCTGAGCAAAGCGCCGGCGGTGTCTAAGGGAGCGCTCTGAGGAAAACTTGCAGTGTAGGCGAAGAGCAATCCGCAGGGCGAGGAATCCCCGGCTCTACCCCCGGCGGAGTTCACGCAGGCTGCGACCGCGTTCGCCAGCGCGTTCACCTTTGCGCTCGGGACTATTTGGCCAGCCGGTACATTGGTCCCGGGGCTGCGTCCGGTCGAGGCATCTGCCAGTTCAGCTGCTGTGAGGAAGGCTTCGGCCAACTGCGGCGCGTCTGCCGCTCCTGAACCGATAGCTTCTAAGGATTTCATGTACGGAGCCAGTGCATACACGGCAGCAACGGTTGTTACTTCGTTGACCTGCACGAATGCCATAGTCAGCGTTGCTTCGCACGAACCCAAAGCCACGATCTCGACGATCTGCGCATTGGCGGTGCCGGAAGCCAGGCCGGGGTTGCCGCCCGTGGAGGTCAGGTATACCTGGGATGACGCCGATGGGCAGGTGTAGGCCCCGGTATCGAAGTCACCGATACTGTTCGTCAGCACCTGAGTTTTGAGCAGAGGCGTTGCTGCAGAGCCCTCGCCGGAGGTGCCTACGGCATAGAGCTGGATGGTGGCTCCAGTGACCGGCTGCTGCCCGCCGTGTACGGATCCGGGCAGCCTGGCGGTCTGGGCCGCAGGCGCAACTCTTAATTCATTGGCCGTGCAGCCGCTTAATAGAAGAGCGGGCAACAAAGCAAGTAGGAACAGGCAAAAATACCCAGGCTTCGCACGCGAGCGGAGCCTATTCCAAACTGACGAAAGGAAAGGTGCTGTCCCGATCGAGCGTTCGTCGTTCCTGGAAGATTGCACGGGAGGGCTGTCCACATCTGCAGAAAGATGGTTGCTGTCATGTTGACCAGCTACTGGACTATCCTGCGCTGAAACATGGGATACAGAACCTAGCACGCGATGGGTCGGTGCCGGACAAAGGTGTTAGTTGAGAGCTGAATTTATGGTGAGCTGCCCTGAACCGGTAGCAGACTCTAAACTAAAAGGGCTACTCGATCATGCTCATTGGGCCATGATCGTCATAGATTCTAACCTTGGCTGGAAGGCAGCGAATCCTTACAGAGAGGGGTAAAGATGGAAGCACGAGGCAGCGACCTGTACTTCGTGTGCTGGCGGTTCCTTGCAGGAATGACATCGGTACCACTCGGCGGAGTGCCCGTTATGCCTATTGTTTTGATTTGGTGAGCGGGCTGGGGTTCGAACCCAGGACCAACGCCTTAAAAGGGCGATGCTCTACCGACTGAGCTACCCGCTCGCTCTTCGATAGCGTAGCACAGCGAACTCCGGCCACATGCCACGTTCGAGGATGTCCGTTCACGGGACAAAAAGTACGAATTGGGTGTTACCAAAGGGGTTCTCCGGTGCCTCCTCCGCCTTTGGGTTGTTACGTCCGTTGCATTGTTCTTCCACTGCCTGCCAAGTAGCCTTGGGCAAGATCGGGCAGCAGGACTGGGAGCTTTCGTCTTCTGTGACCCTGGGCTGGTAGTGGGGGCAGGAGCGCGGATGAAAGGGCATGTGACGGGGGTAGAGACAGAGACGTCGCGGCTCGAGGTTCCGGAGGACGTGGCAGCCCTGTACGCGTGGGCCAATCTTAAAGGGGCCCGCTATCGTGACTTCTCCGCAGCACGGCGTGAGGTCCGGGCGCAACAGCGGGCACGCGCAGCCCAGGTCGAGCGCGAGACACAGGCAGAGGCAAAGGAACGGGCCGAGAAAGCGGCAAGCGAGACGGAGCTTGCCGCCAGGGAGGCCGCCGCGGCAGCACGATTTCACCAGGCTCAGATACGGCGCGCAACCGGGGAGCATCGTGGCGAACTCGCTTTCGAGCAGACCGCGCGGGAAAAGGCCCTGCAACATGCCGAGGAGTTAGGCCGGCTGGCCGCACAGGAACGCTTAGAAGCAGCTCGCCTTGCCTTGGCAGAGCACGTCGCAGCTCTCGCGGCACGACGGGCGGCGCAGGAGGCAGTCGAGGCCCATCTCTCAGCCGAGCGGCAGGCGCAGCGCTACACCGGCGTCATCCTGCAAGCAGATTCATTAGCCCCTGCGCAGGTGCCCTCTGGGGCTGTTCTCTACCCGGCGAATGTTTGGGACGCTCCGGCCCGGGCCGGGAGCGCCCAGCCCTGGCTTGAGGGCGAGATGCAGCCGCAGCGCTTTCCGCAGCGGCGCAGCCCGCTCGCGGTAGTCCCGCAGGGGCAGTCCCTGAGCAAAACCGACACTCCCCTGAGTGCGCTCGGACCGCTGCAAGGGCAAGCCGCACGGACGCGTCTCCTGCGTGCAGAAACAATGGCACGGCCAGGATCTCCTCCTGAGGACTCAGCAGAGACGCATACAGAGACGGGTTCGGCCCTCTCCAACTCCGACAGAACGGCAGCAGGGATCGGCGAGCAAGGGAACGCTGCGGAGCCTGCAGCGGATGCCGCATCCGGACCACTGTTTCCCGCATGGATCGAGAACGAATCTACGGATGCAGCCGCGAATGAGACAAGGGTCGGATCGCCGATTGCATCACCGCGCCGGGTCAGCCAGGGAGCACACGGCGATACCCTGCAGCAGTCGCGCGAACGTGTGGCATCACGCTGGTACGCGCTGCGCGGGGTGTTCGATCCCACCACGCCCGACATGGAACCGATCCAGGCGCGGACTCGGGAGGTGGGGTCGGCAATGCTGGCGGTTTTCTCGCTGGCGGGCGGTGTCGGCAAAACCAGCCTGACGGCCTCCCTCGGCCGGTCGCTTTCCGCCATGGGGGGAAGTGTGCTGCTGGCTGACGTGACGACCCAGGGCATCCTGCCGTTCTACTTCGGAGCCAAGGATCTGCGCCCAGGTGCCGTGCGCACCTTTGCCCCTCCGGCCGGCAGTAGCGATGCACCGATCACGCTGGTCAGCTGTGACCTGCAAAGCCCAGACGCTTCCGGCAATGGGCCGCAGAGCGTATTGCTCGAGCAGCTCTCGAGCGCACGTGATCGCTTCGAGCATCTTGTTATCGATCTGAGCCCTACCGCCGTGGCTGCCATGCGGCAACTCGCGCGATTGGATGCCGCTGTCCTCGTGCCAGTGACCCCGGACATGAACACAGTCCTAAGTTTGAGCTCGACCGAACGATTTTTTGCGGAGATGGCCGACAGCGCGGGCCGGCCGGTGCAGCCACATTACATTTTGACCCAATTCGACACGTCTTTCGCACTCCATCTGGATGTGCGTGAGGTGATGCGGCAAAGGCTGGGCGACCGGCTTTTACCCTTTGTTATCCGTCGCTCTCAGGACGTCTCCGATGCTCTGGCGGAAGGAATGACGGTCATCGACTATGCACCTGAAGCCGGTGTGGCGAGCGACTATGGCAGTCTGGCGCAGTGGGCTCGCACGATGAGCAAAGCGGCTCCCGGCCAGCCCCGAGGCGCTCATTGGAGCGAGCCATGACCCTTCGCTCGCCAGGACGCGACCGCTCTATGAAGGGACCCGCTTCGCTGCGGCTTCTGCGCGCGCTGCTGCTGATCTTGGGATTGTGTCTGTTGTGCGGCGCAGCGGGTTTGCAACTGCCCTGGCCACAGCAGGCGATCGTGGGGGCGCTCATGCTTTTGCTGGGTGGCATCGCAGATCGCGCTTCCAATTCCTATCTGATTACGTTGACCCTTACGCTGCTGTCCTGTTTTTCGACGCTGCGCTATGGGCTCTGGCGAGTTGCCGCCGTGCATCGGTTCTTTCGTGTTCCGGGCACCGGTTGGACGGCCCTTGATGCCTTCTTCGTCAGTTTGCTGCTGTTGGCCGAAGGCTATGCTTTTCTGAACCTATTCCTGGGCTACCTGCAGACGCTGTGGCCGCTGCAAAGAACGCCGGTCCCGTTGCCGGAAAATATGGATCTTTGGCCCGAGGTCGACCTCCTCATTCCGACCTTCAATGAGCCGCTGAGCGTCGTCAAATACACCGCTCTGGCCGCGTTGAATATCGACTGGCCAGCCGATCGTTTGCATGTGCACATCCTCGATGATGGACGCCGGGAGGAGTTCCGCGTCTTTTGTGAGGAGGCGGGCATCGGCTACGTGACGCGAAGAACGAACCGTTTCGCCAAAGCCGGCAATATCAACCAGGCTCTAGAGCAGCTGAATGCTCCGTTTGTAGCCCTCTTCGATTCGGATCATGTGCCGACGCGCTCCTTTCTGCAGATCACGATGGGCTGGTTCGGCCGAGATCCCAAGCTAGGCATGCTGCAAACACCCCATCACCTCTACTCGCCCGATCCGTTTGAGCGCAATCTCGATCAGTTTCGCGTGGTGCCGAATGAGGGTGAGCTGTTCTACGGCGTCATCCAGGATGGGAACGACTTCTGGAACGCGACCTTCTTCTGCGGTTCATGCGCGGTAATGCGAAGGTCGGCTCTTGATGAGGTCGGCGGGATCGCCATCGAGACCGTCACTGAGGACGCGCACACCAGTCTGCGCATGCAGATGAAAGGCTGGAACACGGCGTACATCAACATCCCACAGGCGGCCGGTCTGGCTACCGAGCGGCTAAGCGGCCACGTGCGCCAGCGTATCCGATGGGCGCGCGGCATGGTGCAGGTACTGCGCCTTGACAATCCACTGCTCGCCCGCGGACTCACGGCGGCGCAGCGGCTTTGCTACTTTAACGCCATGTCGCATTTTCTTTATGCGCTGCCACGCTTGATTTTTCTTACGGCACCTTTGATTTACCTGGTGTTTGGCCACACAAATCTGCCGGGGTACTGGGCGGCCATTGTGGCCTACGCCGTGCCGCACCTGCTTCTGGCAAAGATCGCCAACGCGCGCATTCAGGGCCATCACCGGCACTCGTTCTGGAACGAGATCTATGAGACCGTGCTCGCGCCCTACATCTTTCTTCCGACCATGCTGGCGCTGATTCATCCACGCATGGGCCGCTTCAGCGTAACCGCCAAAGGCGGCGTGATCCGTAGCAGCTTCTTCGACAAGCGCATTGCCACACCATTTCTGCTTCTGCTTTCGCTCAATCTACTGGGGCTGCTTTGCGCGATCCCACGCTTCTTTGCAATCCCTCATGTGATGACGTCAACGCCCATTCTCGGCGTGCTGTTCAACGTACCCGCGAACATGTATGACGGCGGGCATCCCGGCGCGATCTGGATGAACGTCGTGTGGACTGTGTTCAACTTGACCATCCTGAGTGTCGCCACAGCCGTGGCGCGCGAGAGTCAGCAGCGGCGAGAGACCGTTCGTGTTTCGATGACCGTGCCGGCAAACGTTACGTTCTCCGACGGCACACAGCTGGAGGGAGCGACCGCGGATGTCTCCAGCGGCGGTGTGATGATTCGGGCGGAGCGGCTGGTTGAAGCCAACCCGGGCGACCCAGTGAGCCTAACCTTTCCGGTGCTGGATGGTGAGGCGACGCTGCCGGCCACGCTCATCGGCGTGGAAGGGAACGTTCTACGCGCGCACTTCGATGAGCTCACGTTGCAGGAGGAGGAGGCGCTGACCATGGTGCTTTACTCCCGTGCCGATACCTGGCTGGGATGGAACGATACGCTGGAGGATGATCACCCGCTGTTAAGTTTTTGGCGCATTCTGCAGCTTGCGGCTCATGGCTTTGCCGGCACGGTGCGCAGCCTCGTGAAGCTGTGCCGGCAGCGCTCGCGCACACGGTACCGAGCCGTGGTGCCACTACTTTTCCTATTTGCGTGGCTTGGCTCATTCGGGAATGTACGGGCTCTTGCGCAGGCCGAAGAATCTCGTGGAGTCACGTTCGTTGCGGGTGGCCGTGCGCCGGCCGTAGCGCCATCGGATGCCCTCGCGTCCGCTGTTGTGCCTGAACAGGTTGCGGAACCGCTCGAGATGAGGGAACGGCAAATCGCTGGAGCAGCCACGAGCACGGCAGCGAGGCATTGGAGGCAATTGGACGCGCTTGTGACCAGGGCACCGTGGTTGCTTTTTCTCGCCGTGGCCGTGCTTTGCATGCTCAACGCCGCTCTGCTCCGTTCCATGCTGCGCCGGCACGCGCGGCAGCGATTGGAGCATTGTGAATAAAGCCACACCCTTTCACGGAAGCGACTCTATCAGGCTTCCTAAAGCAGAATGCAAACTTTGACGGTCGGGTTGCGGTAAGGGCAAGGGTGCGCTGTTGCAGCCGAGGCGTGAAGCACCATCCATTGCACGCCAAAGGGCTGCAGCAGGGCATCGCGCTCCGGGTCCCGAAGTTCGCTCAAGTGGCGAGTGGCCGCTGATGCATGCAGCCATGTGGGGGCGAGCGCCGGAGCGATGGCCGCCTCGCCGCCGTCCTTTGAGAAATCCGGGATGGCGCTGCGCTCGGCAATGGCGCGGAAGGTCTGCGCATCTTCGCCCTCTGTGTTCACATAGCGGGCATCGAGCGCAAACAGCGCATCCTGGCGCGTATGCGCCCGCGCCCACAGGAAAGCCTGCACCCAATCGTTGGGGTTGACGCGCCCTGGGATCTCCCCATGGATGGAGGCGGGGAAGGCGGCACGCTGCACGCCATACATCGTGATCGCCATGGCACCGACGAACAATATGGGCACGGCTGCAAGCACACGCACTAACCATAGTTGCCGCGCCTGAGGTGCGGGCCTGCTGGCGCAGGCGGCGAGCGCTCCACCGAGAAGCAGAATCATCACGGTATACAGCAGAAGAAACGCACGCAGGGGCTGCAGGCTTGCAACAACATGCGACCCAAAGTGCTCGTGCGAGAGGCAAACCGCCACGAGTACGGACAGGGCTGCCAGGCGAAGGGCCGCACGGCACACCGTGATCACGATGTCATTCAAGGAAGCAGGTTTCCACAGCAAAAAAGTAGCGAAGATCAGAACGGGGCCGAGTAAACCGAGCCACTCATACCAT
This sequence comes from uncultured Acidobacteriaceae bacterium, assembly GCA_964247595.1. GTDB lineage: Bacteria > Acidobacteriota > Terriglobia > Terriglobales > Acidobacteriaceae > Granulicella. Next base: position 24,511 of record CAXTUW010000016.1, on the reverse strand, counting down.
TGCCATTGCGATAGGAACCAGTAGTAGCGAGAGTAGGCAGCTGCTGCGGAAGGCGCGGAGTCGGGCCGGCTGATTGCCTGTAAGGTCCCTGCGCCCACCAAAACCACGGCTGTTAGAAGCACGTACAGGCGTGCTGGCGATTGGCTGCGCTCCAAACGAAGGAACAGAACCAAGCCCACGGCATAGCCGGCCATCAAGGGGTGAAAAAGCGCGGCCCCGGTAAGCGCCAAAATGCAAAGGAGGGCAGAAGGGACGCTGCCCTCCTGCTGCGGCGAACGGGATTGTCGCTGGACGTTGATCGTGGTTTTGGGTTCCGATCTGAACCAAGACCAAGGCCAGGAGTCGAGCGCCGCGCCTACCGCGAGCAGGGAAAGCGGTGTCGACAGGCTCCGCGCCGTGACATAGGGGTCCATCAGCAGCAGAGAGGTACCAGCAACGGGCAGCGTCCACCAGGCCGCAAGCAGGGCGACGGCGATCCACTGGCCCGCCCGCGTAGCGATGCAGCGCTCGGCCAGGCGCAGGGCTGCAAAGAGCATTAGCGCGATGCTTAGAAGATAGGTCGAGAACAACACAGCCGCGAGGGACAGGTGAGTGAAGCGAACCGCGGCTGCGAGCAGGGGAGCGAATACCGAGTACCTGAGGTGCTCTGTAACAAAGGCGGTGTCTTTGGGAAACAGCGCAGGGTTCAGCAGATGTTCGATGCCCGCAACATACAGGCCGCCGTCCTCGGCCCAGGGATGATAGCCATGGACCAGCAAGACGCCAAAGGTCAGGGGAAGCAATGGAAGCAGACGGAATCGGCTGTGTGGTGGTGAAACGGTACAATGGGGGGACATCTCCATGCGACTGTTTGACTGTACCGCGAGCGTGGACGGGGTGTGTCACAGGGGAGCATGGAACAGGAAACAAAAGATTCAGGGAATGGCCGTCTTAAGCTGCTGAAGACCCTGCCGGGATTTGCGATCAGCGCATTTTTCCTTTGGTGGACGTATGTGCGTTTGGGGCCGAACGGCAAACGCGGTTTTGACCCCGCGGCCTTTCACAGGCTGCACATCGTCTCGCCTTTGTGGATCCTGGGAATTGTCGTTTTCAGCATCTCCGGATACGGTATGCGTTGTTATCGTGCATACGCCATGTTGCGCAGTGTCGGAGCGCGCTTCTCAGCCTGTGCGCGGATCTTTATGACGTCATTGGCGGCGAACAATATCCTGCCTTTGCGTATTGGCGATGTTATGCGTATTTTCACCTATGCGCGTGATGTAAACACCACACCATCCGTAGTCCTAAGCACAGTCATTCTTGAAAAGTTGCTGGATGTCTTCTCGCTTGGCGTCCTATTCACGATCACCACACAATTCGGTCTGGTGGTCTCGCCACATCTGCGGACGGTAGCCGAGATCGGCATGCTTGTATCGACCACCGGATTATTGGTGATGGTCTTCGGGGCAAAAACTTTGCAGGTACCATTACAAAGTTTCTTTCATCGGGCGAAGAATCAAAGCATGCGAAAGCTGGAGCACTGGCTGATGCTGGCACTGGCCTGCATCAGCGACATCGGCATCCTCGGCACGCTTCTGTTGATCGTTTACAGCTTTGTCGCATGGGCGTGTGAAGGGATGCTGTACGTGTCCTTAGCCAAGACGGTTGGGTTAACCACGGATGCGATCGGACCATGGCAGGCTGCCGCGGAGGCCAACCTCTCCTTTCTCATCCCCAGTTCTCCTGGCGGCATCGGTCCGTTCGAGCTTGCCTGCAAGGATGCCCTGGTCCGTCACGGGGCCAGCCCGGCAGCGAGTGGACTCTATGGTTTAGTCATGCATCTCTACTTAATTCTTGCAATTACGAGTGTGGGGGGGATCTGGTTCCTGGCACACCGCTTGCACCAGTCACGACGCCTGCCGCTGACGCAGGAACTGGAATCATTACCGGCTCAGTTGCCCTAGACGTAAGGACGGCCATCGTATGTATAAGACCCTGCAAGAACAGCTGCAACGGCGCGTTGCCGCTGTGCTCAAGGAACGCTACGATCTGGAGCTTGCCAGCTTTCCGGTAGAGCTGCCCCCCAAAATCGAACTTGGCGAAATGGCGTTGCCGATTGCCTTTGAGCTGGCCAAGCGCTTGAAGAAGGCACCGCGCGCAATCGCAACCGAGCTGCAACCGGCCTTGGCGGAGACGCCCGGTGTCGCCGCAGTCGAGATCGCCGGCGCGGGCTACCTGAACGTGAAGCTCGATCGTATGGATACCGTGCGGCGCATCGCCGCGGACGAGCATGCGCATGTGGGTGGGCCGGGTTTCCGGCTGCTGGAGCACACCAGCATTAACCCCAATAAGGCCGCGCATGTGGGACATCTGCGCAACGCCGTTCTGGGCGACAGCTTTGCCCGCATGCTGCGGCCGGGCGAGGGCACCGAGGCTGCATGGAAGCGGGGTTACGACCTCGGTGTGCAGAACTACATCGACAACACCGGCGTGCAGGTGGCCGATATCGTCGTTGCCATCACAGAGCTTAAAGGCATGACGCTGGCGCAGGTGCGGGAGTGGATGACCGAGCTGCTTGAAACCAATGAACGGCTCGACTATCTTTGCTGGGATTTGTACGCGCAGGTGTCGCAGTGGTACGAGACCGATCCGGGGCAGGCTGCGGCACGTAAACAGATCCGGCTGGATACGCTGCACAAGATCGAGGCCGGGGACAACGACACCGCTGAGATTGGCGACCTAATCGCCACTGGGGTGCTGCGCCGGCATTTGGAGACGATGCAGCGGTTGGGCATCGAGTACGACTTCCTGCCGCGTGAGAGTGAGATCCTGCACCTTCATTTCTGGGAGGCGGCGCGGCAGTTGATGGTCGATAAGGGCGTGCTCTACCACGAAACGCAGGGCAAGAATGCGGGCTGCTGGGTCATGCGCCGGGCTGCCCATTCGGCTGCCGGGGTTGCCGCGCCGCTCGCGCCGGGCGAGGTCGATGAGGATGCCAAGATCATCATCCGCTCCAACGGCACGGTGACCTACGTGGGTAAGGACATCGCGTACCACCTGTGGAAGTTTGGGCTGCTGGGGCTGGACTTCGGCTATGCGCGATTTCACCAATACCCAGACCGCATCTGCTGGATCTCGGCCATGCAGGGGGATATGGATCACCCCAGTTTTGGACATGCGGATGCGGTGTACAACGTGATCGATTCGCGCCAGGACGATCCGCAGACGCAGGTGAAGGAAGCGCTACGGGCGCTGGGGTTCGTCGCGGAAAGCGAGCACTACACGCACCTAAACTACGCGATGGTGGCGCTGACGCCGCGCTGCGCTCAGGAGCTTGGCTACACGCTGAGCGAGGAGGACCAGGGGCGGGCGTACATCGAGGTCTCGGGCCGCAAGGGCTTTGGCGTGAAGGCCGATGACCTCATCGACCGCATGATCGAGGGCGCCCGCGGTGAAGTCGATAGCCGCCATCCGGAGCTCAGCGAAGAGGAGCGGGGGAGCATCGCTGAGGCCATCGGCATCGGGGCGCTGCGATTCTTTATGCTGCGGTTCACGCGCAACACCGTGATTGCCTTTGACTATCGCGATGCGCTCAGCTTTGAGGGCGAGACCGGGCCCTATGTGCAGTACGCTGCGGTGCGTGCGGCCAATATCTTCCGCAAGGCTGGTGTAACGGAAGCCGACGCACTCGCGGCTGTGGCGGACCTGGACTTATCCGCCCTGCTCGCGGGTGAGAATGATATTTGGGAGCTTTGGCTGCTGGTTTCGCGGCTCACGCTGGTGCTGGAGGGTGGGATTGCTGCTGCCGAGCCGGCAATCTTGGCAAGGTATGCCTTCACGCTAGCGCAGAGCTTCAACAATTTCTATCACCGGCACAACATCTTAAAGGAGACCGATGCGACGCGGCGGGCGTTGTTGCTGGCGACGGCGGCGGTAGCACGGCGGGAGTTGGTGCGGGTGTTGGCATGGCTGGGGATCGCTGTGCCAAGTGCAATGTAAACGGCCGTTGCCGAGGTTGGTCTTCGCCGTGCTTCGACGCGGAGCCCTACGAACGATGGAGCCCGCTGTAAGAAGGCTTGCTATGCTTCTAGCCAGTTAGGCCGGGGAACGATGCGCCGGGAACTATTGTCTGAGAGGAATCAAGGGTATGGCCCGTTTACCGAGAATCATTTCTATTGTTGTTGCCCTAAACTGCGCTCTCGGCACAGCCGCGGCACAATCTGCTGCGGCTGCGGACGATCTCTCTCATCGCGATAAGTCCATACATTGGCCGGTAGCTTCAGATCCGAAGATTGCCCCTGTTTTTTCCCACAACGAGCTTCTGATTCACGCCGATTGCCACCATGTCTGGACACGCTTCACCGACGTCACCGACTGGCCTAACTGGTTCGTCCTTACCAAGGATGTCAAGATGGAGACACCCGGAAAGGCAATCCAGCACGGCACCGTGCTGCAATTAAAGATCTTTGGCACGCCGATCACCACCCGGATCGACGAATTTGATCCTGATTCTCGCCTAAGCTGGATTCCGCAGGGCCTCGATGAGGCCAAACCATCGCACTATCACACCTGGCATTTTGTTCCGGAACCCACGGGCTGTCGTGTGATTACGGAAGAGTCTGGCATTGGCCCCAACGACATCAAGGCTCCGCAGTTCGGTAGTAATTTCATGCACCGCGCACACGACCTTTGGCTCGCCTCGCTGAAGTGGACCTCCGAACAGTAAGAAGCGAGTTGGTGGTACCGTCTTCGTCTTCTAGAAGGGCTTGGTTGGCCGCTAGCGCTGAGAGGGGCTCCTTGGGCAATTTTCCTCTTTCATGTGCTGCTCTGTACCTCTAATATCGCGACAGCCCCACCCAAAGGCACGAGGTTGTCGTGCACATTGAGAGGGGCCAGGCGGCCGACGCTTTGGGTCTACGGCGTGAAGCTCAGAGCGTAGATTTTGTTATTCGTTGCGCCGAGTAGTTGGTAACCGGAACTCCAGTAGAGGGTCCCATCGACGATTGCGGGAGCCGAGATCGATGTGCCTCCACTGGGAAAGATCCGCAGAATCTCACCGCTGGCTGCATCCAGAGCAAGAAAGTTCCCAGCCTGATCTTCTCCGTACATGACACCATTTGCGACACTCACCGAGCCAGGGGTACCCGCGTAAGCGCCCGGAGGAGGAGCGAGAATTGTTTTGGCGAAGAGTGAATCATTCACCGCCAAAGCGGGTGTTGGTGTCTGCCACTGGATCTTTCCCGTTGCTGGGTCGAGTGCGGACCAATAGCCGCCGTTGGTCTGTTGCCCTGAGACGAGCGTTGTTTCTACGTAGTTGTAGTTTCCTTCGGGAACGTAGATTCTCTTGCCATCGGTGGCCGTACCGTATTCGATACCGCCGTATCGCCCACCCGGACCGACCTGCGTCGACCAGACAATCTTTCCTGAATCGCGATCCAGCGCCCAGTACACGCCGTTCTTCTGTCCCGCGCCGACTAAATCTTCTTTAGATGTTTTCGTACCTGCCGTAAACAGGTTGGGTGCGGAACCGAAATCGTAGTCCTTGCCGCTCGGTGTGGGGCACGGATTCGCCGGATTCTGGATCACGTTCACACACGTATCGATCGCAGTGTCCAATACCGTGAACCGTTTTGCCCACTTCACCGTGCCGGTCTCGCTATTGAGCGAAAGAATGCTGTCGATGTGATCGTTCGGATCGAGACATGCATCCAGCTGCGCATCCGTGGTTGCGTCACTTTGGCACGCGGCGACGGAGCTCGGCACGGAGTAGTTGTTGCCGGTGTCCACGTACACTGCCTCCCGGCGCGAATCGACCGCCAGATTGCTTGACCATACTGAACCGCCCGTATACCCATTCGGGACGGTATACGTTTGCCAGAGAAGTTTACCGTCGTGTCCGCCAAGAGCGGCGACCGAGCCGCGAAAATCCACCTTGAATCCGGGCACGACCGTGGCCGCGTACTCTTGGTTGGAAGAGACGCCAACGTACACCCGACCATGCACAATCACCGGGGAGGATGTGATGAAGGCATAGGGATTTGTGGCGACTGTCGTCTTCCAAACGAGTGCACCCGTTTCCTTCGAGAGGGCGATCAAGGCAGCGGACGCTTGATCGCCGACCACCACGAGATCATCGTCGAGGGCGGGGCTGACACGGGAGTACGATGCGGGGTTCCCCGTGATGCTAGGCAACTTCGTTTGCCAAATTGCTTTGCCGGAAGTCGCATCAATCCGCCACACCGATCCGCCGTTATCAGAGGCGTAGACGCTGTGCTCTTCAACCGTCGGCGTACCCTGGACCTCCCCGGCAGCTGAGAAAATCCAGCGAGGGGTAAGACCTTTCACTGTGAGAGGATTCAGCAATCTCTCGTAAGGGTTGAAGTGATTATCTGTTGCCCCATTGCCGGCACTGGACCATTCATGTCCCCACGAGTCAGCGGTCCACGTCTCCGGGGAGTGATCGGGTAACTTGCCCTCGCTTTGGGCTAACGCATTCAGAGCCATTGCGGTGGCCATGACAGGGGGAAGACAGAGCCGTAGCCAGGCAGGGGCCATGCGCCAGGTTCTCTCGGCGGAGCGGGTCAGCAGTTCCTTCGAGGATGTTGCTCTCGTTTCACTGCCTACCAAGGTGCGGCTATAGATGTGATGGGACATGCTGGAGTTCTCCTTATGCGTTCGGAACAGCCTCGCCTGCTGCATCGAGGGTTGCGGGTGCGCTTTGCTGTTTCACTGCGATCTTGTGTCCAGGCGCAGTTGCGACGTCGCTGTTCGGTGCAGGGGGGATGCCGGCACCGAGTCAAGGTCTCCAAACCTCGGCCACGCTCATAATAGCATTACTATACTTAGCAAAGTGTTTGTTTGTTTCAGGATTTACGCTCGGCAGAGCCGTCGAGTGGGGTCTCAGGGCCACCACTCGTCCAGGATCGCCATAGACTCGCCACAGATTGCCGCAGGCCTGTCGTGTGTCGGCACGTTCTGGTCTACCCACATGTGTTTGCGCTATTGTGAGTACGCGCGCGCAGAGGCTATGGTGCCCTTCGAACACCGGCGACTGTGAGGACGCCATTTTCCACCAAGTCAGCAACCACGTGTTGAAGGATGCGTTAGACCCGAGGTCACATTGCAATTAGAGAAAAAGAAACCCAAAGGCAAGGTAGTTAGCCAGGGGGGAGGTCGAAGAGAACAGTATGCCGAACAAACGCGACAGGCCATCATGTCGGCCGCACGAGAGTTGTTCAGTAAACGTGGCTACTTTGCGACTACCGTAGACGACATAGCCAAACTGGCCAAAGTAGCCCCGATCACGGTCTATGTCGCGGCTGGGGGTAAGGTCGGCCTTCTGCGGACGCTCACCGACGAATGCAGCACGGCCCCCGTCATTGAGTCATGCTACGAGACCATGCTCGAATTGCACGATCCCGTGGAGATCATGCGTGTCGTGGCGAGTACCGCCCGTAAGCTTCGAGAAGACTTCGGCGATCTCATCATCCTGATGCTTGCAACGGCTCCGCACGACAAGGACGTCGCAGAGAGCCTCAGTCTTGCCACGTCCCGCTATCGAAATTCCATCCGTGCCGTTGCCCAGCGATTGATGCAACTGGAGGCGCTGCTTGAAGGTATTGGTGAAAATCATGCAGTCGATGTGCTGTGGTTCTATTTCGGCTACTGGGGGCTTTACACCCTACACGTGGAGAACGGTTGGGATTACGACAAAGCGGAGAGATGGCTTTGTGACGCAGCGATAGATGCTCTTCTTCGCAAGCCATTCTCAGAAAAGAAATAGATACGGTCCCTTGTCTGAAGAGACGAATGATGGTTTTTGGTATGGAGCATCTTTGGACCGTTTCTCCAAAGTTGGTTGATGAGCCTAGGGCGTAAATGATCGCCTTGAGCGCTAGGCCGACCTTTCTGCCAAAGCTACTCTGCGTAGCTTCGCCCCGCTCATGATTCGCGCGAACGCCAATGCCGTTTGGCTTTGTTTTCCCAGGCTTTTCGGTGTTGATCCAAACAGTTCACCCAATAACTTCTACAACAGCAAGAGGATCTTCTAGAAAAGACAAACATTCCGCTTCCCGGTGAGGTCTACTTGTCCAGCAAGCATTTTGGCAGTGTAGAAGAAAACAAGCAAGGTCGTTCGGCTACGCTTATCGCTGGCCTACGACAGCGTAGAGCCCACTCATCCACATGGAAACATGTGTGAACAGGACCCAGCACGCAGTTTCATAGCCTCAACAGGGCAGGGATTCATCTTAGCGGCCCGATAGATGGAGTTTGGTTTAGTTTGTTTCCCGGAATTGCGGAACAATATCAAATTTCGTGGCCTATCGAAGGTGCCCACAATGGCTGGCTTGCCCTAGACCGAAACGGGAATGGAACGATCGACGATTTTGGCGAACTGTTTGGAAACCTAACAGTGCAGCCACAACCGCCGTCAGGAAAGCAGAAAAACGGCTTTGCCGCGCTCGCTGTGTACGATACGCCAGGTGAAGGCGGTAATGGCGACGGTTGGATAACGAGTGATGACGCGATCTTTCCCAAATTGCGGGTTTGGGTTGATCTCAATCACGATGGTCAGTCCCAACCTGAGGAGCTTTATACCCTTAGTCAGGTAGGCATTACTGCAATCTCGTTAGACTACCGGCTGTCAAAAATTACAGATGTGAACGGAAATGTTTTCCGTTATAGATCTTCGGTGATGGATGCACAAGGTGGCGAGGCTAGCAAAACTATATACGATGTCTTTCTTGAAATCGGAGATTCGCGTAAAGGAGTGAGCAACTCGGCAGTTGATCTGAAGGAAGGTTGGTCGCCACTTCCTATCTACGTGAATTTTGATTCACAAACACCCGCGAAGCTGTGGCTGTAGCTGTAATATCCCGAGCGGGATAGATCCTACTCTGTGCGATTGGTACTCTGTGGGTAATCTGGGGCAGAGACAAGTCTTGAAATTTCCGTAATCATCGATTCAATGTCAGTGAAGTGGAACTTATTACATCATAAAGTGAAAATGCCTGCCTTTATGAAAGCTACTACTCAAGCCTGGCATGTCAACCTATCGGGCGTAGCTCCGCACCCACTCCGCAATCGTGCGGACGGCGACCCCGCTGGGACCTTTAGATTGCCAGGCTTTGTCGGTGTCGATCCAGGCGGTGCTGGCGATGTCGAGGTGGATCCAGGGAATGAGGGGCGTGTCGCCGACGAATTCTTTCAGGAACATGGCGGCGGTGATGGAGCCGCCGTAGCGGGAGTTGCCGGTGTTTTGGATATCGGCGATGGCGCTTTTGATCTGGTCGCGGTAGTCGTCGGTGCACGGCATGCGCCAGAATTTTTCGCCGGTGATGCTCGTGGTGGCGAGGTACTGCGCGGCGGTAGCGTCGTCGTTGGAGAAGAGGCCAGCGTTGAGCTGGCCGAGCGCGACGCCGATGGCGCCGGTGAGCGTGGCGGCATCGATGAGGGTGGTGGCGCCGAGCCGCTGGGCGTAGTGGAGCCCGTCGGCGAGCACGAGGCGGCCTTCGGCGTCGGTGTTGAGGACCTCGATGGTTTTGCCGGACATGGCGGTGAGAACGTCGCCGGGCTTGTAGGCGCGGGCGTCGGGCATGTTTTCGGCGGAGCAGACGATGCAGAGCACGCGCACGGCGGGCTTGAGTTGGGCGATGGCGCGCATGGCCCCCAGCATGGCGGCGGCCCCGGCCATGTCGTACTTCATCTTGTCCATGTTCTCGGCGGGCTTGATGGAGATGCCGCCGGTGTCGAAGGTGATGCCCTTGCCGACGAGTCCGATGATAGGCCGGCCTGCGTCGGGGGCGGTTGCGGGTTCATAGCGAAGGACGATGAGGGCGGGTGGTTCGGAGGATCCCTGGGCGACGGCCAGGAAGGCCCCCATGCCGAGCTCCTGAAGTTTTGCGGTAGAGCCGACCTCACAGGTGAGGCCGACTTCGGCGGCCATGGCGGCGGAGCGTTTGCCGAGTTCGGTCGGGGTAAGGACGTTGCCGGGCTCGTTGACGAGGGAGCGGGCGAAGTTCTGGGCCTCGCCGACGATGAGGCCCTCGTCGAAGCCGTGCCCCATCTCGATTTGACTCTTCCGTTCGGCCTCGGTGCTCAGCAAGGTGAGATTCGCGATCGATTGGTCCTTGCGATCCGAACGGTAGGTGTTGATGTCGAAGTCGGCGATCAAGGCACCCTCCACGAGGGCGCGTGCGGTCAGTTCGCAGGGCAGGGTATCGAGGTGCTCGTCGGCGAGGGCACGGTCCTCCGGAAAGGCAATGGCGAGCTCGCGGATGCCACGCGCTTTGGCGAAGCGGACGGCGGTGCCGGCACCCTTGCGGACCTCGTGCGGGGTGAGCGACTTGACCTTGCCCAGACCGATGACGACCAGGCGTTCGGCGGCGGTGTTGCCTGGGCCGTGCAGCAGAAGTGTTTCACCGAGTGAGGCTTTGAACTCGCCCGTCGTGAGCCAGCGCGCCGCGGCGTCGGCGAGGGCGTCAGAGGTGGTGAGCAGGGCGGGAGAGGAATCATTGCCGGTACCGGAGGCGATGTCGACGGCAAAGACGGCGAGTAGCGGCGCGGTGAAGGCTGCGGGGTCTTGGAAGAGGAGCTTGGCGGTCACAAAGTTATGGTAAATGCGAAGCCCTATGTTGGTCCGCCAAACGATCAAGCGCAGAGCTGGCCTGTAGCTCAAGCGCAGGTGAATCATGTTCCAGAATTGTGTGCATAACTTGCGGGTTCAGGCGATCGTAGGCCTGGCGCAGAACGTTACCAAGACCCTGAATCTCGTGCCAATTCACATCTGGGCAGAGAATCGATGCCTGTGTTCCCAAACGAGCAGCCGGCTTCCGTGATGATCTGAAGTTCGCGTTCGATGGCCGCTTCTGTTTTGCGATCTAAGCGTATCTGGGTAATCATCAACCCCGCCCAGAAATCCCGTATGTTGGCGATGCAGGTCAGGATATCGAGAAAATATTGAGGGTAGTCGTCAAAAGGCATATACCCTCGTTCTGAATGCGTTCGTGTAGCTGGACGAAGGTGGCCAAGCACAAGAACGTCGACCTTCACCCTCAACCAGTCACTCAGGTCCGCATGAAGTCCGCCCAAAGCGAACCCAGCTTTGCGTCGGGGTAGAGCTCAAGGGCAACGTCTACGTCAGATTCGGTTGTCTGGTCGCCGCGGGCGACGGAGCCAAAGAGGCGAAGGTGTTCTACGCCGGCGGCGCGGAGCTCCGGTTTATGCGCGCGGAGAATGGCGAGGACGTGGTCGCGGTCCATGTCCCCATCATGGCAAAGCAGCCATGGGGTGAGAAGCAAATTTGCATATGGGCGCTCAGCGCCGTTGGGAACGGGCGATGGCGGCGCGGGTCTCTTTGTCGGTCTCGCGTTTGCGTTCCGTGGCGCGTTTGTCCCAATCCTGTTTGCCCTTGGCGAGGGCGATTTCGCACTTCACCCGGCCGTGGCGGAAGTAAAGGCGCACCGGGATAAGGGTGTAGCCCTTTTGCTTGGTGGCGGCAAACAGCTTTTCGATCTCGCGCTTGTGCAGCAGGAGTTTGCGGGTGCGTAGTTCCTCATGATTCATGGTATTGCCGTGGGTGAAGGCACCGATGTGGGCGTTGAGCAGAAAGCACTCACCGTCCTTTAGCAGGCCGTAGGCGTCCTTGAGGTTGGCCTTGCCCTCGCGAATGCTCTTGACCTCCGTGCCGCGCAGGGCGACGCCGGCTTCGAAACGGTCTTCGAGAAAGTAGTTGAAGCTCGCCGAGCGATTGAAGGCGGCATCACGCGAACCCATGGCGATTGGGTCGCGGTCCTTGGCCTTGACGGGCGCTGGCCGCGTTTGCGTCGGAACGGTCGGGTTGGATAGCGAACGAGGCATAAAGCTGGGGCTGCAGGCGCTTGTCGGACCCCTTTGTAAAAGGAGTTCACGCGAAGCATTCCGGTATCGGATGCTAGCAGACCCAGTCCCGCTGCACGGGATGTCCCTTTGCGCAAACGGATGGTGCCGGGGAGAACGAAAGTGGTAGGGCCTAGATGAGGCACCCCGACGAAACGATAGGTGTTCCGTTCCGTCCAAGCAGCATGTTCCAGATGGCACGGTTGCTGGTCCAATAAAAGCAAGCGGACGACATAAATCCTGTTGTTCTTGACCACCCGGGAGGTCTCAACCAAGACACCGGTACGCCACGCCGGGCAGGGAGCGCAAAGGCACGAATGGTAGTATCTGGAAAGCCCGATCCACTGCTCGGAGACGCGAAACTGGCCAAGCTGGCGCCAACCTCTGGGCATGCGCCGGTGTTCGTGCGGCCCGCGTGGGAGTGGGGAGCACGGGACAGGGGAGAACGGGTCGCGAGCATGATGCATCGCCAGACGGGAAACAAAGGCTTACATCTGCGCTGGATGCGATGCATGCGGTTGAGCGGCGCCTCCCTTTTATTGTTTGGCCTGCTGGTGACGGCGGCACAGGCGCAGTCGGCCGGTACATGGAATAAGCGCGGTTTAGCGGCTGAAAACCGCGAAGACTATGATGCCGCCTTTGAGGCCTATCGCCAAGCGCATCTGAAGACCCCGGGAGACATACGGTACCGGGAGCGTTATGAGCGTTTGCGCTACACCGCGGCCAATCTCCATGTGGATCGCGGGCGGGTGCTGCGCCAGTCCGGTGATGTGGCCGGCGCGATCAACGAGTTTGCCCGTGCGCTGCAGATCGATCCAGGCAATGAGTCTGCCGCACAGGAATTGCAGATTACGGAACGACCACCCAATGCTGCCGTGGCTCCAAACAAAACTGGGGCCATTGAGAACAGTGCAGCACCGGGCCAGACGCTTATCCCCGGTGTGGACGAGGCGACCCCTCACCAGACGGCGATGCAGCAGGAGCTCGCATCGCTGGCGGCTCCCGTGCAGTTGGAACCCGTAAGCAATGACCCGATCACCTTGCACATGGTCGAGGACTCGAAAAATATTTACCAGGCGATCGGCAAACTGGCCGGACTGAACGTGATCTTCGACCCGGAGTACACCTCCAAGCGCATCCCCGTGGACCTGACCAGCGTGCCGCTTTACGACGCGTTGCGCGTGGTGGAGACGCTGAGCGGCACCTTTTGGAAGCCGGTGACGACGAACACGATCTTTGTCGCGCAGAATACCCGCAACAAGCGCACGGACCTGGATGATTTAGCCGTGCAGACCTTCTATCTGACCAACGTTTCGCAGCAGAACGATGCCAACGAGATCATGGTGGCACTGCGCAACCTGCTCGATCCGACGGTGAAGATTTATCTGGTAAACAGCCAGAACGCCATTGTGGTGCGCGCTACCCCGGACCAGCTGGTCCTGGCGGAGAAGCTGATCAATGATCTGGATCGTACACGTTCCGAGGTGGTGGTGGATGTGGCGGTGCTCGAGGTAAGCCGCGATAAGGTGCGCAATCTGGGGATCACGCTACCGACGAGCTTTGGTCTGACGCCAACAGCGACCACTAGCTCCGCTAGCACGTCCACCAGCGCGGCAGGTTCCGGCACTACCACCGGTGCGACCACGACTCCCGTAAACAGTGCAAACCTAACGTTGAACTCCCTTGGCAACCTAAATGCCACCAACTTCGCAGTGACCGTAAGTGGTGCTCAGGTGAATGCTCTGCTGACCGATAACGATACGAGGGTGCTGCAAAACCCAAGAATACGTGCCACGGATGGTCAGCGTGCGCAACTCAAGATCGGACAGAAGATTCCTGTTGCGACAGGCTCTTATAGCTCAACCTTGTCGGCAACTGCTTCTCTTGGCGTTCAGACGCAGTTCACGTATCTAGATGTAGGCGTCAACATCGACATGACACCGACAGTGCACTTTGATCGTGAGGTCTCGCTTAAGCTCAAAGTCGAGATTTCGAGCGAACTAGCCCCCGTCGTCATTTCAGGCGTTTCTGAGCCAATCATCGCGCAACGTGTTGCAGAACAGACAATACAGCTTAAGGATGGGGAACCCTCTATTTTAGCTGGTTTGCTGCAAAAGCAAGACACGCGTAGCGTGAACGGTACGCCGGGACTTGGCGAACTTCCATTCTTCAAATATTTCTTTTCGAGTCAGAACAAGGAGACCATTTCTGACGAGATCGTATTCCTTCTGATCCCGCATATTGTGCGTGAATCGCTGATTACGGATGAGAATACGCGACCGATTTATACCGGAACAGGGAATTCTGTAGAGTTAATCCGCCGTACAACTCCAGGAATGGCGAAGGCTGCAGCTTCACCTATAACGCCACCTCAGCCAAACACTACGGCCGCACAGGCGGCGAATGCCATGATTGGCGAGATCGCCGCTGCTGGCCAGCCTCGGCCACCCGCCGGTCAGCCGGGGGCGGCAATCATGCCGGGCGCTCCTGTGTCCAACGTCGCTGCCGCGAACTCGACGGCCACTCCTGTGAACCTGGGTATCTCACCCTCTTCAATCGCCCCAGCGGTAGGGTCGACCTTTCAGGTTTCCGTGACGGCGGGTAATGCTCACGATCTGGCCGAGGTGCCCATGCAAATCCGCTTTGATCCGAGGGTGCTCTCATTGGTCAACGTAGACTCCGGAGATCTGCTGGCCCAAGGCAGCCAACCAGTCGCCATGGTTCATCGTGATGAAGGTAACGGGACGGTGACGATCTCGGCCACACGTCCACCTGCGATCGCGGGTGCGAACGGGACTGGTATTGTTTGCACGCTGACCTTCAAAGCCTTGGCAGCAGGCGATTCGCCGTTGTCGCTGGTCAAAATTGGAGCAAAAGATAGCAAGGGTATGAATTTGCCGGCTCTGGGTACGCAGGGCGTGGTGCACGTCAAATAGCCAGGACGAAGGTACGTTCCGGATGTCGGTGTTGGATACAGGGCGGTGCAAAAGGGTCTCCGGTCAGGGCTCGAAGTCTTGGCCGGACGACGCCGGCCTCACGTTGGTGGAACTCATCATCGTGGTAACCGTTCTGGCGCTCCTGTCCTCCGCAGCGGTGCCGCTGGTGAAGTTTCAGGTGAAGCGTACCAAGGAGCGCGAGCTGCGCTCGGACCTCTGGGCGATGCGGCGGGCGATCGATGCCTACAAGGACGCGGCCGATCTTGGCGGGCTGAGCGCGACCAATAATAAGCCCGACGCCATGAACTATCCTCCGGATCTGGATACCTTGGTGAACGGAGTCGATATTCAGGACAAGCATGTGCGATTCCTGCGCGCGATACCGTTGGATCCCATGACGAAGTCCAAGGATTGGGGGCTGCGTTCCAACCAGGATGAACCGGATTCGGACAGCTTTGGCGGGCAGAACGTCTTTGACGTGTACTCGAAGAGCACAGGCACAGCCCTGAATGGCTCGAAGTACAACACATGGTGAGGCATAAGGGTCGGCATGAAAGCGGCAGTTAAAAGGACGATGGCAGCCAAGACGATCAGGACGGGACCAGGCGATTACGCGAGCCGTAACCGGCGTTTCGGCGTGTCCCGGCGTGCCGGTCGCAGCTCTGAGCATGGCTTCACGTTGATCGAATTGATCATCGTAATGACTATCATCGGCCTGTTGACGGCGATTGCGATTCCGAGCTATCTGAACTCGGTGCGCAAGGCGCGTGAAGCCGTACTGAGAGAAGATCTGCATACCATGCGCGGGGCTATCGACAGCTACACGGTAGACAAGGAACAGGCGCCGCAGAGCCTCGACGATCTGGTCCAGAATGGGTACTTGAAGTCCTTGCCGATCGACCCGATGACGAACAAATCCGATACCTGGAACACGACCCAAAGCGAGGACATGACGAGCATTACGGAGACCCAGGGCGGGATTGGGGATGTACACTCCGGCTCGCAGGGTTTGGCGTCGGACGGGACAACCTATAACAATTGGTAGTGGCTTTGGCAGTGTCGCAAGCGTTTGACCGGTGAAGTTCAGCCGGGAGAACAGAGGGCGAATGCAAGCGCGTCCAAACAGGCTTTCGTGCGTCTAAAATGGTACGGAGAGCCGCGCCCAGCCGCACAAGCTCGACTCGCCCGAGGTCCAATCGCATGCGCAACCTACTTATTGCCGCTTCGCTGCTTGTTTCGGCGGGTGCCCTCGCCGCGCAGCAGCCGTCTTCCACGACCACGGCGCAGCCTCCGGCCTCGACGCCCAACGCGGGTGCAAGCACCCCCCAGGCCCAGACAACGCCTGCTCCGGTTCTCGCGACGACCGGTGGCAGCCAAGATCCGGTGCCGTCTGCAACACCACCTCCGCCGTCAGGACGGAAGCCGTTGCCGGCTGGTGACAGCACAGCGGCCGCGAAGGCCGATGCCATACCTTCGCCCGGCGAGGCACTTGATCCTCATATCAAAAAGGGCAGTGAAGACGATGTGCAGGCTGTAGGAACGCGCAACATCGGGGGCCGCGGTATGGGCAACTGGTACTCGACCAATTGGGAGATTGGGACCGGTAAGCAATACTCGATGGAGATCGAGAAGAGCTCGCACCTGGTCACCGATCCCGTGGTGGTGGAGTATGTGAACCGGGTCGGGCAGAATATCGTGCGGAACTCGGATTCAAAGGTGCCGTTCACGATCAAGGTGCTGGATACGGACGAGATCAACGCCATGGCTCTGCCGGGCGGCTTTTTTTACGTCAACTCCGGGCTGATTCTTGCCTGCGATTCCGAAGATGAGTTGGCCGGCGTGATGGCGCATGAGATCTCGCACGTCGCGGCCCACCACGCCGCGCGGGAGATGACCCGCATGAACTACATGCAGATCGGGTCTGTGCCGTTGATGATTTTCACGCAGGGTACATGGACCGGCTACGGCATCTATGAGGCGGCGCAGCTGGCGGTGCCATTAAGCTTTTTGCAGTTCTCGCGACAGTTTGAGGCCGAGGCGGACTTTCTCGGTGTGCAGTACATGTATAAGGCTGGCTATGATCCGCAGGGTATGGTGAGCATCTTTGAAAAGCTTGACGCTTTGCAGAAGCACAAGCCAGGAGCGATCTCTCGGGCGTTCAGCGATCATCCTGCCACTCCCGATCGCATCGATAATGTGGAGAACGAGATTGCGACCGTTTTGCCCGCTCGTCCGGAGTACATGGTGACGACCTCGGAGTTCGACACGGTGAAAGCCCGGCTGGCTCGCATCCAAAACAAGCGTGGCTTGAACGATAAGAAGAATGGAAACAAGCCGACGCTGCGGCGGACGGCTGACTCGAATAACCCCACCGGTACGAACAATCCCTCGACCTCATCGGACGATCGGCCGACTTTGGGACGGCGTAACTGAATGAAGCAAAGGTAGCTTCTCAGGCCGCCTCTACGTAAGTAAGAAAGGGCTTTAGCCCTGGGCTGTTTCAGCCGGGACTAAAGCCCTTTCTTCTGACCTGGGTCATCGCGGGCCGATGCCCGCTGGTACACCCCAAACACCCAGGCCATGAGCCGGGCCTGCATGGAGGTAGATATGACGACATCGAGCGTGAGCAGTTACACCACCGGCTACACGGACGATCACGCGCAATCGGGACTGGACTATAACTTCCCGTCGATTGAAACCTTTCGGAACCAGTTTCCGATGTATGAGATTCTGATCGACGATCCGGAATTCACAAGTGTTTGCCCTAAGACAAGTCTGCCGGATTTCGGCGTGATGACCATCCGCTACATGCCGCGGGAGCGATGCCTGGAACTCAAATCGCTGAAGGAGTACCTGTTCTGCTACCGCAATCTGGGAATATTTCAAGAGAATATCGCCAACCAGGTGCTGAACGATGTAGTGAAGGCCGCCGATCCTATATGGGCCGAGGTGAAGGGTGACTTCCGGCCGCGTGGGGGGATCTCGACGGTGGTGACCGCACGATATCCACGGACTGAGGAGATGCGTTAAGCCGTCGCTTCTGCATAGAGGACGCCACCGTGTGGCAGCTGAAGGATGCGCATGGCAGGCTCTATGGACATGCAGCGCTGCTGCCGCATACTACGGAGCTAGCGTGAGGCCGCCCTTTACTCGATCTGTCCAGCAAGCTACGAGGTAGGCCGCGCTTGCTATGATCGCTAGATCATGTTGAGGTTTTCGACAGCAGGGGAAAGTCATGGGGAGGCGCTGGTGGCGCTGGTCTCCGGGCTGCCTGCGGGTATTCCGTTCGATCAGGAGTTTCTGGACCGGGAGCTTTGGCGCCGGCAGCAGGGGTATGGCCGCGGCGGGCGTATGCGCATTGAGCGCGATACGGCGCATGTGCTTTCCGGCGTACGCCATGGCGCAACCATCGGTGCGCCGATTGCGATGACGCTGGCCAACCGCGACTGGGCTAACTGGGAGGAGCTGCTGCCCGTGGGCGCGGGCGATGCAGAGAAGCATAAAGCGGTGGCGAGCCCCCGGCCCGGGCACGCGGATTTGGCCGGAGCCTTAAAGTATGACTTTAAAGATGCGCGCTATGTTTTGGAAAGAGCAAGTGCACGGGAGTCGGCGGCGCGGGTGGCCTGTGGCGCATTTGCCAAGATGCTGCTGCGGCAGTTGGGGGTTGAGGTGGCCAGTCATGTGATTCGGGTCGGGAGTGCCGAGCTGGATCGAGACGTGAGCTGGGCGGAAATCGCAGCTGTCGGGCAGCGGAGTGAAATTTTGCTGGCCTGTGCCGATAAAGGGACTGAAACGCGCATGAAGGCGCAGGTCGATGCGGCGCTGCGTTCAGGCGATACGGTAGGTGGGGTCTTCGAGGTGGTCGTGCACGGGCTGCCGCCGGGAATCGGCACGCATGTGAATTGGGATGAGCGGTTAGATGGATTGCTCGCGCAGGCCCTGATGAGCCTGCAGGCAGTCAAGGCGGTGGAGTTGGGCCGGGGCGTGACAGCGGCCGGCTCGGCGGGGTCAGCGGTGCATGATGCGATCGGCTATGCCCCGAGTGCAGTGGCAACTCCAGTTGGACGTGGAGGCGAGTTCGTCACACAGCCAACCTCGCAGGAAAACGGCCACGAAAGTCACGATGTAGAGGCGCGAGATTTAAGCGTGCCAGATATGGGTGGGGCCAGTCTAGGTGGCCTCGGGGGAGATGGAAACTTTACCCGGTTCAAGCGCGAGCGCAACAATGCCGGCGGGGTTGAAGGCGGGATGTCCAATGGGAAAGATGTGGTAGTCCGGGGATATCTGAAGCCCATTTCTACGCTGCGCAAGCCACTCCCCTCCGTTTCGTTTGCCACCCGGGAGGAGACCAAGGCATCGTATGAACGTTCGGATGTTTGCGTGGTGCCGGCGGCCGGTGTGGCGGGAGAGGCCATGGTGGCGCTGACGGTTGCGCGGCTGGTACTGGAGAAGTTCGGTGGGGATTCGTTGCGGGAGCTGAAAAGAAATTTCGTGGGGTACTGCGAGCAGATTCGGGCGTATTGACTTCGCCTCATGGGCTCGGGAAGGCGCGGCGCAGATCATGGCCTACTCAACGCTGCCTGAAGGACGATCGTACGGTTTCGGACTCGAGTTGGAATTCGTGAGTGGCAGATTCAACAATCGGCAACGATAGGGGCTGAAGAGAAGACGGATGGCAACGCTTTTAGAGACACCGCGACGCATCTATGAGGTGATCAAGTACCCCGACCCGGTGCTGGCGCGTAAGAGTGCCAGAGTCGAGGAGTTTGGGCCGCAGCTGGCTGAATTCGTCGAGGACATGTTTGAGAGCATGTATGTGGCGCAGGGAATCGGGCTTGCCGCCCCGCAGATTGGTGTCTCGCAGCAGATCACGGTGATCGATCTAAGCTTCAAGAAAAATCCCGAAGAGAAGATGGTTTTTGTGAACCCGACGATCGTGGATCGCAAGGGTGAGCAGTATGAGGAGGAAGGCTGCCTGAGCCTGCCGGAGATTCGCGAAAAGGTGAAACGGTCTTCATGGGTAAAGGTGCGGGCGCAGGATGCCCGGGGCGAGTTCTTCGAGGTCGAAGGGGAAGAACTGTTGGCGCGCGCGCTGCAGCACGAGATCGATCATCTGCACGGGGTGCTGTTTATTGAGCACCTGAGCCGCCTGAAGCGGGATTTGGTACATCGCCGCATCCGCAAGCTGCAGCGGAACGGTGAGTGGTAGCGGCCATGCGAGGCTCCAGAAATTGAAGCTGGTTTTTTGTGGAACTCCGGAGTTTGCGGTACCGACCATGCGCGCCGTGCTCCATGCCGGCCACGAGGTTGGGCTGGTACTGACGCAGCCGGACCGGCCGGCCGGGCGCAAGATGGAGCTGCATGCGCCCCCGGTAAAGGTGCTGGCGCTCGAATGCCAGTTGCCGGTGCTTCAACCGGAAAAAATTAAGCGGAACGAGGAACTACGCGCTCGGCTGGAAGCTTTGCGGCCGGATGCCATCCTTGTCGTGGCCTATGGCCGCATCATTCCAGACTGGATGCTGGCTTTGCCGCGGTATGGAAACATCAATCTGCACGGATCGTTGCTGCCGAAGTACAGAGGAGCGGCACCACTTCAATGGGCGGTCGCAAACGGCGAGACCGAGACGGGCGTGACCACCATGCGGCTGGATGCCGGCCTGGACACGGGTGACGTGCTGCTCAAAGAGTCGATGATCATCCGTCCCGAGGGTACGGCGCAGGAGCTTTTTCTGAGCCTGGCTGAGGTTGGGGCTGGCCTCATGGTACGCACGCTGGCGGGGCTGGAGAGCGGAACGATCGTTCCTCGGCCTCAAGACCATTCCCAAGCGACACTCGCGCCCATTTTGACACGGGAGGATGGGCGGATGAGGCTTGGGGAAGTCACTGCGCAGCAGGCCTACGATCGCTGGCGAGGGTTTTACCCGTGGCCAGGGGCCTGGGACGAGTTTCGCGGTAAGCGGTTTCTGGTGCACGCGATGCGGCCTTTGCCGCTAGGCGAAGATGTTGGACTGGATCGGGGTGAGCTGCGCCTGGAGGCAGGGCGCCTTTTGGCGGGAGCCGCTGAAGGCAGCGTGCTTGAACTCCTCGACGTGCAACTGGAGGGCAAGCCCCGCATGGCCGGGGCTGTCTTTGCACGGGATTTCCAGTTGCGGGCGGGGGAGCGGCTTGGCTGAGCGCTTCCGTCCACCGCACAAGACAACAGCTGTTCCAAAGCCCAGGGCTTTGGCAGCGATCAGCCCGGCACGCAAGGCGGCATACGAAATTTTGCAGCGCGTTGGGGCGACCTCGGCGCACAGCGATGACCTCCTGCACGGGCCGGGGCTGGCGGGCCTCTCGCAGCCTGATAAGGATCTGACGACCACGCTGGTACTTGGGGTGCTGCGTTGGCAGATTGCCTTGGACGCCCGCTTGCAGCCGCTGTTGAGCCGGCCTGATCTGCAGGTGGCAGAGCCGGTGGCGCTTGCGTTGCGCATGGGAGCGTTTCAGCTCTTGTATTTAGAGCGGATCCCGGCGCATGCGGCCTTGAACGAGAGTGTGGAACTGGTACGCGCGGCGGGACATGCGCATGCCGCGGGTATGGTCAACGCGGTGCTGCGGAGTCTGCTGCGGACGCCGGCACCCCGCAAACCGTTGGTGGAGCCGGTCGCGACGATGGCGGAGCGGTTGGGACATCCATTGTGGCTGGTGCAGCGGTGGGTAAAGGCCTATGGCCGGACAGCGGCGGAGGGGATCTGCGCGTTCGATCAGCAGGAGCCCAGGTCTGGCGATCCTTTTGGCGAGGCCGATGTCAGCGACTCCATGCCCATGCCCTTACCTATGCCCATGATGGATGCCGGATCGCGCTTAGTCGCAGAACTGGCGGCGGCGAGTCAGCCGGGCGCGCAACATGTTTGGGACTGCTGCGCGGCTCCCGGGGGTAAGACGGTGGTGTTGGGTCGCCGACTGCCTGCAGCGGCTCTCTTGGCCACCGATGCAAACCCGACGCGGCTGCGGAGACTGGAGCAGCGATTGGGCCGAGATCTGCCCGGTGGCCGATACGAGGTGCGCCTGGCGGACGCAACCTGCCTGCCTGAGGATGCAGGGATATTTGACCTCATCCTTTGCGACGTCCCGTGCAGCGGTACTGGAACTCTGGCTCGCAATCCCGAGATTCGACACCGGTTAGAGGCCAAGGATCTGCCGAGGCAGGCGGAGCGGCAGGAGAAGATTCTCCGTGGGGCTCTGCAGCGGCTCGCACGGGGTGGCCGATTGGTGTATTCAACTTGTTCCCTGGAACCGGAGGAGAATGCGGCGGTTGTAAGGGCCGTTCTGGAAAAAGACGAGGCAGCGGGCGATGTACTTGTGAAATCCGTGAGCCCTCTCTTGCAAGAGATGAATGCGACGGGACTCTTCAAAACGGATGCAGGGGGGCTGAAAGGGCTGGTGCAAGGTGAATTTCTAAGAACTTTGCCAGGTACCGGCTTCCAGGGTGATGGGTTCTTCGCAGCCGTCTTGGAGAGGTGCTGAGCGGCGCTGAGGAGAGTTCGATTTCCGCAGTCACAGACGTTATATTCGCGTACATCATGCCCAGCGTTGTACGCATCGCTCAAGCTCTCCTGATGTCCGCGTCGCTCCTCTGTGGATCACAGCGAGCCTTCGCTTCTTTGCAGGAACAACCCCCGACCCCAGCCTCGATTCTCGCTCAGGTCCGCCAAGCCACGGGCGGCGATGCTTGGAACCACATCGCCGAGCTCCATGCTGAAGGCACTCTGCTCTTCCAAGGTAAGTTTGGCAGCTTCCAATACACGCAGGATCTTCTCACGGGAGCCAACGTCGATCGGGCCCAGGTAGTTGCGCTGGGCTTCAAAGAGAGTCATGCCACCCGGCCGGTCCAGGACTGGGAAGAGGATCAATCTGGGAATGTGGAACTGAAACCCGGGGGAAAGAGTGCCAGCGATATAGATGATCTCTACATCAGCAGCAATGGATGGTGGCGTCCTGACTTCGGCGGGGCTTCCGTCTCGGTCCTGTCGCCAGTGAAGGCCGAAGACACCACCTATGATCTGCTGCAGTTCAAGCTATCCGGCGGCAGTGGTTTTACGCTCTGGGTCAGCCGAACCACTCATCACATTGAACGCATCGCCAACTCCGAAAGAACCACCTATCTTAGCGACTATCGCCGGATGGGAAATGGCCTCATCCTGCCTTTTCGAAAACAGATTGGGATAACCGCAGATGCGCCCGTACTCATCACGACAAAGCTGACGACCTCAGCCACGGTGAACGAAGCTGATTTTCAGCCGCATTTCTACTCCGATTACAGTATGCCCGCTTCAGGCCAGGTCACCGTTCCAGCCAAAGCGGGCCTTACAATGCAAATGAAGATCAACGGCCTGGGACCCTATCCAACCGTCTTTGACACCGGCGGCGTAAACATCGTGAGCACCGCCTTTGCCAAGCGGCTGGGGCTGAAGGTCGAGAACTTCCTGGTGCACTTCGGAGCGATTGGGGGCGCGATCACGGTCCACACCGCGCATATCGATATGCTGGCCATCGGTGATCTGATCGTCCGCGATCAGGTGTTCTACGTGCTCGACATTCCTTCCGATTCTGGCGATCCGGAGATAATCGTCGGCTGGGAGCTCATGCGGCGTTTTGCGGTGCGGGTTGATTTCGAACACAACCGGCTCACCTTCTTCGACGGTCCTTCGTTTCAGTACACCGGCAGCGGAACGTCCGTTCCTCTGCTTATGCACAAGGACAGCAATGGTGTAGAGATCCAAGCTGAGGCCGACGGGATCTCCGGTGTCTTCCTATTGGATACAGGTAATCAGATCGGTCTGTTCCTCAATTCCAGTTTTGTTCAGGAACATCAACTCGTCACCACTCTAGGAGCTCACTTCAGGGGCTACAACGGCAAAGGTTTGGGTGGTCCTTCGCCGGAGGCCTGGTTCGCTCGCCTTCATACGCTGCGTATCGGGGAGCTGGAGATAGCCAATCCTGTGGTTCGGCTCCAAACACAGCCGGATGGTCCGAATTCGAACGCCGGCAACATCGGCCCGAGCATCCTGAACCGTTTCACGTTGACCGTGGATTGCATGCGTGGGGTCATGTACTTAGAAAAGAATCAGAACTGGGCCCAAGAAGAGGTCTTCAATCGCGCGGGATTGATTCTGGACCCTGTGAACGGCGTCGACCGGGTGGTGACGGTGCTCCCCGGCAGTCCCGGTGAGGCAGTTGGGCTCAAGTCCGGCGACAGCATCACGGCGATCTATGGCAAACCGCCTTCGGATGACCCGAACGACCCTATCTTCAATCAGCCAGTCGGCACCGTTCTACTGCTTACCGTGCGCCGTAACGGAGACGTGAAAACCTATAGCGTGACGCTTCGAAACGTACTTTGACCTTTTCTCATTTCAGTCGTGTTGATGCAAATTCCGCATCACTCGTGCAGGAGACGTCGACATTTTGTGGAGAGCCGGCTGCGGCTTACTGCGGCGGTGGAGATGTCGGTAGCGGGGTAGGCGCGACGACGATCGCTCCGGGGCTGGGCGTATTGGTGGCCGCGCCGGGGCGGTAGAAGTAGAGGCGAATAACGCCACCTTTGCCGGAGCGGTGACCGGCTTCGGGCGACTGCGTAAGTACAGGGCCTTGCGGGGTGACGGGGGCCGGCGGCGGGGCTGGCGCGCTTACGGGTTGACCCTGTGCATTGAGGGCAACACCGTTGGGCGTGATAGCGG
>CAXTUW010000015.1:0-102715 GCA_964247595.1 uncultured Acidobacteriaceae bacterium | reverse complement strand
CGCCAGACGCGGCCTTCCCACCCCGCTCGATCCGGGCAGCAGCAGCCCCATGCCCCCCGGATCCCACGGATAGCTCTTCACAAACTGCCGCGCCCCCACTAGCGCCCGGCTCAGCGAAGCATTCGCCCCACCATAGTTCGCGACATAGTCCTCCAGCGTGCAATGCGTATACCGCTCCGGAATCCGCGCCGCCGCCACCAACCGCTGGCTCCGCTTCGCCGCCTGACAAACACAGGTCCCCGCAGCCCGCGAGCCATCCGCCCGCTCCACCAACCGCAACCCCGACCCCTCACAAATTGGACAAATCTCTGGCATAACGAACCGTTTGCACATTAATGTGCAATCTCAGTATCGCAGTCATGAGTCTTTGTACGTGATTCGTCGCGAGACGCGGGATCTAGTGCGTTCAGTTGGGGCGAAGGGAACAAACTCCCTTGTTGTCATTCCGTAGCGTAGCGAAGGGATCTGCTACTTCTGGTGCCGCATCACCGTCGAAATCTTCCGGTGTAGAGATGCGAGTGTATATACGATAGCTAGATGGACCTGACCGCGAATTCGACGCATCTTCGCACGCCTTGCGGAGCCGCCGGAAAACAAGCGGTATGAGGGTGACTGAACGCATTCAACACAACCTGCAGCCCGAAAAGCCCATGACCCTGAATCTCTCCGGCTGCACGAAACGTAATCGACGACCTGAGGAAGTCGCCCCCTCATTAAGCTTCGGAGGCTGACAGGCCCTCATCCGCGCCTGCGTCGCCAACGGCCTTCGCCAACACCTCACCGAGCGTGAGGCGCAAAGAGCTAAGGAAAGCACCGTCGAGGAACTCAGCCGCAGGCTGATGGCTCATTCCCCGCGCAGATCATCCAAGAAGCAGCGTTCGAGATGACTTCCTGCATCTGGAACAGCTTTACGAGTCGTAGCACATGTGCCGCAGAAACGGCAACGATGCTGGGCTCGCTTCGGCCGAATGGATCGGAGTCGTCCAGGTCAATGACCCTAAAGTTGCATCAAATGTGGAAAACTTTCATCCAACTATGTATGAGGACTGTATAGTTTTCCCTATATCCCCCCTCAATCTTCGGAGAGAGGGTGCAAGCCGCCCTTTGGGCGGCTTGCCTTTTGCGAGCTTCAATGAGAACTGGCCTTAGTGTAGACGGTTCAATCTGTACTATGGGGCTGCCAAGAATACCGGATTCAAATGGATCGACGTAGTGAGGCCGGAAAGTGAGTGCAAGACCCAGCGTGGAACTGGACAAGCAGCATAACGCGTGAAGGACATCAGGTCAGACGGACCACATGTCACATGGCCCTAAGCCAGTTCGCGCCCTCATTACAAGATGCCCAAGGACGCACAATTCACAAACCGGCTACTTGGTGAGTGTACTTAGCGAGTGGAATGCAGAACCCATACTCAGGGCGCACCCTTCGCCGCCCGGAACGCCGTATGAAAATCGTTCACACACCCCATCCCCGCCTTCACCTTGCCATCATCCGTCTTGGTCGTGAAGAAGGCCGCATCCCCATCCTTCAGGTAGGCCTTCATGTGGATCTTCGACCCGAAGGTCATGCTGTAGCCATAGCTTGGATCGCCCACCGGCTTGCCGTCCGCATCTGTCTTGCCGGGTGTGCTCGCGCCCGAGCGCTCCTTCGTCTTGTCGAAGCGCAGCGTGATGTCGGCCACCTGCGGATCATCCACCACCGTGAACTGCCCCCAGGACTTCAGCGCCGCCACCGCGCCGTCCGCCACCTTGGGGTCGCGCGTGTCGTTCACGATCGCGACCGTCTTCGCCCCGAGCGCGGCCGCCGGCATGGTGGCCGAAAATCCGTTTTGGGCCGTCTGTCCCCAAGCCGAAACCAGCCCCACCCCACACAAAACAGCCGTCCGTAAAAACGCTCTGCCCATGGCTCTCCCCCTTGCGGTACGGAGAGCCTACCAAGGCCAGCCCTGCATACGGAAGCCCCCGCTCCGCTTTCACGGCAACCCTCGGCTGCTACACTTTCCAAAGCCATGAAGCTCACCGCAACACTCCCCCTCCTGGCCATTGCCCTTCATGCTCAAACCGGAGTCAAGCTCATGCACGCCACCGGCCCCTTCGACGTCGACGTCAAGCCCGATACCGCCGCCGCCCAGCCCTACACTCGCATGAGCCTCAGCAAGCGTTACCATGGCGCACTCGAGGCCGAAGCGCACGGCGAGATGCTCACCGGCGGCGATTTTAAGTCAGGCAACGCCGGCTATGTCGCTATGGAAATGGTCACCGGAACGCTGGACGGCCACGCGGGTAGCTTTCAGGTGATGCAGCTCGGCACGATCGCGGCCGGCAAACCCGAGCTCCGTTGCGTGGTCGTCCCCGGCTCCGGCTCCGGCGCGCTCACAGGCTTGGCCGGCACCCTCACCCTCGAGAATGCCGCCGGCAAACACACCTATACCCTTGACTACACCCTGCCGATGCCCTAAGCAACGGCGCGGCGTACCTGGGCCTGCAGCGACGTAGGTTGCGAAGGCATCGGCAGCGCCAGATGCCGTTCGCGGATGGACTGCAGTTGCCGCAGCTCATGCGTCTCCACCAGGCTGTAGCCGTAGGGTACCTGGGGGATGCGCTGGAAGCGCTGCACCAGCAGCTCATCCCGCCGTACCTCGGCGATGATGTTGCGCTCGCCGATGGCAATGCCGCGCACGCAGCCGTTCTCTTCGCCCTTTGCATAGGCCGCACCCCGGACACGCCAGAGAACCCAACCCACCAATACCATCAGCACGGTAACAACAACATATTCCATGACCGCTCCTATTCTCGACCGAGTGTCCGACCAGCGTTTTACCGAATATCCGACCAGAGCGTGACCTGCACGCCGTCGCAAACGGTGTAGTTATAAGGGTGAAATTGCGTGTGGGTGGGGTCGCCATCGATCTCCTGCGGCTGAATGCCCGGCATCGGCAGCTTGCAGTTGTAAAACGAAGCAGCTTTAGGCATTGCCGCGGCCGCTGCGGTCTGCACCCGCTCCGTGCGGAACTGGTGCGCGAACCACAGCATTGCGGACGCCAACAGCAACAGCGCCACGGCATCCACCCAACGCAGCGTTAGCTTCGAGCGGGCTTCGGCGTTTACAGGCAGGGGCACCTCATCGGCGTAGCGATACTCCCAGCTACGCCCGGACGGGGTGTACTCCCAAACCTCACTCGGCATGTGGACATGCATCTCGGTTACCTCCAAGCCGTTTGCGGCAGGACAGACGGAACGACGTGAGAGCCACCATATAAAGGCTCGGCGATGGCAGGGTTGGCTTTGGTCGAGGTCACGTTACTCAATATGCGCCCACCGCAACGCAGCACCAATACCACTGCCGCGACCGGGGTAACACTTCCGGGGAGGCAAAGCTTCGTGCGTGGGAGCGGCCGTTTTGCTGGGGTCGCGCTCTGACCCGCACACCCCCAAGAAGGCAGAGCGCGCAAACAGAAAACCAGCCCCGGAGGACTGGTCTGGTGCTTCTAAAGGATCGGGCAGGGTTACCGAATGTTGTAGTGGAAGGGGATCACGATGACAAAAAATGCGCCAAAGGTAATCAAAAATGCCGGCCAGTACTCATCCGCAAACGCCGCCAAACGATCGGCCAACGTTCTGTCCACGGCGTTGTGGCCGTGCTCATGCTCACTCTGGTGCATAGAGAATCCTCCACTCGCGATTCTAACCCGACAGCTCACAAATCTATGCGCAGCCCAGCAAGGAAAGCGTTACGGCACGGCCGCATCGGTGTACGGCCACGCACAATGACGATTCCGGAGAGCGATACAGCCCAGAATACCCGTTTTGGACTCCACGCATCACGAATGGAGCATCTAGCCCGCAAGACTCCCTTGCGGTCAGCCAAGCAGAGAAGCCGTCTAACCGCGGACAGCCTGCATGTACTGCGCGTCGATGCGCAGGGCATCGAACGGCGGCATATCAAAGGCCTCCTGCTCGACGAACATGTGCCGTACATGAGCGCCGCGAGCCGCCGCGAAGATGGTCTGAAACTTCACCGTACCTTGCCCGAGTTCGGCGGCCGGAGGCGGGTTGACGATGGAGCCCGGCTCCGCAGTCGTCTTGAAGTCCTTAATGTGCAGCATGGAGATGCGTGTCGGGTAGCGCTTCAGCAAGGCAACTGGATCGCCACCGCCGACGGTTACCCAGCCGCAGTCCATCTCGAAGGTGACAAGCTCAGGGTCGGTGAGGCGTACCAACTCGTCGAACGGAACGACGCCCCCCTGCGGCGCAAACTCCATCGTGTGATTGTGGTAACCAAACTGCATGCCCGCCGCCTTCACCTTCCGGCCCCACTCGTTGAAACGATCGGCGTTCCAGCGATAGTCGTCCATCGTGAAACCCTCGACGATGGCCTTTCTGGAAGCATTCTGCATCCGCGCCATATCCTTCATCGCCGGGAACGAGCAGATGATGTATTTGAGGCCCAAGGCCTGTCCGTAGCCGATGATGGCATCCAGGGACTTGAGCAGCGTCGGCGCGGGGTAGTGCGAGCTGGGCATGGTAAGACCTGCGCCCGCAAGCGCGGCCTTCACCTGCTCAGGCGTGTGATCGTAAAAGCCTGCCGCCTCCACCTCACGGTAGCCCAGCGACGAGAGTTTTTTCAGCGTACCTTCGTAATCCTTCGCAAGCATCTCGCGCACGGAGTAGAGCTGTATGCCAAGCGGCAGCCCCAGCGGCGTAGCCGCGGCCGGGGGTGCATGGAGAGCGAACGCCCCACCTACGGCAGCGGCGGAGGTGGTGCGGAGGAACTGTCTGCGTGTCGGCTGGGGCGTGCGGTTCTGCATGGTCGTGTGTCCTTGTGCAATCAATTACGGGGTGGTCCTATCGAGTTTAATAAAGTCGCTCTTGGGAAGGGCGGGACTTCAGTCCCGTCGTAACTCAGCATGGCAAGGTGGCTTCAGACACTGAGGAAATACTCGAGGCGGGAATAAGGCCTTTCCTAAGGATGCTGAGTGGACCCGATTGCAACGGAGCCTGCACGAGTCGATTCTGCATGAGTCGTGCCAGGCCGGTTTCCAAGATGATCGCTGAAGAAGCGGGCCATCATCTCATGGGCCTCCTTGGTCTCCGGCAGCGAGGGGTCGTTCCAAAAGGCATGCGGCAGGGCCTCAAACACGACCAGCTGCGCGTCCACGCCGGCGTGCAGAAGAGCCCGGTGCAGAATCGTGGTGCCGCTGAGCAGCAGATCGCGGGTACTGGTAATGAGGAGTGTGGGTGGCATTCCCTGAAGGTCGGCGAAGACCGGGGAAAGCACCGGATCCTTTAGGTCAGTCGTCCCGGTGTACTCGTCGCGTGGTCTGACGTTGGGGTGCGGCGTATCGAGGTGCCCGGCAAGCCCGCGCAGCCCAAATATGGCCTCCGAATCGCCCAAACGGCTGTAGTCGCCCATGCCGGAGAAGATGCCCAGCGCACCCGGCATCGGCAGGCCGAGTTGATGCAGCTTGACGGCAACCTCGGCGGTGAGGATGGCCCCTGCCGAGGTGCCGTAAAGGGCTATGTTCTCCGGCTTGTATGTCTTTAATTGCTCGCGGTAGACCGCGACGGCATCCTCCACGGCGGCGGGGAAGGGGTGCTCCGGTGCAAGGCGGTACAGCACGGCAATCGTCTTGGTTTGCGAAAGAAACGCGACCGGAACCGACTCCGTAAGGGAGCCCGAATCAACCTTGAAGCCACCTCCATGAAGGTTGATCAGCACACGGTCGCGATGGCTTTCAGGGATCGTGGGCGGGTTTACAAGCTTGACGGGCACCCCGGCGATCGTCGCCGGCTGGACGTCCACGGGGTACAGCGCGCGAAACGCCGCACCGGCTTTGGCCTGCCAAGCATCGACGCCGCGGCGCTGGTCGGGGAGCGGCTCCGGCGTCGGGTCGTCGGGATAGGGATGGGCGAGGGTGCGTTGCGCCTCGGGACTGACCGTAGTGGGTACGGGCACCACGCGCGTGACATGCGCCGTGCCGTCCGGGCCGATAACGCTTGTGTCAGTCTGAGGGCCCATGCTGGAGGGTGTGGCCACGGTGGTCTCTTGGGCGTGCAGTCTGCATATACAGAGGCTAGGGATGCACATGAGAAGAGCGATTGCCGGCAGGAGCGATGCATCCCGTTGACGAATACCAGGCTTTCTCATCATCTCCATCTTCCGCTAACTCTCCTCGCCGGACTGGCGCACCCGAACGAACCCAACAGTACACGACCGAACATACACCTGTGTACCCCGCCCTTACAGCCACCAGGGCTCCACCGGCGGTTCATGCAGGGTCACACGGGATAGCATCGCCACTGCAGAGGTCAGCCCCTCATGCACCGATGCAAGGGCATCCTCATGCTCGATCGACAGCACGCCGTTATAGCCGGCAAGCCGCAGCGCCGAAGTGATCGCCTTCCACTCCGACTCGCCATGCCCCCAGCCGACCGTGCGGAACAGCCACGAGCGTTCCGCCATCTGCGCATAACTCTTGGTGTCGAGCACGCCGTTGCGGTTGCGATTTGCCGGGTGCATGGCAACGTCCTTGGCGTGGACGTGAAAAATAGCTTCGCCCAGTGCGGCGATGGCGGTCGGGATGTCTACCCCCTGCCACCACAGGTGGCTCGGGTCGAGATTGATGCCGATAGAGTCCCCCACCTCCGCGCGCAAACGCAGCAGTGTCTCCGGGTTATAGACACAGAACCCCGGGTGCGCTTCCAAGGCCACGCGTACGCCGCAGTCTGTGGCGAATTTGTGGATGTCGCTCCAGTACGGGATCAGCCGCTCGTTCCATTGCCATTCGAGCGCTTCGGCGTACTCCGGCGGCCAAGCCGTCGTAATCCAGTTGGGTGTCCGGTCCTCCGGTCCGCCGCCAGGACAGCCGGAAAAGGTCACGACCGTCTTCACACCGAGCCGCTCCGCCAAACGCATGGTCTTGCGGAAGACCTCGTCATCCCGTTCCGCGATCGCATCCTGCGGGTGCACCGGATTGCCATGGCAGGAGAGCGCACTGATCGTGAGTCCGGCATCGCGGATCCGGCCCAGAAACTGCTTGCAGCGGTCATTGCTTCCCAGCAGGCCGTCCAAATGGAGGTGTTTGCCGCCCGGCCAGCCGCCCGTGCCGAGTTCCAGGCTGCGGATGGCAGGGTAACGCTTCATTTCGATTAGCAGTTCGTCGAAGCTGAGATTATTGAATACGGGTGTGAACAGGCCGATCTCCATGATGTCCCTTCCATAACGTCCTCCTAAGAGGCCGCTCAAAACGTACCCTGATGGGTCAGTAAGCTACTCACCCATTGGCGTGAGAACAGCCCAACTAGCGGGAGAACAGCGCAACCGCTGCTCTCTACAACGGTGCCTCAACCAGGGTGCTACCGGGGACGTCCACCGTGGCCGCTGGCATCGCCTCGCGTTCACGGAAGGTCAGGAAAAAGAGCACCATCACCACGGCGGAGGCTGCAGCCGGCACCAACCAGATAGGACGCCACTCATGCGCCGTCCCGTGGATGCCGTTGGCCAGCGTGTAATGCTCCACCACCGCACCTGAGGCCCACGAACCGACAAACATGCCTACCCCATAGGTGATGAACGTGATAAGTCCCTGCGCGGCCGCGCGCAAGCCGGCCGAGGCCTTGCGATCGATATAGATCTGCCCGGTCACAAAGAAGAAGTCGTAGCAGATGCCATGGAGCAGGATGCCGAGCCACAGCATCGGCATGCGATCCCCCACACCGCCATAGGCAAACAGCAGGTAGCGTATGACCCAGGCGGCCATGCCCGCCATCAGCATGCCTTTCACGCCAAGCCGGCGAAAGAACCACGGAATCAGCAGCATGCAGCCGAGTTCCGAGAACTGTCCGCCGGTCATCTTCCCTGCGGCATTCCTGACGCCCGCCTCGTTGAGGAAAAGGTTGGTAAAGGCATAGTAGAACTGCAGCGGAATGCAGATCAGAAAGGACGCGAAGGCAAAGATCGCGACAGGGCGCTCCCGCAGAATCCCAAGGGCTTCCTTGGGGAAGAGGCTGGTTCCCTGCTGCTCACGCGCCAGCGGCGGCGTGGCGGGCAGGGTGAGGCAGTAAAGCGCCATGACGGCTGAAGCCGCCGCGGCCAGTTGCGCCGGATGTGCCGTGCTCTCCAGGCTGAGTGAGCCGACCAGCAGCCCCGCGACAATCCAGCCGGCGGTACCGAGCACGCGAATCGGACCGAATTCGAGCTTCGGATCCCGCATCTGGCGAAACGCCAGCGAGTTCGTCAGCGACAGCGTCGGCATGTACGCCATGCAGTACAGCAGTATCAGCGTATACAGCCCACTGAAGGCGACCTGCCGCGACGCCAAAGCCAGCAAGGCAGCCCCTGCAGCGTGCAGCGCGACGAGCACAAAGCGCGTGTCGAAGAGCCGATCGGCAAGCAGGCCGACAAAGAACGGCGCAACCATGGCGCCAACCGCCGTAGCTCCCGCCGCAAGCCCGATCTGCTCGCCCGAAAAGTGCAGTCCACGCGCCAGCCACGTTCCAAGCGTGACATACCATGCACCCCAGATGAAGTACTGGAGAAACATCATCGCGGCCAGTCGCGCCCGCATTGCAGCACCCATCAATGCATCCCCTCGTTCGGAGCGCCCGTCCTCATGAGGAACGCTTCTTCTCCTCAGGCATCCTAACGCCGCGGTCGCCCTGTTTGCATCAGGCAGACCTCGCCTCGCGAGAACGCATCGCTAAAGCTACACACCACAAGGAGATTTTGGGTAGCGATGCTTAGGCAAAGCACGAGCATTTAAAAAAGAAGCGCTCGCCGGGAGGGAGGCGGCGGCGGGGGGCCGGCGGGGCGAGCGCCCGCGCGGGGGGGGGTCCTCCGCCCCCCCCCCCGCGTCCCTGATGCACTAGACCTCGAGCTACAACGACTCGTTTACCAGGCCATTCACGACATTGATCGTGATCGGCGGCGTAATCGTGGTGTTGTTGCCTATGTCATGCGCCCAGACCTGTAACAGATGCGGCCCATTCGCGAGTGTGGTCGTGTCCAGACCGTATAGGAAGGGCGGGCCGGTGACCCGTCGCGTGCCGATCTCCACACCATCCACCATGATGTAGGAGCCTGCCGCATCCAGGGTGAGATTGACTCCCCCAATCACGGGGACGAAGCCGGAGACAAACGAGCCATCCGCCGGTGAAAGGATCGCCAGATTTGTCGAAGGTGGCACCGGAGCCGGTACGACCGGTGTCGGAGCCGGTGCAGGCGCAGGCGTCGGAGCCGGCGCAGGCGTTGGTGCCGGTGCAGGCGTTGGTGCCGGTGCAGGCGTTGGTGCCGGTGCAGGCGTTGGTGCCGGTGCAGGCGTTGGTGCCGGCGCGGGCGTTGGCGTCGGTGCAGGTGTTGGTGCCGGTGCAGGCGTCGGCGCGGTATTCACACCGGCTGCGGCGTAAATGGCTACCAGCACCGGATCGTTCGCCTGCCAGAAATCGGCATGCCCCATCAGAATGTCGCCATGGGCGACCGACTGCGTCAGTTGCGGGGTGAAAGCCGCCAGCAGACCTAGATTTACATCGTTGACCAGGTTGACCCCGAAGGCATTCGGGTAGGCGTTATAAACGGCCGCTGCTGTACCGGTCGTCTGGTGAAAGATAAACGAGTAGAACGGTGCCGTATACGCGTAGTAGCGGGTCGTACTCTCTTCCGGAATGAAGAGAAAATTCGGCAAGTCGGCGATCAACTGCTGGAAGATCGCCGGATCCAGTGTGCCGCCGTTTACATCCACCGTGGAGTCAACGTAAAAGATCGTCGCGCCCCAGCGATTGTTCGCCACGCGCGCCTTATTTTCCAGGTTCGCGATGATGGCCGCGTTGCCGTTCAGATTGACCTGGCTGGCCGTCCCGTTCGGCCCAAACGTAAACGCCTGTGGCCGCAGGCAAAGGCCGACACGCAGCCCGGCATTGAAAAGCGTGCGAAAGTACGCATCATCGAGCTTTTGGCCTACAAACGGAGAGCTTGGATCGGTGATCGTCGACTCCATCTCCGGAGCCACAGCGCCGATCTGATCGGGGGAGCACACATAGCTCGTGGTTTGCGGATACCCCTCGCCTTCGATATCCCACGTGATCACACCCTGCGCGTTCATATTCAGGGCATTCTGAACGTCCGACGCCGCCTGGGCGAGGATCCGGTCCTGAAAGACCTGCAGGCCCGCGGGATTGGTGATGTCCACCGAGGGATCATTAAAGTACCGGCGCGGGTTCGTCGGGTAGCCGCCCGGCTGGGTGTCGTCCGGATTGGAGGGCGAACTGGCGAGGTAAGCCGTGCCGATAATGCGCTTATCGGTCCACGTCATCTGGCTCGGGTAGGTGCTGGCGAAGCTCGCATACGCGTCATTGGTATACGCCGCCTGGCCCGCCGGGGTGAAGCGCAGCGAGACCGTATAGGTCACAGTATTGCCCGGCTGCACAGGAGCATCGTTATGCGGCAGGAAGGTCGCCAGGCCGTCGGGGGATGTGGTGGTCATCAGAGGGCTATACGTGGCCGGCCCTAGGTTCTGCCAACCGCCGTACATGGGCGTGGACTCATTTGGGATCACCGACGTGACCTGGCCCACGCCGAAGTTCGCCACGCTGACACCGGGGTCGGTCGTCGTGACGGCATACTGCGTGTAGCCGTTGAATCCAATGGGATCAATCGGAAAATGCAGCGACAGGGGGAAGATCGAGGCGCCATCGAACACGATGCCGGAGCCCGGGTAATTGGTCTCCGTCACAACCATGTCGAGGTTGTCGCCATTCTGGACAAACTGCGTCGCGATGGAACCCCAGCTGAAGTTGTAGGTTTCCGTGTGGGTTCCGGCGTTCCAATTGGTCCCGTTATTGTTCTCACCCCAGCCGTATTGACCGCTCCCCACGGGGTTGCCGGCCAGATCGGTCGCCTTCATGTGGTAGATATGGAACGCATCTGCCGGGAACCAGTCCGTGTTCTCAAGAACAACGCCGTTATAGGCGAGACTTTGGACACCCTTGGCACCGTAGCCCACCTGCAAACCCTGTGCGTTTGCGGCTACCCCGCCCAGCAGGCTCAACCCACTAAGGGTAAGAAGGAGCCGACCACCGCCGACTCCGGAAAAGGGTTGAAAAGAAAAACGGCTCCGGCGACTTCCTAAAACAATCATCATGAACAACAAACCTTGGGATGGGTGAGATACGTTTTGTCGAGTCTAGCCATTTTGGTTGCCTAGGCAAATCCCCAAAAAGTCCTCCACTGTTTCGTGGCATAGTCAGGGGAAAGGCGTCTTTTCAGTGACTTAGCGCAGCGTGAATGACAGAATCTGCTACTCACTGGGACAACTTCAGTCGGATTGCGACAAATCGGCTTTTCCATATTGGTAAATCCCAAGCTCAATTTCCATGCAGCGGTAATCGATTTGACTGAGCACACGTGTAGCCGGTGGCCAAGGCCGAGCTTCCGGTCTCCCTCCGGTTCCTGTACGGGGGCTCTGTCTTTCCGTCTCGGCACGAACGCCGTCGCTAACGGATGGCCCGCATGGGCTTCATCATCACGCCTGTATAAAAATTTCTCCCCGCTATCCCACAAAGGTGTTACAAAAGCTCCACACAGCTGCTATTCAGAAACATGGAACCCAGAGGGAGGTCAGGCGCTTCGCTTTGACAGGTGCCGTAACACCTGCGTGATCGTTCCTTGCACGAATCTCCGGCACACGGAGACGCACGACTTGCTTCGCCGGCAACCGGTTCTGTCCGGGGCCGGGCTCATACCGCCCAGGGGCCGGACACAATCTCTGAAATCCCAATCAATCCTGCAGAACGCGAAGCGGGGCACCACCGGCTTCACGGAGGGGCTCCAAGAACGAACGCACGCACGCACGCACGAACAAATGAGGGATCGACGCCGGTCCGTCACCCGCAAACCACTGTCACACCGTTTCACCGTACTTTGGAGGCAACAAGTGAAGTGTTTTCCGTTCTTCAGAGCTTTCGCCTGCTGCAGCATGCTTGCAGCGCCCCTGCTGACCTCCCCGGCCTTGGCACAAACGGCCGCCACGGCCACTCCCCTGATCACCGCGCCCATTGAGGCGGGGAGGACCGTCACCCTCCACGGCAGCATACGGCCGGAAGCCACCTGGCTCAACGATCGCGGGAAGGTCAACGCGGACATGCGCCTGGAGCACATGTTATTGCAACTCAGCCGGCCAGCCGACCGGGAACGGGCGCTACAGGCCCTCATCGAGGCGCAGCACCAGTCCGGCAGCTCCCAATTTCACCACTGGCTCTCACCTGATGAACTCGGGGAAAAGTACGGCCCAAACCCAACCGACATCCAGGCCGTTTCAAGCTGGCTGAAGACGCAGGGCTTTGAGGTGAACGGCGTCTCGAAGAGTGGCCTGACCATTGACTTCTCCGGGACCGCCCAGCACGTGACGGCGGCCTTCGGCACCGAGATCCACCACCTGGATGTGAACGGCGCGCACCACATCGGAAACATGCAGGAGGTCACAATCCCGGCGGCCCTGGCAAACACGGTTGTGGGTGTGGTGTCGCTCCATGACTTCCGCCCGCACCCGACGAACACCGGCATCAGCGCGGCGCGCATCGATCCCACGTCCAAAATCGTGGTGCCCCAAACCGCTACGCAGGCCGCCGCCAAGGGTGCCAAACCTGCCTTCACCATCAACACCTCCTTCCAAGCCGTTGTACCCGATGACCTGCACACCATCTACAACTTCAAGCCGGTGTATGCGAACGGCATCACAGGCACGGGACAAACCGTCGTCGTCATCGAAGACACCGATGTGTACTCCGTCAATGATTGGAAGGTCTTTCGCGAGACCTTCGGCTTGGCCAAATACAAGTCGGGATCCTTCACCCAGATCCATCCCGGCGGTTGTACCGATCCGGGCGTGCTCGTCGGCAACGACGGCGAGGCCATTCTGGACGCGGAGTACGCGAGCGCGGCCGCCCCGAACGCCAAAATCGTGCTGGCCTCCTGCGCGGACACCCAAACCACCTTTGGCGGTCTGCTGGCTTTGAACTCCCTGGTCGACCGGGCAGTACCCCCCTCCATCATCAGCATCAGCTATGGGGAGTGTGAGGCCGGGCTGGGTTCGGCCGGCAACGCCATTTACAACTACGTCTACCAGCAGGCTGCTTCGGAAGGCGTCTCCGTCTTTGTTTCCAGTGGCGATGAAGGTGCGGCAAGCTGCGATGCCGGCTATCCAACGGCCACAGCGGGCATCGCCGTGAGTGGCTTTGCCTCCACGCCGTACAACGTCGCCGTCGGCGGCACCGACTTCGGTGACACCTACGCCGGCAAAAACAGCCTGTACTGGAGAGCACGAAACAAGGCAAACTACGGTTCCGCGAAGTCCTACATCCCGGAGATTCCGTGGAACGACTCCTGTGCCTCGCAACTGATCGCGAGCCTCGAAGGCTACAGCCAGTCGTATGGCAGCCAGGGCTTCTGCAACTCCGCCATCGGCGAAAAATACTTCCTCACCACGGCCTCCGGCAGCGGCGGCCCCAGTGGCTGCGCCTACGGCGACACCTCGCCCCTGAACGGCACCGCAGCGGTCAGCGGCACCTGCCAGGGCTACGCCAAACCGAGCTATCAGGCGGGCGTCTACGGCAACCCCGGTGACGGCGTGCGCGATCTCCCAGATGTCTCCCTGTTTGCCGCCAATGGCGTCTTCGGCCATTACTACGTGTTCTGCTACTCCGACCCTGCCACGGGTACGGGCGGCGCTCCCTGCATAGGCGACCCGGCCAACTGGTCCGGGGCGGGTGGCACCTCCTTCTCCGCACCGATCGTTGCCGGCGTTCAGGCACTGGTCAACCAATCCACCGGCGGGGCCCAGGGTAATCCCAACTATGTCTACTACTCGCTTGCCAAGCAGCAGTTCACCAATACGGGCAACAGCTCCTGCAACGCCAGCCTCGACAACGGTCCCCGAGCGTCGTGCACCTTCAACGACGTCACCCTGGGCGACATGGATGTGAACTGCACAGGCCCGTTCAACTGCTACCTGCCTTCCGGCGTCAACGGCGTGCTCTCGGTTACGAGCACCGCCTTCGACAAGGCCTACGGCACCCAACTCGGGTGGGATTTCGCCACGGGCATCGGCACCCTGAATGTGGCCAACCTCGTCAACAACTGGATCTCCAGCTACTAAGAGACCCTAACGCACTCCAAGCGAGGCACCACACAAACCCGTTCACCGAAGCGCTGCCGTTAAGCCAAGCAATACGGCAGTCAACCAACACCTAACGTCATCCTGAACGCGGTGAAGGACCTCTGTATTTCCCCGGCGAGCCCCAAGCAGCCGGGCCGAAGACAGAGGTCCTTCTCTTTGCCCCAAAATCGCAGCTGCACAGAACCGCGATACCAGAAATCGCAATCCACAAACAGCAGCGCCAATAGGTCTCGAAGCAGTCGCTTCTATGGAAGGGCGGGACTTCAGTCCCGCCGTAAACCAACCATCCCGCAACGTGGCTTCAGCCACTGCCGGAATGTTGGAGGCAAACCCGACTCATCCCTAAATGCACATCCCTAATCAGAAGGGGCCACCTCGAAACCCAAGCACCAACCCGAAACTTACGTTCTAGCTTCGATCACCGGTAACTCCACAAAACTTGCCTCGCCCACCGAGTGGTACACGCGATCCGTGGCCTTCTTGTAATCCGCCGGCTGCGCGAAGAAGATGTTTGGCACAAAGGTCTGCGGGTTGCGGTCATAAAGCGGGAACCAGCTCGACTGCACCTGCACCATCAGGCGATGGCCCGGCAGAAACACGTGGTTGGCCGTGGGTAAAGCGAACTTGTACAGCAGGGGCTTGCCTGGCTGGATCGCCTTCGCCGTGGCGAAGCTCTCCCGGTAGCGGCCCCGCAGAATGTCCATGGATACAGCCAACTGATAGCCGCCCAGCTCCGGCTGTCCCGCAACCTCGTCCGGGTATACATCGATCAGCTTCACCACCCAATCGCCATCGGTGCCGGTGGTGGAAGCCAGCAGATTCGCGATTGGCTCACCGCTGATCGCGAGTGGCGCCTTCAGGACGTCGCTCGTGAAGCTGAGCACATCCGGACGCCCGGAGAACTCGCGCTGGTCATCCACCAGCCAGCGCACCCACGAAAGGTTCTCGGTGTAGCCGACCGGCTGACTGGGGCGGGTGCGATACGGCACAGGTTTGGCGGGGTCGGAGACGTACTCATCGAAGCTCTTGCTCTCCGACGGCTCCGTAAAGCTGAGCTTGCCGTTCGGCTGCAGATAAAGCGGCGTCGGTTTTGGCGTGCAGGTGCCACCGCAGCCGCTCGGCCAGCTGTCCAGTTTTTCCCAGCGATTCGTCCCGGTCTGGAAAGCATTGACGCGCGCAGTGCTCAGCGGCGGCGCATCATCCTGAAGGTAGTGCGCCAGAAACGGGGTCAGAATCTCTTCGCGAAAG
The DNA here is from genome assembly GCA_964247595.1 of uncultured Acidobacteriaceae bacterium. Taxonomy (GTDB): domain Bacteria; phylum Acidobacteriota; class Terriglobia; order Terriglobales; family Acidobacteriaceae; genus Granulicella. The sequence goes on along the minus strand of CAXTUW010000015.1, from coordinate 87,299 downwards.
GTCAGTCCGGTATCGCTGCGGAACTTGATGGCTCCCAGCGAGGAGGCCTCCTCGATCTCCTGCCCGTGGTGCCATGGCCCCATGACCAGGAATAGATTGTTCTTCGCCTCCGGTTTTGTCTCGAGTGCCTTATATACCGCCATTGCGCCGTAGATGTCTTCCTGATCCCACAGGCTATCGACCAGCATTGTCGGCACAGTCAGCGGTTCTTTGGCGAGCACCTGGTCGACTGCCTGCCCGCTCCAGAAGCTGTCGTAGGCCGGGTGCGCCGCCACCTTCTGCCAGAAGCCGATCCCGTCCATATTGCGCGATTTCGCCAGCGCGCCCGCCGAACCGGCGCTCATATAGGCGTCGTAGTCGTCGAAGTGACTTTGCGCCCAACGCGCCTGGTTGGAGCGTGTCGCCGTCTGCTCGTAGATGTAGGGCAGGTTCTGCTGGCGAAATGCGCCGTTGTGGAACCAGTCGTCCCCGCGCCAGCCATCCACCATCGGATTCATGGGTACTGCCACCTTCAGCGCCGGATGCGGATGCACCAGTGGCATCAACGCGAGAAATCCATCGTACGAAATGCCGAGCACGCCTACCTTGCCGTTGGTCTCGGGGATGTTTTTTACCAGCCAGTCGATCGTGTCGTAGCTATCGGTGGACTCATCCACGGGCGTCGGATTCAGCGGCCCATGCACCGGCCGGTTCATCACATAATCGCCTTCGCTGCCATATTTGCCGCGGATGTCTTGCACGACGCGGATATAGCCGCCGTTGATAATCGTTTCGGTCGCGTTGTCATAGCCGTAGAGGCTGGTCCCGAGATGCACACTAGGCGTGTTCGTTGTAAGCACGACGGCGTTGTACGGCGTGCGCGTCAGCAGGATGCCGGCGTGTTTTGCACCCTTCGGCACCAGAATCACGGTGTGGAGCTTCACGCCATCACGCATCGCGATCATGGCATCGCGGCGCTCGTAATCCATGCCGGTCGTTGGCTGCTGAAACGTAGCCGGGGTTTCACTGGGGTAGCTCGGGTAGAGCGGTGCATTCTGCGCAGCGGCACTCGCAAGCAAGCCGAGCGAAAGGGCAAAAGGGATCAACGACCGCGGGGAAGACGTCATATGCCTCACGTAAAAAAAGAGTTAGAGGCAAGCTACCATGAACATCAGCCATGGCCGGATGGTTCCCTGCGTGAAGTTGCTTTACTTGCCCTTGCGGGCCCGGCGGCGAGCACGCGCATAGGAGACAAATCCGCCAGCCGTCCCTACCAGTGCCAACAGGGCCGTCGGATTTTCCGGCGAGTTTACGCACCCATTCTGAGCCAGCGCAGGCGTTGCGCCCAATAGAAACACCACGGCAATCGCGATCATCTCTTTCGTCTTCAAGGCACCCTCACACAAACGCTGGTTGGCCGCGCGGGCAGACGTCGATCTATCCGCAAACCGCAGCAAGTTGCTTTCCGTGTCGCCAATCTACCACGGATGATCGGCCTCACCTGGAACAGATTTGCCGGCGTAAAAACGCCCGCCGACAAGAGGCGGGCGTTCGATGCTGTATGCGGCAAACTCTTAGTTGGTGCTGTCGCGGAATGCCTTCACCTTGTTGTGCGAGCTGAGAATATGCGTCTGCTGCTGTTGCAACAGGGCGCGCACAGAGCCGGTGACTGAGGTATCACCCAACGCCTCGGCGTAGGCTTTCTTCGCCGCGTCCTCACCTTGCTCGGCCGTCTCCAGCAACGTGTGATCGCCGCCCCCCAGCCGCGCCTTGATGTCGCCCCACGTGCGATGCACCGGGCCGGCCACCGTGCCGCCTGCATCGGTGATGCCGGAGGCGGACTCGAGCTCGCGGGCAAAGCTGCCGCGCTGCTGCGCTTCACTCATGAAGAAGCTCTTCATGCCCGGATCTTTGATGTGCTCGCCGATATCGACAAAACCCTTTTCACCGTCATGCAGCACCTGGATTACCGTTTTCACAAACTCATTCGTATCTGCCATCGCCACATCTCCCCGTCAGCTGCATTGCAGCCCAACCGCTCAGATGTGCAAAGGGCGGAGAGACGTTGGCCGCTCCCTCCCTAGACCTGGGGCCGCCCTGTTTGCCGGCAAGCGTGCCGTCCAAGTGTGCAACAAACATAGCCTCTGCCTTCCCGCTCGACTTCCTGAGTGGGTTCTAGGCGACGCCGCTGCTCCCGCTATTTGCTTTGTCCAGGGGCTGCCCACAGACTACAACTTTAGGTATGATTGCAGTGCTCAAAGGTCACACACAGGTAACCATTCATACTTTCTCATGAGGATCCCTATGCCGAGATTTTGGAACCACTCCTCGCTCCAGCGGTTTGCCCCGGCTCTCACCCTGACGATGGTGCTTGCCCCATTTGCCTCGGGTCAGGGCTCCGTCAACGTACGTCCCTTGGTGCCCTCGCGGATCGATAACAGCCAGCGCATCATGCTGCCGGGCAACGTGCGCTCCGCGGCCCTCAGGGCCACAGATCGCGGCGCGGTCTCCGACAGCCTGCCGCTCGAGCACATCCTCCTCGTGCTGCAACGCTCGCCGCAGACTGAAGCGGCGCTCAGCAGCTACATCGCCACCCTGAACGAAGCCTCCAGCCCCAACTTCCACAAATGGCTTACCGCCGAGGAACTGGGAACGCAGTATGGTCCCGCCCAGGCCGACATCGCCGCTGTAACGGGCTGGCTCAAGTCACAGGGCTTCACGGTCAACACCATCGCAACCACCGGCACAACGATCGACTTCTCCGGCACAGCGAAGCAGGTTTATGCAGCCTTCGGCACCCCGTTGCATAACCTGACGGTGGATGGCGTCGCCCATATCGCGAACTTGCAGGATCCATCGATTCCTGCGGCACTGGCCGGGGTTGTCGCCGGAGTCGTTTCACTCAACGACTTCAGGCCCAGGGCCTTTCACCAGGACATCAAATCCGTTCACTTTGACCCACGCACATCCAGCCAAACCGCGGAAAGCACGGCACGCACCACAGGCACCGTGCGTCCCGACTACACCATCCCCTCCGGCGCATCGAGTTACCAGGCCGTGGTTCCCGGCGATCTGGCGACAATCTACAACCTGAAACCGTTGTTTAGCGCCGGTATCTCCGGCCAGGGCCAGACGATTGCCGTCATTGAGGACACGGACGTGTACTCCCCCGCCGACTGGAATACCTTCCGCAACACCTTCGGCCTGAATGCCTACACCGCGGGCAGCTTCACGCAGGCCCATCCGGGCGGCTGCACCGACCCGGGCGATAATACCGACGATGGCGAAGCGATTCTCGATGCCGAATGGGCTTCTGCCGCAGCGCCCTCCGCCACGGTCGAGCTTGCCTCCTGTGCGAATACCCGCACCACCTTCGGCGGGTTGCTGGCACTGAATGGCCTGATCAACAGCGCGAACCCGCCCAAGATCGTCTCCATCAGCTACGGCGAATCCGAAAGCGAGAACGGCGCCTCAGCCAACGCGGCGTACAACTCCGCCTACAAGAACGCGGTGGCTGAAGGCATCTCGGTCTTCGTCTCCTCGGGCGATGAGGGCGCGGCCAGCTCCGACGCCGGAGCGGCAAATGCAACCCACGGCATCACGGTCTCCGGCTTTGCTTCCACGCCCTACAACGTAGCGGTCGGCGGCACGGACTTCGGCGATACCTACGCCGGATCGAATACGGCCTACTGGAACGCGACCAATACGGGCACGGATGCTTCGGCGAAGAGCTACATCCCGGAGATTCCGTGGAACGACTCCTGCGCGTCGCAGTTGATTGCGACTAAATCCGGCTACGCGGCAACCTACGGAACGTCCGGCTTCTGCAACTCCTCCAACGGCAAAGCCAACTTCCTCACAACGGCTTCAGGATCAGGTGGACCCTCGGGTTGTGCCACAGGGCGGTCTCAGATCGCGGGTGTCGTCTCCGGCACCTGCAAGGGCTATGCGAAGCCGAGCTTCCAGGCTGGTTTAGTCGGCAACCCGAGCGACGGCGTGCGCGACATCCCGGACATCAGCCTGTTTGCCGCAAACGGCGTTTGGGGCCATTACTACGTGTACTGCTACTCCAACACCGCCTCGGGTGGCACGCCCTGCACCGGCGCGCCGAGCACATGGTCCGGCGCGGGCGGCACGTCATTCGCTTCGCCCATCATGGCGGCCATCCAATCGCTTGTGAACCAGAAAACAGGCTCCGCATGGGGTAATCCGGATTCCATCTACTACAGCCTTGCCGCGAACGAGTACGGTTCGGCGGGCAATGCGGGCTGCAACTCGGCAAACGGCAACGCCGTAGGTTCGGCGTGCGTGTTCTACGACGTCACGCAGGGCGACATCGACGTGAACTGCACGGGAACGTACAACTGCTACAAGCCCTCCGGAACGTATGGCGTCCTCTCCACCACGAATTCGGCCTACGCTCCGGCGTACAAAACCGGTACAGGCTGGGATTTCGCCACAGGCATCGGCACCGTGAACGCCACCAACCTCGTCAGCAACTGGCCATAACTAGCCTTGCCCAAGCAAGGGGAGAACAAGGAAGCCGGGACGCCAAGCGTCCCCGGTCTTTTCTTTCTCTCATTCCCGAAGGGAATCCGCATTTGCCTTTGCCTTCTTTCTGTCATTCCCGAAGGGAATCTGCGTTTGCCTCGTCGCTACAGCCATGTCGTCCCGGCCGGGAGGCGCGGCCCGAGTGGAGAGACCCCTGTATTGCGGCGTAACGACGAATCCATGCCCAAACCGCACGAGGCACCTCGTTCGGTAGACTAACCCTCGTATGAGTCCCAACCCCGACGCGGGCCGCACCGCACCGCGCCCTCCCCTGAAAGCCGTACGCGGCACGCGCGACCTCCTGCCCGACCAGACGCCCCTGTGGAACCACGTCGAAGCCACCGCACGCGCCGTCTTCGCCCGCTACGGTTTCGGCGAGATCCGCACCCCTGTCTTCGAGGCCACCGAGCTCTTCGCCCGCGGCGTCGGCGAAGAAACCGACATCGTCTCCAAGGAAATGTTCACCTGGGAGGACCGCGCCCGCGCCGACTCTGAAAAGGGGCAGTCCCTCACCCTTCGCCCCGAGTCCACCGCCGGCGTGGTGCGCGCTTACATCGAGCACAAACTCGGCGACGCCGGCGGCCTGCAAAAGCTCTACTACATCGGCCCGCAGTTCCGCCGCGAGCGCCCCCAGCGCGGCCGCTACCGCCAGTTCTGGCAGATCGGCGCGGAGGTCATCGGGCCTCCGAGCTCCGGTGCGGAAAGTCCCTTGCGCGATGCCGAAGTTTTAGAAATGCTCGCGAGCCTGCTCGACGAACTCGGCATCCGCGGCTGGCGTTTGGAGCTGAACTCCGTCGGCAACGCCGACGATCGCACGCGCTACAACGCGGCGCTGCGCGACGCGCTCGCCCCGGTAAAGGATCAGCTCTGCCCCGACAACCAGCGCCGCGCCGAAACCAACCCGCTGCGCGTGCTCGACTCCAAGGACGAAGCCGATCAGGCCATCATCAACGGCCTGCCCAAAATCGCCGATTACCTCGGCCCTGAATCGAAAGCGCACTTCGAAAACGTTCTGGCCGCGCTCGATGCCTGCGGGGTTCCGTATCACGTCAATCCGCGGCTGGTGCGCGGCCTCGACTACTACACCCGCACCACCTTTGAGTTCACCGTAACCACCGGGGGGGAATCCGGCCTGGGCACCCAGAACGCCCTGCTGGGCGGCGGCCGTTACGACGGCCTCAGCGAAATCCTCGGCGGCCCCCGCGCGCCCGGCATCGGCTTCGCCATCGGCGAAGACCGCCTCATCCTCACGCTGCAGGCTCAAATCCAAGCCCAGCGCGACCCCAATGCCGACGCGGCGGGCGAGACACGGCCAGTGCCGAAGTTGAACGCCTACATCGCCCCTCTCGGCGCGTTGCAAAACGCCGCCGCGCTGGCGCTGGCTCGCGAGCTCCGCCGCGCCGGCCTCGCCGTAGAGGTCGGTGACGGCAGCTTCAAGATGCGCAAGAGCTTCGATCTAGCCGACAAACTCGCCCGCCACATCGTCATCCTCGGCGAAGATGAGGTGCGCGACGGGGTCGCCACCGTAAAAACCTTCGCTACCGGCGAGCAGCGCAAGGTGGAGCGCGAGCAACTTGCGGAGACCTTGCGGTGAGCGGGGTAGTTCAGATGAAGCGCCTCTCGACTGCTTCCTTGCCTTGCTCATCTGGGAGCTACTCATGAGCGTAAAAAGCATTTCTAAACTCGCCCCTGACTCCCGAGTCTCACTTGTAGACGCGCTGCTTGGCTGGCGATCAATTTTTAGCTTTGGCCGCCTTGAAGCCATTGTCCTGACGATCTATATTCTGGTTCTTGCGATCACGATCCCTCATCATGAAGCTTGGAGTGACGAAGCCCAGGCATGGATGTTGGCTCGCGACAACACTCTATGGCAGCTTCTACGCTACCGTCTTCACTACGAAGGCACGCCCGGCTTGTGGCATCTGGTTCTACACCTCTTTCAACAGATGGGTGGCCGCTACGCCGGGATGAGTTGGCTTGGCGCATGCTTCGCTACCGTGGGCATAATCATCTTGCTGCGCTGGTCGCCCTTTCCCCTGATTGTGCGCCTTCTGCTTCCGTTCACTTTCTTCCTGCAGTATCAATACGCCGTCATCGGTCGCAGCTACACCCTCTTTCCGCTGCTTGTGTTTTCACTTTGCGCTCTTTTTTATAGTCGCCGCAATTCCTTATGGTTCGCCTTTGTTGCAGGCTTGTTGGCTAACCTTTCCCTCCAGGGAACGGTAGTGTCATTCTTCTTGTTAGGGTTGTATCTTTTTCACCGCTACCGACGGTCGAGAAGAATGGGGGATTCTTTCACCCTTTTACCCCCAGTCACGATGTACCTAATCTTCTTTGGTTTGGCTACCGTCACCGCTGTACCTGCGCCTGATGTCGGTATCGTAAACGGCGGTTCTGTGACCACAGGAACGGTACAAGACCTGCTCGAACGATTCCCAGGGCCCTTGCCTGCAGACCAGAAGCTGCCGCCGCCCCCGTCGTATGCTCTGCATTCCGCCATCATTATTCCGCCGCCCCCACCCGCCCTCCAAACCGTAAGACGGCCAGAGCCAGCCGTGCTTCTACACCCTGCTGCTTGGGCCGTTTGGTATCTTCACGGGGAGAATCCAGAATCTGGGGGGTACCGGCGCGCGCTCGAAGTTACGCTGGAATTACTGACACTCGCAACTGCACCGGTCTCAACATACAAATTTCTTGCATGTGGCTTTCTTACGGTACTGTTGGTCTGGCTTTATGTTCGTCGTGCTCTTGCAATGCTTGTTCCATGGGTCGGTAATATCATCGTCGGGGAAGCATTGTGGATCTCTGATCACCACCTCGGCATCTTGCTCATCGCGCTGCTTGTAGCCATTTGGCTCGCCGTGCCGCCCTCTGCTGCTGAGTCGGAATCGTTGCGCGCTATAGACATGAAGTTAGACCGGACCTTTGTGGCCCTGCTGACGTTAACCTGCGTTTTGCAGATGGTATGGGCGATGGTGTCCATTCGAAAAGAGATTGGCCAACCGTATGATCCCAGCCCGGAAACCGCGGCCTTTCTGCTCGAGCATTCCCATAAGCGAATGGCAGCTTTTGACTTTGGCTCAATTGGGGTAGAACCCTACTTCCCGCAAAATCCTTTCTTCAATTACAGCCAGGGTTACTGGGTCTGGGCCACAAATGACAATCCAAACCATGAGCACCTCGCAACAGTCGCGCAACACCCTGATATCGTTCTTTTTACCGAAGACCTTCTAGCTTCCGGCTACAGCCATAACGATTGGGCCACGCTCTCGCCATTGGGCACGACTACGCAAAATAGCGATCTCGATCGTAATTCAATTATCATCGACCTTCGCGCTAACGGCTACCGTGAAACGCATCGGTTCTGTGGTGATCGCTTCATGCGTCTGGACGCGTCCTATCGGGCGTGTCACCTTATCTTTGAGCCAGCCCAGGTCCCACTCCTCGACCCGTAGAAGTTGCCTCTTGAATTTAGCTTCCTCGCGCAGTGTATGAAGATGTTCCAATCGCTAAATGGCGAATATAACATGTTCATCTAAACTAGACTGTTCGTTGGCACCTCTGGCTAAGTAAGGTTGCTAAATGAACTGTATGTAGCCATTTCATTCCGTGTCAGCAATAGTGTGGCTCAAGCATATGCCTTGAGCCACCTGCACAGAACTTCTTAGAGCGTAGTCGCTACGCAATCCACATACTGAGTTCCCAAGTTGCTAAGAGTATAGGGGGTTGCATTGCCATTTTGTCCGGCTCCGTTGGCATAAACATAGACGTTGCCACTTAGGTAAACTGCTCCGGCTCCTGGATTGTACTGGCTATAGTTCTCAAGATTATTCACGTAATAGGAAACGCTGAGGTTGAAACCATTAGCTGTCTTCGTGCCTGTGCTTATCTGAGTTCCATACAGATAACCGGCCGCATTCCCACTTTCAACGGTACAGGACACAGCATACGAAGAGTTGGGGAGGGGCGTACGCCAAGTTACAGGTACGGTGCAGAAGCCACTCTGCGGGAATGTTGTGGAAAAATTATAGTTCTGAGCCGTAAGCACCTGAAGATTAGGGACTGTGCCTACATAACTAACAGAACATTGCGAGCTGTTACTTGGCGTCACAGGAACCACCGCAGACACACTGGTCTGTGCATGCAAACTGAATGGTAAAAGAATAGCGATTGGAAGGATGTAACCGAACTTTAGCAATTTCACTGTAGTCTCCTCGACTGAAGCTTGCAAGCGTGGTACGCAGAAACTGTATACCCTCTTTGCGTATATAAGCAGATTATTTTTAGGCTACCCACCTGATCGGTCCGTGTGCAGTGAATGGAACGCGTTGCGAACCATAATCTCAGGATGAGAGACCAAGCCCGGCCTAGATCCTCACCTCCTATGGCCACGTACCAATGTGACCGATGTGCCACATGCGATTTCAAAGCCATCGGCCCTGGGACTCAGCAAGAAGCGGACAAACGCACCCAAGAGCATCTATAGAGTGAATGGGTTTTTCTGAGACGAAGATTGCGGCACCTCAACGCCCAGTAGGGGCTACCCTCGACTTCCTGTTCGCCTTTCTCGCCATCGGCGGCATCACGGCAACCGTACTGGCCGATATGCCCATGCGCACATCGGCTGATGCCGCCTCCGATCTGAAGACCTTGCAAGCGGCCGCGTGGTGCTTTCGCCACGGCCTCGACGCCTACAGCTTCACCAATGTCCAGGCTGTATTTCAGGCGCAGGGCATGGCCCTGCCGGGGAGCTGGTTCGGCCACGCGCCGGTTTACCCGCCCACCACGCTCGCGATATTGGTACCGCTGACCCTGGTGTCCATGGCGACGGGGGCCTACTGTGTCACGGTCGGCTCGGCCTTGCTGTTTGCCTTGGCGCTGTTTGCCCTGCTGCGCTACAGCGCTCGTGCATTCGACTTAAATCTGGGCTGGAGGGCCGCGCTCGCCGGAGCCTGTGCCGCGGGTCCGCTGCTGGCGTTTGCGCTCAGCGTGGGAAACATGTCTGTAGCTGCTTCGGCGCTGCTGATCCTTGTCTTCGTCCGGCGCGGGCAAAGTTCCGTTTGGGTCCTCAGCTCTTCACTGGCGCTGGCGCTGCTCCTGAAGCCCCACCTCGCCATTTGGACGCTGCTCGGCATGCTGCTGCTTCCCGAGACGCGCGGACCGCGCATCGCACTGCGGGCGGCCGTGCTGAGCGTTGCCACCGGACTGGGAGCAGCGGAGATCCTGGCCCCCGGCCAACTCCTCCGGCAGACCCGCTCCTGCATGGCCATGGTGGGCGCGGAGATGGCTCCGGGTAACTCCATGAATCTCTCCAGCCGGGAGTTGCTGGCCGTGTTCTCGCAGATCACCTCCCTGCGGTCGCTGTTCGGCTTTTGGACGGCGGAGAACTGGCTGACCGCCACGCTGGCGATCACGATTTTGTTCTGCCTGGCTGGCTTTCTGGTGTGGCACACACGGGGGGCTAGAACCGAAGCGGAGGCCCTGCTGGCCGTCGTGAGTTGGAGCGCCTTCGGTCTGCTCGCCACCTACCATCGCGCCCATGATGCCATCCTGCTGCTCCTGCTCGGGCCGTGGCTGATTGCTTCCTGGAGGGCGGGGAGGGGCCGCTGGCGGCTTAGCGGCCTGCTCCTCCTGTATGGTGCCTTGTCCCTCGGCCCTTCGACCTCCGGCATCGGCCGGACCGTGATGACCCACGCCCCACATGCCCTGGCCTCGTTCCTGGCTTTGCGGCAAGCCGCCGTTGCTGAACTCTTTCTGGTACTGATCCTGTTCACCTTTCTGGGCAGAGCGCCGCTCCCTAGCCGGACACCCTAGTCGAACCCCAGCTTCTGCCTTTGCCTCTCTAGGTCACTCCCGAAGGGAACCTGCTTCTCTAGTTGTCACTCCCGAAGGGAACCTGCGGGTTGTTCCGTCCCTTCTCTGTCCTTAACACCATCCGCGAGTCCACCACAGAGCACCGAAGTATGGCGTCACGCAACTTTCACCTCGTCCGCTAGTGCCAGACAAATCCGGCGCTTCGCCCCCGGCCGGCAATTGTCACCCAAGTGAAGCAAGTTCCGGAACTTTGTTCTTGAACTCGCGTCTACCCATAGAACGCTTCATCCATCCTTAAGTTTTCTCAGGCTAAGCGTTTCTGAAAGAGGATCATCGCTTATGAAGAGGCTTTCTCGCCTTCTCCGCCCTGCCTGGGCGGCCGTCTTGTTTTCGGTGGGCGTCTCTGCCCTGGCTCAAGGACCGGCACGCCGGCTTCTCCAGCCGATCACGGGGGAGGCGCGAACGATCCTGCCCAACTCACGGTCCCCGCATGCCGTCCCCGCCAACGATGTGGGGGCGCTGTCGCCGGATACCCCGGTCAACGGCATCACGCTCGTATTCAGCCGCACGCCGGCGCAGCAAACCGCTATTGACACGCTGCTGGCCGCACAGCAGAACCCCGCCTCGCCTCAGTACCGTAAGTGGTTGACGCCGGAGAGCTTTGCCGCGCAGTTTGGCGTGAACGACGCCGATATCGCGGCCGTCCAAACCTGGCTTGCGGCACAGGGATTCACCCGGATCAGTGTGCCTGCCAGTCGTGACAGCATCACCTTCTCCGGATCTGCGGGGCAGGTCGCCGCGGCCCTCGGCACAGAATTGCACCAATACCGCCCTAGCCCAGGGGAAGATCTCCGGCCGGGCCTGGCAGCCAACTACGCTCCCGCGACGGATCTTTCGTTACCCTCGGCCCTGGCCCACCTGGTGGTCAGCGTCGAGCATCTCTCCACCTTCCGCCCCAAAGCCAACCTGCGAACCTCGGCCGTAAAACCCGAGTACACCAGCAGTATCTCGGGTAGCCACTTCCTGACGCCGCCCGACCTCGCGACCATGTATGACGTCAAGCCGCTCTATGCGCAGGGGAACAACGGTACCGGACAAACGATCGCGGTCGCCGGCCAGTCCTATATCCCGGTCAGCGATGTTCAGCATTTCCAAAGCGCAGCCGGCCTCCCGGCCAATCCGCCTACCTTGTTCCTGATTCCCGGCTCGGGTGGCTCGGCCATGTATCCGGGCGATGAAGGCGAGTCCGACCTCGATCTCGAGTACTCGCTCGGCATGGCACCCGGAGCAAACGTTCTTTTGGTCTACGCCGGCGCAAACCCCAACTACGGGGTCTTTGATAGCGTCCTTTATGCCGTCGACAACAATCTCGCCCCGATCATCACCTTGAGCTATGGCGGATGTGAGCTCGACACGTCCAGTACGACCCTCCAGACCTACAACACCGCAGCCCAGAAAGCGAGTCTGCAGGGCCAGACCATCATCACCTCCGCAGGCGATAGCGGCTCTACGAACTGCTTCGGCGTAAGCGGCCTTTCCCTGCCTCAGCAGCAGTCCCTCGCCGTGGGGGTCTGGGCAGATATCCCGCTCGTCACCGCCGTCGGCGGGCTGCAGATGCAGGCCGGCACCTACGACAAGACGAACTCTACCTACTTCGCCAATGCCGGCAACGTGGACAACATCAGCTCGCTGCTCTCCTATGTCCCGGAGACGGTATGGAACGAGGATGCCGCCGCAGCTACCGCAACCGTACCTACCCTCTCTGCCGGCGGCGGTGGCGCAAGTGCCGTGTTCGCGCGCCCCAGCTGGCAGGCAGGCGTACCCGGCATCCCCGCTGGAAGCTTCCGGCTCGTCCCCGACATCTCCCTCCAGGCTTCCACGGGCAGCCCGGGTTTCCTGTACTGCACCAGCGATCCCACCTATTGGGCTCCGGGACAAACAAGCAGCTGTACCAGCGGATTTCGGGATCCAGCTACTTCGGATCTGACCATCGCCGGCGGTACCAGCTTCTCCGCTCCCATCTTTGCCGGCATGCTCGCCGTGCTCAACCAAGCCACACACGCCACCGGCCAGGGTAACGTGAACCAGACGCTTTACAGCCTGGCTGCCGTCTCCGCTACCTACAACTCGGCCTTCCACGACATCACCACGGGCTCCAATGCCTGCACGGTTGCCAACGCCAACCTATGCTCCGCGGCCGGGGCCTCCGGCTATACGGCAGGGGTAGGCTATGACGAAGCCTCAGGGCTTGGCTCGGTCGATCTCGCCCAACTCGTGGCCGCCTGGCCCGCCACCGCTGCCTCAGCCCTTACGGCAAGCTCTACCAAACTGAGCGCCGCCACGCTAACCCCCATCGCCGGCGCAACCGACGCCGTAACGGTCACCGTCACCGCCGCAAACGGCACCCCGACCGGAACCGTCACGATCGCGGTGGACGGCGGCACAACCATCCCTATCACAACCCTTACGTTGGCCAACGGACAGGCAAGCTACACGGTTCCCGGCACACTCGCCGCGGGCTCCCACCAGGTAACTGCTACCTACGCGGGCGACACAACCTTTGCGCCCTCGACCGGCTCTCTGACCCTCACGCTCGCGGGTACCGCGATCCCTTCAGGCTCCTTCACCTTGGCTGTGCCGGCGGTCACGGTCACAAGCGGCAGCACGGGCAGCACAACCATTACGCTGACACCCTCCGGCGGCTATAACGGCAGCGTCAACTTCGCCATCACCTCGGGTCTGCCGGCAAATACCTGCTCCAGAATCACCGTTCCGCAGGCCGAACTGACCAACGGAACGAGCGCACCCCTCTCGCAGTACACCTTGACCATCGGTGCGAGCGCAGCTGTCTGTCCGCTTGCGGCCCTTCGAGGTGGTCCGGGAGGAAGCGTTCTGGCAGGTCATTCTCTCGCCGTTTTCGCCTCGAACCGGCCGGCTTCGGATACACCCTCGCACGAGCGGCGAAACGGAGCCCTGCTCGCCGGCCTTCTGGCGTTCGGCTTTCTCACGCGCAAGCGGTACGCTCGCCTGCCCACGCTGCTGGCCGCCGGGGCGCTTACTCTCTTCATCGGCCTCGGTGTAAGCGGCTGCGGCGGCAACACGGCCACTGTCACCCCCACAACCACGACCAGCGCCGCCACCGGCACCTACACTGTCACTTTGGTAGGCACCGACACCATCACCTCAAACATCACGTCGTCCACCACGTTCCAGCTGACGATCCAGTAAGTTGTAGCCAGGAAGCCAAGCAGGCCCGGATGGGGGAAACGCCCTTGTCCGGGCCTGCTTGTTTTGTCGTTCCGAAAGGAATCTGCGTTTCGTCCCGCCTGCCCCCTTAAGTTCTCCGTAGCCAAGCGCATCACCCTGCGTTACATTGGGAACAATCGCAAAAAGCAACAAGAACTAACGATCGACCTTCTGGCCGTTCCAGCGAAGTTGTCTTTGCAAGTGCGGGATGCCGCCTGCGCAGAGCCAGCGGTGCCGTCTTCTGAAACGCCCCGGAAGAGTCTTAACGCATTCTTGGAGGCAAGCGGATGGGTGTGACCAGGCGGCAGTTCCTTACTCAGGTGGGCCACGCGGGCGGCTATTCAGCGGCCTTTCTTGCCATGCAGGGCTTGGGCCTGATGGAAACGCGAGGAGCCCGTGCCGAGCCTCTGCAGGCGGCACCCGGCTCCGGCCAGGGCACCCGGGTTGTGGTCCTTGGCGGCGGCATCGCCGGATTGGTGGCCGCTTATGAACTCAGAAACCTGGGATACCACGTCACGGTGCTCGAGGCCCGCAGCCGTCCCGGCGGACGGAACTACACCGTCCGCGGTGGCGACACAGTCAAACTCACCGATGGCTCGACCCAGCGATGTACCTGGGATCCGGATCACTATCAGAATTTTGGCCCTGCGCGCCTTCCCTCCATTCATCCTCATATCCTCGGCTACTGCAAAAAGCTCGGTGTGGAACTGCAGGTCGAAGTGAACATGAGCCGCTCGGCGCATCTGCAGAGCGACGACGCCCTGGGCGGCAAGCCGGCTGTGATGCGCCAGGTTGTCAACGACACCCGCGGCCATGTCAGCGAACTCCTCATGAAATGTATGAACGGCGGGGCGCTCGATACCGAACTTACCGGGGAGGATAAGTCGCGCATGTTGGATTTCCTGCGCCTCTACGGCCCGCTCGACGAAGCCGGCAAATACGTCGGCAGCGACCGTGCAGGGTACAGCCGTGCCGCAGGGGCCGGCGACCTGACCGGCGTGCTCAGCCAGCCCATCGACATGGGCACCCTCCTAGAAGCCAAGTTTTGGCAGGGCATGCTGTTCGACGAGCAGTTCGATATGCAGGCGACCATGTTTCAGCCCGTCGGCGGCATGGACCGCATTCCCTACGCCTTCGCCAAGTCGCTTGGCAGCCTCGTCCAGTACAACGCGCCGGTCACCGCCCTGCACAACACAGCCGGCGGTGTAGAGATCCGCTACACCCAGAACGGCAGCCCAAAAACCCTCACCGCCGATTACTGCATCAACGCGCTGCCCCTCACCACGATGCGCAAGATCGAGAACAACTGCGCCGCTCCATACAAAAAGGTGATCGCCCAATGCACCTACTCCCATGCCTACAAGATCGCCTGGGAGAGCCGCCGCTTCTGGGAGCAGGACGACAACATCTACGGCGGGCTGGAGTTCGTCAACACCGGCTGCAGCCCTATCTGGTTCCCCTCCGCCGGACTCTTCTCCGAGCGCGGCGTCGTGGTCAGCGGCTACTCCGATGAGCGTGAATCACCCTTCGCCAAGCTCTCGCTCCAAGCCAAATACGCCGAAAGCCGCAAATCCATCGAGCGCCTGCACCCAGGCCATGGTGGGGAGCTTGAAAAACCCGTGTACTTCGGCTGGGGCAAGGCGGAGTGGAACGAGGGCTCCTGGATTCGCAGCTACGGCCAGGATCAATGGGAAGATGACGAGGCGCGCGACCACCCCGCGGCCAAGCTCGGAGCCACCGGTTCCGTCCCGGCCGGGGCAGGCAAGGAAGCCGCCAAACAGCAGGCACCCGGCGTAGCCCTCAGCCGGCAGACCGGCCAGGGTGCCTCTCCGGCCGCGGCACGCACCGGCACCAACGCCAACTACGAGATCCTCATCCAGCCCGATGAACGCATCATCTTTGCCGGCGACCACACCACCCACGTCGTCGCCTGGCAGGAAGGTGCCGCCCTCAGCGCCCTGCGCGCCGTGCAGTTGGTCAGCGACCGCGTCAAAGCCGCCAAATTGACAAGCCCCGCAACTCAAACGAACGCTTAGCTCGTCCTGCTCCTGTCATTTCTTGTTGTCATTCCCGAAAGGGAATCTGCGTTTCGGTTGCGCCCACACGCCCCAAGGAGAACCACCATGCACCTCCGCACCACCCTAACCCTTGCCGCCGCCCTACTCTTACCCGCGGCTCACGCGCAGACCACCGTACGCCATCTCCAGACCGATAAATCCCCCATCGCCACAGGCGTCTGGGCCGGTGACACCCTTTATCTCAGCGGCCAGCTCGCCGACCCCGTCACCCCCGCCGACGCCGCCAAAGCTGTCCCGGCAACCTACGGTGACACCAAGACTCAGGCGGCCAGCGTCTTCGCCAAGATCCAGAAGGCTCTGCAAGCGCAAGGCCTCGACATGAAGGATGTGGTGAAGATGACAGTTTTTCTCGGCCCGGATCCCGCAACCGGCAAACTCGACTTCGCCGGCATGCAAAGCGAGTACCTGAAGTATTTCGGCATACCCGCGCAGCCCAACAAGCCCGCGCGTTCCGCATTCCAGGTGGCCGCACTTGCCGCGCCTTGGGCCTTGCTGGAAGTTGAGGTCATTGCCGTGAAAGCCAAGTAGGTGCCCATACCTGGCGGGCCTGGGTAGCATCGCGATCCATCCCATCCGCATCGGATTGCGCAGAGGGTCTGGTTCCGGGTATGTGCCGGTAACTTTGCCCCGAAAGGATTCCGATGCACAAGATTCCGCAAGTCGCTCTAGCCCTTCTTTTGGCAGCCCCCTCGGCTCTCGCTGTTCAGGCACCGGCCACACCCGCGGCCGTCCAGCCCGGCACGGTGCCGGTTACATCGCAGACAACCACCACGCCCATGGGACAAACCACGACCACCACCACCACAGCCGGCTCCCCGATGACCAAAGACGAGCGCAAAGCCGAGCGCAAGCAGCAGAAAATGCAGGAAAAGGCCGCCAAAGACAATGCGAAATCAGCCAGCGCGAACGCCAAGGCCCTGAAGGCGCAGGACAAGGCTACAAACGCAAGCCAGAAAGTCCAATCGCCCCAGTAAAATTGAAGATGTTGACACATGGACAAAGACCGGCCACGCGGCCGGTCTTTGTCATTGCATTCCCTGCTGCAGTCAGATACATCGTTGTGTACTTCGCGCCTCCAATGTACCCAGACCTCCGGATGTAACCTTCGTAATGCCATGTTCGAGTGACCATTTTCGTTAAGAAAAATGTTTCACCGAACCCACACGGCGCTATGCTAGATAGCGGCCACATTGGCGGGTTTGGAGGTGTTTTCCATTGGCAGAGGTTCGCGTTCAGGAGGGTGAGCCCCTTGAGAATGCCCTGCGTCGCTTTAAGCGCAAGGTGCAAACCGAGGACATCATCAAGGAAGTAAAGCGTCACTCCTTCTATCTCAAGCCAGGCGAAAAGCGCCGCGTTAAAGAGGCTTTAGCGCGTAAGCGCAATCGCAAGAAGGTTCGCAAGGAACAGGACTAACCTCCTGTAGAGCTTTCGTTCGTCATTTTCAGGCAGTAAACCCTGCAGCAGCAACGCAGACCGGGAGGGGGAGCGCATTAAACTCCCTCTGCCTTCATTTCAGTTCCGTCCGGAGGTCGAGTCTGCTCTTCCGGTGGTTCCCGGGCCCTTTTGCAGCAAAGTAGTACAGGTGTATTGCCTATGCGGAATCAGCCGATAGATTCCTCTATGGGCAATCAACCTGAATTCCCAATGGTTTGGGAGAGGGTGCTATGGACTTCGTGGATCGGCTTCTTCGGTGTTCCGATTGCGGCAATGACTTCATATTTACAGCGGGCGAGCAACTGTTTTTCTTCGACCGTCAATTCAAGAATGACCCCAAACGGTGCAAGCTTTGCAAGGCCAAGCGCGCGGGTTTGGGACGTACGGCAGAAGGCACCGCCGCAGTCGCCGCTTTGCCGTTGTCACGCACCGAAACCCGCACCCAATGTTCGGAGTGTGGTGTGGAAACCACCGTGCCGTTTCGACCTACCCAGGGCCGCCCCGTCTTTTGCCGGTCCTGCTTTCAGGTAAAACGCGTTCCCTCCCCGGCTGCCGTGGCGAGCGGGTTTAACGCATCTCTGATGCCGTCCGAAGCGATGAACGTTCAGGCCTTGGCTCAGTCGGCCTATGCGTCGATCGCGGCAGTTACCGTGGACGCAATCGCGGAGATGCCGGCAGCAGCCCTGGCCAACGCCGAGGCGAACGCACCGGCGATGGACCTGATGTCTGCCGAGATCGGTCAAGCCTGAGCCACGAACGGCTGTCAGGGAGGGCAACACCGGATCCCTGCGCACGCCGGCAGCGGCTCAGCGCATCCAACGCCAGAGATTCTGAAGGTCTGGGTCTCTGGCTGCAAGGACCTCTTGCCGTCTGAGACTCCTGCCGTTTGAATTCCTTACCGCATGCGCCGTCTACGCGACATCTCTGAAGACACGGCCGTGTTCCCCTGGAACAAGAGCACCCCCTATCCCGCACTGACGTCAACACTCCCTGTGGGGATTGCCCTTGTTCTAGGGCAGCTTACCGGTCACCCCAGCGCCGGCTCCATAGCCGCGGGTTCGGCCTTCACGGTGGGCTTCGCCGTCTTTCACGAGGCGCTTGCCTCCACCGTGCTCAGCATGACGCTGGTAACCCTTGGCATCGCGTCGGCCACGCTGGCCGGCAGCCTGGGAGCGCAGTCTACGATCGTCGTGCTGTTGCTTTGCATCCTCGCCGCCATAAACTACGGTCTGCTCGCCGGCGTCGGCAACACGACAGGCTGGATCGGCCAGCAGTGCGGTGTATTTGTTATCGTCAGCAGCTACTTCGCCCAGGGCATCCACTACGCGGTCGGCCGCACCTCCATGGTGCTGGCCGGGGGTGCACTGCAGATCGGGGTCTACGCCCTTTCAACGCTGGTACGACGCTACGGCCACACTGGCGACCCGGCACCACCGCCGGTGCTGCGCCAACTGCGCACCCGCACCCACCAGTTTTGGGCCACCCTGCGCAGTGAACTGCGCTGGCGAGCGGACACAACCGACTATGTTCTACGCCTTGCCATCACCCTGGGCCTCACCACCGCCCTGTATCGCGTATTGCATTGGCGTAACGGCTATTGGGCACCGATGACGGCGTTGCTGGTGTTGAAACCCAAGTGGGCCAACACCCTCAGCCGCGGCGTGGCCCGGCTTACCGGCACACTTGTAGGGGCTACAGCCTGTGCGTTGCTGGCCTTCCATCCTGCCTTGCACCATTGGGTCTACTTCCTGCTTATTGCCGCCACCGCCTGGGCCTGCTTTGCCTCCCAAGCGGTAAACTACGCGGCGTTCTCCACGTTTCTCACCATGTACACCGTCTTCCTGTTCGCGTTTGGCGGCTTTTCCGAGCGTTCCGCGGCCGGCCTGCGCCTTGCCAACACCGCCCTGGGCGGCGGGCTGGCGTTGCTGGTCGATTTTGTCGTGCAGCAATTCGGGCCCAAGCAATTTGGGCCCAAGCTGCGCCCTGTACCCTCACAAGCGCCCCCAGTTCACGCCGAAATAGGGTAAGCGTGGGAGGGGTCGCCAGGCACTTCGTACAATAGAAGGCATTGTGACTCTTGACTTCTTAGGTCAGCTCCAGCGTACCCACGGGTGCGGTGCTCTTCGCTCTGCCGATGCCGGCGAAACTGTAACCCAGATGGGCTGGGTAAACCGCCGCCGCGACCACGGCGACCTGATCTTCTTTGACCTCCGCGATCGTTCCGGCATCACGCAAGTCGTGTTCGACAAGAGTCTCTCGCCTGAGGCCCACGCCAAAGCCGAAGCTGCCCGCCCGGAGTTCGTCGTCGCCGTCATCGGCACCGTGCGCCTGCGCGAGCCCGGCATGACGAACCCCAAGATGGCTACCGGCGACATTGAGGTCGTCGGACAAACGCTGCTGCTGCTCAACGACGCCAAAACCCCGCCCTTCTCCCCCGCCGAGGACGCCATCGCCAACGAGGAGGTTCGTCTCAAATACCGCTATCTCGACCTCCGCCGCCCCGAGATGCAACACAACTTCGCCGTGCGCTCCCGCGTCGCGATGGCGATTCGCAACTACCTCGTCGAGCAAGGCTTTCTGGAGATCGAGACCCCGTACATGACGCGCTCCACCCCCGAGGGCGCACGCGACTACCTCGTGCCCAGCCGCGTCCATCCCGGCCACTTCTATGCCCTGCCGCAAAGCCCGCAGATCTTCAAGCAGATCCTCATGATCGCCGGCTTCGACCGCTACTTCCAGATCGCCCGCTGCTTCCGCGACGAAGACCTCCGCGCCGACCGCCAGCCCGAGTTCACCCAGATCGACCTCGAGATGACCTTCCCGCAACAGGAGACCGTCTTCGCCGTCGCCGAAGGCTTCCTCCGCGCCGCCTTCCAGGCCGCCGGCGTCGAGCTCCCCCCCGAGCCCTTCGTTCACATGACCTACGACCAGGCTATCGAGCGCTACGGCATCGACAAACCCGACATGCGCTTACCCGCCATGGTGAACCTCTCCGCCGAGCTCACCCCTGCACTCCGCGAACAGCTCAAGATTGATCCCACCCTGCCCGTCTACGGCTTCACCATCCCGCGTGCCGGGACCATGTCCGGCACCCAAAAACGCAGCCTCGTCGACGAAATCCGCAAATTCCTCGGCGACACCGGACCTGAAGCGCCAGGACTAGCCTTCCTCGACGTCGCCCGCCTCCGCACCAACGAGGCGTTCTACCCGCTCGCGGAGGCCATCGCCGCCAAACTCACCGCCGAGCAACTGACCTTTAGCGCCTCCGATGCAGGGCCAGCCAACGCCTCCGATGCAGGGCCAGCCAACACCTCCGATGCAGAGGCGGACAACGCCTCTGGTGTAGCAGCGGGCTTTAGCCCGCTGAATCCCGCCGCCTCCAAACGGGGCTTTCGCCCCGGCCCCTTCACCACCGAAGACCTCGCGGTCGTCATCACCCCCAAACCCAACACCCCCGCCATCTGGGGCAACGACCCCCACTGGATCCAGAAAAAAATCGGCCAACTCCGCCTTGAACTCGCCCGCAAGTTCGCCGACAAACATAAACTCTTCGAGCCCGCTGACCCCGACAAACCCACCGCCCGCGATTTCCGCTTTCTCTGGGTCACCGACTTCCCCATGTACGAGTGGAACGCCGACGCGGCTCGCTGGGATGCCGCCCACCACCCCTTCACCTCGCCCCACGAGGAAGACATCCGCTCCGGTGCCCTCTACAACGACAAGGGCAAAGTCCGCGCCCTCGCCTACGACATCGTCCTCAACGGCACCGAGCTCGGCTCCGGCTCCATCCGCATCCACCGCAAAGACGTCCAGACCGAGATCTTCCGCACCCTCGGCATGACGGACGAAGAAGCCCACGAAAGGTTCGGCTTCTTTCTCGACGCCCTCGAGTACGGCACCCCACCCCACGGCGGCATCGCCCTCGGCCTGGACCGCATCGTCATGATCCTCGCCGGTGCCACCTCCCTGCGCGAAGTCATCGCCTTCCCCAAAACCGCCCGCGCCATCGCCCTCATGGTCGACGCCCCCACCCCCGTCAGCGACCTCCAGCTCCGCGAGCTCAACCTCCGCATCGCCCCTCGCCCCTAGCAGCTCCTTACTCTTACTGTCATCCCCGCAGGGGATCTGCGTTGCCCTGCTTTTCGTTCTGTCATCCCCGCGTAGATTTGCCGTCCCGGTGGCTTCTCTCCTGTCCTCCCCGCAACCCTGCATTGGACCCGACGCCAGCACTGTCTGACGAATATTTCCGGTGTAGCCGTGAACTTCAGCCTACGGACAAGCAGCTCAAGCTGGACCCTTCAGGGCTGGGAGGGAAGCCGGCTTCCTATTTCGCCGTCGCGGGGACGCCCCCAAAGAGGAAGTGCACTGCACCGGGTGATCTGCTATACAAGTTCTCACCCTCATGCGAGCTCTCGCGAACCTCTGCGTCATCACAAGTCTGCTGCCGTTCGTCACAGCGGTTTGCCTGCCTGCGCAAACAGCCGGACCCGTGGTGCCCACCAAGGAATCAGCCGTAGCCGTAGCCGACTTCTCGGCGGAACCCGCGATCATCGTCGATCGGCAAAGCATAGTTGCCATGCACGCGGATGGTACCGGCACTCGGGAAAACGCGCTCACCGTGCGGCTGCAGTCGGACGCCATGGTTCGGCAGTTCGGGGTGATCAGCGTTCCCTTCGCGGGCGCAGCCGAGCACGTTGACTTCCTGTACGCTCGCGTCCGCCATCCTGACGGCTCGGTCGTCGAGACACCGGTCGACAGCGCACTTGAGCAGCCGGAACAGGTCACCCGCGAGGCTCCTGCCTATAGCGATCTCAAGACGAAGCAACTTCCGGTGCGAAATTTAACCGTGGGCGACACCCTGGAATGGAGGGCGCGGATCGTGCGTACCGTGCCGGAAAGTCCAGGGCAGTTCTGGGGACAGGACACCTTTGTCACCGAGGGGGTCGCCCTTCATGAACTTGTGGAGCTTCACGTGCCCGTCGGCACGGCGGTGACCCTCTGGACAAATCCTGCGCTCGCCGCCCCCACCGACCACGTGGAAGGCGGGCAGCGGGTTGTGCGCTGGACCCACAACCACCTTGATCGGACGGTCGGGAGTGAGGCAGCCGCTGCCGCCGAGGCGAAAAAGAAAAAACTCCTCACCCCCGAAGAGGAACTCGATGCGCGCAAAGGCGTTCTTCCGTCGCTCGCCTGGACCACCTTCCCAAATTGGGCGGCAGTCGGTGCTTGGTACCGGGGCCTGGAAGGCGATCGGATACAGGCAGATACGACGGTAAAGGCCAAGGTTGCCGCGTTGACTGTCGGCAAAACAAACGAAATCGATAAGGCTCAGGCTGTCTACGACTACGTCGCTACCCAAATTCGCTACGTCGGCGTGTCCTTCGGCATCGGTCGATTTCAACCACATACGGCCGCCGAAGTCCTTGCCAATCAGTACGGCGACTGCAAGGACAAGGGCACGCTCTTGGCCGCTATGCTTTCGCAGCTTGATCTTCAGGCCGACTTGGTACTGATTGGTGCGGGCATTCGCTTCAACGCGGCGCTGCCATCGCCCGCAGCCTTCAATCACCTTATTACGCGGGTAAACGTGGCTGGTCAGCCTATATGGCTCGACACCACTGTCGAAGTCTCACCGTGGGGCACGCTCCTCTACCCCATCCGCGATCGCGAAGCGCTGGTCATACCCCAAAGTGGAACAGCCCATATCGTCACAACACCGGCGCTTCCGCCCTATCCGGCTTTCGCGAAAC
This sequence comes from uncultured Acidobacteriaceae bacterium, assembly GCA_964247595.1. Taxonomy (GTDB): domain Bacteria; phylum Acidobacteriota; class Terriglobia; order Terriglobales; family Acidobacteriaceae; genus Granulicella. The sequence goes on along the minus strand of CAXTUW010000015.1, from coordinate 64,447 downwards.
TGGCAGCAACGGAAACGCTGGATAAGGAGTTCACCTCCGATGCCCGCATCACCATGACCTTCCACGATGACGATGAGGAGGCCATCCGCGCTGCGCTGCGACAGATCTCTCCCACGCAATATCCTGAGTTCACCCAGCGTCTGCTCGCCGGTATGGGTTACGGTGGTACCGCCACGGAGCCGGAGTTTAGCCGCCCCGAAGATATCGAGCACCCCCTTACACTCTCGTTCCGCTACAAGCGCATTAAGGAGGCCGACTGGGGCGAAAATCGTGTCACAACGCCCTTCATGCCCATGGCGCTTCCCGCGTTCGACGAAAAGCAGCCGCCGGTTGCCTCCATTCAACTCGGCATCCCGCGTACAGAGACAAGCACAGTTGAGGTGAAGCTACCAAAGGGGTGGAGCGCGGAACTGCCCGAAGCCGTACACGCCAAAGCCGCCTTTGCCATCGCAGACACGACCTTTCACCTTAAGGATGGCGTCGTCACGGCGGAGCGCAAACTGACCATCCTGGAGCCAGAGGTTCCCGCTACCGAATGGAAGAGCTACAAAACCTGGTCTGACCAGGCCGGGGTCAACAGCTATCCCTTCCTCCAACTTGTGCCCACCACGGCGGAGTTAGCTGCCCCTCCCTCACCCGGAAACGCGACAGTTCCCCCCTCGACCAGTCTCTCGGCGGAACAACTCATTGCGCAAGCTGGGGAAAGCCTTCGCACCATGAACCCGACGCGAGCGACGCAGCTGCTGGATGAGGCTAAGGCGCTCGATCCCAAGCAGCGGAGGCTCTGGGGCGGGTATGCCGCCGTGGCCTACTCGCTGGGTGAGATCGGCCAGGCGATGGAGGATGTTGAGAAAGAATTGACGCTGCACCCGGATGAGGTGCAAATGTACGCTTTCCTTGCCGGTCTCCAGCAAACGCGCGGCGAGAAGGATCTGGCGCTCACCACATTGCACAAGTGGGTTGATGCTGCACCGGACGACCCCGCCGCTACGGTCGTTCTTATTCGAGCCTTGCATTCGCTGAAGCGTGATCCCGAAGCGATCGTCGCAGGCAATACCGCGTTGACCAGACTCGGGAAAACAGACGTCGATTCGACGCAGCTACGCCTCACGCTGGCAGATGTGCAAGCAGCAGCAGGCGAGAAAGCAGCTGCTGCGGCAACGGTCTTGCCTTTGCAGAAAACCGTATCCGAGCCCGCGCAGCAGAACACCGTCGCCTACATGCTTGCGGATGCAGGCTTAGACCTCCCTGAAGATGAAGCGACGGAGCGCGGGGTGCTCGCAAAGCTTGACGCCGAGACAAGGGGCTGGACCCTGGATGAAAGCCCCTCAACGCTGGCAACGCAAACAAGTCTGCTTATCGCCTCGTGGGACACCATGGGTTGGATTCTCTACCGCGAGGGTCACTTTTCAGAAGCACGGCACTACATCGCCGCCGCCTGGCGCAACGCGGATCGAGGCGATCTTTCGGAGCATCTCCGGGCGATCGATACCGCAATGCACGCAAACTACGCCTCAGAGACGGGTCGTGATCAGGCACGACGCACCTTCGCGCTCGGACCTGCGAACGGCCGCCACGGCACGGCGGAACTTCGCTTACTGCTGGCGGAAGGCAAGGTTCTCCGCTCAGAACCTGCAACCGCACCCGTGGTCCCGGGGTTCGCTCCTGCCTCGAATACTAATTCCGCACCCGGTCTGCCCGCAGCCTCTGATCTGGTGAAGAACGCCGATCTCCATGCGCTCTTTCCAGAAGGTAGCGGCGCGCGCCTGGTACGAAACGGCATCGTGAACTGTGCCGGGGCCATCTGCCAACTTGTACTGGAACCGCTGTCCCTGCGCTGAATCTGGCAGCTGCGCATCCCCTCAGGTACCTTGTTGAGTGACATGCCTTGCCTACTTCGCACTGCCGCAGTCCTCCTCGGCCTGAGCCTCTCCTGTCTAAGCCTCCTCTGCCCGGCGCAGAGGTCCAAGCGACCAGACTTGCGTCCCGACTTCGGTCCGAACGTCCTCATCCTCGACCCGGCGCAGCCCGCTGCAACCATGCAGGCGTCCATCGACCGCATCTACGCCGCGCAGCAACACAACGAGTTCGGCTCCGAACGCAACGCGATTCTGTTACTGCCCGGCGAGTATCACCTGGACATCCCGGTCGGCTTCTACACCGAGGTGCGCGGCCTCGGCGCAACCCCCGACGCCACGCATGTCACCGGTGACGTCCACGCGGACGCGAGCCTGCCCAAGGACAATGCCACCTGCGTCTTTTGGCGCGGCGTGGAGAACTTCGCCGTCACCCCCGCCGGCGGTGTCCACCCTGGACTCCCGCCCGGCACCATGCAGTGGGCAGTCTCGCAGGCTGTACCCATGCGCCGTATGCATGTTGAAGGCAACCTCGCCCTGCACCAAAACCATGGTTGGGTCTCGGGCGGGTGGATGGCCGATACGCTGGTTGACGGCCAGGTGGATTCGGGTACGCAGCAGCAGTGGATCTCCCGCAACAGCGATTGGGCAGGCTGGACCGGTTCGAACTGGAATATGGTCTTTGTCGGTGTCCCGCACGCGCCCGCAGGCACTTGGCCCAAACCGGCTTACACGACCGTTGCCCAGACGCCCACTGTGCGCGAGAAGCCGTTTCTGCAGGTGAGTGCGGCCGGTGTCTGGAGCGTACGGGTCCCCGGGTTGGAACGGAATACCACGGGGGTGAGCTGGAAAAACGCCACGGCTCCCGGTCGCGATATTCCGCTCAGTAATTTCTACATCGCGCACCCTGAGCGCGATACAGCTGCGAGTCTGAACGCTCAGCTCGCAAGGGGCAAGCACCTCCTGCTCACGCCCGGTATCTATGAGCTTGCCGAGCCGCTGCGCGTGACACGGCCCGGCACGGTGGTGCTGGGCCTCGGCTTCGCCACACTGCGGCCCATGCACGGCACGCCTGCAATGCTCACCGCGGACGTGGACGGCCTCACGATCGCCGGACTGCTTTTCGACGCGGGGCCTGCGCTCTCGCCGGTGCTCCTGCAGGCTGGACCGACCGGCAGCCATGCGCACCATCGCGCGAACCCCATCGTGCTCCAGGACGTGTTCTTCCGCGAAGGCGGTGCCGGTGTGGGCAAGACCGTGGGCAATCTCGAGGTCAACGCGAGCGACACGATCATCGATCACACCTGGATCTGGCGCGCCGACCACGGCCATGAGGTTGGATGGGACAAGAACCTAAGCCAGAACGGCCTGGTCGTGAACGGCGACGATGTCACCGCGTATGGCCTCTTCGTTGAACACCATCAGCAGTTCCAGGTGCTTTGGAACGGCGAACGCGGCCGCAGCTACATGTTTCAGTCCGAGATTCCGTACGATCCACCCAATCAGGCCGCGTACAGCAGCGCGCCCGGCACGGACGGCTGGGCGTCGTACAAGGTCGCCGCAGGGGTACGCCAGCACGAGGCGTGGGGATTAGGCGTATACAGCGTCTTCACGTACCCCGACGTTTTTCTGACGCGCGCCATCGAAGCTCCGGCGATTGCCGGCGTGGAGTTTCACGACATGATCACGACCTGCCTGAACAACTACGGCGGCATTCGAAACATCGTCGATGACCAGGGCGGCCCGGCGACCTGCCATCCGCAGCACTGGCCCCGGCTGACGAGTTTTCCCTAGCGGTGGGAGAGGCCATGGGGGCAAGCGATTCAAGCAGGGCTCCCCTAACCGCCCCGGAAGTGTCCTCTCGACCCGAAGCAGACGGCTCGATCCTCTGCGTAGCTTCGCTTCGGTCGAGGACACCTCGTGAAGCAGTTTGCGACAGGACTTCAGGTTGCGACCGAGCCGTCATGCTAAGCTCAGCGCAAAGCTTTTTCATCTTGCTCTCACACTGGAGTCGGCCTTTGCGGTCTTCCCTTCGTTGTGTCCCTGGCAGAGTCCGCATGCTGCCCCTGCTGGCATTTTTTGGGGCGTACCCGGCGCTTCGCGCGCAGGCGCCCCCGGTTATTTCGCCTGCCGATCTTGTCCTGAAGAATGCCACCGTGATGACCGTCACGCACGGCACGATGCCGAATGCGAGCGTCTGGGTGCACAACGGCAAGATCGCCGGCTACGGTACAACAGTCAATGCGCCGGCCTCAGCTATGGTCTTCGACGCGACGGGTAAGTTTGTGACGCCGGGCATCATCGACCCGCACTCGCATTCGGCCCTCTCCAACGATGTCAACGAGGCGACCAGCCCGGTGACGCCGTCGATGATGATGATCGACGCCTTCACCAACACCGATAAGGCCCTCTATCAGGCGCTTGCCGGTGGTGTAACGACAGAATTGCTGCTGCATGGCTCGGCCAACATGATCGGCGGCCAGGCCGTGGTGATCAAGAACAAGTTCGGCCTGGACCGCGATGCCATGCTCTTCCCGAATGCGCCGCAGTCCATCAAATTTGCCAGCGGCGAGAACCCCAAGCGCGTTTACGGCTCCCGCGGCCAGGTGCCCTCCACGCGCATGGGCAACTTTGAGGTGATGCGTGAGGCCTTTGAGGATGCCCGCCACTACATGGCCGACTGGGATGCCTACAACGCCAAGGTACAGAAGGGTGACAAGACTGCCACCGCTCCCAAGAAAGATCTCAAGCTCGAAGCGCTCGCTGACGTGCTGCGCGGCAAACTACTTGTACAAATTCACTGCTACCGTGCCGATGAGTTCCTCACCGAAGAGGCCATCGCCAAGGAATACGGCTACAAGATCCGCGCCTTCCATCACGCGCTGGAGATGTACAAAGTCGGCGACAAGATTGCGCCGACCGGCACCGGCATCGCGACCTTCGCCGACTGGTGGGGCTTTAAAGATGAGGCCTGGGACGCCATCCCCTGGAACGCCGTAATGAGCATGCGCGAAGGCGTGCGCGTGGCCCTGAAATCCGATTCAAACGACTATGTTCGCCGCTTGAACCAGGAGGCCGGCAAGATGGTCCACTACGGCGGGGCTACGGAGGATGAAGCCCTGCGCATGATCACACTGAACCCTGCCTGGATTATGGGTATCGAGGACAAAGTCGGTTCCATCGATACCGGCAAGGATGGCGACCTTGTCGTGTGGAACATGGATCCACTTTCCACCTACGCGCGCGCGGAAAAGGTGTACATCGACGGCGACCTGTTTTTCGACAGCGCCCAGCCCGGCTTCGGCACGCCACATTTTCACGGCGTCATGACCGAGTCCGGCGACGAGGGATCCAGCGAGGACGGTGACGGCCAATGATTAAACCCACCTACTCTCACCCCTCCCCAAAGCTGTCATCTCGACCGGAGCGGACAGCTCTACCGTCCGCGCAGTGGAGAGACCTGCAGTTTGCGCGCGCCAGCACAATCTCTGGCGTTCGCAAGCTAGCCTCCCTCGCCCTGCTCTGCTGCCCCACTCTCTTGGCGCAAACCCCTACTGGCCCCAACAACACCGCAATCTCTGCCGGGAAAACCATCGCCATCGTCGGCGGCAGGCTGCTGACGATCACGCATGGCACCATCGAGAACGGCACGGTCGTCTTCGCCGATGGAAAGATCATCGCGGTCGGCCCATCTGCCTCGACGGCCGCACCGGCCGGCGCGCAGGTAATCGACGCGAAGGGGAAAACGGTCTACCCCGGCCTTTTCGATGCGGAGACCAATCTCGGTCTGTACGAGGTAGCCTCCGACGCCAACGCCCGCGACCTGGCCGAGACCAGCGATGAGATCGAGCCGCAGATGCACGTCGCGGACGCCTTCCACGCCGAATCCGCACGCATTCCCGTGGAGCGCCTGAATGGTGTCACCAACGCCGTCGTCGCCCCCGCCGAGGCCGATTCTCTTCCCGGCCAGGACGCCATCATTCAGCTCTACGGCAAGGACCGCGACTCCATGCTGCTCGGCCGCGATGTGGCTCTGCCGATGAACTTTGAAGGCAGCATCCGCCGTCCGCAGAGCTTCAACGGTCCCGCGAAGTTCCCCACCACGCGCATGGGCGTTGCCTCCCAGCTGCGCCAGAGCTTTCTTGACGCGCAGAACTATGAAGACACGCTCAAAGCCGCGGCCAAGGGCGACCATAAAGGGGCGCCACCCAAGCGCGATCTGAAGCTTGAAGCCTTGCTGCCCTACCTGCACGGCGAACGTCCCGTCGTGCTCAGCGCGCGTCAGGCGTATGAGGTCGAGGTCGGCATGGGCATCGCGGCGGAGTTTCACCTCAAGGTGATCTTGAATCACGTCACTCACACTCAGGCCATCCTGGACAAGATCGCGAGTTACCATGTGCCGGTCATTGTCGGCCCCATCTACGAGTTTCCGTTCGCCAACGAGCGCTATGACGCGGTGTACTCGCTGCCTGCGGAGCTCGCGAAGCGGGGCGTGACGATTGCGCTCTCCTCCGAAGGGGGCGGCGAAGGCGGCGGCCGCAACCTGCCCTACGCGGCCGGTTATGCCGTCGCTTATGGCCTGCCCTACGATGAGGCGTTAAAGGCCATCACGCTGAACCCGGCGACAATGTTTGGCATGGGCAACAAGCTCGGCTCACTGGATATCGGCAAGACCGCCAACGTGGTGATCGCGAATGGTGACCCGCTGGATGTGCGCACGTCCGTCGAACAGGTATTCATTGAGGGGTTTGCCGCGCCCATGGTGAGCCGTCAGACGCAGCTGCGGGATGAGTATCTGCCCTTAACGAAAAGCCAAATGAAGCCGTAAGCGCTGCGGGCAGGACGAGGTAAATCAGCGGTGCTCGTCAGCCTTTGCTTTCTCGTTGTCATTCCCGTCGGGAATCTGCGTTCTGGACGTCGGCGGGTGTAGGGGTCTTTCCTTGCAACTGCGCCTCCAGTCGAAATGACAGATTTATAGCTATATGTAATTTAGCTGCAGAACTACCGGCTTACATGGTGCGCTTTTCCGCATCCTCGCGCTGCCACTTGGCACTCAGATCATGCAGCCGGTCCATGTAGTCCTTCATGTCGGCGATGCGGGAGGTCGGGCTATAGGTCACCTCCGGCACCTTGCCGCCGAGCACCGTGCGGCGCACAAAGCCTTCCGCCTCCAACGTGCGCAGACGGACCGTCAACAGCCGCGCCGAGATCCCTTCAATGCGCCGGCGCAACGCGCCAAAGCGCATCGGGCCATTCGTGCTGAGCAGCCAGATAATGTGCATCGTCCAGGGCCGCGTCAGCCAATCCAGCAAGCCGCTCATCGGGCAACCCAGGCTGAGGTCCACGGCAGGCTGTGCGGCCTCCCGCTCCGGCACTGGGAGTGTTGTATGTGTCGCCATTTCACCTCACAAGAGCTATCGATTCCTGCGATTCTTACGATTCCCGGGAGCGAACTCCGGGGGGTTACTCCAAAGTGCCTACTGGCGAACCGTTACCCGCTTACTTATAGTAACTTTTGGGCCGCCGTCCTAAACCTATCACCGGCGCGCCCCACGAGAGGAACACCTTACCCATGAAGATTCTGCACCTCGATTCCAGCGTTGCCGGCGCAAACTCCGTAAGCCGCCCATTAACCGCCGCCGCCGCCGAACAGCTCAAAAAGACCAACCCCGGCGCGGAGTACGTCTATCGCGATCTCGTGAAGAACACGCTGCGTCACTACACTGCCGTTCTGCGCCTATATGGCGAGAACCTCGAGCAGATAACCCCCGAGCAAAAGGCCGAGATGGAGACGGGCAAGGAGATCTTGAACGAGTTCATGGGCGCAGACACCCTTCTTATCGGCGCGCCGATGTATAACTTCAGCGTTCCGTCCCAACTCAAGGCCTGGATCGACCTGATCTGCGTGGCCGGCACCACCTTCAAATACGGTGCTAACGGTCCGGAAGGGCTGTGCGGTGGCAAAAAGGTCATTGTGATTTCCACGCGCGGCGGGCTGTATGGCCCCGGGTCGCCATTTGAGCCGTTCGACCACCAGGAAAAATATCTGCGGGATGTGTTCACCTTCCTCGGTATTAAGGACGTTACCGTGATCACCGTCGAGGGCGTCGCCTTCGGTCCGGAAAAAACCACCGAAGCCGTCAACATCGCGAAAGCCAAGATCGCCGAGTTGAAGTAGATCGGCCCTTGTGGCTTATGCAGGGCCGGGGTCCACGCGCTTGGAACCCGGTTCGTTCTGTATTTTTTACAACACGAGATCCTGTAAGGCGCGCCCCCTAAACACATTCCCTGTTTTATGTGCAGCTCTTCGTTTGTCATCCTGCCAGGAGGTGCTGTCGCGCTTGTCTCTCCAAAAGCACGGCAGATCTCCTACAGGAGGACAAAGAAGCTGGCGCTGCACGCCCATGGGTAAGCAGCGATAGGAACTACGATCATGCATTGGTCAGGTTACCCTTGACCCATGCGGCATTCTTTGTCGGTTCTGCTTCTTGGGCTCGCCCTTCCGATCACGGCAGCGGCCCAGGTCCCATGTTCGCCTACCTCCTTGCCGGAAGCCGCCCGGAAGGTGGTGACGTTGCGTCACGAGCTCTACGAACAGGCCGTGCTGGAGAACGACACCAAGATACCGGCAACGGTCGCCATAAAACTCGGTGACCTGAAGGCAGCGCTCGCCGCTGCCGCCCAGGCAGCCTTTCGTTGTGCGCCCGCTTCCGTTACACCCGAGGCAATGGAGAAGACCTTAGCCGAGGCACTTGGTGCCAATCTCGCCTCAGCCGCTGATACACCGATCGAAACCCGCGGCAAGAAGGAACTTGGAGCTTATGGTTCCGACCTCGCCGTGCAGGTCTTCCCGCTCTCTGGCTCACCCAAATACTTCCAGGTCGACTTCCGCTACAGTGTCGCTTGCGGCGATGACAATCTGCTGCTGGTGTTCGTGACGGGCACGGGTACCGGTTCCCCCACAACCGCGGCCTGGCAAGAGGTCCTGCGCTGGGGTGCCCCGGCCTACCACGACGTAAAGGACGCGTACGGCGACTTTCTCCTCATGACTCCGCTTTCGGGTTTTCCCGGACAGCGCAACTGGCGTTTTGTGGTCGCGCACGGGCAGCCCGGCTGCGGCACGGCCGAGAGTCCCAGCCACTTCGACCTTGATGTACTCGAACCGACCGCCGACCCCATCCGTCCCACGGTCATCTGGCACCTCGAACGTCAGTATCAGCGCAATCAGGTTCCCCGCCTGTCCACCACTGAAGACACACTGACCTTTGAGCTTGGTCCACCTGAAAAGTTGTCGAAGACAGCGAAGGTGCCCGCGCCCACGGACACTCTTCGCTACCGCATCGGCAAAGACAATCACGTCGAACCGCTAACGGCATCGGGGATTACTGCACCCGCATCCCAGCCGCTCACTGATACGCACTCGCCTCACTAAGTGTCGTCAGCTGGGCATCACTCAGCCTCAATTCCACACACGCAAACAGAGCGTCGAGCTGCTGGACACTTGTAGCACTGGCGATGGGTGCCGTGATTGTGGGCTGTGCCAAGAGCCACGCCAGCGCAATCGAGGCCTGTGCAGCCCCGGTCTCCTCACTCACCTGCTTCAGAGCGGCCAGGATCTTTTTCCCACGCTCGTCGAAATACTTCTCCACACGGGAGCCGCGGTTCTTGCCTTTGGTGTCCTCCACCGTCTGGTACTTGCCCGTGAGAAACCCGGAAGCCAGGGAGAAGTACGGAATCACACCGAGCCCGAACCTCTCGGCAACGGGCGCCAGATCGTCTTCGTAGGCCTTGCGGTCGTACAAGTTGTATTCCGGCTGCAGCGTCGTGTAACGCGGCAGATGATGCTGTTGTGCGATCTCTTCGGCCTGCGTTAAACGTGCCCCCTTATAGTTCGAAGCCCCGATCGCCCGCACCTTGCCGCTCTTGAGCAGCTCGTCATAGGCACTCAGGGTCTCTTCAAGCGGCGTTTCCGCGTCGTCGGTATGCGATTGGTACAGGTCGATGTAGTCGGTCTGCAGTCTCTGCAAGGATTCCTCTACCGACTTCAGGATGTACTGCTTCTTCAGCCCCTGGCCGCCATCGCCCATTTTGAAGCCCACCTTAGTCGCGAGCACAATCTCTTTGCGTTTGCCACTACGTGCAAACCACCTGCCGAGAATCGTCTCCGACTCACCGCCATGGTGCCCGGGGATCCACACCGAATACACATTGGCCGTATCAATGAAGTCGAAGCCACGATCCGCGAACCTGTCCAAAAGATCGAACGATGTTGCCTCATCGGCTGTCCATCCAAATACATTGCCGCCAAACATCAACGGCACCACCTCAAGTCCCGACTTACCCAGCTTGCGCTTCTGCATAAAATGCTCCTGATCTGATTCAGATGCCGATGCTAAACGCCCCCCAAACAGAAAGGTACATCTCAGGCTGGCTGCCATTTTGTCCCATAACTGTTTCTATGCGCTACAACTTAGGCGACGCGGCGTACATTCGCAAACTCAACGATTGCTTGGAGTTGATCGGCGCACAGTGATGGCAGACTGATAGACGTTTCGGTCTGCTAGTTCATCCATTTGCGGTCGTTCGGATCGCGGGCCTTGCCATCGGGATCCACGTAGCGGCCGCTGTCGTCGAAGTGGACCTCGCGGCCCTGTTTTTGCATGTACACCGAGAACTTCTTGGCCGCGCGCCTTCGCCGTGCCTTAATCCACGCGTTGCGTAGGCCATACACGCTCTCATTGGCTGCTAAGCCGAAGCCCTTGCGCGGAGCGAACTGCAGAAACAGCCAGGCGCACAGCGCGTTGGTCAAGACCAGCAGGGCATCGAAGCGCTGATGCGCGGAGAGCGCGATCGCCACATACACGAGCAGATAGATCGCGGCGATATACTTCGCCTTCACGCGCAGAATGAAGTTGAAGTTCAGCTCCTGATTTGCGTGTAGGCGGGCAAAGGCAAGCAGCAACGCAATGGAAAACGGCCACAGACCCGAGGCAAGTTGGTTGGGCTCCAGGCCCGGCACATGGCGCCACACCATGATGCTGATAGCACAGGCAAGAATCGCGCCTCCAAGGGTGGTCGCAAAAAACAGCTCGCTCAACCAGCGCGAACCACGTTCATCCTCAAGTGACGACCCGAAGAACCAGACCGAAAGCGCCGCAAACAGCAATGACAGAATGCCGGTTGCGACGAACGGGTACGTGAATACCTGCCAGACGAAGATGTAGGCCCGTTCCGGCTCCAGCATGAAAAAGCCGCTCAGTAGCGCCCCAAGATCGTGGGAGAACAGTTCAATCACCAGCAGGGCAAAGTACACCACCACAGCGGTCAGGATGATGCGCCGCGTTACGCCACGGAAAGGCGGCAATGCAACAGTGATGGGTCCATTGGAACGAAAGGCCACGAAAAGCTCCTAGCGCGCAGGAACGGGAGGAACCGGCAACGAGCGCTGTCCATTAGACGATACAGCGCGCACCCCGAAGAGCACATTGTCCTTGCTGACCATGAGCTTGAGTTGCGTGGCATCCCCGGCACTTACCCTGTGCTGCCACTCCATTGCCGTGGTGTCGCGCCAGACAACCTCATACGTGGTGCCCGGGGGTGCAAACGCGCTCGGCTCCCAGGTGAGCTCTGTATTGTTGTCGAGCGCCTTGGTAAGCACCTGCACACGCTGTGGCTGGCTTGGCGCTTCGGCAAGCGAGGCCAGGGTCATCGCGTTCATACGCGCTACATTCGCTACATACGCGAAGTCAACATACTTCAGGTAGTCGCCATATTCCACGCCGTTCTCGGTACGCGGTGTCTGGTGCTGATGATCGAAGTTTTCGCGCCACTCCGTAAAGCGCACCGCGGCAAACCCCTCGGCGTTGAAGCTGGTGTGATCGCCGCCCCGCAGATAGCGGTCCCGCCGCAGCACGAGCACGGGGTGAAATGCGGGTACACGCATCACGACCATGGCCCGCACCCCGTTGCGCGCCGGCGGCCGCCGCATCGTATCAGGGAAGTACACGGGCGCAAGCTCCGCAATCGAGCGCGCCAGTTCACGGGATGGTGAATCGTTCTCCGCGCCCAGGCCGAGCATCTGCGCCTGCTGCTCCGGCGTCGCGGTCGCGGGCACATTTTCAGAGAACAAGCGAACAGCGTTCTTGTCCTGTTCCAGCGCCGGTCCCCCGGCACTGCCGGGCGTTGTGTCGCCGCCCACGATGTCGTTGTTCAAGACGGCTTCAAGCGGCCAGCCTTCGCTCTTGGCCAGCTTTGCCAGGTGCCGAGAGCCCATCAGTCCCTGCTCCTCACCGGCCACGGCGGCGAAAACGATTGTGCCGGGCAGCTTGAGCTGACTGAGCACGCGAGCGCTCTCGATCGATACGGCAACGCCGCTGGCATCATCGTTGGCCCCCGGCGCGGTCGCCTTCGGATCCATGACATCGGTAGCACGGGAGTCATAGTGACCGGTCACCAGCACCCATGGCGCGGCCTTGTTTTCGCTGGTGCCGTGGAGGATGGCATACACGTTTACCAGCCGTGTCGGTTTAAGGATGCGGGAACGTGCCCCCGTGCTGCCGGGCTCTGTGTAGTCGTCGCGCTTGACCTCCAGGCAGCCGCCGCAGGCCGTGGAGATCTGTTTGAACTGCGCTTCGATCCACTCGGCCGCGGGTAGGATCCCCTGCCCTGCGGGCACAACCGCATCCGTGCTGGACAACGTATTGCGCGTACCGAAGCTGACCAGCTTGGCAATGTCCGCTTGCACGTGCTCGGGGGAGAGGGCGCTCAGCGCCCCAGCGATCCGCGCATCGGCCGGAGCGGGGACCAGCGGGGTATCCACAGCCGGCATCTGCGCGGGGACTCCCCAGGCAACCAGCGAGAACATCGCAACGAGAGGAAAAAATCTCCGCAAGCCAGCTTGCATTCACACACTCCATTTCGGCATCAAACCGCGTCGAGGCTTCCTGCGTCCCATATTGACGCGGGCGCAGCCACCCCGCTAGAACTAGGAAAGCTGCCTCAGGCCGCTCGAGATCATCGTACTAGCCCCCACGGCAAAGGCCGAGTAAAGGAGAATGGCATCATGGCAGTCGTTTGTCCGGAATGTGACACCCCGCTTGTGATCGACACAGATGAGGTTGAAGAAGGCGAGGTCATCCAATGCGCCGAGTGTGGAACGGACCTGGAAATCGTGTCCGCCGATCCGTTGGAGATCGCCCCCGTAGAGAACGAAGGCTACGACGACGAAGATGACGATCCGCGCGGCGAGGAAGATGAGGAGGAGTAACTTGTTCTCCCTCGCAACCACCATCGGGCGGCGGCAGCCTACGCGGTCCCGAGTCGCCGGGCACCGTTTGCGCGCCATGCTGACGATTGCCATGGCTTGCCTGCTCGGCATACTCCCGATGTACGCGGACAAACGGAAGGCACAAAAGCCCGTGTCGACCGTCCGCATCGCAGAGGGACAGGTGGTGAATGGGGCCAAGAAGCCGCTCGAAGGGGCGGTCGTCTACCTCGAAAATCCCACCAGCCTCGATATCAAGAGTTACTTATCTGACTCGGGGGGCCACTTCCACTTTGGACAGCTTGCCCTGCAAACCGACTACGAGGTGTGGGCGGAGCAGAACGGCACGCAGTCCAAGCACAAGTTCATCAGCCAGTTCTCCAGTCACACACACTTCGATTTCACCCTAACGCTCGACCCTGATAAGAAGAAAAAGCTGCTCGGCATCCTTTGAAGGCCATGCGGTAATACCTCAAAAGTTGCACACAGGATGTGGCACGCGGCGAAGATTAAGCGAATACACTGACGTTAGTCGTGGCCACCGACCTCCAGCTCGAACCCGCCAGGGAAGACCGTTTCGGCTTCCTGCACATCGACCTGAACAGCTTTTTTGCCTCCGTTGAGCAGCAGTTGCACCCCGAGTACCGCGGCAAACCCACCGCCGTCGTCGGGACCATGGCCGACACCGGCACGATCATCGCCGCGAGCTACGAAGCCAAGGCGCTGAAGGTCAAAACCGGCACCAAGGTTGGCGAAGCCAAGGCGTTATGCCCGGACATCATCTTCGTTAACGGCTCGCACACCACCTATGCGAAGTATTCGCATGACATCGCGGCTGCCATTGAGCGCGTCTGCCCGGTCGCGCACACGCCATCGATCGATGAGATGGTGTGTGAACTGATCGGCCGCGAGCAGGAGCCGCCGCGTGCCCGTGCCATCGCGTTGGCAATCAAGCAGGCCATCAAAGACGACGTCGGCGAGACGCTGCGCTGTTCGATCGGCATGGCCCCGAACCGGTACCTGGCAAAGATTGCCAGCGATATGCAGAAACCCGACGGCCTCATCGGGCTGCTGCCCTCGCAGCTGCCGCGCGCCATCGCTCATCTAGGCCTGCGCGACCTGCCCGGCGTGGGTGCCAGGACTGAAGAGCGGCTCAAGAAAAAGGGGATCCACACGATGCCGGAGTTGCTGGCACTGGATCGTGGGGGCATGCACAAGCTCTGGGACTCGGTCTGGGGCGACCGCCTTTACCATTGGCTGCGCGGCCATGCCACTGGCGACGATGGTGCACCGATCCCAAGCGAAACGCAAAAATCTCTCGGCCATTCGCACGTCCTCGGGCCTGACCACCGCTCTCAGGAGGGGGCCTGGGCCGTGGCCCACAAGCTGCTCCACAAAGCGGCCATGCGCCTCCGGATGGAGCACTTCCACGCCGCCACGCTCGCCGTCACAATCAAATTTTCGCTGACGCGTGAGCAGGCAGGGCGAGCCAAAGCTCAATCCGCAAAGGTAAAGAAACACACCAGCGGCATCACCCAGACGTCCTGGGGCATGGAGGCCCGCTTCCGCCCCTGCCAGGACACGCTATCGATGCTGGAGGCGCTGCAGGGTATGTGGGCGCAGCGGCCGGACGGTCCCGAGCACCAGAAACCCTTCTTTGTCGGCGTGACGTTACGCAACCTGCTAACCGAGAGCGAATTGCCACAGACGCTCTTTGAGGAGCCCGGCCGCCGCAATGAACTCTCCGCCACCATGGACAAACTCAACCTGAAGTTCGGCCACACCACGGTGCACTTCGCCGGCATGTTGTCCGCTCGCGACAGCGCCCCGACACGTATCGCTTTTACGCAGATTCCCGTCCAGTACGGCGTCGAGTACATGTAGATCATCCACCTCAACCCCGCTGCCCACAGCAGTCGTCTCACCAGGAGAGGAACGCACTTACTTGCTCTTTCCCCTACGCCTACTGTTCGGCACTGCCCTTCTTCTCGCACCGAGCGTTCTCGCCCAGACACCCCCATCCACCGCTCCTCCCCTCGTCACGAAAGATATCCCGTACACCACGGACACCACAGGCAGTTACGGTGCCGACCTTTACATGCCGGGCGGACCCGGTCCCTTTCCTGCGGTGGTGATGATTCACGGCGGCAGTTGGCGCAGTGGGCACAAGACCGAACTTCGCAAGCTCTCCACGGACCTCGCCACGCATGGCTATGTGTGCTTCTCGATCGACTACGACACCCACCCGCGTTCCTTCCCCTACTCCTGGCAGGAGTCTCGTGCCGCCATCACCTTCGTGCAGGCCCATGCGTCTGCGTACCGCATCGACCCGGCCCGTATCGCCGTGCTCGGCACCTCCGCCGGGGGGCAGCTTGCGGCTCTGCTCGCCGTGGCTCCAGAAGGTCCAGCTCCCATCACCTCCGCCACGGCCGACGCCTCGCCCAATGCTCCAACCGTTTCCACCGCAACCCCCACCACGCAGACCCCGCCTCCGGCGACCGACGTGCCCATCCAAGCAGCCGTCATCTTTAACGGCGGCTATGACCTCCATCCCAAAGCCTGGCTGCTGCGCCGCTACCTCGGCGGGCGCTGCGATACCATTCCCGCGGTCTGCGACGATGCATCGCCGGACAACCACGTTAAACCCGGCGATCCACCCATCTTTGTTGGCCATGGCACGCATGACGGCGTGATTCCCTACAGCCAGGCGACCACCTTTGTTGACCGCCTGCGTGCGGCGGGCGATCCGGTAACGCCCTTCGTCGCAACGGGTGCCGGGCACAGCTATTGGCGCAGTCACAAATGGTATGGGGAAAATCTGGCCGCCGCTGAAGCGTTTCTCGCGGCAGCGATGCCCCAGCCCTGAGCCTCCGGCGCTGCCCTTTGCACAGAAATTCAATACCCGCCGCATCTCATTTAGCAGGTCCCTGAAGGAGGCCACACCATGCCAACCACTCGTTTCGCCGCGCAAAGTCGAGTTCCCCTGCCCGGGAGTGAACGCAAACCCTTTACCGAGGAGGGCAACACGCGGCTTCCCTTCGCGACACCGGAGGTCGTCTCCTCGCAGGTCTTGCCCCAGCACGAACACATCACCATCTCCGTCATCGTCCGTGCCAGAACGCCGATCGACCCGGCCCGGCTCGGCCCCGGTAACCAACCCATCTCCCACGAGCGGTTCGCCGAGATGCACGGTGCCGACCCTGCCTCGGTCGCCCTGGTCAAGGAGTTTGCGGAGGAGTTCGATTTGCAGATCGAGCCCGACACCCATCCCGGCCGGCGCACCGTGCAGTTAACCGCCTCCGTCGCTCACTTTGAGAAGGCCTTCGGCACCTCGCTGGCGCAGCGGCAGGTAGACAACGGCAACATTCGCGTGCGCACCGGCGCGCTGATGATCCCCGAAGAGCTGCTGGGGCACATCACAGCCGTTCTCGGGCTGGACAACCGTCCACAGGCCAAGCCGCACTTCCGCCAGGCACGTCCGCATGCCGCCAGCATTTCCTACACGCCGGTAGGGGTAGCCGGGCTTTACGGTTTTCCCACTACCGGCGGTGCCGGGCAGACGATCGGCATTATCGAGCTCGGCGGAGGCTATACCACGGCCGACGTGGAAGTCTACTTCCGCGGTATCG
This sequence comes from uncultured Acidobacteriaceae bacterium, assembly GCA_964247595.1. GTDB lineage: Bacteria > Acidobacteriota > Terriglobia > Terriglobales > Acidobacteriaceae > Granulicella. Next base: position 47,699 of record CAXTUW010000015.1, on the reverse strand, counting down.
GCCAGAACCCTCCGCTGATCAGCGCCGTCTCGGTCGATAAGGCCAAGAGCAAGCCCGGCAACCCGAACGGCGCTGATGGCGAGGTGATGCTCGACATCGAGATCGCCGGCGCGGTTGCTCCCGGAGCCACGATTGCGGTCTACTTCGCCCCCAACACCGACCAGGGCTTTCTCGACGCAATCACCACGGCGATCCATGACACCGCGCGCAAGCCCGGCGTGATCTCAATCAGCTGGGGCGGTCCGGAGTCGAGCTGGACGCAAGGAGCCTTAACCGCGATGGACGAGGCCTGCCAGGCCGCCGCGGCGCTCGGCATCACCATCACCGTGGCCTGCGGTGATAACGGCTCGACCGATGGCGTGACGGACGGTGCCAACCACGTCGACTTCCCCGCCTCCAGCCCGCATGTGCTGGCCTGCGGGGGCACCAAACTGGTCGGCACAAACACCGTCATCACCAGCGAAACTGTCTGGAATGAAACAGCCAACAACGAGGGCGCGACGGGCGGCGGCGTCTCGGACTTCTTTGCCCTACCCAGCTGGCAAGCCAACGCCAATGTGCCGGCTCCGACCGTCAACACCGGCGGCCGCGGTCTACCCGACATCGCCGGCAATGCCGATCCTGCCACCGGCTACAAAATCCGCGTCGACGGTCAGGACACCGTCATCGGCGGTACCAGCGCCGTCGCTCCCCTCTGGGCCGGGCTCATCACCGTCGCGAACGCGGCTAACGGCAGGAACGCCGGCTTCATCAACCCGCTACTCTACGCCGCAAACGAAGCATCCACCTTTCGCGACATCACCTCCGGCTCCAACGGTGCCTTCAACGCCGGTCCCGGCTGGGATGCCTGTACCGGCCTCGGCAGCCCGATTGGACCGGCGATCGTGGGTGCCGTCAAGTCCCTGTAGCCTCTCTCGCGGCGTTGTCAGCCCATAGCTCAGCGCAATGCAGGGGATCTGGTTCTCCTTCGCGTGCGCCCCGGGATGACAAACGTCACCTCACTTCCCTGACGTCCGGCACTAACCCCTGCATGGCACCGCGCTCATACTCACGCCTGTAAGCCAAAGGAGTGAGTCATGAGCGCAGTGCTTGCATCGCTTCCAAATCAGTATCCAAAGCAGTATCAAGACCAACCCATAGGGGAACTGCCCGCCACCGCAGGCCAGCCTGTCGCCGCACTTCGGGACATCACGAAGCGTTACCGTGACGGCGTTGTTGCCCTGGAAGGCCTCTCCCTTACGCTGCGCCGCGGCGAGATTGTCGCTCTGCTCGGCCCTAACGGTGCAGGCAAGTCCACCGCCGTCAAGCTGCTGATGGGTCTTTGTACGCCAACAAGCGGCATCGTCGAGATCTTCGGTCATAACCCCCGCTTTGCGTCCAACCGGCTGCGTACCGGGGTCATGCTGCAGGTGGGCCGCGCGCCCGAGACCCTGAAGGTTCGCGAGCACATCGAGCTCTTTCGCGGTTACTACCCCCGGCCAATGGCCTTTGCGGAACTTCTTCGCACCGCCGGCCTCGACGGCCTGGAAAACGGTTCTTCGGCCAGCTTTCGGGAGGCCAGAAGCAGTGCGTGCTGTTTGCCCTCGCCCTCGCCGGCGACCCCGACCTGGTTTTCCTCGACGAACCCACCGTTGGACTGGACATCGAGGCCCGTCACGGCATGTGGCGCGCCATCGAGACCTTGGCGGCCCGCGGCAAAACGGTGCTGCTCACCACGCACTACCTCGAAGAAGCAGATACCCTCGCCAGCCGCATCCTTGTCGTGAATAAGGGCCGAGTCGTCTGCGAGGGCACACCCGCCGAGGTGAAGGCCCGCGGTACCGCCAACGCTCTCAACACCGACCAGGCCTCGACGGCCCACACCACTCCCGCAAAGATCATCCGCTGCACCACGACCCTCACGCGCGAGCATCTCCTGCTCCTGCCTGGCATAACGGGCATCCAGAGACACGCCAGCCGCACGGCAATCACCTGCACGGCACCGGAGTCTACTCTGCGCGAAATGCTGGCACTGGACCCCTGTCTCACCGACCTCGAGATCACCAGCCCTGCCCTGGAAAATGCCTTCCTAGCCCTGACCGCCTAGCCTTAGGCGGTAATCCTCACACCTCGTCCCGCAACAGGCACCCCTTGCCAACCTCAAGCCAGCTCAAACGAGGCGACCCCGAACCGCAAGGCTGCACGGCACTAAACACCTCACACCCAGGACACCTCAACAACCAAAACCCTAAACACCCCAGGACACCTCAACCCCAGGAGATCGCCATGGCCACCACCGCTCTCTCGCTTCCCTACGCCGTGCCCGGCAGCCTCGGTCGCACACTCCGCCTCTATCTTCGCGAGATCCGCTTCGAACTGCTGCGGGCGGCACGCAACAAACCCTTCGCGCTCTCCACCATCGGGTTTCCGACGATGTTTTATCTGCTCTTCGGCGTCCTGAATCGGGGCGAAGCCATGCGCGGCGGCGTAAGCGTGGCGAAATATCTCTTAGCCAGCTACGCCGCCTTCGGCATGGTAGGCGCAGCGTTGTTCGGCATCGGCGTCGGCCTCGCCTTGGAACGCACCTCCGGCTGGCTGGAGCTCAAACGCGCCAGCCCCATGCCGCCGTTCGCCTACCTCGTCGCTCGCCGCCGCGCTGGGGCAGGCAGGCAGCAAGACCGCGTGGTCATCCTCACCACCTTTGCCCGCGCAGGGTATCTGCGCCGCGCACTCGATGCCGGTGCCCGCGGCTATCTGCTCAAAGACCGTCCTGTCAGCGAACTCGCTGAGGCCGTGCGTCGCGTGCATAGCGGCCTGCGTTTCATCGACCCGGATCTTGCCGCCGAGGCCTGGAATGCCGAGGCCGATCCTCTCTCCGACCGCGAACGCCAGATCCTGCAGCGCGCGGGCGATGGCCGCTCTTCGGCCGAAATCGCGGGGGAACTTCGCCTGAGCGAAGGCACGGTGCGCAACTACCTTTCCGAGGCCATCGCAAAACTTGGCGCAGCAAACCGCACCGACGCCGCCCGCATCGCGCGTGCCCGGGGGTGGCTGTAAGGTGGTTGCAGCTGTTAGCTACTAGCTACTAGCTCTTAGCTCTTAGCTCTTAGCTCTTAGCTGATAGCTGATAGCTCTTAGCTGACAGCTCTTAGCTCGCGGACGCTTGCTCATTGGCGAGGCGAAACACATGCGCATCTGAATGAACTGCGAGGTCTCCCGTGTACAAACTGCTCCGTTCCACCACCGTCATCGCTTCTGCGTTGCTGCTCGTTGCCGGCTGTAAGAAGACTGCCGACAATACAAGCCATTACAAGAGCGCCATCAACAACTATCTCAGCCAAAACCAAAGCTGCCTTTGGCCGGACCCAGTCAAATTTCCGGTGCAAGTCAACACCTCCGACAGCGCGAAGACCGCAGGCTATGACGCACTCTACAACCAGGGCCTGCTCAATCGCACCACCGGCGACAAAAAGAAGCTGCTCGGCCTCGTAAGCAAAGAGGTCACCAACTATGACCTCAGCGACAAGGGCCGGAGCTCCTGGACCGCTTTGCAAAGCGACCCGAGTTATGGCAACTTTTGCTACGGCCATCGCGAGGTCAGCTCGATCGACAGCTCCAGTGCCACAGGAGACCAGCCCGGAGCGACCGCCTCGGTGATGTACCACTACGATCTTGCGAACGTGGCCGGCTGGGCCAAAGATGGTGGCGTGCAAAACGCCTTCCCTGGCGTGAAGGAGAACCTCACCGGCAACCAGGGAACAGCCACACTCATCGACACGGCCAATGGCTGGCAGGTGAAGGCACCCGCCAAGCACGCGGTCTCCAACATCGACGGCAAGATAGTCGAGTAGCCGTCTCACCCCTGTCATTCCGCAGCGAAGATGAGGGATCTGCTTTCATTCCATCAAGAGCCGGTCCCTCCCACGCCCTGCTTACTCGTCAGGCATATCCATCGCGCGCACGGACGCATCCGACGGCCCGTCCGCATAGTAAGCGGCAACAGCTTTCTCATAAGCCGTCGTCTGATAGTTCACCGGTGGTGTACCTCCGGCAAGATTCTTCACAAAGTAGTCCCACCGCCGACGCATCATGTACTGCGAGGCCTCGGCATAGCCGTGGTGTGCGTTTGGGATCATGATCAGGTCGAAATCCTTGTTGGCCTTGATCAAGGCATCCACAACCAAGAGCGTATTGTTCGGGGGCACGTTATCGTCCATCGTGCCGTGAGCCAGCAATAGTTTGCCTTTCAGGTTCTTCGCATAACTCTGCGCAGCCTGGGCGTTGTAATTGTCCTTGGGCGTGTCGTTGCCGGTCTCCAGCCCGCCCCACTTCTCATCCCAATCATCTTCATAATCGCGGTTATCGTGGTTGCCGCTTTCCGCGATACCCACCTTGAAGAAGTCTGGATAATTGAACATCGCCGCCGTGGTCGCATTGCCGCCGCCCGAGTGACCCCAGATACCGATCCGCGTGAGATCGATGAAGGGGTACTGTCGCGCGAGATCCTTGATGCCGGAAACCTGATCGGGGATGGTGTTGTCGCCCATGGTCTCCGCGTGCGAGTAGAAGTCGTGAAAGCTCTTGGAACGGAACGGTGTGCCCATGCCGTCGATGCAGACCAGGATGAAGCCGAGGTCAGCCAGGGCCTGCGCGTCCCCGTGCGCGGGAGAGAAGGAACGTGAGCCGCAGGAGCCGATCTGCGGGCCGGGGTACACGTAGTCGATGATGGGGTACTTCTTCGATGGGTCGAAGTTCGTTGGTTTTGCCATGAAGCCGTAGAGCACGGTCTCCCCGTCGCGCGCCTTGACTGTGATGGGTGTCTCGGGCTTCCAACCGGCGGCTTCCAGCTTGGAGATATCCTGTTTGGCAAGCGTGGCGAGCACCTCCCCGTTGTTACCGCGGATAACCGCCGTGCGTGGCATGGTGTGCGTCGAATACACGTCGACAAACGTTGTGCCATCGGGTGACGGCGTGACGGCATGGTCCGCGACCTCAGGCGTCAAGGATCGCTGCCCCGTGCCGTCGAAGTTCACGCGATAGTAGTACGTGTAGTACGGATCCTGCCCTGCCTCTTTGCCGCATGCCAGAAAATACAGCACGCGATGTTTCTCATCCACATGCAGCACCTGCGTGACGGGCCCATCGCCATGCGTGATGGCGTTCTTCAGCTTGCCGGTCGCGAGGTCATATAGGTACATCTGCCCATAATTAGTGCGCTCGGAGTACCAGAGAAACTCATGGCTCGCGGGCAGGTATCGCCAATTCACCTTGTCTTGCCCACTCTCGTAGTAGGAATCGACATGATCGTGGAAGACGTCGCGGATCTCACCGGTTTCGGTATCCGCAACACGCAATGTCTCATCCTTGTGATCGCGGCTGGTCGAGACAAACGCGAGGTGCTTGCCATCGGGCGCGAACTGCACATCGTCCCACCCGGCACCGCCGCGGCAGCTCACGTCATCGCACAGGGTGGAGCGATGTTCATCCGGCCCCATCTTCAGCCGCGTCATCTTACCCGTAGGCACGTCGATAATCACACGGCTGATCATGGTCACATCCTTATCGCCCAGTAGCGGATATCGCCACTGCTCGAGCTTAGGATGCCGGTTGGTGACCGGCACAAGGTACATATAGCCATCCTTGCGCTGGTCCTGCTGAAAGGTAGCAATCTTCTTCGAATCCGGCGACCACACCAGGATCGGCGCGTCGGAGTGTGTCCATCCGGCGTTGTCGGTGGCATAGCCGAAATCAGGGACACCGTCCGTGGTCAGCTGCCGTTCTTCGCCCGTCCTCGCATCGCGCACCCACAGGTTCCAATCGCGGAGAAAGGCCGCCATGGTCTTATCGGGGGAGAGATCGAACGGTGCCTTGCTGCGGCTGATGGCTTTGCGTGCCGGCGGTTTCGCGCCTGTCTTGGGGGCAATTGCTTGTGTGCTCGTAGAGTCGTTCGCAGTGGACGCCATCTGCGCATTGCCCCCGGTTTCGGTGGCACTCACCCCGACAGCCGGCGGTTGTCCACTGGGCTTTTGCGCCGGCTCCTGCGTCTGCGGCGTGGCTTCCGCATGGCAGAGGGTTGCGGTGGCGTTGCAGACGTACTTCGCATCGTAAAACTCCACGCTGAAGCCGCCATCAGGCGTGGGCATGTAGTTCGCAATGCCCGGATGACTCGCATCCACGGCATACCCGCTTGCCTTACTCAACGCCGCAGCCAGCTTGGCATTATCGAACGCCGCAACGCTCTTGCCTGTGGCCGGGTCGGCGATCATGTACACCGTAGCCTTGCCGTTTGGATCACGATAAAACACACGCCCATCGGGCAGGTAGGTGACACCCGACACCGTATGCGTCACCAGCGGCTGCGTGTTGTAGCCCATCCAGCGCTCGGCGTTGCGGTAGTCCTCTGTTGTGTATACGCGCTGCCCATGAAGCGCGGCCGCGGTGAACAGACAGGCAAGGGGGACAGCAGCAAGAAGGGTGCGGCAAGAGTACATGCAAGACCTGCGTGAGAGAGATATGAAGCGGAAGCCGGTGCCTTTCAGCATACGGCGAAGCGCGTCATCACGCACCAGGGAACGCACACTATGCATCCGGCTCCGGATGCGGTGCCGGCATCGTGCCCGTCCGGCGCAGCCGCGCCAGCAACGACCGCGGCCGCAGCGCCTCAGGAATGTGCAGCATCGAGCGGCCAAACCCGCTCCATGTGTCTTCCGATATGCGGATTGAGGCTGGAAGAACATACACATCCATAATCATCTCCGACACCACGAGCGAAGCCGCCGCACCCAACAAGCCGTAGGACTTGGCCATGAACACCGTGATGACGATCGTGACGGTGGTCGCAATCATGTAGTTGATCGAAAGCCGCTTGTGCTGATTGATGGCCACCAGCAGCGTCGAACTCGTAGACCATAATGAGTAGAAAAACACGCTCAGCAGCAGCAGGAAAAGCAGCTGTGGGCTGGGCGGCACCTTGTGCTGCGTCCAGTGCGTCAGGAACCATGGGCCGACCGTCATCATCGTCGCGATCAGCACAACGGCGATACCCAACGCCATCTGGCAGGCGCGCCGGTGCAGCGCCCGCACCAGCGCCATGTTGCCCGCACCGAATGAGCTCGAAAGCTCCGGCCAGAACGTTGTGTTTACCATCTGCACCATCTGCAGCGCGATGCGTGAGACCGTGCGCGCCGTGCCGAACACCACCACATCATACGAACCGAGCACATGGCCCACGGCCAGCAGCGTGCCCTGCAAGTTCAACGCATTCCCGATGGGAAACCCCATAAAGGCCACGGCCGGCGCGGTCAATCTTCGTATCTCAACTAAGCGTGCGTGCTGCCAACCATAGCGGATCCATGGAATGTCACGCCGCACGGTGTAGCAGAGATACACCGTGCACAGCGCATTGGCGACGGAGAACGCAATCGCCGTCGCGCGAACACCGTACCCCAGCAACACGGGCAGCAGCATCGCTACAAACGCCAGCAGCGTCATCATGCTTTTCAAAAAACTTCCGTACGGGTAACGGCCCACACAGGTGTACGCCGATTGCAACAGCTGCTCCAATTGCCCAAACAACACTGCAACGCCAAGAAAAAAGATGACCCACTTGGCATCCGATTGCGTCATCACGTTCAGATTCAACCAGCGTGCGACCGGCAAAAAATACAGCACGGTCGCAAAGATGGCCGTCACCACGGAACACAGCAGCACGATGAGCCACCAGCAGCTCTGGAAGACCCGCAAGGCGGCATCCTGGTCCTTGCGGCCCATCAGCATCGTCATCTCATTACCGGCAACGGAGCCGAAACCAATGTTGGAGAAGCTGAGGTAGCTTGGAATCGCATTGACAAGCAGCCAGTCGCCATACAGCGAAACCGGCCAGAAGTGCAGAAATACCGGCACCTGGATAAGTTGAATTACAGAGCCCGCCAGCCGGCTTACCCAGTTGGAGACAAAGCCCAGGATCAACCGGCGGCGTGTGCCCCCGTCCATTGCAGACATCGCGCTTCCCGCCTGGCGAATCATGTTTTGGCTCTGAACCCAATCCGCCTATCGCCAGTCTACCAATGAGACTTTGTGCTTCGGCTCCGGACCAAAATGTACAATCATTCTATGGAGCGCATGAGACAGGTTGGTGTTGGTCTGGCGACTGCTGGTGCCGTCCTTTTCATAGGCGTTTTGTTTATCTCGGCCTATTGGGAAAATGATATTCGCTGGCTACACTTCTTCCAAAGTTGGATGTATTGTGCTGCTATAGCCCTGATGTTTAAGGGAAGCAAGTGGGGTCTGTTCATCGGCTTTGCCGCCGCTTTGTTGTGGGATTACGCAAATCTCTTTGTCACGACCTTCTTAAGCAACGGTATCGCTCAAGTCCACATCCTTGTGCGCACCGGACACCTAGCGCGGCCCGACCAGTTCATATCAGTACCAGGATGGATAGGGAATTTTGCAGTCATCGTTGGTTGCATTGTGGCCTATGTAGCTATGCAGAAAAAGCCGATGCGGGACCTGCTTGATCTGGCAGTAGTCTCAGTTGGAACAACCGCATTCCTTGCCCTGAGTATGTTCATCTTCCAACCTCGCTATCTGGCGATCTTTCCTCTTTTGCTCCATCCCCACTTGCATTTGTGATCACTCAAGGGCGTCTCCTAACTTCCATTAATCCCGTTCTGTGTCGCTGGCAGGTTTTTTAACGGTGAAAATCAGCCCGAACAGCTACGCCTTGAGCCGTTCTGGTGCACCGGAATAGGAACTCTTCGAGCAGGTTTCTTGAACTTGCCAGCCGAACCCTTTGAGGAGGCTGTCCTCCGTGCGATCGCAAGGAGGGCCAAGCAGCGCAGTATCAAACTGCTCTGTTCGCGCAAGTTGTCCCACCCGGAACACGAGGTGGTCGACAAACATTGGTAAGCGAAACCCTTGCTCCATGTCTCGCTTCATCGCGTCCGCTCCCGATCCATAGCCAGCTTTTCCTGCATCAACCGCGTCAACATCTCGCTATCCCCACGCCGCTGCGCCTCGCTCATATCTACGCGCAACTCACGGCTGCGACGCTCCAGATATCGCTCCCGCAAAGACTCTAAGGCACTGCCCACCTGCAGGGTCGAGCTCTCGTGCTCCGGCCCGTTCACCTCGCTCGATACATGCAACGCACTCGCCAGCAAGGCGCGAGAAGGCGCATCCGGTGCCGCGGCAAGAGGATTCTCCGGTGCCGGCGCGCTGATCAATACCTCAATGATCGAAGCTGTCGGCAGATCGGCAAACCATTCCGGATGCGCTCCCAGCTTCTCCGCCGCAAGTGCCCGCGAGGAGTCCGCCTCCGGCAACACCAAGGCACACAATAGAATGCGCTCCACCTCAGTGACCGCATGTGGCTGCGGCGCACGCACACTCTCCAGCCGCTGCTCGGCAGCCTGCTTGAGTTCCTGCCGCACCAGCGACGACTCAATGCCCAGCTTCTGCGCCGCGTTCTCGGCGACCTGGCTGCGCACGATGCCGTTGGGGATGCGCCGTATGTGCGGCAGCAGAAAGTTCAGCGCCTTGACGCGCGACTCCGGCGTGCGCGTACCGTACTGCTCACGTGCGCGATCAATCAAAAAATCCATCGCCGGGATCGCGCCGCGCAATGCTTTGGCATACTCCGCGATCCCGTGCTGCCGCATGTAGGCATCGGGATCGAGCCCATCCGGCAGTGCCAGCACACGCACCTCGAAGCCCTCTTCGATGAGCGCGCCGGCGGTCGTCTCCGCGGCTTCCAACCCCGGCCCATCGCCGTCGAGACTCAACACCACGCGCTTCGTAAACCGCCCCAAAAGCCGCGCCTGCGGCTCCGTAAACTTCGATCCGCTGATCGCCACGACATTGCCGATCCCAGCCATAAACGCGGAGATGCAATCCATCTGCCCTTCTACAAGGATGACGCTATCGGTCTCCTTGATGCCCGGCTTGGCCTTGTCCAGATTGAAGAGCACGTGGCCTTTCGTATAGAGCGGCGTCTCCGGCGAGTTCACATATTTGCCGCCGGCCTTCGGATCATTCGTATCCAGCAACCGCCCTGTAAACGCGATGGGCTTGCCCGTATCATTGCTGATAGGGAACATGACACGCTTGCGGAACCGCGCATACATCGTGCCCGCTTGCGTGTGGCCCTCTTCATTCTCCTGCTCCTTCCAGCTGAAGAGCCCGCTCGCCCGTAGGGCCTCCTCGGAAAAGAACTTCAGCAGTCGATCACGCATGTCGTTGAAGCTCTCCGGCGCATAGCCCACGCGAAAGGTCTTGATCGCCTCCGGCGTCATGCCGCGTCCGGCGAGATATTCGCGCGCCCGTGCCGCTTCCGGGCTCTTCAGATTGCCTTCGAAGTATTGCGTCGCCGCCTCATGTACCTCCAGCAACTGCCGCCGCAGTCCTGCTTCACGAGCCTCTTCCGGTGAGCTCCAATCTCGCTTCGGCAGGGCAATGCCCATCTTTAGCGCCACCGCGCGTACAGCCTCGGGAAAGCTGAGGCTCTCCATCTTCATCACGAAGCTGAAGACATCCCCATGCTCATGGCAGCCGAAGCAGTAATAGCTCGCCGTGCCTGGGTACAGATAAAACGACCCGGATCGCTCCTTGTGAAACGGGCACAACGCTGACCAGTTCGCCCCCGACTTGCGCAATTTCACATACTCGCCGAGGATGCGCACGATGTCGGCCTGCTGTTTGACGGATTGGGCAAAGCTGTCGGCCACGGGTGATTCCAGTTTATCCGCGCCGAACCGGAGTGCCTCTCTTACCTCAACACCGCGCACCTCAACACCGCGCACCTCAAGACCTTGCGGGCTCACACCTCAACATCTTCCACCCATGGCCAAGCATCGGCTAAGAATGTATGCGTCCCAAATTCACACAGATCGCCAAGGCAGCTACTCCACTTAGGGGATAGCCCAGGCATTTCGCGCCACGTACGCTTTCGGTTGAACGGAAGCTTCTCTGATTCGCAACAAGCGGCCTATCCCTGTGTTGAAGAGGAGCGAGCCCAGGGAAGTTTGGCCAGCCTGCGGCAGGCTTTGCACTGGCGCTTTCACTGGACAAGAAGATTCCGCAGGGCAAGGAGATATTGATGAACACTGGAACATATCTGCGCAAAGCAATGCTTGCCACCGTACTCACTCTTCCGCTAATGGCCTTTCCCGTACAGCAGGCCCATGCCGCGGTCTTCGTTTCCGTGAATTTGGCACCGCCGGTGCTGCCCGTGTACACGCAACCTCTGTGCCCCGGTGCGGGCTACCTTTGGACGCCTGGGTATTGGGCCTATGGCTCAGAGGGCTACTACTGGGTGCCCGGCGTTTGGGTGCAGCCGCCGACCGTTGGGGTGCTCTGGACGCCGGCCTACTGGGGCTATGAGGGCAGTGCTTACATCTTTCACAGCGGCTATTGGGGACCCCATATCGGCTTTTATGGCGGCATCAACTACGGCTTCGGCTACGGCGGCGTAGGCTTTGGCGGCGGCGAGTGGCGGGGCGGTTCCTTCTTCTATAACCGCTCTGTATCCAACATAAATGTCACCAACGTGACCAATGTGTACAACAAGACCGTTATCGTGAATAACCGCACTACGGTGGCCTATAACGGAGGACCGGGCGGCATCCAGGCAAGGCCCACCATGCAAGAAACCACGTATGCCCATGAGAACCACTTCCAACCGACGGCCAACCAACTCGACCACCAAACCTTTGCCGCGCAGAACCGCTCCCAGCTGGCCAGCGTGAACCATGGGCGTCCCGGTGTGCCGGCCGCGGCTACTGTCGCCTCATTCCACGCCAATCCGACCAACCCTGCCGCTGCGGCGCGCCCCATAGCAAACACCCGCGAAGCGAATCAGGACGGACGCATTGCCAATGGTTTGCGCTCCGGCCAGATGACCTCCGGGGAAGCTGCCCGTGCCACACAGCGCCAATCGGCCATCGACCAGCAGGTGCGCAATGATCGCACCGCCAATGGAGGCGCGCTGACCGGCGCGGAACGCGGTCAGATTAACCGCGAGCAGAATGGCGCAAGCCAGCAGATCAATCGTTTGGATAGCAACGGAAACCGCGTCGCGCCGAATGCGGTGGACAACCGCGAGGCCAACCAGCAGCAACGCACCGCAAACGGGATTCGCTCCGGCCAGATGACCTCCGGCAAGGCGGCGCGCACCAATCGACGCCAGGGCCTTGTCGACCAGCAGGTACACAACGAACGCGCCGCTAACGGTGGTGCCTTGAATGCGCAGCAACGCGGTCAAGTGAATCACGAGCAGAATGCGAATAGTCGCCAGATCCAGCACGAAAACCATAACGGCAACACGGACCATCCTAAGCACTAACGCCAAACGGGACGGCGGGTGAAGCGGGAGGGAGCGACGGCTCTCTCCCGCTTCTGTATACGGGCCAAAAATTATGCGTTTGTGCCTTCTCAGATTCGAAGTGGTGAAGAGGTTTGCCTAGCGCAGCAGCCACCTCTTGAGAAGGGGTGCCGCCACAACAACCTTCTACAATAGAAAGCTATGCTTTCCGTCGCAGCCCGAAGCCGGCTCACCGTGGTGCTGGTAGGTGCGCGCAACCCCCAAAATATTGGTGCGGCAGCTAGAGCCATGCAGGACTTCGGCTTTTCCGATCTTCGGGTGGTGAATGAGTTTGGTGCCCCCTTCGAAGCGGCTCAGCTTGAGGCAAAATCAGCCGTGGGTGCCGGTGAGATCATGCAATCCGCCCGGCTTTTTGACTCCGTTCCCCAGGCCATCGCGGACTGCACCCTGGTTGCAGGGACGACGGCCATTGGCGGCCGTGAACTACGCCAGCCAATATCTACGCTGCTCGATGCGGCATCCCAGATCGAGATGGAGCTGCAAGCCTTATTGGATAATCCGATATCAGCGATCGAAGTGCAGGGATCGAGTAACCCAGGCCAGGCTATGTCAGCCTCGGGAGGGCGTGTAGCGCTGCTCTTTGGCTCAGAAAAAACAGGCCTTACGAACGAGCAACTGAGCCATTGCCGCTTGCTCCTCACCATTCCGCTACTCGCTCCCGCCGGACGACACTTGTCGATGAACCTCGGCCAAGCCGTTGCTGTTTGCCTGTACGAGCTCACCAGGGCGGGCTTTGAAGGTTCGCGGGAGCTGCCTGTCTTGCGTCACATCTCTGCCACGAGCGACGACCGCGAGCGCCTGACCGCTCTTCTTGGCGAAACGATGCAGCTTTCCGACTATACCCGGCGTTTTCCAGCCAACGCCCGCCTGGAAATTGTGCGGCAGCTCGCCGGCAGTCTTGGGCAAAGCCGCGAAGAAGCAGCCACATGGACCGGGCTTTTCAAATTGGTTCTGCGCGCCCTGAAGCACACGGAGAGCACAACGGAAGAGTTACAAAAAGAAAGGCCCGCGTAAACGCAGGCCTGGCTACACACGGAACCGGTCTACCACATGCCCCAGGCACGGCTCATATAGTCACTCAAGGTCATGACAATCAATACCAGAAACACGAAAAAGCCCGAGGCGATCGTCATTTTAATCAGACGCGATTGATATTTCGCATGCATGAAAAAGAGAATGACGATAACTGCTTTGAAGCAAGCGATACCCAACGCCACCACAGGATTCAGCCACTTCAAGTCAACGAAGGCTGCACCGACCGTAATCAAAGTAAAAAGTAGCAGCGTACCAAATACCATGACGTACTGGATCGGCGTGACGATGTGATGTTCAGCGTGCTCCGGATTGGTCACGTTGGTTGCGTCGTGTTCATCACCTACCTGCGCTGTGTGCGCTACTTGCGCCATGCTCAGACTCCAAAACTGGTATTCATTACGTGTTCCTGCCAACTGTGACTAGCCGATTCCAAGTTACTTCAAGGGATGGCGATTGATAAGGTAAAGCAACGGAAAGAGAAACAGCCAAACGATATCCACGAAGTGCCAGTACAGGCCGAAGTTCTCGATTGGCGCGACATACCCTGCCGTGAACTCACCGCGACGCGCCCTGTAGATGAGCCACAACAGCAAAGCGAGGCCGATGATCATGTGCACGGCATGCATTCCGGTCATTGCAAAATACAGGAAGAAGAAAACCTGTGTCCGCTGCGCCATGTCCGGGGCCAGCGGCTCGTCTGTCATCTTGCCGTGCTTGTCGAGCGGCGGATGCACAAATTGGGCGATGCTAAAAGTCTCGCCGGGAATGTGATGCAGCTCATACTTCTCATGGTATTCGTCGTACTTTACGCCCAAAAATGCTAAGCCGAACACCAGGGTCAGGATGAGGCAGAGGACGAGCGTACCCTGCTTCCGCACCTCCGCAGCCCACACCCCAAGCGCCATGAAGAAGCCTGACGTGATGAGAATCGCGGTATTGATTGCCCCTTCGGTGACATTCAGCGTGTTTGAAGCCGCAGCGAACGCCGGGTAGTACCAGTTGCGGTAAAGCAGGTAGGCAAAAAACATGCCACCGAAGAACATGATTTCTGTGAGCAGGAAAAGCCACATGCCGAACGAGCCGGCCTCCCGCTGCTGCTCTTCCGTCTCAAAGTGATGACGGTGCTGCGGCAAGACGACGTGCTCGTGTTCGGCATGATGTGCGGTAGCGGTCGCCGTGTGAGGGCGAACGTCTGCTGCGATGGCATTATCCAACGGTGGTCACCTCATGCTGCTTGCGTTCCAGCCACTCGTAGTCATACGCCTCATGGTCCATGACGGGTGTCTCGAGAAAGTTCTCGGTCAGGGGTGGCGATTGAATCTGCCATTCCAGACCGGTGGCCTGCCATGGATTATCACCCGCAATCGCACCATACTTCAAGGACCAGCCCAGATACAGCAGGGGAAGCATGTAACCTGCACCCAGCACCGTGGCGCCAGCCGTCGAGAGCACGTTCAGCACCTGGAACTCCGCTGGGTACGCATGGTAACGGCGGGGCATGCCGAGGTAACCCACAACGAACTGCGGCATGAAAGTTAAGAAGAAGCCGATGAATGTGGTGACGGCAGCGAGCTTCGAGAGCGGCTCGGAGTACATCCGACCGGTCATCTTTGGCCACCAAAAGTGAATGCCGGCGAGGAACGCCATCAACATGCCGCCGACCATGACGAAGTGGAAGTGCGCCACCACGAAGTAGGTCTCGGTAAGGTGAATGTCCATGCCCAGCGAGCCGAGGAACACACCCGTAAGTCCGCCAATGGTGAACAAACCGATAAAGCCCAGCGAGTAGAGCATGGGGGTCTCAAACGTGATCGAGCCCTTCTGCATCGTGAACGACCAGTTGAAGATCTTGATGGCCGAAGGCACGGCAACCAACATCGTCAGCAGGGAAAAGATCAGCGCCGAGTAGTTGGAAACGCCCATGATGAACATGTGGTGCTCCCACACAAAGAAGCCAAATAAAGCGATAGCCACGGAGCTGAACGCCACAGCCGTATAGCCGAACACGCGCTTGCGGCTGAACGTGGAGATCACCTCAGAGATGACGCCCATACCCGGCAAAATCATGATGTACACGGCAGGGTGCGAGTAGAACCAGAAGAGATGCTGGAACAGCAGGGGGTCGCCTCCCTTGGAGGGGTCGAATACACCGATCCCGAACAGCCGCTCCAGGGCCACCAGCACCAGGGTGATCGCCAGAACCGGCGTACCCAGCACCATCAGCAATGAGGCCGCATAGTTCGACCAGCAGAACAGAGGCATACGGAACCAGGTCATCCCTGGGCACCGCATTCTGTGGAGGGTCACGATAAAGTTCAGCCCCGTAAAGATCGACGAGAAGCCAGCAATGAAGACGGCGGTGGCAGCCGTCAACACATGGGTATTCAGATAGTGCGTGGAGAGGGGGGTGGTGAAAGTCCAGCCCGTATCCACACCGCCCAATACGAGCGCAGCCAGCGTCATGCCGCCGCCTAGCAGGTACAGGTACCAGCTGAGCAGGTTGATCTTCGGGAACGCAAGATCCTTCGCACCGATCATAATCGGGATCAAGAAGTTGCCCAGCGTCGCCGGTACCGACGGCACCAAGAACAGGAACACCATGATGATGCCGTGCATCGTGAAGAACTTGTTGTATGTATCGGAAGCCACGAGGTCGGGCTGCGGGGTCAGCAGCTCCAACCGGATCAAGCCTGCAAAGGCTCCGCCGATAAAGAAGAAGAACGTGATCGAGATCAGGTACAGGATCGCGATGCGCTTGTGGTCGCTCGTCAACAGCCAGCTAAGGATGCCATGCTCGGCGTTGAGGTAGTTCTTCTTTGGCAGCCTGGCCGAGCTCTGGTCAGGTAAAGAGACGATAGTCGATGCTGTGCTCATTGCTTCACCGTGTCCGGATTCTCCGACGTTGTGGGCGTGGTCGGGGACGCCTGATTGCTATCCGCCGTCACCAGCGTCTGCTGGAGCCGGTAATTGGTTTGGAGATTTTTGATGTACTCCACGAGCGAGATCAAGCCGTCTTCACTGATCTGCCCCTGGTACGTCGGCATGATGGGTGCGAAGCCCTGCGTCACATGCGCCGAAGGGTTCAGGATGGAATCGCGCAGGTAGGCATCGTTTACCAACACCTGGCTTCCATCCGTTAATGTCAACCGTGAGCCATAAACCCCGGCAAGGTTCGGTCCGCGTGCAGCCGCCGTGCCATTATGGCAGGCATTGCAGCCCATGCTCGAGAAGAGCCGCTCACCGTTCTGCGCCAGGCTCATGCCTGAGGTGGACTGCTTCAGCCACTTCTCATAATCCTCGGGAGTCATCACCGTCACCGCACCGATCATTCCGGAGTGCAACGTACCGCAGTACTGTGAGCAGAAAAGGTGATACGTGCCCGGGTCCGTAGCCTGAAACCATACCGTGGAGTAGCGGCCTGGGATCACCTCACGCTTCACGCGAAAATCCGGCAGCGAGAAACTATGGAAAACGTCCTGCGAGATCATCGTCAGCTGCACAGGGCGACCTGTGGGGACGTGCAGCGCATTGATCTCGTGCTGCCCGCCCGGGTGCTCGGCCTTCCACATCCACTGCTTGCCGATGATGTAGATATTCATCGCATTGACAGGCGGGTTGTAGATGCGGAAGTACAGCAGCGCGCCCCACACAAACACGACGAGAAAGATGCCCAGCGGAATAATCGTCCACGTGGCTTCCAGCAGTGTCGATCCTTCAACCTGGGTCGCAACCGGATTGCGGGCGCGGCGATAACGTATGCCGAAGCCAAACACCAGCGCACCCACCAGGACGACTCCGAAGATCGTCATGCCAAGCAGAAAGAAGTACAGCGCGTCTGTATACGGTGCGATGGTCGACGCCTCTGCCGGAAACAGCGCAGAGTGGTGCAACCACTTGATCAAAAACTCCCAAAGGACTGGACTGATACCCATCTTGAACCTTTATCCGATCCGCCGGCTGTTGCCCGGTTGCGGTAAAACATCCTCCCGGCTCATGCGCAGATCACGCCGGAACATAAGAAAAACAAAGCTGCCGAGACCGGCCACCGTCACCATGCCGCCAACCTGGACCACCCGCGCCACCATCAATGAATGCTTGTTGATCTGCGGGTCGTAGTGATAGCAGTACGTCAGGATGTTGGCGACCGGCGAGCCGATCTTATTGCCCGAGGCATCGATCAGTCCCAGCAGCACGTCCTTCGGCGAGTACTCCACACCGAGGTAATACTGGGCCAGCTTCCCCTGCGGCGTGGCGATCTCGATGGAGCTGGCGTGCGCGTACTGCGTCAACTTGCCATCAGGACCCGGCACCTTGGTATAGCCGAAGCCAACCGCCTGCGTTACCGCATCAATGGACGTCTTCGGCCCTGTAAGGAAGTGCCATCCATCAGCAGAGGCGGGACGGCCATAGCGCTTCACGTAAAACGCCTTCTTGGCTGCGGCTATCTGCGGTGTCTCCGTTGGGTCGATCGATACGAAAACAATCTGGAAGTCCTTGCCGGGGGTCAGGTGGACCATCTCAAGCGATCCGGTCAGGCCATCCATCTCTTCCGAGCACAGCATGGGGCAGTTGTAGTAGACGAGAGAAACCACCGCTGGGTGCTGGCCGTCAAAGTACTTCCCCAAGGTCACGGGCATACCCGCTTCATCGGTGAAGGTTGCATTGAGCGGCAACTGAGCATTCAGGTGTTGTGTTACCTGCACCTGCCTGAGGACCGTCGGCAATTCATCGCCGCGGTTCTCACCCATGGTCTTATCGCCATAGCCGGAGACCTGGGCACGGCTGGGCAGAGCCGCAGCGAGGAAGAACACTGCAAGCAGCGCCAGCGCAGTTCGGCGCAAGGAGAGTATCTGGCCTGCCCCGCTTCTCCCTTGTTCGCTCGCCCTGTGCATTCCTACTCCTATTGCCGTCCTGTTTCAGTGTAGCGGGGTCGTGGGTGCCTGAAAGGCCCCGAAAACGATATCCGCGCACGGTCTGGTTCCTGCTCAACAAACTACCGCTTTGCTTCGGCTTGGTTGAACTCCTGTCGCTGTTCCCGGGCGGTAATCTGGTCCAACTCGTAGCCGGTACGGGCGAAACCGTCCGTCAATGGCTGAGCCACACGGATCGGCGCGTCCCCGGCCATCTCGGTTCCGGGTGTTTGCACACCGCTGGACGGGGCCGGCAGGCCCTGCTTCACGATCATGGCCATGGCATCGTCGATCGGCATCCGCACCTTGCCTGGTGCCAGCCCCGAACCTGTGCTGTAGTAGCTCAACAGCAGATCCTCACGGGCGTGCATGTCGGCCGTGTCCTGGTTACCGTCGTCGGTTTGTAGCCGCGGTGTTGGAAATTTCTGGGTCATGCTGGCAAATTCGCGCTGCTGTAGGACGACATTCGAGGTCAGATCCTCGCGCTTGCGACTCTGCTCATTCTCATGCATCGGCTGGCCGCCATGCCATTTGTCCGCCGGCCCGTCCTCGTGGATCAGGCCGGTGTTGATCGCCTTGCCCATGACGAAACAGAACAGGAAAAAAATAATCAGAAAGCCGGACAGGCCGGTGAGGAACGTGACGATGCCGCCGACGTTTACATCCTGGATCTCATAGCCAGGTTGTTCACTGTCCCGGTCGTTGTTTACGGGGTATGGCTTGTGGGGAACAGGATTCAAGGCGTCGTTTCCCTCGTGTCCGCTAGTGTGCATGCTCAGGCTCCAAAACCTCCGCGGTGTGCGGATCATTCAAGGCAATCAGGGGACGGCGGCCCAGCTCGGTGAGGTAAAACGAAGCCCACAGCGCAACCACAGCGATCGGTACCGTAACGTAGGCGAGGATGCCTAGATTCCCGGCAAGGTGAAGATTCTCGGCCGCATCCTTGAAGTTGGGCTCAATCAGCCAGAACATGTCCAGGAACCGCGCCCCGATCATAAAGATACACAGCCAGAACATCCGACTCTTAGACCGCTTGAAGTCACGCGACAGCAGCAGGCAGAATGGGATAACCCAGTGACACAGCGCATCCAGCGTGCAAATGGTCCACCAGCCGCCGCGAATCCGGTGCAGGTACCAGGGAATTTCATCGGGCAGATTGCCGGACCAGATGATCAGGAACTCCGCAAAGGTGAAGTAGATATTCAGCATCGTGAAGGCGAACGCGAGCTTGCCCAGATCGTGCTGCTCCGTCATGCGGAACATCGTCTTCATCGGCTCATAGCGGCTGAGCAACAGCAGGGTCAGCATCCCGATCGCCAGCACGGCATAGCCCTGGGCCACGAGAAATTGCAGGCCATAGATCGAGGAGTACCAGGTTACATCCAGCGATTTGATGAAGACAATGACAAAGTCCGTCATCACCACCACGTACAACAGCGTAGCCGGTCCAGAGATGTTTTCAAACAGGATCCGCCACCGGTCGTAGGAGCGCATCGTACCGGCTTCTGGATCGGCTTCGCGGCTCATCGAGTACCGGTTCAACAGCGTGATCACAAAACCCATAAACCCCATGACGATCAGGAACTCGATCCACGCACTCACCGGGCTCAACATGGTGTGCTTCATATTGATGCAGAGCTGCTGCTCCTGGGAGATGAGCCCTTGCTGGTACGCCGCCAGTGTCTGGGCCGGCGTATGGAACGCAGCCCACTGGTAGAGATGCGGCATCAGGAAAAGGATGGGCAGCATGAGAATGGCGACTACCCACCAGGTGCGGGTCATCGCTTCCAAGGGACGCCTTAAAATTAGGCCCCACTTGCCGCCGGAGAGATACTGCACCAGCAGCCAGGCCAGGGCCCCCCCAACGAAGTTGAAGGAGGTCATCGTTCCCATCAGGTACGCCCGCAGCAGGTGGTTGCGGCCTTCATGCGTGAAGAGAAAGACCAGCGAGATCACAGCAAATGCGGCCGCGATAACCAGGGCACGCACCCGCCAGGCCGCCACAAACGCCGGTGCCATGAGCATGCTCGGAAGAGCATTTGCGCCGTGGTGGGAGCCGCCGTGGTGCGCCTCAATATGATCGTGTTCCAATGCCATCTGTCCGTTGCCTTATTGGTTCTAGTTCGGGGATTTGGGAGGAGCTTCATGCTGAACCTGCTGTTCAAGCTCGATGCCGCCGCCTGTGTTCACGGGTGTCTGGGGCGGTCCGCCGGAGTCGCGCACACCGGAGTTTTGGGTGGCCATGGCTGAGCCATGGGCCGTCGCGCCCGTCGGCGGTGTGTTGATGCTTTGGCCGGGAATACCGGCGTTCGGGTCGGGCGTTCCGTAGACCGCAGTCGCCGGCAGCGCCCAGGCATCCGCAAATCCCGGCGGCATGCCCTGCTGATTGGCAATTTCGTGCAGATCCTGCGGGTGCTGATTCGAAGGAACATCCGCGGCGTTCGCGTATTGGCTGAGCTGCAGGGCGCGTATATACGCCACAATCGCCCAGCGATCCTCCATCGTCACCTGCGAGCCATATTCCGGCATTGCTCCGTAGCCGTTCGCGATCACCGAATACAGGTGACCCAGCGGTGCCCCGCGCAGGCGATCCGTATGGAAGTTGCCCGCCGGACGGTAACCGCGTTGCACGATCATGCCCGCACCATTCCCTACGCGCGAATGGCACGGCGTGCAGAACACATTATATTGCTCTTCGCCGCGGGCCATCAGCTCCGGGGTGACGGGCAGGGGCATGCCGTCACCTTCCTTGCCATCCGCACTCAGACCCGTGTACATATACGCATCCGTGTGCATCTGGTTGCGGGCAACGGTGTTTTGAACCTGCGGGCGCACGGAGCGGTTATCGGCGTAAAACGAGGTGCCGCGCTGCGGGTAAAACTTCGGCTGATTGTGCATGTCCTGCCGGCAGCCGGCAAGCAGACACGCCGCCGCAAGTGCAACACAACCGGCGAACCTGTGGGCACGCGCCACGATATTACCCGCTTCCTGTTTCCTGTTTCCTGTTTGCCGCATTTAGTGGTCCACCTCGACGATCGATACCGGCGAGAAGCCCTCAAGAAATTCACGGGTATCGTTCAGGGAAAACCGCGGGTCGTGCGACTCCAGGCAGAGAAAGAACTTGTCTGTTGTCGCTCCATTGCGGAAGTTGGCCGCGTTGAAGAGCGGATGGTAAAGCTGCGGCAAGCCGTTCTGCGCAATCATGCCGAACGCAGCCGATAAGCCCGCGAACAGGATGGTCATCTCATAGGCTGGGATCACCCAGGCCGGCCACGAGTTCAGCGGGCGGCCCGCAATGTTTAACGGGTACGCGATCGTATTGATCCAGACCTCCATCAACCAGCCCGTGGTCAGGCCCATCACGCCGCCCAGCAGACACATCAGCGGCACACGTGTTTTGTGGAAGCGCAGGGCCTCCGCGGCCTCTTCGACCGGGTATGGGGTATAGCACTCCATGCGGCGGTAGCCTTCCTTATAGGCCGACTCCGTCGCGTGCACCAGCTCACTGGGCGTGTTGAACTCCGCCAACAACGCGTAAATTCCTTCAACAACAGGCATTAGAGCGCCTCCTGCGTGACGATTTCTGCGTCTGCTCCGCCGGGGTGAACCTTCGTTTGCGGCAGCATCATGCGGATCTCGGACATCGGCACCATCGGCGCAAAACGAGCGAACAGCAGGAACAGCGTCGTAAACAGCCCCCAGGTGCCGATGAACAGCATGTAATCCCACTTCGTCGCGCGGTACGTGCCCCAGCTCGACGGCAGGTAATCGCGATAGAGCGAGGTAACAACAATGACGAACCGCTCAAACCACATGCCGATATTCACCACGAAGCTGAGGAAGAAAAGATAGCCCGGGCTGACACGCAAGCGCCTTGACCATAGGGTAGTCAGTGGGATCGCAATATTAGTGAGGATCAGCATCCAGTACGCCCAGCCCATTGGTCCGAACATACGGTTCCACATCATGAAGAACTCCCAATGGCTGGCCGAATACCAGCTCATGAAGACCTCCATGCCGTAGCCATAGGCCACGATGGACCCGGTCGTCAACATGACCTTCGCCATATTGTCGAGGTGACGCAGGGTGACCAGATCCTCAAGGTGGTACCACTTGCGAATCGGGATGGCGAGCGTGAGCACCATCGCAAAGCCCGAGTACACCGCACCGGCGACGAAGTAGGGCGGAAAGATCGTCGTATGCCACCCGGCCATCGCCGCGACCGCGAAGTCGAACGAGATGGTTGTGTGCACGGAGAGCACCAGCGGCGTCGATAGACCCGCCAGCAGCAACGATGCCGACTCATAGCGGATCCAGTGCCGCGTCGACCCGCGCCAGCCCAGCGAGAGCAGGCCGTAGATGTACTTGGCCACTGGCAGCTGGGCACGATCGCGCAGCGTGCCGAGATCGGGAATCATGCCGATGTACCAGAACACGATCGAGATCGTCGCATAGGTGGAGACCGCGAACACGTCCCAGGCCAGCGGCGAACGAAACTGCGGCCAGACGTTCATTGTGTTCGGGTAAGGCAGCAACCAGTACCCCAGCCAGGGCCGACCGATGTGCAGCAGCGGGAACATGCCCGCGCAGACCACGGCGAAGATCGTCATCGCCTCCGCGAAACGGTTGATCGAGTTGCGCCACTGCTGCTTAAACAGCAGCAAAATCGCCGAGATCAGCGTACCGGCATGGCCGATACCGATCCACCAGACGAAGTTGATGATCGCAAAGCCCCACGCGCCGGGGATGGTGATACCCCAGATGCCGACGCCTTTCAGCAGCAGCCAAGTCACCGCCACCACCACCAGCGAGGCGATGGTGGAAGCGATAAACAGGCCGCCAAACCAAGCCCAGGGCGTATTGGCCGTGAGCACGATGCCGGCAATCTTCTGGGTAACACTCTTGAAGTTGTGGCCCGGGGCGATGACCACGTACTCGCCGGTACGAGGGTCCATCATGGGGTCTACAACGGTTTCGAGGTCGTGAATCGGTCCTTGGGTGGCCATGGTTAGATGGACTCCTTCGCAAGCTCCGGGTTCGGATTGATAACACCGGCCGTGTAGGTGGTACGTGGACGATAGTTCAGATCGCCAATCGCCTGGTAGTCGCGCTCGCTCTCGCGGCGCTTGTACACCTTGCTCGATTTGTCGTTCTTATTGCCGAACACGATGGCGTCGGTCGGGCAGGTCTGTTGGCATGCGGTCACAATCTCACCATCGCGGATCGGCCGGTTTTCCTTGTCGGAGGTGATCTTGGCGGCCATGATGCGCTGCACGCAATAGGTGCATTTCTCCATCACGCCGCGGGAGCGTACCGTTACATCCGGATTGCGTGCAAACTTCAGGCTCTCCGTGTCGTAGTCCGAGTACAGCAGGAAGTTGAAGCGGCGCACCTTGTACACGCAGTTATTTGAGCAGTAGCGCGTACCCACACAGCGGTTGTACACCATGGTGTTCAGGCCTTCCGGCGTGTGCACCGTGGCCCCCACTGGGCAAACCTGCTCACAGCCCGCGTTCTCGCAGTGTTGGCACATCATCGGCATGAAGTGTGCGCGCGGTGCGTGGAGATCGCCTTCGTAATAATTGTCGATGCGCAGCCACTGCATGTCGCGGCCGACCTTGACCTGCTCCCGTCCCACCACAGCGATGTTGTTTTCCGCATAGCAGGCCACGATGCAGGCGTTGCAGCCGATGCACGAGTTCAGGTCCACCGACATGGCCCAGGCTGCCTGCTCGGTCCGCCAGGAGGGATCCTGGTGATCGTAGTGCCAGGCATCCGGGAACATGCTCTCATCCTGCTTCGGCGATTCACCTTGCGGGTTGTACCCGACCTTATTTACCAGCGTCTCGCTCGCGCCGCTGTGCGCATAGCCGGGGTTCTTGGTGGCCTCTTCAACGGTGGCGTAGCGGATGATGGACCGCTCCTCCGCCTCATGGCCGGCGAGGGAGTAGGTGCCCTGCTTGTCACTCTCAGGGTGCTCGAGATCGCGCTGCGCATAGGCACCGCGATGCTCGATGTTGTGCACCTTGGTTACGCAAAGGTCATACATGCCGTGGCCCTTGGTCAGCGTTGCGCCGCCCATGGCGTTTGGCTGGTCGATGGTGCGCAGTTGGTAGGCATCGACGCCCACACCGGCAGCCACGCGGCCCGCCTCACCGCGGCGGCCCTGCCCGAGGTGCAGCGTCACGCTGTCATTGGCATGGCCCGGCACCATCAACACCGGCACAATCATCTTGCGGCCGCCCACGGTCAGCTCGACAGCCTCGTTCTCCTCAATGCCGAGCTTCTCCATTGTCGCCAAACTCACCAGCGCGGCGTTGTCCCAGGAAAGATTCGTCACCTGGCGCGGAAGCTCCTGCAGCCAGCCGTTGTTTGCATAGCGTCCGTCATAAATCGACGGATCGGCGAGGAAGCGAACCTCCAGCGTATTGCCGGCGGAAGGCGTCATGGCCATGGCGGGCATAGCCTTGGGCGCGCCCAGGTTCGACGGCGGGTATGCCGTACCCTCCACCCAGCCATCATGCAGCGCCTTCTGCCACCCCTTCTGGAAGTCGCCCTTGATGTACGTCTTGGCGGTTGCGAGCACAAGATCGTACGGCCCCTGTGACGGGTCAATCAGCGATCCCACCACATCATGCGCAGACACGCCGCCGTACAGGGGCGCAATCATCGGTTGTGCGATCGAGATTGTGCCGTCGTAAGCTCGCGTGTCCGTCCAGGTTTCGAGGTAATGCGCCTTAGGGATGTGCCATGTGGCGTAGAAGCCGGTCTCATCCACATGCGATCCCAGGTGCACGGTGTTTGGCACGTTGTTGAACGCCTGCGCGAAATTCAGGTCTGCCGGGGCGTTGTACATCGGGTTGGTCCCGAGCATCACCAGCCACTTCACCTTGCCGGCGTTCATGTCGGCAACCAGCGCCTTCAGGTCGGCGTTGCCCTCGCTGGGGATCGTGTGCACCGTCGGGGTATACACGACAGCCTTGCCCACGGCACCGAACTGCGCATTCAGCTGCATCGCCGCCGCGATACACGCCGCAGATCCTTGCGGTCCGGCAATCACGGCACAGCGCCCGCCTGCGCTCTTCAGGTCCGCTAAAGCAGAGGTGAAAAACGTCTGCGCCGCCGGATTCGAAAGCTGGATGGGGGTACCGGCCACCAGCGCGGAGGCGAAGGCGTCCACCTCGCTCGGCTTCAACGCGAGGCGATGCTCGGCCTTAAAGCCCGTTACCGAAGGCGTCGTCTCCACGACATACATCCGGTTCATCGGCTTGCCTTCTTCAAAACGGTGCCGCTCGGCATAGGCGCGCGACATCGGCAGAAAGCCCGGGAAATGAATGCCACCCAGGAAATCCGCATCCAGGGACAGGATCACGTCAGCGTCTTCAAGCCGGTACTGGGTGTCGTAGTAGTCGCCGAAGGCAGCCTTCGATACCGTGCGGTAGCCGTCGCCGACAGCGGGCTCATACTGCACCAGCTTGGCCTGCGGATACTTCGCCTGCACCTGCTTCCACTGAGCCGCAAAGGTCGGCGAGGTGCTCGCTTCGCCCAGGAAGTAGAGCCCCTGCCCACCCGGCAACTGGCTTACCGCCGCACCGAACTGCTGCTGAAAGTAGGGCCACTCGGAGTTTTCCCCACGGAAGCGCACGTGCTGCGAACGATCCGGGTCATACAGGTCGAGCAAGGAGCCCTGCGTGTATGCGTCGGCCTTGCCCTTCGAGACCGGGTGCTCGGGGTTACCCTCGATCTTCACCGGATGGAAGGCATAGGACTTCACCAGCACCGGCACCGCGCCCGTGGGGAACGGGTGGGCGGTGGCAAAGTACATGGGGGTGCCGAGCACGAGATCCTCGGGCTGCTTGATGTAGGGGTAGATCGCCTCGTCGGGCTGCTTGGTGCAGCCGGCCAAACCAGCCAACGCGAAGCTGGCCCCCATCACCTTCATGAAGCCACGCCGCGAGACGGCGTTGGTCCACTCCCCCGCGCCGGCCTGGCGTGGGAACTCCTGCTGCATCATCTCCTGGAACTCCGGCGTGTCGGCCAAGTCGTCCAGGTTGCGCCAGAAGCGCTTGCCGGTTTTGCCTTCCAGCCGCGAGCGCACCTCGGACAGCGTCATCTTGCCGCCTGCGGCAGGCGCGCTCTGGACGCCAGTCGCTGCGAGCGCACGCCCTGCCGGGGCAATCTGGGTGACCACCTGCACCGGCATCGGAGCGGCAATCACTTCTTGCTTGGATGTGTGTTCGTTACTCATTTCCTGCTTGAACTCCATGGGGATCGCGGTCTACCGGTGGCACGTTTCGCAGCTGGACAGCTGATTGGGCGTGCGGATGTGGTACCGGTCGACCAGGAACTCGCCGAGCGCCTTCTGGTCGGTAAATTTCTGATAGCTGGCCGGCATACGGATCACCGGCACATTGGACGTGGCCTGGCCCGAGCCATTGATCGGTACCGGCTCGGTGTCATGCTGCTCGCCCGACTGCGGATGCGTCATGCCCGGGCGCCCAGGACCCTCCGGACTCGTCTGATTGCCCGTACCCGTACCCTCCTGCGAGCCATTCAGGCCGCCGTTGGTTGCCGGGGACGCCTGCCCGCCGCCTTGCGGCATCGGTGGTGCCTGCAGCATGGCAATTTCGGGATTATGGCCGCCCGGATCCTTCGTCGTGCACGAGACCTGATTGGCCGTCGGTCCGGTCGTGCCGGTCTGCGTGCAGAATACGGGATGCTCCGTGGAGGGGCCCGCCCAGGCCATGTTGTAAATCTCGCTAGTCGGCCGCAGATTGTTCACCGGGTTGCGATGGCAGTTCAGGCACCATTCCATCTGCAGCGTGTTCTGCGCATACATCAGTGGCATCTCGTCCACGCGACCATGGCAGGAGGAGCAGCCCAGCCCCTTGTTTACGTGCACCGAATGATTGAAGTACACATAATCGGGCAAATCGTGAATACGGATCCAGGGAATCGACTGCCCGGTCGCCCAACTCTGCCGCACCGGCTCGAGCAGCTGTGCATTCGTCCAGATCTGCGAGTGGCAGTTGATGCAGGTCTTGGTGGGCGGAATGCCGGCATACATGCTTTTTTCCACCACGGTGTGGCAGTACTGGCATTGCAGCCCGAGACCTTCCACGTGATGCTTGTGGCTGAACGGCACGGGTTGGTCCGCGCGCTGGCCCTGCCGGGTGACCCACGGCGAGCGCTGCAGCTGGTTGAGCGTTACGCCCGTGATGATTACGATCAAGCCCGCCAGAACGAGGCTCGCGCGGATCAGCGCGTTCGAACTGCGGTCAAATACCTGCGCCATGAGTGCGTCCCTGCAACCTCAGCCTATGTCCAAAAGCCTTGGTGTGTTGATCTTGCGTGCCCTTCGGTGGCTCTCGCTCCCGACGCCCTTAGGCCACGCGGCCTCGAGTTCACGTCGGAGAGAACCTGTTGCTAACCCTGAAAGCTCAGAGTATAGCAGCGGCCAATGAACCCATCGGACCACGACCGGCCCCCCCGGCGCAAGGGCCTGGGGCCATTCCTGCGATTATCGAAAAGCGGATCCTCCCGATCCTGCGTCCTGCGGAAAAATCGTCCGAAATCCTGCATGCATGACCCGGTATTCGGCCTATAACGGCGGCCAAGGTAGTCCGAGTTTGCCGTATTCAGGTCGGCATCCCTGCGAGTTTATTTAGCTTCATCACACGAGATGTGAACAACTACTCTTCTTGCACGTACCGGCGCTATCTTGGCAAGGGACCTCTAAAAGAGGCGAGATCTGTGACTTTCAGCAAATTGTTCGCGTCGAGAGGCGTCGTCTTGCAGCCCGTCCTATTGAGGATAGGTTTGTTCCTGACGTGCATCACCGCTACAGGGCAGGTAGTGCCGCAACCGTCTTCCGCAGCCTTTCAAGTGGAGATCCGTGACTTCACCCCGAAGTTCCTGGCGTTCTACGCGGCTGCGAAAGGTCCTGGCATCAGCGAGTCGGAGCGCTGGACCCGGTTTGAGAAGCTGGACGGTTTTCTTGCGGTTCCCCCAACAGCTCGGGGCCGCGAAGAGGGTTGAAAGCTGCTAGACCAAGCATGGCCAAAATATCCAGCGGCTATGGCGCGTATAGCATCAGGCGCTGCTGCCCTTCACCCCTTGCCCCAGCAGTCTCTTGATGATGTCGTGGCGTTGCTCGGCGGGGCTGCCTCCTCTTCCGCAAAACCCGAGCATATCGTCGTCATTCCTTTTGTAGGCACCTTCGATGGAAATGCGTTTGCGGCCAAAACGACTGACGGTAAACCGATGATCGCTCTCCCTATCGAGCGCCCCGGAAGTGAGTTGACCATGACGCATGAGTTTACGCATGCCGTAAATGAAAGTTTGGGAGGGTTATGGGCTGCTGGCGAACAGACGGTCGGTACCCTCATGTTCACCGAAGGCCTGGCGATGCGAGCCACCGAACGCCTCCATCCAGGCGAGCCGGAATTCTCTTACGTTTCGCTGACCTCTGACTGGTTTACGAACTGCCAGCGAGAGCAGGGTAGAATCTTGCGTGGCTTAGAGCCACATCTGCTCGATACTGGCGAAACTGCCATCACACAGTTCACCTACGGAACCGGAGCGTCCGGTCTCACGCGAGAAGCATATTGCGGCGGCTGGTTGACCGTGGGCTACCTGCTTCACCATGGCTGGACATTTCCTGCGCTGGCGCATCTAGGCAGGGCACAAATCAATCCTTTGATGGGTAGCACGCTTGCTCAACTTTTGCAGTCAGGGCAAATCTCGGCAGGAGACGCTACGAGTGGAGTTCCCCAAACGCCGGGAGTGAGCACAACTGACGTGAAGCAACCGGCTTTTCTTGGCCGGCTCTACAAGCCCAATGATCCGACCGAACACAATACCGGGATCTTGCTGATCGGAGGAACTGAAGGACATCTTTACACTGCCGATGACATCGGCCCTAAGCTGGCAAGCTTGGGTTATGTGGTACTCGGCCTGGATTACCACGACGCCTACGACAGCAGAAGAAAGTTCTCGAATACCCCACTTGAAAGCTTTATAAGTGCTGTCGCTTGGTTAAAGGCTGGCGTGAGTACGCTTTTGGAGCATGTCATCGCCGTTGGCTACTCTCGCGGTTTAGAGGCAGCTCTCCTAACGGCCGCTTACGATCAGGACGTGAACGGTGTAGCCGTCTTCTCGCCCTCAAGCGTTGTGTGGGGTGCTATGGGCAGCACAGACCCTAAAGGCCCTAGTGGATGGTCTTATCAGGGCAAACTGCTGCCCTTTCTCATTCCTTCTCCACGTGCAGGGGCTGCAGCTTTTGCTGAACCCCTTGCCGATAGGACCAAAGCTGGCGTTGCCGCCATCCCGGTAGCCCGGATCGCAGGTCCAGTTTTTCTTGCCGCTTCCGACGCCGATGCGATCTGGCCATCGGCACGAATGGCACGCGATGTTCAGAACACGCTCCAGAACGCCGACTTTTTCTCGTCAGTAACGCTGATGACCTTCAATCACGCAAGCCATCGTTTACTGGCAAGGGCCAAGTGCGCCGACAGAAACTTACAAATCACCCGACGCGACCAGAGTGATTGATTTTGGCGGAACAACGCTCGGCACTGAGACTGCTCGCGATGCTGCTTAGTCTGGATTTGTGGAATTTCTTCGTGAGATCCAAGCGAACACAAAATAGTCCTATGCCAGTCAGCCACTGCGAAGGTTTATCACGTGGTCGTCGATACTGGTCCATTCAGGCGGGCGCGACCACGCCCTGCACCCATGCCGTCCATTCGTCTTCGGTGATCTCGCTCGCTGCCGCCCGCAAGACCATAGCAGTTTCTTCCACCTCGGTGCAGGTAAACCGGTAGCCGTTGAGGTCGAGGAAGACAATCATGCTTACCAAGCCGATCCGCTTATTGCCGTCGATGAAGGCATGATTCTTAATCAACCCCCAGGCCAGGGAGGCAGCGATGGCCGGAGCTCCCGCATCCGGATCGTAAGCGGCCTTGTTCTCCGCCCGGAGCACGGCGGACTGCAACAAACCCTCATCACGCAAGCCATGCGATCCGCCAAACCGCGAAATTTGTTATTTGTGCAGAGCCTTGACCAAAGCCAGGTCAAGAATACAAAGCTCATTTTGCCAGCGCGCGATAGCTGTTCTCGTGCTGCGGCAAGGTCCGCTCGAACGCGGCGAGAGAGTCTTCCATGCTCGCATAGCGCACGCCGGCGGTTGTCGTGATCGGCAGCACTTCCACCTCACAACCTTCCGCAACCTGCAGTTGCTGCGCCATCTCCGCCGTCAGCGGGACAACATAGCCCCCAGCCGTTTTTTCTACGCGACCAATCATGCTTGTAGTTTACGCGAAGACAGCCGTAAAGGATGCTTTTTCAAAGCCGGTTCGTGTCTGATTATGGGACACTGAGCCGCATGGCCGCTCCCTCCCAGCGCACGCGCAAACCGCTTTTCGACACCGCCGAAGCGGTGCGTGCCCTCTCTGCCGCAGATCCGAAGCTGGCGAAGCTGATCGCCCGTGCCGGACCCTTTACCCTGAAACTTCCAGCGCAGCAATCACCGTTTGAGGCACTGCTCCGCTCCATCCTGTATCAACAGCTGCACGGCAAGGCGGCCGCGGCCATTCACGCAAA
Organism: uncultured Acidobacteriaceae bacterium; assembly: GCA_964247595.1. GTDB lineage: Bacteria > Acidobacteriota > Terriglobia > Terriglobales > Acidobacteriaceae > Granulicella. The sequence goes on along the minus strand of CAXTUW010000015.1, from coordinate 16,793 downwards.
ACTTCTCACGAGTTTCGAGCCGGTATGCGGGCTGGGCAAGCACCCTTCCGCTCAGGATGTCCTCGACTGCCCCAACGAGCAGCTGCGCAACGCCGGGCTCTCCGGCAACAAGGCCCTGGCGATTCGCGATCTCGCCGCCAAGACCGTCGATGGCACCGTTCCCTCGCTCGCCCGCATCCGTGGCCTGGGGGACGAGCAGATCATCGAGCACCTAACCCAGGTACGCGGCATCGGTCGCTGGACCGCCGAAATGTTCCTGATGTTTCGCCTGGGCCGCCCGGATGTGCTGCCCGTCTCGGATTATGGTGTCCGCAAAGGTTTTGCGCTGACCTTTCAAGGATTGAAGCCGGATACCAAAGTCACACCCGACCTGCTCGCCACGCCCGCTGCCATGGAGCGCCGCGCCCGCCGGTGGCAGCCCTGGCGCTCGGTTGCCAGCTGGTATCTGTGGCGCGCCTGTGACCTGGCCGCCGGCACGACCGTACAACCGGAGTAGCGACGTGGTTTCTAGCTCTTACCTTCAGCTCTTGGCTCTTGGCTCTTGGCGGTCAACTATGGCGGTGCGTTCAGCTTTTCTGTTTGTCATTCCCGGGGGAACCTGCCTTTCGGCCACGTACCTGCAGGTCTCTCCACTGCGGCTGCGCCTCCGGTCGAGAGGACACCTCTATGGGGAGGGTTTGCTCTCAGCTCCTAGCTCTCAGCTCCTAGCTCTCAGCTCCTAGCTCTCAGCTCCTAGCTCCTAGCTCCTAGCTCTCAGCTCCTAGCTCTCAGCTCCTAGCTCCTAGCTCTCAGCTTTTGGGCTCTTAGCTCCTAGCTCCTAGCTCAGTCTGCGACCCAAGTGGCATGGCGGACGCTCTCCCGACCCCTCTACCGTGGTGACGAGTTCGTCTTCGCAGCCCATGCGTTCGATAAACTAGATCTTTGAGGGTCCCGAGCGTTATGCCTGTGCACGAATCCGTCCCGCTTTCCATTCAAACCGAACCGAAGGTTGTGGCCCCCGGGCGTTATGTCTGCGTTCATGGGCATTTTTACCAGCCGCCGCGGGAAAATCCGTGGCTGGAGACGGTGGAGATGCAGGAGTCCGCCAATCCGTTTCACGACTGGAACGAGCGCATCACGGCGGAGTGCTACGCCCCCAACGGCGCTTCCCGCATCACCGACAAGACCGGCCGCATCACGCGCATCCTGAACAACTACGCGCGCATGAGCTTCAACTTCGGCCCCACGCTGCTCAGCTGGCTGGAAGCCTTTGCCTCGCGCACCTACCGGATGATTCAGGACGCCGACCACGCCAGCGCGCTGCGCTTTGGCGGCCACGGCTCGGCGCTCGCGCAGGTTTACAACCACATCATCATGCCGCTCGCCTCAGAGCGCGACGCACGCACGCAGATCCGCTGGGGGATCGCCGACTTCACCCATCGCTTTGGCCGCAAGCCGGAAGGGATGTGGCTGGCCGAGACGGCGGTTTCTCGTGCCGTGCTCGACCTCATGGCGCAGGAGGGCATCCAGTACACCGTTCTGGCACCAAGCCAATGCGCCCGCGTACGCCGCCTGGTCGTGCAGGAGAGAGTGCAGGACGAGGCGGAGCGGGCAAACGCGACTTCACCCCTACCCGCCTCCGAGGAGCCCTGGACCGGCACGACCAACGCGTCCGTCGATCCCACGCATCCCTACCTGATCCAGCTGGACGGGGGCCGCTCCATCGCAGTCTTCTTTTACGATGGCCCAGCCTCGCGCGCCATCGCCTTTGAGGGCTTGCTCAACTCCGGGGAGGAGTTCGGCCGCCGCATTCTCGGAAGCCTGCGTCCCCGCAGCTCCGAAAGCAACAACGGCATGGATGAGCCGCAACTCGCGCATGTAGCCACTGACGGCGAAAGCTACGGCCATCACCACCGGCACGGTGAAATGGCACTCAGCTATGCCATGCACTGGATCGAGGACACCGGGCTCGCGCAGCCCACCAACTATGGCGAGTTTCTGTCAAAGTTCCCGCCCCGCTGGCAGGCCGAGGTGGTCGAAAACAGCTCCTGGAGCTGTTTCCACGGCGTGGAGCGCTGGCGTTCCGATTGCGGCTGCAACGGCGGCAAGCCCGGCTGGAACCAGGCCTGGCGCGGTCCGCTGCGCGAGGCGCTCGATCTTCTGCGCGACCGCACAGCGCCGCTTGCGGAGGCGCTCGCCGCCCCGCTGCTGAAAGACCTGTGGACCGCGCGCGATGCGTATATCGCTGTCGTGCTCGACCGTCGTCGTGCCTGCGTGGATCAGTTCCTCATGACGCACGGAACGCCTACGCTCACACCCGCCGAACGCGTGACCGCGCTCGAGCTGCTGGAACTCGAACGCCATACCCAGCTCATGTATACGAGTTGCGGTTGGTTCTTCGACGAAATCTCCGGCATTGAGACCGTACAGATTATTGCCTACGCCGGCCGTGTGCTGCAGCTCGCGGCCAAACTGTTCGGCGAGGCGGGTGTTGCGCTCGAGACCGAGTTTCTCGATGTGCTTGAGCGCGCTAAAAGCAATGTCCCCGAACAGCGCGATGGTGCGGAGATCTATCGCAGATGGGCCAAGAGTGCGCGGCTCGACCTGGAGCACGTGGGCGCACACTATGCCATCTCCTCCATGTTCCGCTCCTATCCGGAGACCGGGCAGATCTTCTGCTTTGAAGTGCGCCGCCACAGCTACGATGTGCTCACCTCCGGCAGCGGCCGCGTGGCCCTGGGCCGCGCCCGCCTTACCTCGCGCATCACTGAAGAAACCGAGGAGATCTGCTTCGCCGTGCTTCACCTCGGCGACCAGAACCTCTCCGCTGCCGTGACGCGCTTTGCACCGGAAGACGAATCAGCCTGGCGCGAATTTGACACCAAGGCGCGCATCGCTGTGCGCCGCGCCAACCTGCCTGAGCTGATCCGTCTGATCGATGGCTTCTTTGGATCCACAACGTACTCGCTCACCTCGCTGTTCGCCGACGAGCAGCACAGCATCATCAAGAGCATCCTTAACCAGACCTTGTCCGAAGTGGAAGACTCGTTGATGCGCATATACGAAGAGCACGCCACACTGCTGCATTTCCTTGGGGAGTCCAACGTACCCGCGCCTCCGGCCCTGGCGCTCACGGCAGGCTTCGCCATCAACGCCAGCCTGCGCCGCGCACTCGAGGCAGAACGCTATGATCAGGCCGAAGTCGCACGGCTACTCCGCCGCGCGGAGATGGATAACGTTGCCGTGGACACGGCGATGCTCAGCTATGCTGCCGACAGCCGCATGAAACGCGCCATGATCGCGCTTGAAGCCGCTGCTCCCGCGCAGAAGATGAACATCATGGCCGAATCGCTGGCCATAGCGGACAGCCTCCGCACCTTACCCGCGCCTTCGAATCTATGGCAAGCACAGAACATATGGAGCGATCTGCTGCATCGCCCGGAGAGCCGCTACTGGAGCCGGGAATGGCGTGAGGGCTATCGCAAACTTGGCGAGGCGCTCAAGATCAGCGTCGACGATCTGGCCGTCGAAGACGGCGTACAACAGCTGTAACCACGAGGACCCGCGGCTGCATCTCGGATCCGCTAAACCCAACGGGTGCCAACCTGCTGCTTCCTGACGCGTGCTCGTCTCAGATGCAGAGCCGATAGGGCTACAGGGGCACCATACACGCCGGCGAAAGCGTGCGGCTTTCCCAAGACCCATACTGCACTGCCAACATAGCTCCAGAGCTCAGGTCTACGGGCTGCAACCAGCGCCAGTATGCTGCTGGTGCGGCACTTTGCACGAAACACCCTAACGTCGCATGTGCAGCCCCCGAGGATACCTGATGACAGGATTAAGCCGCACGCTGACGCCGGTGCTGAAACCATAGGGATTTAAAGATCCATACGTGAACTGCGGCCAATGCTGGTATTCAAAATCAAGCGCGCGAAGGGTCACGAAATTGTTCACCGCTACATCGAGTCCGGCACCCGGGGCATAGGTAAGAAACGAACCGTGCGCGTAGTTGAACGGAAGGGTGATCCGGCCCATGCCAGCGAGAAATTTACCGTACGGTTGAAAGCGACGGGGCCGCAGAATCAGCACGCGTATCCCGCCTTGATAGTTGGTTTCGGTTACGTCCTCAAAGGTGTGGTGATTCAGAAAACGCGTCTCGCCTTCGAAACCCACTCGCCAATGCGGATTCGCATCCGCGTATAGGAAGGCACCGGCAATATTCCGCTGACCGTAAGCAGACTGGAATGTGGAGAAGCCACCACCCACTGTGAGATAACTTCCCGGACCGCTCGCCGTAGAGACTGCCTGCGCCCATGCTCTCGCATTCAGGCCGCAGAGCAGAGCGAAGAAGAGGAACCACCGCATCGCCCTCACTGGGTCACCACCAAAGTGATGATCTGTGTTTGCGTTGTGCCTGAACCCTGTCCGGTTCCCACGAGCGTGAACTTATACGTCCCCGGTGGTGTTCCACTGGTCGTCAGCCCACTGCAGCCGGTAAGTCCCGTGGTGAGGGCGAAGGCGAGGGCAACAACGAGGAGCGTGCCCAGCTTCCGCCGCGCGGCATTCCGTTCCTTGTGCCGCAGCAGCCATACCAGTAAGCCAAACGGCAGTCCGCAAAGCAGTGTCCCTTGGCGGCGGATAAGTGAAGCGCTCGTGCCCGAACCAGCGCCGAGCGGATCGCCCGTATCGAGAATCAACGTCGATGTTGCGGTGGCATCGGGCGACAGTTTCACCTGCGATGGCGTAAAGGTGCATGTCCCCGCGAAGGGCAGACCCAGACAGCCCAAGGCAATGTTGTCCGTAAAGCCCTTCACAGACCCTAAGCTCACGGTGATGGTTGTGTGCTGATGTGTAACCAGCGTCACGCTCGCTGCACTGGCTGCGATTGTGAACTGCGCCGGTTGTCCCGCGGTGATGTTTGTCGATGACGACTGCGATGCAGCGTAAGAAACGTCACCCGAGTAGCTCGCCACAATCGGCTCTGCGGTGCGTTGGAAGATCACGGTGATCGTCGCAACACCGGTATTATCCACGGTGGCCTGGCCCATTGTGATACCGCCGTTGGTAAAGGTGACCGTACCGCCTGGCGGCACCGAACCCTGGCCCTTCACAACCGCAATGAGTGTGATTTGCTGGGGGTTCGTTGCGTCCGTTGAAGAGCCTGTAACGGTGATGGATGTGGGCCGCTGTTGAACCGTTTCGCGATAGTCCCCGGAGGTACTCGGCAAATTCGCGCCATCGCCGGGGTAGCTCGCCGTGATGATGTGGTCCCCGGCACTCATCTGCGGCAAGGTCAACGTCGCGTGCCCTGTCGCATCGATCGGCGCTGTGCCGAGATCCGTGCCGGCATCATGAAAACTGACCGTACCCGTTGTCGCAGCCGCGCCTGGAGTGGCGACCGAAGCTGTGAAGGTGATGGCACTCAACGTCTGAGCGGGATCGCTGTTGGCGCTGACCGCGAGAGCTGTAATTTGTTTGACGATTACAGCAATGGGCACCGAGGACGATGCACTCGCCTTGCCATCCCCCGCATAGCTGGCCACAAGCATGTTCATGCCGGGGGTCAGCGTCGATACGCTAAGGACCGCAACGCCACTGCCGTCAAGCTGGGCGCTTCCAATGACGGTGTTGCCATCGGTGAAGTTCACCGTGCCGCCAGCGATGCCGCCATTACTGGTGACGGCCGCCTGCAAGCTGAGCGCCTGTCCATAGATTGTAGGGTTCGCGCTTGCAGTGAGCGTGACTGCTGTTGTTGCGTCCATCACGATCTGTGTGAGTTGACCACCCGCCGCGGCGTAATGGCTGTCACCCGCAAAGCTCGCCGTGATCGCATGGGTACCCACGGAAAGCACCTGCGTCGTAAAGCTCGCCAAGCCTGTACCGTTGATCGGTATCGAAGCCAGAATCACATCGCTATTGCGGAAGATCACCATCCCCGTAGGGGGAAGAGGGCCAGCGGCGTTTAGCTGAGCACTCAAGACGACGTTCTGCCCACTGACGGATGGATTGCTGCTGGACTGGAGCGAGATACCGCTGGCCTTTACCAACTCGGGCAATGCTGCGGAACTGCTTCCAGCACTGCTCGCATCGCCGCCGTAGGTCGCGACGATACTGTGTGCTCCGGGAAGCAAGGTGTTCACAGTGAGGGAAGCGGTACCATTGGTGCTCAGCGTGGCTACCCCGATCACAGCGGCCCCGGAACCCGTACCATCGATGAACTGAACGGTTCCTGTAGGCCCCGGACCGGCATCGCTTACAACCGTGGCGACCAGGATCAAGGGCGAACCAATCATTGGATCACTGCTGTTTGAGGCCAGAACGGTCACCGTGTTCGCAGGCGTAATCTGTTCCGCAACGATGTTCGAAGTGCCTTTCACATCCGCGGCGTCGCCACTGTACTGCGCAGACAGACTGTGCACGCCTATGCCTAACATCTGCGTACTGAACTGTGCGACGCCGGCCCCATTGAGCGGCACGGAAGCCAATGCAACGCCCCCATCGTAGAAGGTGACTACCCCTGTGGGGGTCCCGGTGCCAGCGGTATCGGTTGCGACCAAAGTGAGAGAAACATTGCTGTTCACAATCGCAGGGCTGGTCGAAACGGCGAGTGCCAGCGCCGGCTGTTGCTTGATGATTTCTGTATAGGGAGCCGACGTTGCAGCTGCATCGCTCGCATCGCCGGAGTACGTTGCCGTAAAGGTGTGAGAACCCAACGAGAGAGTTGAGACCAGGCACGTAGCATTTCCAGTTGCATCAATATTTTGTGGAGAGCATAAGGGTGTGCTGCCCTCCGAAAAGGTCACCGTTCCCGTCAAACCAGCGCCTTTGCCCGTGCTGGTCAGAGCGACACTGCCAGTTAGTGTGACAGGCTGCCCGAGCACACCCGGGTTAAGGCTTGAACTTATGGCGAGCACCGTAGGTTCAACGCTCAGCACCTTGCTGTCCAGGGCGTCGACAGGGGTAACGTTCGGTGCATTGGACACCCACGTAACAGAGCCGTGGTCGTCGTCATTCACCTGCGTGGGGGCAAACTCGATACCCATCACGCAAAAGGCGGAAGGTGCGAGCGGCGAAGAATCACAGGTAGTCACGCGGGGGTCCGAGTCAAGCTCTGCCTGGATAAGGCCTGCGATCTGCGTTGGTACCTGAAGAAGCAAATTGGCGTTGCCACCGTTGTACAGTGTTCCCGCAAAGGGTGCCGAAAGCTTGCCTACCTTCATCGCCGGGAACTGGTGGCTCAGCAGGGAGCCGTTGACCTCACGGACCCGGTGATGAAACCGATCCGAAAGCCACAAATTCCCTCTCTGATCGAAGTACAAGGCTTCTGGACCATACAGGCTCGCCTGATCCGAAGGCCCGCCATCACCCGCGAATCCCTGGCTATCGTTTCCCACCAGAGTGGTCATGGTGCCGGGTTCGCCGAAGACGCCGCGTATGCGATTGTTTCCGGAGTCGGCGATAAAAAGATCGCCGGCAGGGTCAAAGGCCACAGATGCGGGGCTGTAGAGATGCGCCTGCTTTGCTCCCCCTGCCAGGCCATCGCCGCCATAGGTGCCCTGTCCATCACCCGCTACCGTGGTAATCACGCCGGAGGTATCGACAAGACGGATGACATTGTTTGTCGTGTCGGCAATCGCAATGGCACCGTCGACGCGAACGGCAACGCCGAAGGGAGCATTCAGCTGTGCCTGAGTCGCCGGGCCGCCGTCCCCGCTATAACCGGAGGTGCCCGTTCCGGCGACAGTGTTGATCTGCCGAGTCGAAAACGTGACTTGCCGCACAGCGCTGTTGCCGCTGTCGGCGATGAGGAGGTCCCCGGCTGCGGTCAGGGCCAGCCCTTGCGGCGCCTTCAGCAGGGCCTGCGCAGCTGCACCTCCATCGCCCGCGTACCCTGAAATCCCTATCTGGCCCGCTACGGTCGTGATGATTTGGGTCAGCGCATCCACTCGCCGGATGACGTTGTTTCCTGTGTCGGCAATATAGAGATTTCCCTCGCCGTCGAGGGCCAGGCCGGAAGGAAGGTTGAGTTCAGCGCTCTGTGCCTGACTGTTATCGCCCGAAGAGCCCGGTGTCCCATTTCCTGCAATCGTATGAATCTTCCCTTGCGGGTCCACGTAGCGCACGCGATTGTTGAACGTGTCGCAGAGATAGAGTCCGCCGGCCGCGTCCACCACGATGCCTTGGGGCAGATAGATCGATGTATTGATCGCAAGCACGCCGTCACCCTGATAAATCCACTGCGAATCGCCGGCGACTGTGTTGATATCGCCCGGCACCAGCACGGGAAGACTCCCCTTGCCGATTCCACTCACCAGTGCTCTCCCGAGCACTTGGCCACCCGCCCCCAGCAGCTCCACGCCTCCCTGTCGTATACCGGGGAAGCGTGGGGAGAAGCTGGCTGTCACCTGGCAGAACTGGCCAGCACTCACAGGGGAGCCGACCGGGCAATTTGCCGATTGCGTAACCCCGAACTCCGCCAGGGATGGATCTGCCAGGCCGCTTGTTAACGCGCCAAAAGACTGGACGGTGCCCGCCGTGTTAATTGCAATCGTCACCGTGGGGGCCTGTGAAGAAGGACTGCCGACAAGCGTGGGTGACGAAAACGTCGTTGGCGTGATGGACAGCTGGGCCATTGCGCTTCCCGCCATCGTCAACGATGCCATCCCGCAGAGCAGAAGAGGCCACAGGGACTCACCCAAACTCCTCAAAATCTGCCCCTGTACCCACGTACGCCTGTTTTTCTGAAACATGAACTCCCCCATAGACCGATCCGCACGGCCGCGCCTCTTCAGCTGCATGCCCGCACAATCGCTAGAGGACTTATCGGCGGATCGGCTCAGGGCTTCAGCCGTTTGTGCAAAAAAATACATAAAACGAAGCGATAGTCCACCTAAGCTGCATTCCGGATGTTGACCTGTCCGATTACGCAACCATCGCGATCTTCATCTGCTGGGCAGCGCCGTTCGGATGCGAGACACTAAGCGTCGTGCCCTTGAGTCCTTCTATCCAGGAAATCGCTGTTCTGGACCGTATCGCTGCCCCGGCGGGCAGTCCCCTGCCGCTGCCTCGGCTGCTGGTGGTGCTTGCCCATCCTGATGACGAGGTCCTGGCGCTCGGGGGGCGTCTTGAACGGCTGGCCGCAGCACGATTTTTGACCGCGACAGACGGGACGCCCACCGACGGTGCCGATGCCCGTCATCACGGATTTCCGTCCCTGGACGCCTATCGCGTTGCGCGGCGTGGGGAGCTCGCCTGCGCCTTCCGCCATGCGGGGCTTTCCCCGCAGCTCCTCGCGCCCGCGGTTTCAACTCTGCCGGTGCCGGATCAAACGGCATCCCTGCATCTCGCCACGCTTACAGCAACCATTGCTGATGCGATCGCGGCCTTTGCACCGGAAGCCGTGCTGACCCACCCCTACGAGGGCGGCCACCCCGACCATGACGCCTGCGCCTTCGCTGTGCACACGGTCGTGCGCTGGCTAGCACCGGCTGCAGCGACCTCCACCAGCCCTAGCGCTATACCCATCCTTGAATCGCCCTTCTACCACGCCCGCCCGGACGGCTCCATGGAAACCGGCAGCTTCCTGAACGAATGGGCATCACCGGCAACACGCAGCTGCACTTTATCGCCTGTGGAACAGGCCAACAAGCGCGAGCGGCTGGCCTGCTTTGCAAGTCAGGCTGAGACCCTCGCGCAGTTTGCCGTCACGCATGAGGTCTTTCGCATCGCCCCAAGCTACGACTTCACCCTGCCACCCCACCCCGGCACACTGTTTTATGAGCAATTTCCTTGGGGCATGGATGGCGGGCGCTTTCGCACCCTTGCCGCCGCCGAGGCGCTATTGCAGATCGTGCCTCTCTCATCGAGGCATGCCGACCTGGCACCCGCGAAAACGGCAGGTCCACATGAGTGACGGTCGCTGCATCCTGAGCGTGGCCTTCCCCTTCGCTCCTATTGGACCTGCTGCGGTGGGCGGCGCGGAGGTCATTTTATCGCAGCTGGAAGCCGCCCTCGCGTCCTTCGGCTTCACATCAGTCGTTGTCGCCCACGCCGGCTCCCAGCCCCAGGGCAGGCTGTATCCCATCTCCGTGCCGACGGACGAGATCACAGAGGCCCTTCGTTGCGCGGTCGAAGCATCAACGCAGGGACAAATTGATCGCGCGCTCGCCGAAAATCCTATAGCACTCGTTCATATGCACGGTCTCGACTTCGATCGTTACCGCATCCCTTCACACATTCCCGTACTGATAACGCTGCATCTGCCGCCCGCCTGGTACCCGGAGGCAATCTGGAGCCTGCCCCTGCACTACCGCTTTGTCTGCGTCTCCGCGTCGCAGCGACGTGCCTGCCCGGAGCATGCCCATCACCGCATCACGGTTATCGACAACGGCGTCCCGCTGCCAGCGACTTCCTCGCTGCGCTCAGAGGGTCGGTACGCGCTGATGCTGGCGCGAATCTGCGCAGAAAAAAATGTCCACACCGGTCTTGATGCCGCGCGCATGGCGGGCATGCCCGCCATGCTTGGGGGCGAGGTCTTTCCTTACGAAGCGCACCAGCGATACTTCACCGAACAGATTGAGCCGCGGCTCACCCATGCCGGCAACGAGCATACCGATCGGCACTCTGGGGAGTCCCGGCCCGCGGAGGCACGCTTTTTGGGTCCCGTGACCGGGCCGGCCAAGACACGTCTGCTCGCCCGCGCTGCCTGCCTGCTGGTGCCCTCACTGGCTCCTGAAACCAGTTCCCTCGTGGCCATGGAGGCGCTTGCGGCGGGTGTGCCGGTGATCGCCATGGCCTCCGGCGCGCTACCCGAAATTGTAGCGGACGGCTACACCGGATTCCTGATCCCGCCGGGCTCTGACAGTGCGGCCGTAGACGCGATGGCCGCTGCGATCCGACGTTTACCCACGCTGGATCGCGACGTGTGCCGCACGATTGCGGCCGAACGCTTCGCACTCTCTCGCACCCTGGAGCGCTATGCGGAGCTCTACCGAGATCTGGCTTTGGAAAAGCCTCTCGTGCAAGGGTCGACGAATGCGCCTCCAGCTTCTTCCACGGCGCACCAGACGACTGTTCCTCCGCTCGCGATTCGGCACCTCACCGTAACAGCAGAATTGGACGCTTTGATCCCGCAGTGGTCGACGCTTTGGCAGGAGGATGGGCTCGCCACACCGTTTCAGCATCCTGCGTGGCTTGGTCCATGGTGGGGGCAGTTCGGTGCCGACGGCGAGCTGCATGCCATCGCGCTGGAAGACGCCAATACGAGCCGCCTGCTCGGCCTGCTTCCGCTCTACGTCTACACGCAGCCTGAGACGCACGAACGGCAATTCCTGCTTCTCGGTGCCGGAACCACCGACTATCTTGGGGGCGTGTGGTCTTCGGCAAGCCCTCATTTCGCTTCAGAGGGCCTCACAGGCGCGCTTGGCTTGCCTGACGTTTGGGATACCGCGTACCTCTCGCAGCTTGTACCCGATTCCCCTCTGCTGCTTGCGGGCAGGGCAGCGGCGCTGCCCATCGATCCCGCGGAGCCAACCGCGATTCTTGACGTCAGGGCAGAACTTCCCGCCAAGCTCCGAGCCAACATCGGCCGGTACCAGCGACGCGCCTCTGCTCATGGCCCGCTTACCTGCACGGTCGCTGTAGACGTGGCCGAAGCGCTCGAGAACCTCGACCATCTCGTCAGATTCCATGAAACACGCTGGAATGGCCGTGGCGAAGCCGGCGTGCTCTCCGATCCGCGTGTCCAGGCCCATCATCGCGAATCCATCCCTGCGCTTCTCAATGCCGGCCTGCTACGTTTTTTCCGCCTCACCTTGAGCCACGAGGTGATCGGCACCTTGTATGCCTTGGCGGACCCGCCGCAGCGCATGCGCCGGCGTCTCTACCTGTACCTCATTGGGTTTGCAACGCAAGCCGCCGAACTCAGCCCCGGAACCCTGTTGCTCCACCACGTGTGGGGGTACGCCCGTGCGGAGGGTTTCGCAGCCCTCGACTTCCTGCGAGGTGGTGAGAGCTATAAGCATCTGTGGGGTGCCCAGTCCCACGCCACCTATGCGCTCCATGTCCGACGTTCACTTAGGGGCTGATCCCAGCTAATTTGCCGCACAGGGATGTCTTTGTTTGTCATCCCGTAGGGATCTGCTGTTGTCCTTACAGTTTTCAGAAGAGAGCAGATTCCCTACGGGATGAGAAACAGGAAAAGGGCATTGCACACAATGGAGAATCAGCTATAGTCCAAAGACTTCAGACCCTGCGAAGCTGTGCCAGCGTCGCCTCATCCGGTTGGCCGTCGAAATATCGCGTGAGCGCCTCCGCAAAGCTCACCTCCTGCCCGCCGCTGCTTGTCACAGCCTCCGCGAACAGTGTCATGGAGGACCGAAATTTTAGATCATCAGGATAACCAAAGATCTCTTCCATCGATCGCCCCTGCACGGCATTCACAAGCCCGGTGCACTCGCGCAATCTCGCACCCAGCAGCGGATGCTCCAGGTATGCACGCGCTTCCTTCAAGCCGCTGATCGCAAAGCGCTGTGCCATGAAGCTGGAGCCCAAACCGCGCACCTGCGGAAAGATGAACCACATCCAGTGGCTGCGCTTCTCCCCGGCGGCCAACTCACTGCGCACCTGCGACCACACAGGTTTTTGTGCGTCGATAAAACGCTGGAGGCGATAAGGGTCGAATCGGTTGTCTTTCGTCACAGATGGCCTTGCCTGACGAACGTCGATCGCAACGTAATGCCTCCTAGCGCAGCAGCGCTTGCCCCGTAACGGTCTCCGGCTCCGCTTCGCCCTTATCACCCGAGTACGAATCCAGATACGAACCCAGCTTGTAGCCGGCCTCACTCATACGGGTGCACTCGCTCCGCAGCAGGCCTTCGATTTCGGCAAGTTCAGCCGTAGGCGCCTCATAGCCGTCATCGCCACCCAGCCTTCCCGCGATCCCCAACAGCGCCGGCACCTGCAGCCAGCAAACGATCCGTTCGAAGCTCTCCCGATTGACGTAGAGCACACCTTCACTCTCATGCACACCGGCAAGCCAGCGCACATCACCTTCGGCCCAAAACCCTTCCGTGTGCAGCGCGTCCATGGGTGCCCGGCCTGCGAGCAGCAGCCGCACCTCCGCTGCCATTCTCCACTTGTCCTCGCCCTCAATCCCGGCCTCGGCAAAGCTCTCCGCCAGCGCCGCACGGAGGTCCAGCTCATCGAATAACGCCTGCGGCTCCGCCGTCCCCGGCAGGGCGTGCAACAGCAGGTAGGCCAGTATCGGAGTCCATGTGCGCTGGAGGCTCATCCCTACACTCGCCCCCGGCACGGTAGCTCCCACCACCGGAGGCCATGCCGTCGAGAAGCCACGAGCGAGTGCCGGCAACGACAACGCCGCCTTCGCCATGAGCTCAAGCCCACGCCGGTACGAGGCCGCGCCTTCCTGTAGATCCTCCGCGATCTCCTCCAGCTCTGCCGCCGGTAGTACCTCCGTCATGCGCCAATACACCTCGTTCGCTCGCTCAAAGAAGCCCGGCAATTGCTCACTCACCTGTATGTCGGCATTTTTAGCGGGAACTTTAGCCTTGGTTGTTTTCTTCGCCGCTGTTTTAGCCTTCGCCTTCACCGTAACGGCTGCGAGGGCCGGTCCCTGCCCATTCTCGCCAGGATGCGTCGGCTCCTCGGCACTTCCAGTAGTCTTCCCTATGTTCTGCGCAAGCCGGTTCTGCGCGGCCGCCGCAAACGCCTCGACATTCTCCCGGCTCAAGGCACGCCGCAGCGCCGCATGGAGCGGTTGGTAGCGCAGTTTCAGCAGCGCCTCCTGTAGATTCGGCACACCTTGCCCGCTCAGGGCATCGCACAACCGGTCCCAGGGGTACTCGGCCGTGGAGAAGAACTCACGCCAATCCAGCAGCACGGCATACTGATAGCCGCGCAGGTCGATTGAAAGGCCGTTGTCGCGTAGATCGCTTGCCCGGCGCAGGAACTCCAACCCACGCGCCCGGTCGCGGAACGCCATCATCGTCTCGCCCGACTCACGATAGCCTGGCAGGTCCAGACCCTCGCTCAGCGTGCGTTGCCGCAACTCGCCCGAGCCCTTATCGATCGAAGCCGCCGATACCTTGATCGTGCCGCTCGTGCTCGCATAGCTGTTGTTATACAGAATGATCGAGCGGTCGTTGCCGTTGCGGTTCGAATACGCAAACACGTTCTCATTTACGCCATAGCCGGTGTAGAAGTCATACAGGACGAAGTTTGCGCTCTCCGCGAAGATGTAACGAATCTTCAACAGCGGTGCGATCTCCGCATTGTGCCGCGCGACCAGCCCCTCATCCGGGAACTCGGTCATCTTCGGCATCTTGAACTCCATGCCGTAACGCTCCGTATAGCCTTCAATCTGCCCGTGCCCAAACATCGGCAGCCCCGGCATCGTCGCCATCACCGTTGCCACACCGAAGCACTTATCGCCTGAGCCGAACTGGTCGATCGTTGTGCGCTCATCCGGGTTCGACATGAAATTTACGTAGCGCTTCAGGATGTCCGGATCGAACTCGATCGTCTTTTTCAGGTAGCTGCGGTACTTCGCATTCTCCTCATCGCGCAGCATATTCATGAACGCCGAGTTGTACACACGGTGCATCCCCAGCGTGCGTACGAAGTAGCCTTCCAGCATCCAGAAAGCCTCGGCCAGCAGCAGCGTCCCTGGCACCTCATGCGCTACGCGATCCACCACCTCACGCCAGAACTCCGCCGGCATGATGGCATTGAACTCCTCATCCGTCATCGCATTTTCGGCACGCGATGGGATCGATCCGCCCACGCCGGGCAGCGGGTACCACAGCCGCTGCACATGGCGCTTCGCCAACACCATGGCCGCGTCGAAGCGGATAATTGGGAACATCCGCGCCACGTGCAGGATCGTCTGCATCACCTGCTCGCGCACATACGCCTTTGAATAATCCAGCTGCGCCGTATCGTTCCATGCGAACGTGGTGCCGTCATTGCCGTGATAGATGTAGCGCGTCTCGCCGTTCGCGTGATAGCGCACACGAAACGCCACCGCCGCATCGGTCTGGTCGTAGTAATGGTCGTCGATCTTGATCTCGACGCGCGAGTCCGGGCTGAGGTCCGGGCCATTGAAGCTGTACGCCGGGTAGGGGCTCTCCCACCGGAACACAAACCAATCCGGATGCTCCACCACCCAAGGCGAATCGATGCCCATATGGTTGGGTACCATATCGCTGGCCAGCCGCATGCCATAGTGTGCCGCGCGGTTGCGCAAGCTTTCATAGGCCGCATTCCCGCCAAGGTCCTCGGCGATGTTGTACTCCTTCAAGCTGTACGCGGAGGCCACGGCGTCACCCTGCCCGCGCAGGTGCTTGATGCGCTGCGATGCGACCGAGCGCTCCCAAAGTCCGATGAGCCACAGCGCCGTCATGCCGCGATCGGCCATCAGCTTCAGCTCTTCATCCGGGATCTGATCGAGCTTATGAATATGCCGGCCATATTTGCGGCTCAGTTGCTCCAGCCAAACATAGGTGCTCTTGGCCATCATGACGACGGTCGGCATCCATGCCTGATCCGCCGAGAAGGCCTCGTACTCATTCAAAGGTGCCTGGTAGTCCGTGCCGTACTGCCGCCCGCGCACCCGCCGCCGCACGCCGTCCGGCCCCGTCTCCCAGAACTCCTCAAAGCCGATATACTCATCGCCGAAGAAGCCCTCGTTGCCTATGCCGGGCGCGCCGTGGCGATAGAAGTCCGGTTTGGGCGGGTTAAACATCATCCATACCGCGATGTCCTCTTCCTTGACGGTGTCGATGGCCAGCAGAATCTGTTTGAGGTCCGCATCGATGAACCTGTCCCAGTGCTCGCGGATGTAGTCCAACTGCGCTGTCAGCGACTCTGGGCTCAGGCGCATCGGTGCCTCCAGCGCATCGAGCAGCGAGCCCACCTCCGGCGCTACCGGCGGCCGCGTGGCGAAATACTTCGGCAACTCCGCTGTAACTGCCTTGTACGTTGTCGTCTCGGTGAGGCCTTGATCGTCGAAGAGCTCGCGAAACGGTTTAAACGCCGGATTCGCGTTCGCGAGGTATAGCAGCATCAACTCTTCAAAGGCCGCCTCGCGGTTCGGCAAGCCGTCCGTTGCCCCCTTCAACCACGCATCAACCGTGATTTTGCCCCTGTAGATCTCCGTGTTCGGGAAGCGTTCCGTAAATGCCCGCAGCAGGTCATCCAGCTCCTGGACCCCGGCCTGAGCCTCGAACCAATCGAGGGCCGCGGTGAGAACCTCGGGGTCAGTTTCCTGGCGGTAGCGCGCGACCATTGCATGGCTCAACTCATCGATGAGCCCCATCGCAAATAGGGCACCGGCATTCACCTGGCGCTTGGGATCAGGCACACCGCCGTTCTCCGCTGTGCGTGCGTTGTTCAGCGCCAGCGCCAGCTTGCGGCTTGCCGCAACGTTGGCAAAGATTACATTGCCTGTGTAGCTGAACAGGAGGTCGCCGAGATCCAGCTTCTGCCGAAGCGACCGCGCGATATGAAACTCCATGGTGAAACCCTCCCGTGCATCCTCCGGCTCAAGCCCAAAGCCCCGCCAACATCGGCAGCACTGCCGACGCATACAAGGGGGACTACCTCACCGACCGGACGTGATGCTCTCCGTCTGAGGATACTAGGGGACCCCGGGGATGCCTCACCCCTCTCCGCCGCTGCCCCGCCGTCCTCTTTCCCTTTTACTTTTCTTGTTGTCATTCCCGCAGGGAATCTGCGGTTTCCAACTTCGCCTCCACCGCCTCCGACACCACCGCTGTCCGCGCCCCACCCAACTT
>CAXTUW010000014.1:0-103185 GCA_964247595.1 uncultured Acidobacteriaceae bacterium | reverse complement strand
CGCCTAAGGTAAGCGGCAGCCGAGCCCATTAAGCCCCACGTCTCAGTGAAGTGTTCAGACATCAAATCATCCAATGGCCGACACCTTATCCCCCTCTCAGCGAAGTCATCGCATGAGTCTCGTGAAGAATAAGAACACTGGGCCAGAACTTGCCGTGCGACGACTTCTACACGGCTTAGGCTTCCGATACCGGCTGCATGAAGCCACACTTCCCGGAAAGCCCGATATCGTGTTGCCTCGATTGAGTGCTGTCGTCTTCGTGCATGGGTGCTTTTGGCACCGACACTCCGCCAAGAGCTGTCCACTAGCGCGCCTTCCAAAGAGCCGTTTGGATTTCTGGCTTGCCAAGCTCGAACGAAATCGTCTTCGAGACCTCGGGAACGCACGAAAACTCCGCAAACTCGGTTGGAAAGTGCTACAAATTTGGGAGTGCGAGCTGTCAAACACATCAAGGCTGCAAAACCGCATCCTGAGGTCACTCCAATGACGTCCCTTGAGCTTTTTGCGGGGGCGGGTGGTTTGGGTCTTGGGCTGCACGCTGCGGGATTTCGCCCACATGCAGTGATCGAACGCGACCGGTACTGCTGCGATACGATTCGTGAGAACAAGAGGAACGGCCTCAAATCCATCTCGAATTGGCCGTTGGTTGAGTCGGATGTGCGTGAAGTTCAATTCAGTATTTTTGCTGACAAGATCGACCTAGTTTCTGGCGGTCCTCCTTGCCAGCCGTTCTCCTTGGGCGGGAAACACAAAGCTCATGACGATCAGCGGGATATGTTCCCCGAAGCTATCAGAGCTGTAAGAGAACTTAGGCCCAGGGCTTTCATCTTCGAGAACGTGAAAGGTTTGACCCGGGAGCGGTTCCGAAATTATCTTGAGTACATAAAACTGCAGATGACTCATCCGGAGCTCGTGAGGCGCTCTGGTCAGGACTGGGAAGCACACTTTGCTCGTCTGGAGCGCCACCATACTTCCACTTCTGCGGGCTCTGGGCTTCAGTACAACGTTGTTACTCGATTGTTGAATGCCGCCAACTTCGGCATACCTCAAAAAAGACACCGCATCTTTTTCGTAGGATTCCGTACTGACCTTCAAATTGAGTGGAATTTTCCAAAAGAGACCCATTCCGAAGAGGCCCTTCTCTGGGATAAGTTTGCTGGCGCATACTGGGAACGTCACAGTGTGGCGCTTTCTCAACGTGAACACATCCACGCTGACACGAAGAGGTTCCACACTCTCCTATTCCGACCGACGACAAAAGCTTGGAGAACAGTTCGAGATGCACTGACGGGTCTTCCCGATCCTCAAAAGGACGGATGTACATACCTCAATCATAGATTCCAACCAGGTGCTCGGTCCTATGCTGGTCATACTGGGAGCAAACTTGACGAACCTTCGAAGGCTCTAAAGGCCGGAGTGCATGGTGTGCCAGGAGGCGAGAATATGATTGTCTTCCGGGATCAGAGAGTTCGATATCTCACAGTACGGGAGGCAGCTCGCATTCAGACTTTTCCTGATGATTTCCACTTCCACGGTACATGGTCTGAAACGATGCGGCAATTGGGTAACGCCGTTCCAGTGCAACTAGCGACCGTCGTGGGGCGAAGTGTTGCTTCTCAGTTATCACTAAGCCAAGAGAGGCGCCTCGTTCAATGAGTGCCGGCTTTCGCTCCTTCGAGCTTGATCTTCCTGGCGCTCTGCTTTCCCAATTAGTTTCGGTTCTTGATGAGATGATCAGTGCCCCTCTAACCACGGCTAACGTGGAAGGACTACCTGATGAGCAGGGTATTTATCAACTCATATATAACGGTCAGATCGTCTACGTAGGCAAGACCGACGGTAGAGCGGGACTTCGTCAACGGCTCGGACGCCACGTTTGGACGATTCAACATAGATGTAATCTTGAAAGCGAGTACGTGCAGTACAAGGCCGTGCACATTTTCGTGTTCACGGCTGTGGACCTCGAGTCTCTTCTGAGACGCCATTATGGTCACGGCGTTGGGCTTCCATGGGACCGAAGCGGCTTCGGCTCAAACGATCCAGGTCGAGAGCGCGATACCACCACGCTTAGCCCGACTGCATTTGACGCACTCTATCCAATAGACATAGATCGCCACTTGGAATTCCACCCCCAACTTCCCCTTACGGCAGCTGCCCTGCTTGAACAACTCAAAACGGTTGTGCCTTACGGCGTACGAGCTCAGTCCAGGTCTGGAACTACTCGTAAGCCTCACTCCGATTTGGACGTAGAGATTACCAATCTTGGTCCTGATATCACGGCACGAGGCGTCGTCACCAAAATCATAGCCTCCCTGCCCGCCGGTTGGCAGGGAACTCTTCTGCCTGGTCGCGTTATTCTTTATCGAGAGAATAAGGAATACTCCGCTGGTGTTGTGATAGCACGCTCAGAGTGAGCGCCGTCTGTCGGGCCGAAGCGAAGTTACCTCACAAGTAGGCGGGTGGCCCACTCACCCAACCGAGCGCATGAACGGGTGCCCCATTCATGCGCAGGCCTCACCGCGCATGAGTAGGTTCCGCTCTGCCGAAGGCTGGAGTGCAGCGCAGCGGAACGACTAAATTGCATCCCTCCGCCTCGTCATAGACCTAACCCCAAGCCAACGACTCGGCCACCCTGTACCACGTCCACTCTGCTACAAATCCAACAGCAGTGGTGCAAACATCTCATCCCAACAGCAGGCAAGTCTCCTCACCCGCCTCAAGGAACGCGCGAACTGTCTCGAAGGCCGAGCGAAGAAGCCCCTCAATCTCCGAGGTAAGCAGTTCCCAAGTCTCATCCAAATTACCTTGGGCGGATGACCCTCCAGGACACTACGTTCCGCAAAATCCGAATCCTTAGACGCGATCGCGAACCCGTGCGCCTTGGCAAAACGCCACACCACTGCATCGTCGGCCCCGCCCAGACCTACATCGTGAACATGAACCGAGTCCGGAAACTCGTCCATGAGCGCCTCCACCAGCCTTGGTGACAAGTTCTCGTCCAAGAGCAGCTTCACGCCACCATTGTCTCCAGCCTGCGTTCACGATCGGCTGCAAAGGCAAGACAGGCGCGAATGTCTTCCTCCGTCAGGTAAGGGAAGTCACTTAGGATCGCATCGTGCGTCATCCCTGCCGCAAGATAACCGAGCACGTCGGCGACCGTCATCCGCAACCCCGAATACAAGGCTTGCCGCTACGCTTCCCTGGCTCCATCGTGGTAATCCCTGAGTAATGCATAGCCGAAAGATACACCTGGCGATGGCTCTCCGACCTCACGCCGACAGCCTGTATTGCACAGCATCAGCCCCCACACCCGTACACTGGACACCTGAAACAAAAAGAGCCCGGCCAAACGGCCGGGCTTTCCTTTGTCCCAAATCACCACCCTACGGAGCCGAGCCATGCCCCACCAAACCGAGCCCACCCAGTACCAGTGCCGCCATATCAAGCCCGACGGCCGGCGCTGCGGCACCCCCTCGCTCCGGAAAGAGCACTTCTGCTACTACCACCACATCGCCCGCCGTCTCGGCCCACGCCAGCCTCAGGTCACCACCGCGACCGCACGGAAAGCCAGCACCTTCCACGCAAGCGTTCCAAGCAGAGAAGCAGCAAAGAGAGGAATGGAGTAGAGAAGATGCCCTACGCTCCGCTACGCATCCAGCCACTCCGCAACCGACCGCTCAAGCCACGACCCTGCACAGCCTTCAGGCCCAAGCCGAAATCCAGACCGCTTGGCCACAGAAACGCCCCGCTCAGACCGCGCCGTTTCTACCAATGGCGATGATCGCGGGGCAATACTCCGCCCCAATGCCCGCAGACAATCTTCAACCATGTGACGCTACGTCTCCGGCGAACAGAACGTGCCGGCACTGCAGGTCCAGATCTAACCCAAATAGATGGAAGACTTTACCTGAACAACATACCCGGCTACCATCCCGAATCGGCAACAATCAGCCCGGCAGCTGCTCCACGGTCACTCGCCAGATCCTGCTATCCACCGTGATCTCCTGCTGAAATCGCCTACCCGCGTCGTTGTGCGCCACATCCTCGACCAGCGTCCGCACCACTGTCAGCCGGCTCTCCACGGAACCCACCGCTGCCGAATCATCGAACTCCAGCGAACCTTCACTACCACCCTGCACCGTTACATCAGCCATATTTGGCTAGGAGAGGGGAACCGCCCAGAAGCGTTGCCCGTCCGACAGCCCGGTCCCTCACCCTGGCCTCAGCCCACGAGCCTGCGGGTATGCCATCTGCCGCCCGGAGCATGACTTGAGAGCCAAAACAGGACGCATCGCAATACGGAACAGCCTCTCAATCGAACCCCACAGGCAGCGCATCCAATTTGGACGAGGCGTAAGCTCATCCACATGCGATATCCAGCGGTAGTCGCGCTTCTGTTCTTCGGCTTCGCGATCCCAGCCTGCGCTCAGCGGGCCGGTGGAGCGCATGGCAGCCTCGGCGGGCACATCGGCTCCATAGCACCCGGGGTCGGATCCCGCAGCGGTGGCGGACCAGGCGCTCACTTCGCCGGCCAAATCCCCCAGTTTCACGGCACCATTCCACAATTTGGCGGTGGCCTCCCCCAATCGCACGGTTACCTTCCGCAGTTTGGCGGCGGCCTGGCTGCCCCAGCGCGTTTGCCCTCACCCTTCGGCGGCAATCTCCGGAACGCCTACCCGGCCGGCCCCTCGCCCACGCGCCCCGCGTTCTACTCGAGAAGTCAAGCTCCGTACGTCTCCGGCCAGGCCGGCACAAATCACTATCAAGCCGGCCATTACGGCAATCGAGAGCATGCAGGTTACTCGAACGATCCCATTGAGCGTCGCCGCTACTCACGCTTCGCCTATTCCAACTTCGGGTACCCAGGCTACGGATTCCCAGGCTATTTCAATGACTTAGGCTATGGCCTCTCCTACCCGTTTTGGGATGACGGTTTCAACTCATCCCTGAGTGACCCGTTCTCATCCGGCCAGGACCCCTCAGGCTACTCCGCCACTTCACCTCAGGCCGAGATGCCCATCCCCTACGCCGCGCCACCCCTCGAGTACGGTCGAACAGCATACCCTCCGCAAGCCACCCAGGCTCGATCTATCGAGCCATCGACGTACACCCAACCGCAAGCGAAGTTGGACGAGGAAGACGCTGTCACCCTTGTCTTCAAAGATGGCCGACCACCCGAACAGATCCACAACTACGCCATGACGCGCTCCACGCTCTATGTCACAGGCCGGCACACGCGCGAGATCCCACTCGACCAACTCGATCTACCTGCGACCGAACGCGCCAACCACGAAGCCGGTGTCACGTTTCAGCTACCCTAGCGGAGACATACAGCGCAGGCTAATTTCATGGCGGATGGAGTGGAGTTCGCATCCTGCGGCAGAGCAAGGTTTCTAAATCTGTGGCGGAGGGAGAGGGATTCGAACCCCTGCGGCCGAGCAATATTCTAAATCTGTGGCGGAGGGAGAGGGATTCGAACCCCCGTAGCCCGTTAAGGCTAAGCGGTTTTCAAGACCGCCTGTTTCAACCACTCACACATCCCTCCGCAGGGTGTGCATCAAGCAATGACGTTCTCAGCCTACAACACTCCACCATGCCTGTGTGCAAAGCCCTCAGGCATGTAAGGAAAGGCAGGCCGGCATCGGCGGGCCAATCTGCATAGAGAAACCCCACTGGAGTATCCCCAGTGGAGTTCTAACTTGAAACCTGCGTGCCGTCCGATTAAATACCATGCGAGCTATTTAGAACTTTGCGTTCTGCACCGCCTCACGCCCAAGCTCAACCATTCCCGTAAGCGGTAGGGAAGCTACAGAGTCGCCGACGGAAACTGTAAACTTACCCGGATCGATCGCCCACCGATGCGTCTTAACATCCCAATATGCAAAGGCGCGCGGGTCGAGTGCCAGGCTCACGTGTTTGGTTTCACCTGGCTGTAGCTCTACGCGCTCAAAGCCTTTCAGCTCATGCATCGGCCGCGGCACTTTGGCATGCGTGTCCGACACGTACACCTGCGCAACTTCAGCCCCTGCACGTTGCCCCGCGTTCGTGACATCGAACTCCACCATTGCCGAAGCAGGAGTGGAGCCCTTCATGACCTTGAGATTCTTAAAGCTGAATGTCGTGTACGACAAGCCATAGCCGAACGGAAACAGCGGCTTCACACCACTTTTCTCATAGCCGCGATACCCGACAAAGATACCCTCCTTGTACATCACACGTATCCCATCGCCTTCCGGATAGTAGTTGGCGAAGGAGGGATTATCCTCGGCGCGGCGCTCAAAGGTAGCTGGCAAATGCCCGCCCGGGTTGTAGTCGCCGAAGAGCACCTCTGCCATCGCGCGCCCGCCAGCTTGACCGCCATAGAAACCTTCCACCAGGGCCGGCACCTTATCAAGCCACTTTGTTGAATCGACGTTGCCACCTGAGGTAACCGTCACCACGGTCTTCGGGTTGGCGGCTGCCATCGCGCCGATCAGCTCGTCCTGACCATACGGCAGATCGAACGTCCGATCCCCACCTTCCCCCTCGCTGTTGTAATCCTTGTTGGTCACATAGCCCGCCGCGACAATGACCACGTCCGCCTTGGCCGCCAACTGCTTGGCTCGCTCGTTCACAACCTTGTCTTCCGGCAGAATGGCAAAGCGCAGCTTGCCGCCGATGACACTGCCTTGCCAATTCTCCACGACCACCTTGTGCATGCCCGCCGAAAGCGGCATTGCGAGATGCGGCTCAAAGGCACGTACATACTTCCAATCGTCAATCACCAGCTTGTCATCGACGTAGACCCGATCCCCGTTGCCTTCGCCTGCCCCGGCAAGAGCAACGAGATACTGCCCCGCGGTCTCGGCGTTGTAATAGCCTGTGTAGCGGCGGGAATTGCTTTGCGGCTTGGAGAAGAGCGCCATCAAATCATCCAGGTTGCCGGAGATCTGATCCCAGCCCGTGCCGGTCTCGTTCACATGCTTGGACATATGCTTCTGAGATTCGCCGCTGAGATCTTTCGTACGGAAGACCTCTACATTCAGCCCAGGCTCTCCGCCTGTGGCTGCCGTGGCAAACTCTGTCTTGTTCGCCAGTTCACTCAGGGTCTGCAGCCCCGGATCGTAGAGCACCGTGGCTCCTTCCGCCACGTCCGCCACGCCCTCCAGCAGGCTGACGTTATGGAACGGCACCACGCCCGCGCTGCCGCCACCCACGGGCGCGCCCGGGTACGCGTTCGGACCCACAACAAGCACTGTCTTCATGCTCTTCTTGTCTAACGGTAGCGCGTTGCCCTCGTTCTTCAACAACACCGCGGCCTCACGCGCAGACTGCAGGGCCGTCTGATTGCTCTCGTTGTTATAAAGCGAGAGGGTGCTGTCGCGCTGCTCATGATCGAGCCAGCCAAACATCTCCGCCGTGGTGAGGATATGGCGGATCTTTTCGTCGATCGTCGCCTCAGTGACCTGCCCGGATTTGATCGCCGGCATCAAGTTTTTGGCATTCATGAATTTACCGGTCGGCATCTCCAGATCGAGCCCGCCATTGGCCGCACCCACGGCGTCGTAGGTGGCATCCCAATCCGACATTAGGGTGCCCGTGAAACCCCAATCCTTGCGCAACACGTCGATGTTGTTAAACGTGCTCTCCGTGGCATGCTTGCCGTTGATCAGGTTGTAGCTGTCCATGACGGCACCGACATGACCACGCTTCACCGCTGCTTCAAAAGCCGGGAAATAGATCTCACGCAATGCGCGTTCATCAACGATCGAATCCGAATCATGCCGCAGGAATTCGGAGTTGTTGGCAACGTAATGTTTTACCGTCGCACTGACACCCTGGCTCTGCATTCCGGTGATGTAGCCCGTAACCATCTCACTGGCCAGGAATGGATCCTCGCCAAAATACTCAAAGTTCCGGCCATTCAAAGGCGATTTATAGATGTTGGTGCCAGGCCCAAGCTGGTAATGGACGCCACGCGCCCGGCCGTCGCGTGCAATGCCTTCGCCCACCTTTGACGCCAAGGCACGATCCCAGCTTGCCGCCAGACCGATGCCCGAGGCATATGTCGTGGATGCGAGCCCGGAGTTGGAGCGCACGCCATACGGTCCGTCAGACATCTCCAGGGCCGGCAGCTTCAGCGCCGGCATCGCGCGCACCGCAAAGCCTGTACCGCCGATGTAGGCCAACTTTTCATCCAGGGTCATGCGGTGGAGGATGTCTTCAACGCGCGCCTTCTCCGCCGCTGTAACTTCGTGCGGACCCTGCGCAGAGGAGGACGTCTGCCCAGACAGGAAAGCCGGCACAACCAGACTCAACGCAAACAGACTGGAAGCAAAGATGGCGCGAGGCAAAGGGCAAAAGACTTTTGGGGGAAGTAGGCGTGCAATGGTCAAAGCGAGGTGCTCCTGAACGATTGTGGCTAAGCTTGTTGAAAGGTCGAGTAACTTGGACCCGAGCATCATAAGCCCAGCTGCAAACGTTTGTCCTCAGCGTTTTTCCGGTCCTTTACTAAAACGGAATCGATGGGCCAAGTTGAACTCCTCCCGCAACGCCGGCGTGCGCAGATTCTCGCGGATATGCTGCAGTCGCTGCTCCAATGCCAGCAGCGTCGCCGCGATCGGCTCCGTGTTTGTCATCGCAACATCCCGCCACATGCTGTATGGGCTGGCACCAAGCCGCGTGGTCTCGCGCAAGGCGCGGCCACCGATCGCCTCCACCAGCGCACGCCCTTCCGCATCGCCGGCATACGTATCTTCGAGCAGTGCTGCCAGCGCTGTGGAAAGCATCTGCGGAAGGTGCGAGACCCACGCGCACAACTCATCATGCTGCATCGGATCGAGATCGCGCGGCCGAGCTCCCATGGCATTGATCCAGGCGCGAAACTGCCCCTCGGCATAGGTCTGCTGCCCCGTCGCCGCCATGGGCGTGAAGAGCCACGTGGCACCTTGAAACAAGGCAGGATCGGCCAATGCCGCACCGCCGGATTCTTTGCCTGCCATCGGATGACCTGGAAGAAATGCCGCTTGAGCGGCGCTGTTGTAGAGTCTCCGAGCCCGCTCCACGATAACCTGCTTCGTGGAACCCACATCCGTGACCAGCTGCCCTTCGCGCAGCACCGGCGCGAGCTTCTCCAGCCAATCCACAATCGGCAGCACCGGGGTTGCCAGCACATAGACATCCGCCATCCCGGGCGTGAGTACGGATGCGCTGCTTGGCAATGCCTCATCGATGCTCTGCAGTTTCAACGCCGTGGCGAGCTCTGCGGAGCTCGCATCCCAACCAAGAACTGTACCTCCGAACGCTGGCCTTAGCGCCTTCAAGGCCAGCCCCAGCGATGCGCCAATAAGCCCTGTGCCGATGATGAGAACGCGGAGGGACATAGCTTGCCCAGCTTACGCGAACTGGTGATTCACCTAAAATGGCACTTTGCCTAGCTTCGCGACTCAGCGCAAATTACCGCTCGGGAGGCAGCTTTCCTTGTGTAGTTCCGCAGGGAATTGCTGTGTTTCACCCCTTGCAAGAAGAAAGCAGATCCCTAAGGGACGACAAACAAAACAGATGCAGCCCTGCACTGCAAATCAGTAATCCACTGTGGCTTCGCGACGATGCGTAAAGGCCCGTCCCTTCGGTCCGCGATAATCACCTGCCGCGTGCCCATGCCCGCGCAGCACATACTTATAGGTCGTCAAGCCATCCAGCCCCACCGGCCCGCGTGCATGGAACTTGCTTGTGGAGATACCGACCTCCGCACCGAAGCCATAGCGAAAGCCATCGGCAAAACGCGTGGACACATTGTGAAACACACCCGCCGCATCCACCTCGCGTAGAAAGCGTTCGGCAGCTGCATGATCTTCGGTGAGAATGCTTTCAGTGTGCGACGAGCCATGCGTGTGTATGTGCGCGATGGCGGCGTCAAGCGAAGCCACGACGCCGATCGCAAGCTCCGGCTCGCCAAACTCTGTATGCCAATCTTGCACAGGCGCAATGTTTCCGGATTGGGCAGCCTGAAGTAAAGAACGGACCATCTGGTCACCATGCAAATGCACGCCGCAACGCACCAGTTCAGAAGCAAGTTGCGGGATGAAGCTCGGCGCAATCTCACGGTGCACCAGCACCGTCTCCACCGCATTGCAGGCTGCCGGATAATCCAGCTTCGCATCCGCGATGACCCGCAAGGCAAGAGAGACGTCCGCTGCCCGATCGACATAGATGTGACACACGCCTTCCGAGTGCCCCAACACCGGAATGCGCGTGTTATTTTGCACGTACTCCACGAGCGCCTTTGACCCGCGCGGAATCACCATGTCTACCACATCGTGGGCACGCAGTAACTCTGCCACCTGCTCGCGACCGAACACCACGGCGATGAGATCCTCAGGCAATCCCTCACGCTTCAACGCCCCGCGTAGGGCATGCACAAGAGCCGCTGCCGTGTGCTCCACCTCACGTCCCGGCTTCAGGATCACCGCATTGCCGCTCTTCAAGGCGAGCGCCGCAATCTGCGTCACCGCATCGGGTCGCGCCTCAAAGATCACTGCCAGCACACCCAACGGCACACTGATTTTTTGCAGGTGGAGACCGGCACGCCCTTCCCTTGCGAGACCTTTCGGATCGGCATCGTCCAGCTCCATGGCGTGGAGCACACGTCCGAGCGGATCGGGCAGCGCAGCCACCGAGCGCACCTGCGCAATCATCTCGGCAAGCTTAGCGGTGCTCAACCGGAGTCGCGATAAGGTGGCTGCGGAAAGCGCATCGCTGCCGGTCATGGACGTCGCGACTCGCAGGTCCTCGGCGTTTGCGGCAAACAATGCATCGGCAGCGCCCTCCAGAGCCGTGGCCATCGCCTCAAGTGCGGCGTTTCGTGCGGCTTCCCCGACCGGCGCAAGGGCCCGCGAAGCGACCTTGGCGGCCAGAGCTGTCGCGCGTACATCCGGCTTGGCCTTTGCCGTGACGGGTAGGGCTGGGGTGACAGGGCCGGTCACTTCGCCTCGCTCAGCTCGGTGGCGTTCACGATAGGTGCCACGCCGAAATGCGTTCCCACAGCCTCTCCCGCGACTACGCGTTCCAACACCTGCGGCATGCGTCCATTCGCAATCACGGCAGCCATGCCCGCAGCCAAAGCGATGCGCACGCTCTCCAGCTTGGAGGCCATGCCCCCCCGTCCGCGCCCATTGCCGCCATGTGCCAGCGCCAACACCGCCGCGTCGACCCGTTCCACACGCTTGAGCACCTGCGCATCCACGGCCTGTGGATGGCGGTCATACAGCCCATCCACATCAGAGAGCAGCACCAGCAGATCCGCACCGATGCCTTCCGCAAGCAGAGCCGAAAGCTTGTCGTTGTCGCCGAAGACACGCTCTCGTTGCGGGGCGGATGGGGCCATGTCCAGTGGCCGATCGAGCTCCATTGTCGATACCGTGTCGTTCTCGTTCACAATGGGAATTACGCCTAGACTCAGCAGTGAATCCAGCGTGGCGCGCAGGTTCGCATGACGCAGCGGATCGCGGAAATCCTCCTCCGTCAACAGCACCTGGGCGATGCGGCAGCCAAGCCGGTCAAAGGCGTCGTCATAGAGCGCCATCAAGCGCGACTGCCCCACCGCCGCACACGCTTGCACCTCGGCCAGCTTCGTTGGCCGGGCCGGCAGCGCCAGCCGCTCCACCCCCAGCCCGACAGCGCCGGAGCTGACGACCAGCACCTCGATACCTTGCTCCCGCAGCGCCGCCACACCCTCCACCAAGCCGCACAGCAGCCCCAGCGCCACCTTGCCGTCGGGGCGCATGATGACGTTGGTGCCAAGCTTTACGACGATGCGCTGGATCGTTGCGGCCAAGGCTGCTCCTAGGCGTGCACCGGCTGCGAGGTCGCAACCGGAGCCGCGATGGTACGGTCCACCACAGGCGCAAGCTGCCGCAGCTTCTCCACCAGCTCCACAAGCTGTTTCGGGAACAGCGACTGCGCACCATCGCTCATGGCTTTATCGGGATTGGGGTGCATCTCCATCAGCAATCCATCACCACCGGCGGCAACGGTTGCCAAGGCGAGCGGCGCGACAAACTCCCGCTTGCCCACACCGTGCGAGGGGTCGCCCAACACCGGCAGATGCGTCAGCGACTTCAGCACCGGGATCGCCGAGATGTCCATGGTGTTGCGCGTGTACGTCTCGAAGGTGCGAATGCCGCGCTCGCACAGCATCAGGTCATAGTTGCCACCGGCGAGAATGTACTCGGCTGAAAGCAAAAGCTCTTCCAATGTCGCCGCGATGCCACGCTTGAGCAGCACCGGCTTGCGCACCAGCCCCAGCTCACGCAGCAGATTGAAATTCTGCATGTTGCGCGCGCCCACCTGAAAGCAATCGACGTACGGCAGCATCGGCTGAATCTGCGAGATCTCCATCACCTCACTGATGACCAGCAGCCCATGCTCATCGGCGGCCTCGCGCATTATCTGCAGGCCAGGAATACCCATGCCCTGGAATGAGTACGGCGAAGAGCGCGGCTTATACGCGCCACCACGCAGAAACTGCGCACCGGCCGCGGCCACCTGTTGCGCGCTGAGGCGGATCTGCTCCCGGCTCTCCACCGAGCACGGTCCGCTCATGATGACGATCTCATCGCCCCCCACCACCACGCCGCTGCGGAAGTGGATCTGCGTGCCCTCGGGCCGAAAGCCGCGCCCCGCCAGCTTGTACGGCGAGGAGATGCGGTAGGCCTGCTGCACCCCTTTGAGCACCGAAAATTCGGTGACCTCAAAGTGGTCGGGCGTGCCCACGCCGGCAAGGATGGTCTGCGTCTCGCCCGTGGTGCGGTGGACGTTGAAGCCCAGCTCCACCATGCGTTCGATGACGGTTTGAATCTGCTCACTCGTGGCGCGGTCCTGCATCGCAACGATCATCACTGGAGTTCCCTCCTCGCGGCTGTCACCTGCGCAGCGCACGAAAGACCTTCTAGCCACAGCTGTGGCCGTGCAATAAAACCCTGCTCAGCAAAACCCTGCTCATAGAAACCCGGCTCAGCGCCCGACCGGCTCGCTGCTTGATTCCTGCGGCACCTCGACGCGCTGCAACGCCCGCATGACGTCCATAACGCGATCGTAGATGTCCTGCAGCTGCGCAGCCGTGAGCGGCCCGGGGTTGATGCCGCGCACATGCTCAAACACCGATTGCTCGCGGTTCGGCTCATAGATGGGCGCATGATTGCCGCGCTTGAGCTGCCCGATGGCGACCGCTGCAGCCGCACGCTCCGAGAGCAGCGCGACGATCTGCTCATCCAATTGATCGATCTTGATGCGCCAGTCGGCAATCTCCATATTAGGTCCTCACTCCCCGAGCCGGCCATCCTCGCCGCTCGCGGGTCTCGTAGATTCTTTTGTCGCTTCCTTCGAATAGGTATCACCGCGACCCAGCCCTGCGCCACGTCCCACCGCCCCTGATCATACGAGTTCCCGCACCCCGTGCTCATGCCTTGGCTCCGGCAGGTGCCTCACCCGCCACGCTGCCCGCCTCGACCTCGCCGCCAATCCCTGCTGCGTCGACGTCCTGCGCGTGTGAGGTTTGTCTACTGCCGTCCTGAGCACCAATCAATTGGTCATCCTGGGCTTTATCAAACTTGTCATCCTGAGCGTTATTACACTTGTCATCCTGAGCGGAGCGAAGAGCCTGCTTATCCCCCACTGAACTCTGGGTGCCCCGTTCTTTCGCAGCCTCATCGCGAAAGGGCGGGGTGCTCTCCCCTGCAGTGCGGACCACGCCATCGCGCAAGCTCCGCACAAACTCACCAACCACCCTTGCCGCATCCGCGGCCGGCGTCCTCTCAATCAAGCCCACGATCGCCGAACCCACCACCGCCGCATCCGCAAACGTACCCAGAATCCGTACATGTTCCGGCGTAGACACACCAAATCCCAACGCGATCGGCAGATCCGTGAACTTCCGCAACCGCGCTACAAGTTGCGCGGCATCCTCCGCCAAAGAGGTCTGCGTGCCTGTAATTCCCACCCGCGAGATCGCATACACAAACCCCTGCGAGTGCTCGGCAATGACCTTCAATCGCGCATCCGGCGACGTGGGCGCTGCCAGAAATACGGGCATCAGCTCGTTCTCCCGCATGCAGCTCAGGTACTCGTCCGCCTCTTCCACAATCATGTCCGTCAGCAGCACGCCATCGGCACCATTGGCCTTAGCAGCCTTTGTAAACTCCGCCATGCCCTTACGCACAACAGGATTCAGGTAGCTGAAGAGGATGATGCCCGCCTCCGGTCGCAGACGCCGAATGTCCAGGCAGCAATCGAGCACATCGCTCAGCCGCGTGCCTCGCGCCACCGCCCGCTCGCTCGCCCGCTGAATTACCGGCCCGTCCGCGAGCGGGTCACTGAACGGCACCCCCAGCTCAATCACATCCGCGCCGTTGTCGATGGCGGCAATCGCCATGTCGCGGGTGGTCGCGATGTCGGGATCGCCGGCGGTGAGATAGATCACCAAGCCGGGCTTGTGCGGGAAGGCTATCGGCATACGATCACTCTGGTTTTTTGGTTGTCCTTCCCGTAGGGAATCTGCGGTTCGCCCATCGAGGCAACCATGCCAGCACGAGGAGAAAGCAGATCCCTTCGCTGCGCTACGGAAGAACAGACCAGGCGGGTATCAGACGCAAGAGTCATTGCGCGCTCTCATTCTGCGCTGTGGCCCCGCCCAGATCCATCTCCCGCGTAAGAATGCCGATGTCCTTATCCCCACGCCCCGAGACATTGACCATGATGATTTGATCCCTGCCCATCTTGGGCGCGAGCTTCATCGCTTCGGCCACGGCGTGCGCCGTCTCCAGTGCCGGGATGATGCCCTCCGTGCGGCTGAGAAATTTGGTCGCCTCCAGCGCCTCCTCGTCGGTGGCCGAGGTGTACGTCGCGCGGCCCGAGTCATGCAGCATCGCGTGCTCCGGCCCGACGCTCGCATAGTCCAGCCCCGCACTTACGGAATGCGTGGAAGCCACCTGCCCGGCGTCATTCTGCAGCACATAGCTGTACGTACCCTGCAACACGCCCGGCAGCCCGCCGCCGCTTTTCTGAAAGCGCGCCGCGTGCTCTCCCAATGCCGTGCCACGGCCACCGGCCTCAACCCCAATCAGCTGTACCTGTGCATCCGGAATAAACTCATAAAATGCACCGATGGCGTTCGATCCGCCGCCCACACAGGCCACGATCGCATCGGGTAGACGACCCTCGGCTTCCATGATCTGCCGCTTGGCTTCTTTACCGATGACGCGGTGAAAGTCCCGCACCATCGTCGGGTAGGGGTGCGAGCCCAACGCCGAGCCCAGGATGTAAAACGTCGATCGCACATTGGTCACCCAATCGCGCATCGCCTCATTGATCGCGTCCTTCAGGGTCGCCGCACCGGAGCTGACGCCGCGCACCTCCGCGCCCAGCAGGCGCATGCGGAAGACGTTCAACTCCTGCCGCCGCATGTCTTCCTCGCCCATGTAGACCACGCACTCCAGGCCAAACAGCGCGCATACCGTCGCCGTCGCCACGCCATGCTGCCCCGCGCCGGTCTCGGCGATGATGCGGTGCTTGCCCATGCGGCGCGCCAGCATTGCCTGGCCAAGTGAGTTATTAATCTTGTGTGCGCCGGTATGCAGCAGGTCCTCACGCTTCAGGTACACCTTTGCGCCGCCCAGCACCTCCGTCATGCGCCGGGCAAAGAACAGCGGCGTGGGCCGGCCACAGTAGTCCTTGAGCAGCTTGGCGAGCTCAGCCCCGAAGGCCGGGTCCGCCTGGGCCTCCGCATAGGCCGCGTCCAGCTCCAGCAATGCCGCCATGAGGGTCTCCGGCACATACCGTCCACCGTACTTGCCGAAACGTCCGGGAATCGCTTGATTTACCTTCTTTGCTGGTGCTTCGAGGACCGGGCTCATGTTTTGCTCCGTATTGCCGATAAGAGGAAGAGGAAATGCCGCTGGGGGAAGCCGTGGAGACGGAAAACAGCAGCTTAAAAACAAAACCGCGACCTTTGAGGGGTCGCGGCTCGGGGGCTTGGAGATCTCATGCGTTGTTCTGCTTTGCGAGGGCTCAGACCACCTTTACCGCTACTGGACGCCAGTAGCGGTAAGGAAAGCTGAACGAAAAGCGTGCGGAATGCTTCATCGATTGTCAGGCTACAACGACCCGCTCGTGCTGGCAAGGGGTTACTAGAGATATCTACCGCAACATGCATCTGGACAAATCCAACCCCGCATCCGATGCGGTACAAACCAGGGTGGCGCAGAGAGCAGGGACAAGGGCGATCACCCGAAGGGAATGAAATGAACGTATTGCGTACTTCCGGATTTGCACTTCTCGCAGGCATGGCGCTTTTGCCGCTGCACGGGCTGGGACAGGAATCGTATCGTCAGGCCAAGCGCCAACAGCACTACCATGATGCGCGGCACCACACCAAAGCCAAGTTTGTGGGCGGTTCTGCGGCGGGCGGCGCGGTGGTGGGCGGTCTACTTGGAGGCGGTAAAGGTGCGCTGATCGGTGCCGGCGTGGGTGCCGGTGGGGGTCTCGTCGCCAACCACGTCCATACCCAGCACGAGGTGCGCAAGCGCCAGGAGTACGGCCAGCCGCGCTGAGCAAATACTCTGAATGGCGTCTTTGTTCTTCGTTCTTATAGCGTAAACACTCCATGGCTTGGCGAGGCATGCCATCCGGCAGCGATAGACCGCTTTCCCGTATCGGTCACCATTTCATCGCGACCGAAGGGGACAGCTCTATCGTCTGCGCAGTGGAGAGATCCCGGGCATCGCCTGGGTTCTTGCGACAAAAGCCATTCGAGAACGGGCATCGAAATACACCTATCACTAAAACAAATCAGCACCCGCCGCGTGCCGCCGCAACAAATGCAGCCAGCCGCTGCGGATCTTTACGCCCTGGTTCAGCCTCCACGCCACTCACGCAGTCCACACCCCAGGGCTCCAGGAGCCGGATAGCTTCAGCGACGTTCTCCGCCGTAAGCCCACCAGCAACCAGGATTCTGGGCAGGCCGAGGTCGCCTCTCGTTGGCGAAGGCAGGACCATCGCGCTTGCCTGCTTTACCAAGGTCGCCGCCTTCTCCCAAGGGAAGCTCGCTCCCAGGCCGCCCGAGGCACCCGCCCTTGCTGTATCGAGCAGAACTACCGCGACGCGCTCATCTTCCATCGCCGCGGCCAAAGCCCGTACGAAGCCCCCCTCAGCCTCTGTCTCCTCAGCCAGCGCGATCTCATAGCTGACGACCTGCCAAAGCTCCACGGTGTTCCCAAACTCTGCATGCAGACAGCGCAACAACTCCGGGTCTTGCGCGGAGTGCAGCTGTACGGCGGTCAGTCCAGCCGCACACACCGCTTTGACGATCTCGCCACACGCCCCGCTCGTAAAGACGCCGACACGCTCCACCCCTGGCCTTAGCTGCGATGTGATCGCCGCGGCTTGCGCAACGCTGACTTGCCTTTTGCTCTGCGCGAAGATAAATCCCAGCGCATCCGCACCCTCGGCAACTGCAAGTTCGGCGTCAGGGAGGTTGGTGGTTCCGCAAATTTTCACGAACATACGGTCAGCCCTTTAGGAGGCGCCGCAGCGCCTCGCCGGGATGGGGCTGCCGCATCAGCGACTCCCCGATCAGGAAGGCCTCGTACCCAGCCGCGCGTAATCGATCGATGTCTGTACGGGTATGAATGCCACTCTCTGCCACATGCACCGCGTTTGCCGGCAGGTGCTCGGCGAGTTCGCAAGCGCGGTCAAGCGAGACCTCAAAGGTGCGCAGATCGCGGCTGTTTACCCCCACACATTCACAATCGAGCGCCAGCGCCCGGTCCAGCTCCGCCCGATCATGCACCTCGCACAGCACATCGAGCTCACAGCGCCGCGCCTCCTCACGCAAGGGGCGCAGCTCCGCATCCGTCAGCGCCGCGACGATTAGCAGGATCGCATCGGCACCATTGGCCCGCGCCTCCATAATTTGAAACGAGTCGACGGTGAAGTCTTTGCGCAGGCAAGGGATGGAAACCGCCGCCGAAGCCCGCCGCAGGTTTTCGAGCGACCCCTGAAAGAATCTCTCCTCGGTGAGCACGCTCAGCACGGCGGCTCCGGCGGCCTCCAACTGCGGCGCAAGTTCCGCGGCGTCGAACTCGGCCCGAATTAGTCCTTTGGACGGCGAGGCTTTCTTCAGCTCCGCGATGACCGCGATACCGGCACCGTCACCCGCTGCCTCAGCTTGCGTCTTCACGCGCAGAGCGCGCGCAAACCCGCGAGGGACGTGCGCTGCTGCCTGAAGCTCCAATGTTCGCAGGGGCGTAGCCGTGCGACGCTCGGCCACAACACGGCGCACATGGTCAACAATCTCAGGCAAATACATCGTCTTGGACGCGCTCGGAGGCATACACCCATGCTACGACGATCGCTTGCGCCGGAAGGTCCGCGCGATGCTTCCTGATTGGAGTCATCGGTCGGTTTAGCAGTGGAAGCAGCTTCTGGGGCAAGTAAAAGTCGACTGAGGCTGGCTATAGCTGAGGCAAGAACCCTGCCGGCAAAGCCGCGGGAGCGAGCAACGGAAAGAAAAGTTCACTGCTCTTACAGGAAGGAAGCTGCTACCCATCGCAGCGGAAGAGGAAGCATGAAGTCATATTTTGTAGCACCCACACTCGCGTTGGCGCTCCTTGGTTCGAGCGGCGCAGCCTTTGCCTCGGTACCGTCGCAGCCCCTTGCCCCGCAGGCGTACGGCCAGGACCATGATGATCACCACGACGGCGATCGCGGCGGTTGGGACGCGCCCCCAGGCGATTTCCGCGACGTGCAGCGGCAAGGCTTTCATGACGGCATCGAAGCCGCGCGTAATGATTTCCAAAGCCACCAGCGGCCCGATCCCGACCACCATCGCGAGTTCCGTCATCCGCAGGTCTCGCCCGACGTGCGTGACAGCTACCGCGATGCCTACCGCCGCGGCTACGCCGTTGCAATGCAGCACATGCAGGGCGGCGATCGTGACCACGATCACGACCAGCGCTGATCTCAACCGGGTTCTCGCAAAGAAAGATCTCTATAACTAGGCACTGATTGATGTACAGGATTGTTTGTCTGTCCCGCAGGAATCCGCTTTCTTCTGAAAGGGGGAAAGCCGATCCTTACGGGATAACAAACAAAAACCCCATACCAATACGATGGAACTACGCCCTGCCCGCCAACTGCCGCAGGACATACTGCAGGATCCCGCCATGCTGGTAGTAGAGAATTTCCTGCGGTGTATCGATACGAAGTGTCGCGGGGAAATCGATGCTGAGGCCCTCCGCGTTCTCCGCGCAGACTGTGATGTTTTTGCCCGCCGCGAACCCTGACGCAAGCATCGTGCGCAACTGCCCGGGCTGCCCGAGCGTAAAGGTCTCCTCACCTGTCAGGCCGTATGCCTCCGCGCTCTCGCCGGTTTGGAATTGCAGCGGCAAAATGCCCATACCCACCAGATTCGAGCGGTGGATGCGCTCATAACTTTCGGCGATCACGAAGCGTATGCCGAGCAGCTTTGGCCCCTTCGCCGCCCAATCACGACTGGAACCCGAACCGTACTCCTTGCCGGCCAGGATGCACAGCGGCACATTCCCTTCCGCGTAAGCGACTGAAGCGTCATAGATGCTCATCGGTTCGCCCACTGGCAGCAGGCGCGTGACGCCGCCTTCGGTACCCGGCGCCAACTTGTTGCGCAACCGGACGTTGGCGAAGGTTCCCCGCACCATCACCTCGTGGTTGCCGCGTCGCGAACCGTAGCTGTTGAACTCGGACTGCGGCACCCCATGCGCGCTCAGATAGCGGCCCGCCGGACCGCTGGCCTTGATGGAGCCAGCCGGCGAGATGTGATCGGTCGTGACCGAATCGCCCAGCCATGCAAGGCAGCGCGCATTCGCGATGTCCTCGACCGCGGCCGGCGTAGCGGCCATACCCTCAAAGTAGGGTGCCTGGCGGATATAGGTCGAGTCGCCCTCCCAGCCATAGGTGTCGCCGGAGGGGAATTTCAGTTGCTGCCAGTTCGCGTCACCGTCGGAGACGGTCGCATACTGCCCACGAAACATGTTGGCGTCGATGGAGCGGTGCACGGCATCGGAGATCTCCGCTTGCGTCGGCCAGATGTCGCGCAGATACACCGGCTGCCCGTTTTTACCGCGCCCGATGGGATCGTTGGCGAAATCGTGCTCGATGTGGCCGGCCAGCGCGTAGGCCACCACCAGTGGAGGGCTCATTAGGTAATTTGCCCGTACCTCCGGCGAGATGCGGCCTTCAAAGTTTCGGTTACCGCTGAGCACCGCCACCGCCACCAAACCATGCTCTTCGATTGATTTTGAGACATCTTCGGGCAATGGCCCAGAATTGCCGATACAGGTAGTGCAGCCGTAGCCGACCACCTGAAACCGAAGGCGGTCGAGGTATTGCAGCAGACCGGAACGCTTGTAGTAATCCGTAACCACACGCGAGCCCGGCGCGAGCGAGGTCTTCACCCATGGCGGGGTAGAAAGCCCGGCCTCCACGGCTTTCTTGGCCAGCAGACCAGCGGCCATCATGACGTAGGGGTTCGAGGTGTTGGTGCAGGAGGTGATCGCGGCAATCACAATCGAACCGTCGCGCAGGTAGCGGTCGGGGTTGAGGCCAAACCGGGCTTCCACGCTTTTGATCGGCTCCAGCACGGCGGTCGTTCCACTCATGCCATAGATTCCGCCGTTCGCGGAGGAGCGTAGCGGGGCCACATTGCCCTTGGGAATGATTGAATGCGCGTCAGTAGCCGCGTTCCCCACAAGCATCGAGGGACTGCTGTGTTGCGTTGGAATTACCCGCACGACGTCAGGCACCGGCGCGGGGGCCTGGCCCTCCGCGGAAAGGACGTCCCCATCCTCTGAGACGGTGCCGCCCTCCCCCTCCCAGCGCACCATCTGGCGCTCGGCGGAACGGTTGGCGTGGGAGCCAACCAGCGACGGCAACACCTTGCGGAAGCTGGCGGGGGTTTCGGAGAGCAGCACACGATCCTGGGGACGCTTAGGGCCGGCCACACTGGGCTCCACGGTGGCCAGATCGAGCTGGAGCAGCGCGGAATACTCGGCCTCCGGAGCGTCGGCGGTATGGAAGAGACCCTGCGCCCGGTAGTACGCTTCGCAGAGCGCGATATGCTCTTCGCTGCGGCCGGTTAGCCGCAGGTAGTTGAGGGTCTCGGCATCGACAGGAAAGATGCCGCAGGTCGCCCCGTACTCCGGGGCCATGTTGGCAATCGTCGCACGGTCGGCCAGCGGCAGCTCGCTGATGCCGGGCCCGAAAAATTCGACGAACTTGCCGACAACGCCCAGCTTGCGCAGCATCTCTGTGACGGTCAGGACGAGGTCGGTGGCCGTCGCGCCCTCGCGCAGCCTGCCCGTCATCCGGAAGCCGACCACCTGCGGCACGAGCATCGACACCGGCTGGCCCAGCATCGCCGCCTCGGCCTCAATGCCGCCCACACCCCACCCCAGAACGCCCAGACCGTTCACCATGGTCGTGTGCGAGTCGGTGCCGACGAGCGTGTCGGGATACGCGAACACGTTGCCCTCGCTGTCCTGGGTCGTCGTGAAGACCACCCGGGCGAGGTACTCCAAGTTCACCTGGTGGCAGATACCCATGCCCGGCGGCACGGCGGAGAAGTTCCGAAAGGCGGTCTGGCCCCACTTTAGAAACGCATAGCGCTCGCGGTTACGGCTGAACTCAAGCGCCGCATTCAGGTCATAGGCGTTCGGTGTGCCATACTCATCCACCTGCACGGAGTGATCGATGACCAGCTCCGCCGGCACAAGGGGATTGATCCGCTCCGGGTCGCCCCCGAGCAGCCGCATCGCGTCGCGCATGGCGGCGAGATCCACCACGGCAGGCACGCCGGTAAAATCCTGCATGAGCACCCGGGCGGGCATGTAGGCGATCTCGCGCGAAGGCTCGGCCTTGGGCTCCCAACGTGCCAGAAACAGGATGTCGTCAGACGTAACTGTCACGCCATCCTCGCGGCGCAGCAGATTTTCGAGCAGGATACGCAATGAAAACGGCAGACGCGCAAGCTGCAGGCCGTCAATCTTCTTTTCGAGTGCACCGAGCTGGAAGTATTGCAGCGTCCCTTTGCCGGATTTCAGCTTCGCAGCGGCACTGAAGGTATTGGGATGGGTGGATGAAATGCTGGTGGAAGCCATCGAAAACTCTCTCCTAGAGACAGCGCGACCGGCGCAACGGCCGGGGCTCCCTCGAATATGAACCCGTAAACGTGAACCCGTCCCATAGACCGGCCGCGCCCAAGAGCGTGTAGGTCGAATGAAGAAGACGTATTAAAAGCGACCAGGCAGGGAGGATTGGAGAACCCGGCCGCGATCGCGGCGGCCACGGCGGAAACGCTTGATGGAAGCGCGGCGCATGAACCGCATTTTACGGCAAAGGCACCCCGGAACGACATCGGAGCGCCATTCGGGTTACTACTGTGTAGCCACTTGCGGCAGCCTCCCGGGTCCGTGGGCCGGGAGGCCTGCATCTGAATGGGGCGTTGCATTGCCGGCTGGATTCATTCCGCGGCCGCGAAGGAGTTACGATGAGCGACCAGCACGGAAGCGGAAGCAAGTACAGCCATCTTGCGTACAGTCATCTTGCGACGGCGGCCCTCACCGGCTGCTTTGCCCTCGGCCTGGTCGCCTGCAAGAGCAAGACCGAGGGTGCGCCCATTGTGGCCGTGGCCAGTACTCCCGGCGGGGAAGATCCGGCTGCTGCCAACATGGCACCTCCGTATACCGGAGGCAACACCGGCGGCTACAACACCGGAACCGCTTCGCAAGGGAGCACCCGCGTGCTGGGCGCAAGGCAGAGCTTTGCGGGGCAGTCCAGCGGGCAAAATTACGGAAGTCCGACCTACGGAAACCCGGCCTATGGGGCCCAGAGTGATAGCGGCCCGTACCAAGACTCCCCCGAGGGCGGAGAGGCACCCATCATTCGCCAAGCACCCGCGGGCAGCCCGGGGTACTACAACGACAACGGCCAGGGCTATTCCGACGCGGAGGATGCCGGCGCGCAAGCCATCGCCGAGACCGACCAGGCACCGCCTCCCCTGCCCGAGTATGACCAGCCGCCCGCTCCCGAACCCAACGACCTTTGGACGCCGGGTTACTGGAACTACGCCCAGACCGGGTACTACTGGGTGCCCGGTGCCTGGTGTGCCCCACCCTTTTACGGCGCGCTCTGGACACCAGCCTGGTGGGGCTCCTACGGCGGCGGCTACCGGTTTCATCGCGGCTACTGGGGCCACCATGTCGGCTACTATGGCGGCATCAACTACGGCTTCGGCTACATCGGCCGGGGCTATGAAGGTGGCTATTGGCACGACCGCGACTTCGTCTATAACCGTGCCGTCACCAACGTCAACACCAATACCATTCACAACGTCTACAACCGGCGCGTGGTCTACAACGGCCGCGAGTATGGCCCGCACCCGGAGGATCGCGTGAGCTACAACGGCGGCCGTGGCGGCATCAACACGCAGCCACGCCCTGAAGAACTGGCCGCGGGGCGCGAGCCGCACTACCCCCCTGTAGCCGCTCAGCGCGACCTGCGCCTGGCTGCGGCTTCGAATCGGGGGCAGTTCTTTGGTGCCAACGGCGGCCGTCCCGCACAGGCCTTCGCCCCCCGCCCGGTCGGCTCGCAGGGGAACATCGCCGGAGCGCCGCGCGAGCAGCCCTTCAACTATGCGGGTGCCGGCAGACCGGCCGGTGCAGGCCGTAACCCCGCAACGGGTAGCCCAAACAGCGCTCGCCCCGGCGAGGCCGTGGGGGCGCGACCTCCGTTTGAGGCGGGACGATCGCTTCCAGGGGGAGCGGTGAACCAAACCAGGCCTGGGCCCTTCTCCGGACAGCAGCCCGGCACGGAGCAGGGACGTCTCAACCCCCAGAGCGGGTTGAATCCGCAGCAACGGAACGCCTATATACCCGGTCGCCAACCCGGTCCTGGACAGGAACGGCCCGGGGTGCAGGCTGGCGTGAACCCACAAGGGCGAAACTCCGATACCTCCGGCCACCAGCCAGGCCTCGATCAGGGACGAGCCGGACCGGTAGGCGCTACGAATCCGCAACAGCCGTTGGGGGAGAGAACGGGGCAAAACCCGCGCTATAACCACCAGCTGTCCGGCGGCGTGCCTCCCGGTGCTGAACAGCCTCGCGGCAATGGCCTGCCCCCAGGGGACCGGCAGCCCATCTACAACCAGACACGGCCTGCTCAGCCGAAGGGCGGAACCCAAATCCGGCCTGTTCAACCGCAGGGCGGGGCATCGCGGCCCGGGTTTGAAGGGGGTCGTCCACCGCAGGCGCAACCAGCACCGCAGCCTCGTATAGAAGCCCAGCGCCCGGCACCGCAGGTTGGAGGACGCGCAGCACCGGCCTACACGCCGCGGCCCCAAACGGCACCGCAAATTACACCCCAGGCCGCGCCACAAATCCGTCCGCAAGTAATCGCACCACGTCCCCAGGCCGCCCCTGCGCCTGCCATGCGGCCTGCACCGGCTCCCGCGCCGGCCCCAGGGCCGCGGGCAGTTCCCGCTCCGGCCCCCATGACCGCACTCCGCGCAGCTCCAGCACCCGCAGGCGCACCCCATGTAGGCGGCGGTGGCGAACATGGACATCCGTAACCTGTGTGCGTTTGGGACAACAACGAAACAATCACGGCTGCAGACCCCGCTGTTGCTTTGTTTACCACAATCGTTTGCCTCAGTCTTTGCCTAAGTCGTAGCCTCAATCCAGGGCAGCGGCTTACAAGCTCTCGGTCCAAAGATCGGATGTCGGCTTAGACGATCGTCTGCCATAGCAGCAGGATGTTCAGCGCAATGATGACCCCGGCCACAGACCACCCCGCGACTCGCGTCGAGAGCGCGCTCCGGAAG
This sequence comes from uncultured Acidobacteriaceae bacterium, assembly GCA_964247595.1. Lineage (GTDB taxonomy): Bacteria > Acidobacteriota > Terriglobia > Terriglobales > Acidobacteriaceae > Granulicella. Next base: position 78,296 of record CAXTUW010000014.1, on the reverse strand, counting down.
TCCCGCATCACGCTCTCCCGCTCCGTTAGAAGCAGCAGCGGCACCAGCGCGAACGGCAGCGTGAAGCTCAACAGCACCTGCGAGTCCACGAGGATCTTCAGCGGATCCCAACCGGCTGCGATTACGACGAGGGCCGGGATCACCGTAAGGAAGCGCCGCAGGAAAATCGGAAACTTCACATCCAGGAATCCCTCGATGATCACCTGCCCGGCCATTACGCCCACCGTCGAGCTCGATAGCCCGGAGCATAGCAGCGCCACCGCAAACACCACGGCAGCGCTCCTGCCCAGCAGCGGGCCGAGCGTCCGGAAGGCGTCCTGAATTGTGGGCGAAATAGCCGGCCCGCCGTGCAGCGCCATCGCCGCCATGATGATCATGGCTGAGTTGATCAGCCAGGCCCCATTCATTGCCACGAAGACATCGATCAGTTCAAAGTGCAGGAATTTGCGCAGCATGGTCGGCACCGGCAGCTTCGGGGGCGGAGCAATCTCCGTCCGCCGTGGCTGCACGAGCGCCGAATGCAGGTACACCACATGCGGCATCACCGTCGCGCCCAGCATCGCCACGGCGGCGAAGGCCGAATCCCGCAGTGCATGCCGGTCCAGGGTCGGCAGCAGCGTCGACACAAAGGCCTGGTGCCAATCCGGGTGCACCAGAAAGACCTCAAAGCCGTAGCAGAGCCCGATCAGCCCGACAAAGGCCATGATGCCGCGCTCCAGCCATTGGTAACCGGCAAGATCAAGTGCCAGGATCGCAACCACACCTACGGTAGAGATCACCGCCGAGAGGAACAGTGAGCCTGTCGCCGACAGGCCATGGGCCACGAGCGCCGGGCCGATGAGGAGGTCCAGCCCCAACGCCGCACCTAAAAACTCGGCCAAATCTGTAGCCACGGCCGAGATCTCACCAAAGACCCAAAGCGAGATGGTCCAGGGACGGCTGAAGTGCCGGCGGCAATTCTGCGGCAACGTATGGCCGGTGACGATGCCCAGCTTGGCCGACAGGTACTGAATAAGGATCGCCATGGCATTCGACCACAGCAGGACCCACAGCAGCCGATAGCCGAACTGGCTGCCACCGAGGATGTTGGTCGCGAAGTTGCCTGGATCGATATAGGCGACCGACGCGACAAAAGCCGGCCCGAAGTAGCTCCAGATCCGGTCGGAACGAAAGCCCGATCCATTGAGTCCGCCGGAGATGTCGGACTCCGCCGCGATCGGCAGACCGGCGGCGGTCGACGGGATGGGTTGTAGGGGATCGGACACTGGGCTACCCGTAAGGATACGGGCTAACGGCTCAGCCGTTGTATGTCCTGCCCACGCTCCCGCGGTGCCATCCCGCGCTATACTCCGGTCGACCCGAAGCCGCGCCCGGCCCGTGGCGTTTCGGCGAGGGTGTCTGTCTCCGCGAATACAGCCTGAATCCGCTCCACAATCCGCAACTGCGCGATGCGATGCCCGGGGGCGATCACCTGCACTTCAGGGGACAGATTCGTCAGGACTACCTTCAGCTCGCCGCGGTACCCGGAGTCAATCACGCCCGCCAGCGTGGTGATCCCGCGCATGGCCAGGCCGGAACGATCCTCCACCAGCGCCCCGTGCGTCTCCGGCAGCTCCAAAGCCAGTCCCGTGCTGACCGCACGCGTCGCCCCCGGCTCGCCGATGGGGGCCAGCGTCATCGCCTCGGACGCAAACAGATCCGCAGCCAGATCGCCGTAGGGACCATGGTGTGCGTAACGCGGCAGCTGGGCCGCGGGATGAAGAAGCTGCACGAGAACGGTGGGCTGGGTACGGGCATCCGGCATAAACGTGTGCCCCAGTGTCGCATGGAGAAGCGGCCCACCCGCCACTCCGGTACTACGGCCCCTGCCGTCCTCAGAACGCGCGACTGCGCTGCTCACAAGGTCATGGGAGCAACTGCGACGGTCGACTGACCGACGGTATACCTGTCCTACGCTAAAACTTTTGGTGATGCAGTAAAGGATTTCATGTCTTCACACCGAGTTCGCGCCAAGGTGCGTCTACATAGCCATGTTGCCTGTACGAAACGAGGGTGCGCACGGCCCCCTGCTTGTAATGCTGCATTGGTTGGGCGGCGGTGCCCAAACCTGGACCGAGGTCAGCCGCGGCTTGGCGGCGCGCGGTGTCCGTTGTGTGGCCATCGATTCGCCCGGCTTCGGAGATGCAGCCAATATCGCCGGGTTTTCCGTGAGCGCGATGGTCGAGCAGATGATCGAAACGATCGTGTCTCAGCGGAGCCTGGAGCCGGCCGGGAGCAAAGCTCCCTGGTTCCTCGCCGGCCATTCCATGGGCGGTAAGCTCTGCGCTGTCGTCGCGCGCCGGGCATTGGACGGCGAACCGGGCTTGGAAGGTCTGCGCGGCATCGTTCTCGTTTCGCCCTCGCCGCCCAGCCCCGAGCCGATGAGCGACGCCAAGCGTTCGGAGATGCTCAGCTCCCTGGGCGAACGTACGGGCGATTCGGGGAAGGATCGTAAAGCCGCTGCCAAGTTCGTCGACGACAATACCGGCAAACTCGCCCTCCCCGAAGCGGTACGCGAGCGGGCGATCGACGGTGTCCTGAGCATGAACCGTACCGCCTTTCGCTGCTGGCTTGAACACGGCACGGAGGAGGACTGGACCGCGACCGTGGGCAAAGTCGATCTTCCCGCCCTGGTCTTTGCCGGAACAGAGGACAGTGCGCTCGGCCCCCATGCCCAGCGGCAGAACACCCTGCCGCACTTCCCGCAGGCCGAACTTGTCACCCTCGAAGCTGCCGGGCATCTCGCTCCCCTGGAACGCCCCGGCGAGCTGATCGAGCGCCTCACACAGTTCATTGCCGGTACAGGGGCTACGCTCAGCACGCCCAATCATGATCCAGGCCAGGCGTTCGATAACCTTCTGGGCTCCGATCACGTCTCGCCTCGTACCCGCGAGATTATGGATGACCGGTTAGCAAAGTCGCAGAGTTGGAACCATCAACCGGTGACTCTGGGCGTCGCCGAGCTACGTACCTTGCGCGCCTTGGTAGCGCGTGTCGTTCCCGAGGCCGGCTTCGACATAGCCGCCCATCTAGACCTCCAGCTCGCTGAGGGTCAAAGTGATGGCTGGCGCTTCGCCGTGCTCCCGCCCGACCGCGAAGCCTGGCACAAGGGCCTGCTTTCACTCGATCTCGCCGCCGAACGGGCTCATGGGGTCGCCTTCCTGGCCCTCCTCCCCGATCGACAGGACGACCTGCTGCACGCGGCTGGCCAAGGCAAACTGGGCCGCGGCGTCCTCGGCTCCCTTCACCTGGGCGAGGCCGCCAGCGCCTACTCCGCGGCCGAGATGAAACAGTGGTTCTCCGACGTGCGCGCCGAGTGCACTCGGCTCTATATCGGCGATCCGCGCACCATGCGCCGCATCGGCTATACCGGTTTTGCCGACGACCTCGGCTTCACTCAGATCACAATCGGCGCAACCGAGGAGTTTGAACGTTGAGCGTAAAACCTATCGACTACCGGCAGTCCGAGCTGGGCAAAAATGAGCTTGGGCGTTTGCGCCCCACCATGCGGCATTACGACGCAGCCGAGGAGGTCGATGCCGTCGTAATCGGCACCGGCGCGGGCGGTGCTCCCCTGCTCGCCAAGCTGGCCAAGGCCGGCCTGAAGGTTGTGGCCCTTGAGGCCGGCCAATGGTATGACTCCCCCGCAGAGCAGTTCCCGACCGATGAGCTTGCGGCAGGGCAGATCTATTGGACCGGTGAACGCCTCTCCGCCGGCGACAACCCGCAGGTCCACGGCGGCAACACCTCCGGCACCGGTGTCGGCGGATCGACGCTGCACTGGGGCGCCTTTTGCCCCCGCGCCGACGAGCGCGACCTCCAGCTCAAGACAGACTCCGGCGAGGGCATCGACTGGCCTCTCCACCTTCGCGACCTCATTCCCTACTACGAGGAAGCGGAGGGTTTTCTCGGCGTCTCCGGCCCAAATCCCTACCCGTGGGATCCGGCCCGCCGCTACCCAACCGGCCCCGTACCCATCAACGGCCCCGGCCAGCTCATGCTCAAGGGCTATGAGGCCCTTGGCATGCGTGCTTCGGCGGCTCCCATCGCTGCGCTCAGTGAGGACTACACCCAGCCCGAGTACGGCACCCGCAAAGCGTGTGTCCACCGTGGCTTTTGCCACCAGGGCTGCCGCAACGGTGCCAAAGCGTCTATGGACGTGACCTATCTTCCCTGGGCCGTGCGCTCCGGTGCCGAGATACGGCCCCGTTGCTTCGTTACCGGCTTCGAGCAGGCCGCCGACGGCCGCCTCAGCGCCGTCATCTACCGGGACACCTCCGACCCGGGCAGTCCCGTTACCCGCAAACAGCGGACGAAGAACGTATTTCTCTGTGCCGGAGCCGTCGAAACTCCACGACTCTTGCTGCACACCGGTCTTGCCAATGCGAGCGGGCAGGTCGGGAAGAACTACATGGGCCACATCGCCCCACAGGTTTGGGGCACCTTCGACGAGCCCGTTCGCATGAACAAGGGCTTTCCCGCGACGGTCATCTCCGAGGACACCATGCGACCCAAGGATGCCAACTTCGCCGGCGGCTACCTTGTGCAAAGCCTCGGCGTCGTTCCCGTGACCTGGTCTACGGGCGTCGCGCGCGGGCGTGGTATCTTTGGCGACGCTCTCACGCGCTATCTGGCCGATTACAACTACATCGCCGGCATCGGTGCCAACGGCGAGACCCTTCCCTCGGCCAAGAACTACATGGAGCTTTCAGACGAGCTCGACGCCAACGGTATCCCCAAGCCGCTCATGCACTTCAGCTACGGCGAGAACGAGGAGCGCATGGTGGAGCACTCCGTCAAAGTCATGACCGAGGCCTGGAAGGCCGCCGGCGCGCGCGACATCTGGGTGCTTCCCCGCACCGCCCACACAATTGGTACCTGCCGCATGGGAGCGAACCCTGAGGCTTCGGTTGTGGACCCTTACGGGCGTTCCCACGAGATTCCTAACCTCTGGATCTCCGATAACTCGACTTTTCCGAGCTCACTGGCAGCCAATCCGGCGTTGACGATCATGGTGCTGGCGCTGCGGACCGCGGAGGCGTTCCTGAAAGCCTGACAGAGTTGCATTGGGACACATTGAAAGACTAAAACCACGCAGGAGCACACCGTTGACCCTGCCTCCCGCATCCGGTAAACTCTTGTAGTTTGGCAAAGCAGTATGCGTCGCAGCTGTCGAGCTTTCGTCCTCCGCGCGTTTGTATCGCCGGGCAACGGAAGGCTAGGGCAAACCCCTACGGGTAAAGATTCGTTCGACTTGAGGAAGAGACAACCCCGCGCGGTGCGCCGCGACCGGGGTTGAAGAGGTTGGCAATTATGTACGCAGTTATTCGCACCGGCGGCAAGCAATACCGCGTAGCTCCGGGTGACATCCTGAAGGTAGAAACCGCCGCGCACGAGAACGGCACCCTTGAGTTCTCCGACATTCTCGCCGTCTCCGGCGAGGAGGGCAAGTTTGAGCAGGATCTGGGCGGCGCCAAAGTGCTCGCCTCTGTCGTTCGCGAAGACCGCGCCGAGAAGATCCTCGTCTTCCATTACAAGCGCAAGAAGCAGTACAAGAAGATGCAGGGACACCGCCAGAACTTTCTCGAAGTGAAGATCAATGCGATCCAGGTTGGCGGCCGTACCTTTGAGGCCACAAGCAAGTAAGCCTTCCCCCCTTTAATCTTTACCGTGGCTTCCTTAGCTGTCATCCCGTAGCGAAGGGATCTGCTCTTCGGCTGGCAAACAGTTCTCGCACAAAATTTCCGCGGCCCCAAGCCGCCCATGAGGCAAAGCAATGGCACATAAGAAAGGTCTAGGCAGCTCTAAAAACGGTCGCGACTCCAATGCACAACGGCTCGGCGTCAAGCGCTTTGGCGGCCAGGTCGTCACCGGTGGCTCTATCCTCGTCCGCCAGCGCGGTACACCACTCAAGCCCGGTAAAAACGTCGGCCGCGGCTCCGACGACACCCTCTTCGCCAAGATCGATGGCGTAGTCAAGTTCTCCGATCGCGGCCAGCTCGGCCGCTTCGTGTCCATCGAGCCTGTCGCCGTCCAAGCCGCCGCATAACCGCATCTATCCCATAACAAAAGCCCCGCTCTTGGCGGGGCTTTTGCTGTGGCGGCAAGCTAAAGCAAGTTGTCTATGGCTGTGCAGCAAGGGGAAACGCAGATTCCTTTCGGGAATGACAGAAAGAACTGCACTTTGGGATTGAGGTTCGCCCTTTCACACAGCGATAGGGATCAGGCTTCCCTAACGCTATAACACGTCGGCTCCGGGAGTTTGCGCCCTTTCGCGATCCACTGTCAGCACATCGCGTTTCAACTCCAACGTAGCTGTTCGCTCTGTCGTAGTGGCCACCTGCCGCACGCGTACCTCTTCCACCACAAAGTATTCCCGCTTCGCCACGAGCCGTTCTTCCACCAAAGGGAAGATCATGATTTCCCCCTCTTGGCGTACCTCTGGCCTTTCCGCGAAGACCTCTCCTACCGGCGTCCGCTCCACCTCCCAGCTGGTTCGTGTCAGCGGCAGCCCAACGGTCTGCGAGAAGTTTTCCACATCGCGATGCACCCGTACCTTACCGGTCGTGACGGTTTGTTTGCCGACCTGAACCTGCTCCGCGATTAGTGGAATCACGATCTCCCGCTCACTCGGGGTCTGGGCCCCCACAGCAGCCCTCTGGGAATCCGGCATCGCCGGAGCCATGCCGGCGAGCAGAAACTCCGTCGGTACCACCACGGTGCGCCCGCCGCCAAGATGCAGAACCGTCTTGGGCAGACTGGCATCCAGATCACCGGTAACCTCCACCTCGTTCTGTCCCAAACTCGCAGCATTCACAGTAATTTCCTCGTACGGCATATGCGGCTCCGTCTATACCCTTCACAATGGATTGCAGCTAGGCAAAGAAGCGGGTCCGGCTGCCTGCTCCGGACCCGCTCTTCGACAGTCTTGTAGGGACTAGCGGCGGTTGGTGCCGAGGCCCGTGCCCGTCGTGGTCGTTTCGGTCATCGTAGGCTCCACATCGACCTCGGTATGGCGCACTGTGTCGCTGATCTCCTCAGTGCGATCCGAAGCTTCCTTGCCGACGCGAATCTCCTCCACCACGCGGCTGCGCTTGCCCACAACGGCCTCTTCGCCCATGGCGCGTACCTCAACTGTGCCCGCACCGGTTGTGAAGTCAGCGTCCGTGGCCGGCCGGTCCACAGCCTTGCGATCAACGACGATCCGCTCATCATGCAGATTGACGCTCTCGCTAACCGGGGTGGAAACCACGTGCGAGTAGATGCGTACACCGCCACGCTCCACGGTGCGCTTCCCCACCTGCAGCTCTTCCTCGACCACCGGAATGACCTGCTCGCCGGTTGTACGGCCCGCAGCGGCGCTGTTGCCCTGGAGAACGGCCACATCTTCCGCGCCGGTGCCCATGGCACCGGAGCCGCGGGTGCCCGCATAGCCGCCCTGCCCATAGCCGCCTTCGATGTCGGTGGCACCGTGTTGCTGCAGCAGGTCAGCTGTCTCTTCAGCCTCATCATCCGCCACGGTAACCGCCAGCAAGGCTCCGCCGTTCGACACGCCCTGCGTGTAGGAGCGATGCGCCGCATCATCATAGGTGTTGTTGTTCGTATTCCCAGAGTCTGTAAATGAACCGAAGAAGTCCTTGATCTTCGCCCCGATCGACTCCCCAGTCGTGCCTGTGCTCATCCCCGTGCTGCCGGAACCCGAGCCCGTGGCACCTTCGGTCTGGTCGATCACACGAATATGCTCGGCCTCGTACCCTTCGCTTACCAGAGCGGTCTTTACCTTGTTTGCTTCTGCAACAGTCTTATAGAGTCCAACGATCGTCTTCATAACTTTCCCTTTCAAGGCTAGAGTTGCGTTAGAAATTTGGCCTTTTGGAGCGAGCCGAAATTACTGCTGCTGAAATAGTTCGGCGCGACGGTTATCGGCCTTGCCGGCAGTCGTAGCATTGGTGTCGACCGGGTTCTGCGGACCGAAGCCCTCCCCTGTTAGCCGCGACTTTTCAATGCCCTGCCCTTGCAGAAACTGCTCGACCGTGGCCGCGCGGCGCTGCGAGAGGGTGTCGTTGTGGGGATCCGTTCCAGTCGCATCGGTATAGCCTTCCACGCGGATGTGCGACTCAGGGTGCTGCTTCATGTACTCCGCCGCACGGGTCAGCGTCGCTTGGCCATCGGGGGTCAGCGTCGCTTGATCCGTAGCAAAGTGCACCGAACCCAGATCCGGCATACCCGCTGCCGCCGCGGAGGGTGCACCGGCGGGAGCCATTGGAACGGCCGGGGCTGCAGCAGCTGTATCCGCTGCGGGATGACGGTGTGCCAGGAACCATCCCAGCAGCGCCAGCACCAGCAGGAGCGGCAAGAGCCACGCCCAGAACGGCACGCCACCCTTCTTGCCATCTTCATAAACTTTTACGTGTTCCGTAGCCATATCGTTTGTATCCTTATGCGCTGAATTCATCAGCCAACCGCTGTTGAGAGAGTCAGAATTTAACTTAGTTGCGAGTTAGATTTTCGATAGGAAGGGATTAGTAGCGTTCCCCAGACTTCGTTGTGCCCGGAAGGGAACCGACGCCGGAACGGGTATCGGCCTCGACAGGCTCTACATCCACCTCGGTGTGCCGAACAGTGTCGTGAACCGTCTCCGTGCGATCCGATTCCACTTTGCCCACGCGAACCTCTTCGACCACGCGCGCCGTCTTGCTCACCACCGGAATCTCTTCGGTCTCCGTCAGCTCAAGCGTCTGGCCGGCGTTCCGCATATCGGCATCCGTTACGGCGCGGTCCACGGGGCGGCGCTCAAACACGACGTGCTCCTCGTGCAGGTTTACCGACTCCGTTACCGGCTCCTCGACCGTGCGCCGGAACACGCGCACACCGCCACGCTCCACCTCGCGCTTGCCGACGACCAGCTCTTCTTCAACCACGGGTACCACCGCACCTTCGGCTGCCAGTGCCGGCTCAGCCGCGAGTCGCGGTGCCACAAAGGGCTCGGCGGCAATATTGCCGCGATCAATGTCGGTCTCGTCGATCTTATCCGCGCTGTACTTATGAAATATGCGCTCGATTTCGTCTGTGCGGCTCTCTGGAGCCTCCAGGCTAATTACCACACCACCCTGCGCGATGCCCTCTTCGAGACGCTTCAGATCGCGGCTGGGCACGCCGATACGGGTTAGCTCCGCCGCGTATTGCTCATCTTCAGATGATGCGCCGGAACCTGCGCCATTCCGCCACGTCGAGGTGATTGCCGACCGGCTAAATCCGGCGTTTTCGAGTGCATTCAACGCTTCTTCGGCGCGATCGGCGTTATGAAAAAGGCTGATATACGTAGTCATTTCGTTTGTTGCCATGAGGCCTCCGTGCCTGCACCGCATGCCCGGCGCGGAAACGCCGTTACATCCATTCGCAGTCAAAATGTAAGGGGGAAGGGTATGCGCGATCGAGCGGCGCGTTAAAGGTCTTGGGCTGTCTGCTCTTCGGGTCGATACCTGCAAGCACCAGCACTTTGCTTTTAGGTAGAGTGTCGCGGCGCAGGAGTGCGTTGCTTGCCCATTACGTCTTTTGTCAACGGAGAGGCTCTTTCATATTTTTTGTCAACGAAAGTTCTTCCTTCCCAGCTACGACCAGCTCCTCGACAGGCGAAGTGGCCGTCATCCAGAAGGACTCTGTCCGTTTCCTTGGGGATGCGAGCAGCTCACCCTTTTCGCACACGCCAAAGCAGTTGGAGGTCACACCACAGGGGCGCTAACTAAATCATTAGTCGCTCGTCATAGGGAGCAGCGAAACAGGCCTCCCTCGGCGAGGCCTCCATGGAGATACCAATGCCGCCAAAGCGTTCCATTACGCTCACCGAAGCCGAGCTCAGACTCATGAAGCTGCTTTGGCGGCGCGGCGAATGCGCTGTAGCCGACCTGGTCAGCGCCCTTGCCGACCAGACCCCGTTGGCTTATACCTCGGTCCTTACCACAATCCGGATCCTGGAAAAGAAGGGCTACGTGCACCATCGGCAGGAGGGTCGCGCCTTTCTCTACAGTCCCTCGGTTGCCGAGCACGAGGCCAGCCGCTCCGAGATCAGGCACGTTCTCCAGCGCTTCTTCGGCGACTCCCGGGAACGTCTGCTGCTCTCCCTGCTGGGCGACGACGACATCACCCCCGCCGAGCTTCAACGCCTGAAGAAAGCCATCGCCGCCGCCCCTGCCGATATCCCGCAGCACGCGAAGGCTTCTGAGCGCGCAGGTACCCCGAACCGCAAGGGGAAGGCCTAAGCCATGCTCAACCTGCCCGTGCTCCACATCTCGCTGCTTCACGCCTCTCTGCCTCATGGCGCGACTCTCAATCATTGGGTCCCTACCCTGGCGAGTCTCCTGATTGCCGTGCTGTGGCAGAGTGTTGCGCTCACCCTGTTCGCAGGCTGCGCCTTGCGCCTCTTACCTGGGATCTCCTCTGCGGCTCGTTCGCATGTCTGGACGGCTGTTCTCGTGCTCATGGCCGCTCTGCCGCTGGCGGTTAGCTTTCCCGCACACCCCGGGTCGCCACACCCCGCCGTATGGCACGCCGGACAGCGCCTCAGCTTCGCGATGGTGGCCATTTGGCTCGCCGCTGCCGCCTGCCGCCTTGCGCAGCTCCTGGCCAGTGCCGCTTCCCTGCACCGCACCCTTCGCCGCGCAAAGCCAGCCTCCGTCCTACCCGGCATCGCAGCCCTGCTGCATGAAGGCCCCCGCGCGGCGATCCTCTGTACCTCGCCCGACGTCGATCGGCCCAGCGTCGCCGGGTTCTTTCGCCCCCGCATCCTGCTGCCGCCGGATCTCCTCGCCTCGCTCGATGAGGCCGAGCTCCGCCACCTTCTTCTCCACGAGCGCGAACACCTGCGCCGCCGCGACGATTGGATCAACCTCCTCGGGCAGCTCAGCCTCGTCCTCTTTCCCCTCAGCCCGGCTCTGCTCTGGCTTAATCATCGTCTTGCCGTCGAGCGCGAGCTCGCCTGCGACGACGGCGTCCTGCGCAACACAGGCGCGCGCAAGACCTATGCCGCCTGCCTTGCTCGCGTGGCGGAGAGCTCTCTGCTTCACCGCGGCCTCAGCCTGGCCCTCGGCGTTCTTGGCCCATGGCACCGTCGCCCGGAGCTCTCCCGTCGCGTGGAACGCATTCTGGCCGCCCCTCCGCAAATGCTGAGCCCTGGGCAAATCCGCCTCGCGACAGGGATCCTCTGCGCCGGCCTGCTCGGAGGCACCGCCCTGCTCGCGCACAGCCCGGAGCTGGTCAGCTTTGCCTCAGCCTCTGGCTTATCCTCCTCACCCGCCGGCAACATGGCCAGCCAAGCGGACCCGGCCCGCATGTCGCGCAAGTCTATGGGGTTCACGGGAGAAGGTATCCCCGCACCCATGCTCGTAAAAGCCGTGATGCCGCAGCCCCCTCGCAGCCCAACCCTGCTTGGGCGCGCACCGTCTCCCGTACGCCTCCGCAAAACGATCGCCGCCCGGCACCGGTCAACCCCTCCGGCGGTTTCTCTCCAACGCGTAGATTGGGCACGCGTGGCGGTTTCCGGGCCGGAGAACCCCTCTATCCAAGCGGGGCCGGTACTGCTCCAGCTCACCCCCATCAACCTCGACAGCTCTCAAGTCTGGTACACGGCCGTCCGCTGGGGAGGCAGCTGGATTTTGATACAGATTTAGAAGTTCGATTGCACCCATGCTGTTTCGGTCGAAGGTCTATAAACACAACTTGCAATCCCACTCCAAAACCACAACCAGAAAACCGTTACCTGGAGCCACCCCACCATGCCCACGAAAACTAATTCATTAGTAGCTATCACCCGCCACTACCTTTTACCCGCCATCCTCTCGGCTTCCGTGGCCCTGGGGGCCCTAGCCCTCGAAAGCCGCCTCGCCGGTGTGCACGCCGCCCCCGGCCTGGGTGCGGGCACCGCGGCAGCTCCACTCGACCCCGCCAGCATCGCCCCGCTCACCTCGCTGGACACGGCCATGGAAGCCCTCTCCGCCCGCGTGCAGCCCTCCGTCGTCAACATCGCCGTCACCTCTGCTCCTTCCGCCGAGGAGACCGCCCAGGAGGGCCGGGAGCAGGGCGGCGGAATGCAGGGTCTACCGCCCGAACTGCAGCAGTTTTTCGGCGGCGGGCTGGGAAATGGGCCCGGAAACGGCTTAGGAAACGGGCCGGGCCGCATCCCTACGCGGCCCGGCCAACATCCGGGGCAGCCTGAGTTCGAACACGGCATCGGCTCCGGCGTCATCATCTCGCCCGACGGCTACATCCTCACCAACAACCACGTCGTTGAAGGCGCAAAGGACATCAAGGTCACCCTCCACGACCGCCGCGTGCTCAACGGCCGCGTGGTCGGCACCGACAAACTTACCGATCTCGCCGTCGTCAAGGTGAGTGCCGCCGACCTCCCGGCCATCGCCTGGGGCGACTCCGCCAAGCTGGAGCAGGGCCAAACCGTTCTCGCCTTCGGCAGCCCCTTCGGCTCGCTCCGCTTCTCCGTCACCCGCGGCATCGTCAGCGCGGTCAATCGCGCCGACCCGTTCCGCGACGACGCCCGCAAGCCCGGCGGCTATATCCAGACCGATGCCGCCATCAACCCCGGCAACTCCGGCGGTCCGCTCGTCGACGTGCGCGGCCAGCTGGTTGGCATCAACTGCTCCATCATCACCAACAGCGGCCAGTTCGCCGGAGCCAGCTTCGCCATCCCCTCACAGCTCGCCCACGCCATCTCCGCCCAACTCATCCAGCATGGGGCAGTCGAGCACGGGTATCTCGGCATCGCGATGAACGATGTCAGCCCCGACAACGCCCACTTCTTTAACCTCAAGGACGCCGCCGGTGCCATCGTCGCGCAGGTCACTCCGGACTCCCCCGCGAGCAGGGCCGGCCTGCAGCAGGGTGATGTCATCACCGGCCTGAATGGGGCGAAGATCGACGACTCGAGCGCCCTGCAGGTGCAGATCAGCGAGATGAGCCCAGGGACAGCCCTCACGCTCGACGTACTCCGCAATGGCCAGCCCAAGGCGATTCGCCTCACCCTCGGCACGTTCCACGCCAAGGAGCAGCTAACCGCCGACAAGGACGGACCCACGGGAGCGCAGGGCACCCAGCCCGGCAAGCTGGGCCTCTCCGTCGGGGACCTGACCGCCGACGCCCGCCGGCAGCTCAATGCTCCGGAGAGCGTCCACGGTGCCCTGGTCCAGGGCGTGCGCCCGGGCAGCCCAGCCGACGACGCCGGCCTGCAGCCCGGCGACGTCATCCTGCAGGTGAATCGCAAGCCCACAGACTCGGCCAGCCAATTCGTCGAGGAGGTGCACAGCCCCTCCGGAAAGGGAAACCGGGGAGATCTGCTGCTCCTCGTCTGGTCCAGGGGCAACGCCAGCTATCTCACCGTGCGCCCGGCGAGCGACGGCGAGAAAGGCTGACGTAAAGGCAGGACGGCTGTACCTAATGTGCCGGCTGTCTTTAGCAAATTGCCTTCAGCTATGGTGGTGCATTCAGCTTTTCTGTTTGTCATTCCCGTAGGGAATCTGCGTTTCGGCCACATCACTGCAGGTCTCTCCACTGCGGCTGCGCCTCCGGTCGAGAGAGGACGCTTCTACAGCGAGGAGCAATTTGCTCTGATGTGCCGGGCATCTTTAACGTGCAAGGCTGGGGATAATGGCGTAGTAAAGAAACATCAGACGTATAGGGCCATGAACGCCCTTCCTGAACGCAGGGAAGGCCTCATGCTCGCCTGGGGTGCTTTCCACACACAAAACTCAAACCCCAGCCACCAGCTCAGCAGACCTTGACACTGCTTCAGGCACCAGACGTCTAGCCAGCGCGGCGCGCATGGCCTCTGCGCGCACCCGCCAGGTGTTGTGCCGGCTGGCCTCCCAGCGCGCGTGCCGCTGTCCATCCTCAAATCCGTTCGCTCGCAGGGTCTCCAGCGCCACCACGGCCTGTTCGGGCGTCCTCACCAGCTTCAGCAGCGGCTCCTTCGCCAGCAACTCCGCCACGCCGGTCGTCGCGAGGATCGGGTGTCCAGCCGCCAGGTGCTCATAAAACCGCGTGCTGGAACCGGAGAAGGTCGGTTCCCGCCGCTTGTAGGGCAGCACAGCCACAGAGAAGGCGCGCGCGAAGTGGTGGAGATCGCCATAGGGCTGGTACCCGAAAAAGTGCGTGCGAGGATGGCGATGCACCCGGTCATAGGCCATGCCCTGCGATGCCTCTTCAACCGGCTTGCGGGTTGGGCCCACAAACGCCCAGTGCAGCCACGGCGTTTGCTCCAGCACCGCATCGAGAAACACCCAATCCATATTGTCGGAGAGATTGCCCAACACCCCGGCCACCGGTCCCGCCCACGGCATCCCCGGCCCCGGGACGCGGTCGGGGGCAAGCAGCGGTGCCGGAAGCACGTTGGCGGCACGCGTTGCATTGGGCAGTACCTCGATCTTCGCGAGCGCACAGCGGGCGTCCCTGTGCAGGTATTGGGCGATCCGCTCTGAAGCCGGGCACACCAGCGTCGCCGCGCCGCACATCCGTTGGTCGAGTTCCAATACCGTGCCCGCATCGGCGAACTGGTACCGGATCATCAGATCGGTGATCCAGTACACCACCGGTCCGGGCCAAAGCTCCGCCACCGGCGCGAAGTGGGGTGTGGTGCACACCAGCACCGACTGCGAAGGCGTCGGGGCATGCCTGGACAGCCGGCGAACCAGCACCGGGCCGGTACGCAGAAGCTTCGACATCGGCGCCCGCGCATAGCCACGCACCAGCGGAAAGCTGCGGACCGAAAGCTGTGTGCCGGGCACGTCCCGGGCCGACTCCTGAAAGCGCGGCCGCAACGGCAGCAGGCTCCGGCTCGGCTCCCACAACACCACCGGGGAGTGCCGCGCAAGCTCCGTTGAGAACTCAAAATCGAGCACGTCAGAGAGCTGCAATATATGCCAGGGATCCACGCCGTGGGACATCAGTCGCAACCTGCAGAGCCGGTGCGCTCTCTTCGGCGGTGGGGCGATAAACAATCTTTTACAACCATCGAACTCACGCCACATCCGGCTTCAGCAGCTCGGAAACTGTCTCAAAACAGTACCCTTGTCTTTGCAATGCAGGAACAATCATCTTAACCGCGGAGAGCATCTCCGCCATGTCAATTTCTTGCTGAATATCGCGCCCGTCGTGGAGACACAGAATGCCCCCGGGACGCACCCGTTCCAGCACATGGCGGGCCACGCGTGCCCCCGGCCACTCCCAATCGTGCCCGATGACGGTCCACAACACGCCCTGTAGACCCAAGTGCTCCTGCGCTCGCCCCAAGCCGAACCAGCGCAGACCGTATGGCGGCCGGAACAGCGTCGGGGCTACCCCGGTCACGCTCTTCAATATCGCCTGCGTTCTCTCCAGATCTCGGTAGATCTCTCGCGGTGATCGCAGGTTAGGCCTGCGGCTGAGTTGCGGTGGAATGCGGCCATGCGCAAAGGTATGGTTGCCGATCTCATGGCCCGCATCGCGGACCCGCTCCGCAATCTCGCGATGCCGCAGGATATTCAATCCGCACTGAAAAAATGTGGCGCGAATGCCCTCCCCCGCTAGGTACTCCAGCAAAGGCAGTGTGCCCGGGCTGGGGCCGTCGTCGAAGGTGAGCGCTACGGACCGCCGGCGTCCGGGGCCCCGCCGTACAGCCCGTCCGAAGACACGCGAACGATGCCCGTGGACGAGGCCGCGCAACACCGCCGCACAGCCCACACCCGCCAGGATCACTCCACCGACGATCACTCCGCCGACGATCCAGCCACCGCGTTTCACGGGGACCACTATAAAGCGCTCAGCCGTAGTTTGGGTATGAACAAAAGTCGCAGGGGCGCTCACGGTTTGGCTTTGCCCTTCTATGTCTATGCCTTTATATCTGTACCTTTATCGGCGAACTCCTCACGCTGCTGCTAAGCAGTAGCTGAACGGACGTCCTTTGCCTCACGAGTCCCCTTGCACCGTTGTTCAAAGGTTGAACGGACCGTTCTCCTGAGCTTTACTGCGCCGCCACTCTGAGCTTTAGTGCGCCGTCATCCTGAGCTTTACTGCACCGCCACCCTGAGCTTTACTGCGCCGTCATCCTGAGCAAAGCGAAGGATCCCCGTATTTCGGCCTGCCAGCAACGCCTTTAGAAGACTGAAGACTCTTCACTGCCTTCAGAGCTGACTATTCAACATCATCCCTATCTGGGAAGCTCTTGGAATGCAGCCTGCAAGACGTGGTGTGACGACGGATCCTCCACCCACGTCACGATCGCAAGATGGCTCTGTTGCATCGGGATATCTTTTGTCAGAAGCCTTACCTCCCCGAAGCGGTCGTTATTCTTTTCAAACTCGTTCAGATACCGGCTCTGCGCCTGCTCGATCTCCCCGGGAACGAAGCTCGCCTCCGCAACCTCACCTACCGCCTTCGCCGGCGGGCCAAGCACGGCTGGCTTGCCTAGCGCGCGCACCACCATGCGGTGGAAGCGAATCCCGTTCTCGCCGCTGTACCGGACGTTGTCCTCCACCAGGGCGAAGTGCGCCACAAGGCGAGAGGGAGGCAACGTCGCGCCCGGGTTGGGATGGATCGCGGCAGTCTGCATCCCCGGCCAGGCCTCCCGCGAAACCAACACATGCGCCTGAGCCGCACCGTTCGGGCTGCGGGTCACCGTCATTGCCAGGCGCACACCGGTGACCTCGGCCGCACGCTCCTCCACCTCATCCGCGAAGCCCAAGACCACGTTCTCCACATCGGCTCGCGACGCCCCGCCCACCGGTACCTCTTCTCCGTCCATAAAGGCCTGTGGCGTCATCCCCACGTGGTACGCCGCCGCGCGCGCCACCGTGTCCGGGTTGGTCAGCGGATCGGGCCGGGGGATGTGCTCGTCGTACTCCAAGACGACCAAATCCTGGCGCGGGTACGTGCCCAGCAGGCTTTCCACCGCCAGATCCGGTGCCGCACACGGCGCGCAGCCGGCCCCCGTAAACAGCTCCAGCAACACCGTATGCCCACCGGCGGGCAGTGTGCGCGGCGAAAGCTGATACAGCGGCGGAAACAGCTTGGCATAGAGCGCGTCGATCTCGTCATCAAGCCCCGGCGGGACTGGACGTCCCACGCCGCTCGCCATGCCAGCCGTCCCTTCGCTGTCGGCCCTGTCCGCCTCCCCATGCTGTTGCGCGTACAACCGCACCATCTCGCCGCGCCAGGGCTCCTTCAGGTCGCCTTCCGCCTCGGCTCGCTCAAATAGCTCGAGCGCCTCACGATCCTGCTTCTGCTCTAACGCAAGCTGCCCACGTAGACTGCTCACCTCACTCGAGAGCGGATCGAGCCGCACGGCTTCCGCAAGCGCACGATCAGCCCCCTCCATATCCTTCGTCCGCAGATCGACGTTGGCCAGTGCCGCCAAAAACGAGGCTCGCGTACGCGCAAATTCGCGGTGACGCTGCGCACCCGTCAACGGCGGCAGCTTGTATCTTGTCTCCATCGCGCGCATCTGCCGGCGATAGCTCTCCTCCGTCATCGCCGCAACCGCCGCCGTCGCCCACAGCTTCGCATCGGGAAGATCCGCGCCAGCCGGCCCCGCGCTCGCCAGCAGGTCCGCCAGCCGCGCCTCCTCCGTCCACCGCTCAAAGCCAGGGGCGCTCCTCGCCACCTCCGCCCCTGCCAGCGCATGGATCGCCGCCGTACGCTCCGAGAAGGCTCTCAGCAGTGTCTCCAGTTCCAGATCCGCCGCTCGCTTCGCCAAAGCGGTCCTGGGGTACGCCGCCGTGAACTGCTCCAACGCCGTCACCCGCGCCTCTGGCTCGGTCACCGCCCGCGCCTTGGCAAACGCCGCCTGATCCTGGGCCTGTTGCATTCCCTGCCCCCTACTGTGGTGCGCACCGAGAGCGCCGGACACACAAACACAGAGGAAGGCAATTTTCATGGGCTGCATGCAGCCACTGTAGTGCAAGCGCCATCGCGGCGGTCTTGATAAACAACCCTGGCTCAGACACAGACCACATGGAGGCCCGGAACACGCTCAACCTGACGCAGGTTCAAGGTGGCCACACCCCATCCAAGGTGGAGCGCCGTAGCTGCAATCACGACATCCTCAAAACCGAATACGTTCCCCGGCCAGCTTCCTGGCCCTCGATCCAGCCCGCGAATTGGGCGATTTTGAATGAAAGTGGATACACGACCAGGGCTCGAAAGACTTCATCCGCAAAGGCTTGCCTTCGCCTGCGAGACTCCTCAGTCCGCGCACGATAGATTCCGTGCACGAACTCGACAACATTTACAGTGGAAAGCCCAACCTCTTCGTCAGAGATGGGCAGTGCCTGCAAAAGCTGCTGTAACTGATTACCTCGCCGTTCCCCGGCGATCAGCACACTGGTATCTAGGATTCATCCCATGCTGAAACGCGAGGTTTCCTGCTCCGCACAATCTCTTCCAGATCGGCGGCGAACTCTGCGTCCATAGTCGGCAGAGGGTCTGGACTCTGAGATGAGATAGCTGCGATCCCAATCGACTCCGATAGTGAGCGACCATTTAGACGAGTGGCGGGCCGCAAAACGACTATCGGGCGATCTGCGGCTGCGATCTCAACCTCCTGGCCAGCTCGCACACGGGCTAGCAGGCCAGGAAAATCCCGGGCTGCCTCAGCTGCGGAGATTCTTAGGACTGCCACAACACAATTTTACCCACAGCCCGCATGCGAGGTGCGGCGATATTATCCCAACAACCTTGCCGCGTCCTTCGCGAAGTACGTCACGATGAAGTCCGCACCCGCGCGCCGAAAGCCGAGCAGACTTTCGAGCGTCGCGCGCTCCGGCTCCAGCCAGCCGCGCTGAAACGCCGCTTGCAGCATGGCGTATTCACCGCTGACCTGGTACACACCCAGCGGCAGGTCGAAGCGGTCGCGCGCCTCGCGCAGGATGTCGAGGTACGGCATGCCGGGCTTCATCAGCAGCATGTCCGCGCCTTCGGCAATGTCGCCTTCGATCTCGCGCATGGCCTCGCGACGGTTGGCACCATCCATTTGATACGTGCGCCGGTCGCCGAACTGCGGTGCGGAGTCGGCGGCCTCGCGGAACGGCCCATAGAAAGCAGAGGCGAACTTCGACGCATAGCTCATCAACGGTGTATCCAGCTTGCCCGCTGCGTCGAGCGCTTCACGGATCGCCGCCACGCGGCCATCCATCATGTCTGAGGGTGCCACGATATCCGCGCCGGCCTCGGCCAGCGACACTGCCGTACGCGCCAGCAGCGGCAGCGAGGCATCGTTGTCCACGGTGAAGTCAACCGCACCGGCCTCCATCTCTCGGACCTCCTCCGGCGACCCCGCCCGGCGCACCACGCCGCAATGCCCATGGGAGGTGTACTCGCATAGACACACGTCGGCGATCGTCACCAGCCTCTTTGCCGCGGCGACCGCCTTGATGGCCCGCAGCCCGCGTTGCGTGATGCCGTTTGCGTCATAAGCTCCGCTGCCTGCCTCATCCTTCGCGTTGGGAATACCGAACAGCAGCAGTCCGCCAATGCCGAGCGCGGCGACGGCCTCGGCCTCCTTCACGGCCTCATCGACAGACAAGTTGAAGACGCCGGGCATGGATCCGATCTCGCGCCGAACACCCTCGCCTTCGCACAGGAAGAGCGGGTAGATCAGCGCTCCAGGATGGAGCTGCGTCTCGCGCACCAGCGAGCGCATCGCGGGCGAGGAGCGTAAACGGCGCAGACGTGTGATGGGGTACCGCATGGCCTCCTCAGTGTACGGCGATACAGGTGCAACATTGCTCCGTTCGGCCGCGGATCGCTTCTAATAGAAGCCATGACGTTTCCCGAAATACCCCAGGTCCTCACCGAGCGCGGCGGCGCGGCGCTGCAATGGGAGGCCTTGCGCGAGCGTGTTGCCGCCAGGGCACAGTCGCCGCTGGGGCAGGCGTTGTTACGAACGCTCGAACCCTCGGCCGATCTGCCCTGGATCGAACGGCAGCAGGAGCGCGTTGCCGAGATGCGGCGGCTGCTCGCAGGCGGCGGACCGTTCGAGTTTCGCGGCCTTTTCGACATCGAAGACACGCTGGCAAAGGCGCGCATTCCCGGCGCGGCGCTCGAGGCCGAGGAGCTGCTACGTGTTGTCGCGCATGCCGAGCGCGTCGAGGCCTGGCGGCAGCTTGTACTCGCGCCGCCGGAGTCAGTGAAGGACGCTTGGCCCGGCATCGAATCGCTTACAGCGCCTTTGCTGGCCCATGATCTTGAGCCGTTAGTGCGCAACCTGCAGGGCAAGCTTGAGCCCGACGGCTCGCTGGCCGACGATGCCTCGCCGGAACTGGCGCGCATCCGCCGCGCACTTGGCCGCCAACACCGGTTGATTGAAGACAGCCTGCGCCGTGCATTGCAACGGCTGAGCGAAGACGGTTCCGTGCAGGATGCGCTGATTACCGTCCGCGGCGATCGCTTCGTGATTCCGGTGAAGGTCGAGGCCAAGCGGCGCGTGCCGGGCGTAGTGCATGGGTCAAGCTCCTCAGGGCAGACTGTGTTTGTTGAACCGATGGACACTATCGAAGGCAATAACGAGCTCGCTCGCCTGCTGGACGAAGAACAGGCGGAGATCCACCGCATCCTGCTGGCGATGACGCGCGCGGTCGCGCTGATGAGTGATGGCCTTCTGCTGGGAGCGGAGATCCTCGCGCAAGCTGATGCGCACAGTGCGGCAGCGCGTTTCGCGGCGGAGTTCGAGTGGGTGCGGCCCACGTTTGTGAATGAGCATTCACATTCTAATGAGCACTCACATTTTGTTGACGCGAGCTCGCCTGAGCTGGACACCCCACAAGATCCCGCGCAGGACAGCCCTTTTGAGGTCGTCGCGGCTCGGCATCCATTGTTGGAGTTGCGACTGCAGGCAAGCGGCTCGTTCATCGTGCCACTCGCCATTGCGCTGCCCGCGGGCAAGCGGCAGATGATCATCTCCGGCCCTAACACCGGGGGTAAGACTGTTGCGTTAAAGACCGCAGGACTGCTTGCATTAATGGCGCAGGCGGGCCTGCCGGTTCCTGCCGCAAGCGCACGTTTGCCCCTATTTCGCGCCGTTTATGCCGATATTGGGGATGCGCAATCCCTTGAGACGAATCTGTCTACCTTTTCCGCGCATGTGACGAATGTGGATCGCATCGCGCGGCAGGCAGATTCGTCTTCACTGGTTCTGCTGGACGAGCTCGGTTCGGCGACAGATCCAGAGGAGGGTGCGGCGCTCGCCGTGGCGGTCGCGGAACACTTTCTCACCCTCAACACGTGGTCGATCGTAACGACCCACCTCACCGCGCTGAAGGTATACGCCGCCAAGCATGATGGTGTGCTGAATGCTGCCGTCGGTTTCAACGAAGAGACGCTCTCGCCGACATACGATCTGCGGCTCGGCGTACCCGGTGCGTCGGCGGGACTGAACATCGCCGCGCGTCTTGGGCTGGATGCGGGCATCGTTGCGAATGCGCGTTCACAAATGAGTTCGCAGCAGATCGACATCGGCCGTTTTCTGGACGAACTGCATACACAACTCACAGCGGCATCGGCCGAGCGTTCACAAAATGCGGAGACCGCGCGCAAGCTGGAACGCGAACGCGCCTTTGTGCAAGCCGAAGGCCGCAAGGAACAGCAGGCACGCACACGTGAACTGGAACGGCAGCTGAGTGAGTTGATCCGGGAGTTCGAATCGCAGCTGCGCGATACCGTAAAGGCCATTGATGATAAGACGATCGCGCAGAAGATCGCCAAGGACTCTGCCCTGCGCATTGCACGGTTGCGGCGAGAGTTCTCAGAGCAGTTTCAATCCACGGTGGAAGCCCATGTGTCGCCGGAGCCGGGCCGCAATCAGGCTGCAAAGCGGGATCGTGAGCCGCGAGCCGGTGATCTTGTGCGTTTGCGCAGCTTGAACCGCGAAGGCGTCGTGGTACGAGTGCTGGATGCCAAGGCGCTGGAGGTGAGCTTCGGCACGATGAAGACACGTGTGCCGCGCTCGGATATTGCAGAGATCACGTTTGTGAAGGAGCCCTCACCGGAGGTGTTGGGCCGGCGGCGTGGTGGCGTCACCATCGGGGGTGGCGACTCGGACTATATGAGTTCCGAGATCAACGTGATCGGCAAAACCGCGGATGAGGCGGAGTCCGAGGTCGACCGTTTTGTGGAGCGCGCCTTTCTGGCCGGCCTGCCGAGCATTCGCGTGGTGCACGGCGTAGGCATGGGCATTCTGCGCCGTACCTTGCGTGATTATCTGAAGAAACATCCGCATGTGACCGGCATTGAAGAGCCGCCCTACAACGAGGGCGGACAGGGAGTCACAATGGTTTCACTGCGCCAGTGAGGCCGGAACGGCTAGTGTGGTGAACCGTTGAAGATCTCAAAAACTTGTCATGCTGAGCGCAGCGAAGGACCTGCTTCTGTTTCGATTTACGCCGACTGCTTTGTGCTTGTTGCTGTAAGGAGCAACGCAGATCCCTCCGCTTTGCTCGCGGGACGACAATCCTTAGGTGTTGCCAACGAGGGCTATGCAAGGGCGAAAACAGCCTACCGGCGCAGGCTGATAGGCGTTATCGCTGCCGTGCGGGTCGCCTCAAAGTAGACGCCGCAGGCGCTGACCACGATGCGGTTCGGCCCGGCAAGCAGCACGGAATCCCCGGGTACCTCCGTGGTCGCACCGGTGATGTCGGCGTCTTCGTGTTGCAGATCCACCTCCAGCACGGCGTGGCTGCGGATGCCCAGTTGCGCAAGACTGGCAGGTTTGTCGCCGCTATTCTCCCTGCGAAAGTCGGCATCGGTGACGGTGCGCGTGGTGATGTCTTGGAGCGGCACCGAGCCGCCGCGCCAGCGTAGCGAATCATCGCGATAGATCAGCGTAGAGCCGAGCAGAGGCTTCGCCTGCTCCTTGCCCCAGCAGGCAATGTTGGTGGTGGGGAGAACGCGGGTGATGCGCCACACGCCTCCCAAACGACCCGGCAGCGGCTCCGCGGAAACAGTCGCCACCGTAACGAGGGCAACAGATAACAACGCCAGTACATCCCGAAAATGTCTCAACATGGGGTCTCTATTTCATAACGGCTTTTGCTGTATCTATGCTGCTGATACCGGAAACCGGGCTTTAGTCTGTTGATGCCAGCTCGCCCAAAAGGTGTTGCGTAGTGCCTCCTATATTTCCGCACGATGGTCACCTTCGCGAACTGGCGTGAACGGTACGCGCTAAGCGACAATGGGCGAATGGACCTGCAGCGGTTGCGGGAAGAGACTCGGCCCGAGCATGAAGCGACCGAAGCGGCAATGCCGTTGATGAACCCCGGACTGACACTTGAAGCGTATAAGGACACTTTGCGGGTCCTGCTGTCCGTTCTGGGGAGCTGGCAAGACTGGGCCAGCGAGCAGGCACCACCCTCGCTTCGACCCCTGCTTTTCGCGCGGCGCAGAACTCACCTCCTGCTCGAGGATCTTGCCGATCTTGCGCATGTCCCCTCGCGCTTCGATGGTTTCGCTGTGCCGATCGATTGGGACCGTGTGGTTCGGGGCGGGAACAACAACCTGCCCGGCCCTACTGCACCCGTGTGCGAGGCAGCCTTTCTCGGTGCGCTCTATGTGCTGGAGGGCTCCACATTAGGGGGCCGCCTGATTGCACGTCACCTCGAGGCGACGTTTGGCTTCCGCGACGGCAAAGGCGATGCGTATTTTCGCGGGCATGGCGAGGCGACCGGCGCGCTGTGGCGTGAAGTAACTGTCGCCATCGCCGCGGTTCCCGAGGAGCAGGCTGGCCTGCTCCTCGGGGCTGCCCGACGCACCTTTGAGGCATTCCGCACCGTTTTGGGAAGCCTGCAGCCCTTTGTCCTGCCCAGCATCGCGCATGGCTGACGCCCCGGGCTCGCAGCGCATCAAAACCACTGTGAACCGACAGACCCATAAGGCACCCGCAAAGATCAGTGCCGTGGCCGAGGAGATCGCTGCTACCGGGTTTCGCTGCGAGGATGAGGCTATCCGGGTTCCAGGCGCTGTCCAGCAGCACGGATTCTTGCTGGTGAGCGATGGCGACTTCGGAGCCGTTCTGGTTGCCAGCGAAAATGCGGAAAGGTTCCTCGGGCTGCCGGTGCGCTTGGTTCTGGGCACGCGGCTTGAGACGCTGCTGGGCCGCGAGCTGCTCTCCGCATTGCACGCGTTGCGGTACTCGCCGGCCGCGGAGCATGATGGGCTGGTCACCTATTTAGGCTCTTTTCGGCTGAGTAACGAGTATTTCAGCGTCACAACCCACTGCTCCGGGTCGACGCGGGTCTTGGAGTTTGAGCTGCAGGACCGGCTGGTCGGGCCGGAGATGATGAATAGCGTCATCACCAATTTTGTGGGCACGCTCAGCCGCCTCACCACGCGGGAGGAGCTGTGCAATGCGCTGGTGAAGCAGATAGCCGACCTGACCGGGTTCGATCGCGTGTTGCTCTACTCCTTCGACGAGGAGAATCACGGCACAGTCCTTTCCGAGATCAATACAGGACCGCTGCCGAGCTATCTCGGCCTACGCTTCCCTGCCTCCGACATCCCGCAGCAGGCACGCGATCTGTATGTATTGAACACGGTTCGCATCATCCCTAACGCCAGCTATACGCCATCACCCCTGATAGGTCTGCCGGACGAGGAGGCACACGGCCTGGACCTCTCCTTGAGTTCGCTGCGCAGCGTTTCGCCCGTGCACCTGGAATACATGCGCAACATGGGCACGATGTCATCGATGTCTGTGTCTTTGGTGACGGGCGGCAAGCTATGGGGGCTGATCAGCGGTCACCATGCCGAGCCCCGGCTGGTTCCATACCTGGTACGCAGCGCCTGCGACATGCTGGCCAAGATGGCCAGCACTCAGCTGGCAAGCTTCAAAACAGCGGCCCGCCTTGAGCAAACGGTGGGGTTCCACACCGTGCAGCGGAACATCCTGACGGAGCTGGCAGCCGAGCAAAACTTTTTCGATGGCCTTAGCCGCTTGATGCCGGAGTTGTTGAAGGTAACTAACGCTGCCGGCATCGCCATCATGGTTGAGGACCACGTCCTCTCCCACGGTGACGTGCCGGACGAGGATGCGCTACGTCGCATCGCGGAGTGGCTGGACACCAAAGACGAGATGGAGACCTGGGTCAGCTCTCGCCTCGCCGCCGACCTGCCTTGGGCCGAAGCGATTGCCGGCGAGGCAGGCGGCCTGTTGGCGATCCGCATTTCGGCTGTGCAGCACCGTTATCTGCTTTGGTTTCGTCCCGAGATCGTCAAAACGGTACGTTGGGCGGGTGAGCCGGAGAAGATCGTGGAAGCGAACCTGACCCTCCATCCGCGCAACTCGTTTTCGGAGTGGAAGGAGACCGTACGTGGGCGCAGTACCCCCTGGACAACCGTTGAGATCGACTCCGCGCGCGACTTCCGCTCGGCGCTGACGACTATAAGCCTGCGGCGGGCGGAAGAGGCCATCGAGCTTGGTGAAGCCCGCTTCCAGCAATTGACGCAGGCACTGCCGGTACGTGTTTTTACCGCGGATGACAGCGGCCGGCTGACCTACACCAATGAGCGTTGGCAGAGTACTGGGCTGAGTGGGAACGGGCGCTGGTTTGAGGCCGCCCTGATGCCGCCGGAGGACGCCAGGGTCTGCGCCGAGCGCTGGAAGAGTGCCGTGGCGCTGAACCGAACCTTTGAGGGCGAAATCCGGCTTCGCACCCCGGATGCCGACGGGGTCGCCGGTCCGGAGCGTTGGAACTTCGTGCGTGCCGTGCCCTTTCAGCGCGCAGGCGCAAAACGTGCCGGATGGATCGGCTGCTTTATCGATTTGACCGAAAGCAAGGAGCGGGAGACGGCTTTACGCATGAACGAGAAGCTCGCGCTGACCGGACGCATGACAAGCGTGATCGCGCACGAGATCAACAACCCGCTTGAGGCCATCACAAACCTGATGTATCTGCTGCGGGCCGAGGTTCACCAGGACGGTCCGGCGACCAGCTACATCGGCATGGTGGAAAGCGAACTGGAGCGCATCTCCGGCATCACCAAACAGACCCTGCGCTGGAATCGGGAAAGCTCCGACCAGCGTGACCATTTTCGCGGTGGCGACATCGTAGACGATGTTCTGCGCCTGTTTGCCGGAAAGATTCGCAACCGGCAGATATTGGTTCGCCGGCAGGGCGAGAACGAGGCCCAATTTTGTGGGGTTATCGGTCAACTGCGCCAGGTGCTGGCTAACCTAGTGTCCAATGCAATCGATGCCTCGCCGATCGGCGGCCACGTCACGGTCTCGATTCTGACAGGGGACGAGAAAGGTCATGAGGTAGGCTTTGCGGTTCAAGATGATGGTGCGGGCATCCCGCCGGAGATCCAGAAGCGGCTGTTTGAGCCGTTCTACTCGACCAAGGGCGATCTCGGCAACGGACTCGGGCTGTATATCTCGCGAGAGATCGTGGAGCGGCACCATGGTGAGATCCATGTGGATTCCACGGTTGGCCGGGGCACAACCATGCGCGTTCGCTTGCCGCAAAACCCATTGCCCTAGGCTTGAGACATGATGCCGTCCAGCGTGATTTCGTGGATGCGCTATGAGTCTGCACGGCGCACCCTGCTGATTTGTTTTCGAGGCAACCGAGGAACGTACCGCTACTTCGATGTACCCGCTGAGGAATGGTTGAGCTTTCGAGCCGCGGCTTCGAAAGGCACGTATCTGAATATCCACTTTAAAGATGGCGGTTATGGGTTTGAACGGCTGGAGGGCACGCCGGACCCTCCAGCGCATACCTCGGACTGCTTCTGGGAGGATCTTGGAGGCAGTGAATGATCATGGAGCGTTAACGCACCATGGCACCGTTCAAGCGCCGGCGTTCCGTCTCGTTATAGGTGTAGCGGATTCGATGAATGACGGTTACGGTCGTGAGAATCGCAAGCACCCATAGCGCGGGTGCCATGGCATCCCAACGCTGAAACAGTGCACCCAGGATGATAAGTACGATGCGCTCGGGGCGCTCCATGAAGCCGACCTTGCAGGAGCCGATGAGGGCTTCGGCGCGCGCCCGCGTGTAGCTCACCATGAGACTGGCCGTCATGACGAATGCGACCAGCACCACATAGAAGTAACGGTTGCCGCGCGCATAAAAGATCAGCAGACCGAAAAATAGCGCCACATCGGAGTAGCGGTCGAGCACCGAATCAAAGAACGCGCCGAAGACCGAGACTTGATTGGTTTGCCGAGCGACGCGTCCATCGACCATGTCGAAGAGCCCGGCCCCGATAATCACCAAGCCGGCATAAAGGAACATGCGAACGTAGTTATCGGCCCGGGCATACCCGAAGAAAACGGCCGCCACGACATTGATCAGCAGCCCGATAAAGGTGAGGGTATTGGGCGAGATGCGCGACAGGGCAAGGCCGTTGACGATCTTTTGCAACAGCCAGCCGCAGCCCTTCCCAAATGCGCTTGTCCAGGTCATCCCATCCAGATCGTTGCAAAAGCTTTCGGCACTGAGAGCGTGCATCCGCACGCACAGCGCCCGCACCAGTGTAGCGCGATGAACACGGAAGTCCGCCCCACTGTGTCCACCCGCTCCAGCCCCACCGCGCTGCTTTGCATCCAAAGGGGAAAAGGCGAGAGAAACAGCCGCGCCGGACTGGTGCGGAGACGCCGAAAAGGATGGAAAGCATGGCCAAAGAAGAGACAAGATCAATGAAGCCCAAGACGGTGAAGCGGATGTACAAGAACCGCGTAGCGCTCTCCGATGACGTGAAGGAGAAGGTTGTCGGCATCATGAGCCCGACGCTGGCTGCGTCGCTGGATATGTATTCCCAGGCTAAATACGCCCATTGGAACGTAAAGGGCGTGAACTTTTACCAGATGCACCTTGTCTTCGACAATGTAGCGAAGACGATCTTTAAGCAGATTGATGCGATCGCGGAGCGGATCACACAACTCGGCGGCACAGCCGACGGCACGGTACGCATGGCGGCCGCGATGTCACCGGTTCCGGCGTACAACGTGGAAGCCCTGAGCGGCCCGGATCACGTGGAAGCTCTCGCGAACTCGCTCGGCGTGTATGCCAAGACGCTGCGTCAAGCTTCAGACGATGTTGATGATGCCGGCGATAGCCCGACCTCGGACTTCTACAACCAGCTCATCGTGAATGCCGAAGAGGAGTTGTACTTCCTTGAATCGCATCTTGAGGCGGGAACTGACGTTCAGTAAACCGCATCGGAGCCGCCCCGGGGTGGGTACTAAAGTGCGCTTGACACACCCACGGAACTGGCATTTTATCAAGTAAGTACCTCCCGAGTGGCTGCTATCCTCTCGGGAGGCGGGTATAGGTATTACCTGGCTACCTGTAAAGCAAGCCAAGCACGGCGAGTAAAGCGATGAGTGCCAGGATTACCAACCCTGGCACTTCCATTTGACCCGAGGCCTTCACGCGGAGGAGGTTTCGCATGGGGGACTCCTGGTGGAGGGAGCGGTCCGGCACCATTGCCGGGCCGTTCTGCTTTTCCGAAGCAGAACTTTTTGTATCGGTAGCTCCCGAAAGCCTCGCAGCCGCCCACCAGACCTGTGCAGACTTTAGCGGTATCTTTTCTTTCCTTCCAGACCGCAAAGGTGGTATCGCATTTGCGGCGGAAAGCACGCATGCTCTACAGGCGTCGAGCTGAGGGTAGAGCAGCTGATTGCTTACTCAAGTACCCATTCATTACGTTGCAGGCGTGTCGTGAATCGTGGTGAGCTTCAGGACTTCAAGGTCACGCTTGCCATTCGGCGTAGTTACCGTGGCTGTATCGCCAACCTCTTTGCCGATCAGCGCACGGCCAATGGGTGAGGTTGTTGAGATAAGTCCCTTGGCCACATCCGACTCTTCACTGGTGACGAGCTTATAGGTAATTTTCTCGTCCTTGGTCTCGTCATGCACCTCGACCGTAGAGCCGAAGCCGACCTTATCGCGAGGGATGTTGTCGAGGTTTACAAGGGACAACTCTCCCATGCGTTTTTTCAGTTGCCCGAGGCGCGCGTTGACGAACTCCTGACGCTGCTTGGCCATGTGATACTCGGCATTCTCAGATAGATCGCCAAGCGCGACGGCCTTCTTGATCTCCGCGGGGAGCTCGGTCGTAAGTTCGTACTCAAGCTGGCGAATTTGTTCGTCCAGTGCTTTTTTAATGTCCTGCATGGGATGTCTCTGCTTTGGCCGAAGCGGCGTCCGGACGGACGCGCGGCGTGGGGATAAAGTTCGATTATAACGGGGTACCCGCCGGTGTTTGTGCCTCGTGATGACGCGAGCTGCTTCGCTCTTCACGATGGCTCGAGGTCGGATGCCTCAGGATCTGGAAGCAAGCTGGGGCCGTTCTCACGGCTAAGGTATGCCTCCAGCAACAACACGGCGGCAACCTGGTCGATCTGCTCCTGGCGGAAGCGCCGGTCGGCTGCGTTATGGCGGCCTCCGGACTGATCAAGCAGCGTATGCGCTTCACGCGTGGTGAGGCGCTCGTCGAGCATATGGTGCGCGAGGGTTGGATGTGCGGCAAAGAGCGCAGCGGCGAAGGCTTGGGTCTTTGCCGCTTGCGGGCTGAACGACCCA
This sequence comes from uncultured Acidobacteriaceae bacterium, assembly GCA_964247595.1. Classification (GTDB taxonomy): domain Bacteria; phylum Acidobacteriota; class Terriglobia; order Terriglobales; family Acidobacteriaceae; genus Granulicella. The sequence continues at coordinate 48,699 of CAXTUW010000014.1, read as the reverse complement.
TCCGCATGCAGCGGCAGCCCTATAACCAGTGTCGTGACCTCGTGCTTGCGGATAAACCGTGCGATGACCTTCAGGTCAGCGTGCGGCGTGGTGCGATGGATCGTAAACAGCGGCTGTGCTGTGAATCCAAGCGGATCGGTAATGGCCAGGCCTATGCGGCGATCGCCAACGTCGAGCGCAAGCGTTCGGCTGGTGAGCATGCCTCAAGTGTAGGAGATGCTTCGGCATGAATTCTAGTGGCGGGGCAGCCGATACAAAGTCTCAGCGTTACCGCGCAACACCATACGCGCCAGCTCTCTTGCGCGAGCGGAAGAAATCTCGCCATCGCGCTCCATCCCCGTCAGGGCAAGCCCAAGCGCGAGGCGCTCATTGCGCGCCGCAATCCACGTGGACTCCTCCCATCCCATTGCCGGCGTTAAAGCGAAGCCGTCCGTCGCAAAGAGCACCTTCTCTGGGTAGGTCTCCAGCCACTCGCGCAACCAGACGGCAAGCGTGTGCGCCGGAACGAGCAGCGCCTGTTGCGACATGTCCAGATAGAAGTTCGGCTTCTGCAGCAGCGCCCCGGCCTCACGCACATAGGGCCAACCGCCATGCAACAGAACAAAATTTGTGTTCTTAAGCGGCGGGTCGTTTAGGACAGGTTCCAACAGCATGGGATCGACGCCGGCGATGGAGAAGTAACGGCCACCGCCGGACATGCCATGCAGATGAACCGCCAGACCCAAGCGGCCGCATTCACGGGCGATATAGCGGAACAGGAAGTCTTGCAATTTTTTGTACGCCGCGGGATCGGGAACGCCGCCACCGATATATTGCGCATAAGCAGCCGCGGCCTGTTCGCGCGGCGTGTCGACGAAGTCCAAGCTGCGCAGATAGGCGGCCTCAAACTTCACGGCGACGGCACCACCGGTTTTTTGCCGCTCCAGCGTGGGCGTAACGAACTGTTGCAGGTACGTGTCCAGGGTCGGCGGCACGCGTCTCAGGCCGGCATCGGCGAGATAACGCGCGCGCAGCTTGTCTTCGAGTGCAAAGAATTGCGCGCGGTCAGGCGTGGCCGAGCCAAGGCCGGCATTCACCAGGGGAAACAGCAGCGTGTCATCGTACGGCACCCAGAGAAATCGCGGCGGTTGCACGCCCGTACCCAACAGCACACGGTTGGCCAACATGGTGCCGATACCGGCTTTGTCGAGCACCCACTGCGGATAGCCTTCGCCTTTGCGGTGCCGAGCGCGAGTGCGTGCAGCCTCTAACTCAGCCTGTGCCGCCGGGGTAAGCGGTGGCTCCCCATGAAAGCCGTAAAGCGCTGCCCAGGCCGCGGCTAATGGCGGGTAATCGGGGCGCCAGGCGAGTGGATCGGTTTGGGGCTCCATATTATCGACCGGCAGCGCGTCGAAGTCGCGGTCCGTCGCCATAGCGGGGGGTGCCAGCAAGGGATGTGCGTGGTTGTCGATGGCGGGCGTCGCGGCAATCACGCGCACAATGGCCGGATCGATGCCACGCCCCGGCGCATGTCCCGCGCTCGCGGCACGCGGGGCGTGCGGCCTTCCTGCCGGCCGCGCCGACAGAGGCATGGATACACAAAGCAAGACGAGACCCATGGATAGCCTGGGAAAATGATGGAGAAACGCTCGCATAGATCTCAGCCTACGCGATGCGGTTTGTGTCGATCGGAGTACGGGCTCACGTCGCGGCGCGATGCGGCATCACACCCAGCAGGAGATATGACGATGAGCAAATTTCTTTGGATCCTGGGCGGCGCGACGCTGGCCGTGGCGGCATATGTGGTGATGAATCAGCAACTCGGCTTGGCAGCGCCCGCGGACGGCCTCGATGAGGCCGGCAACAATCTGGGAGCATGGGGCACCAAGCAGCGTGCCTTCGGCACCGGGGGGCAGCTCAAAGGCAAGGTTGAACAGTTTGGCGCCAACCTGACCGGCGATTCCGATCTTGGCGATAAGGGCGTTTTCGATGAGGCCACGGGAGCGGTCAAGGATGCCGCGGGCAAGGTCGCGCAGGCAGTCGGCAGCACAATCCACGACCTGAACAAGTAGGCCGCCTGGGAGCTTGATGTGCTGTGTGTGTCTATTCCACGCGGCACATCAGGCACTTGAGGTACCGGGTCTCTGGGAGCGTGAGCACCTCGGGGTGATCCGGTGCCGCGGCACGGGTTTCCAGCAGCTGTACACGCCTTCCCGCATCCCCCGCCGCCTCGCTCACGATGGCGGTGAAGGCCTCCAGCGAGACATGGTGTGAACACGAGCAGGTGATAAGTGTGCCACCAGGAGAGAGCAGGCGCATGGCGCGCAGATTGAGCTCCTTATAACCTCGCAGAGCTCCTTCTATGGCGCGCTTGGACTTCGTGAAGGCCGGTGGGTCAAGCACGATTGCATCGAACCGCGCCGGCAATCCGGAGGGAAGTCCCTGCGATGACTTGCGTGCAGAGGTGTGAGTAGTGGTAGTCCGGCCTGCCTCATCGAGCGCTCGCAGGAACTCGAAGGCGTCGGCTTCCATCCAGTCGACCTCTGCGCGCAGGTCCGGATTGAGCGCGAGATTGCGGTCGGCGGTCTCCAGTGCGGCACGCGATTGGTCGATACCGGTTACGCGAGCGCATACGCGCGCCATATGCAACGCGAAGCCACCGTGGTAGGTGCACACATCGAGTGCATGTCCTGTCTGCCCGGAACGCCGGACCCACTCCGCCGCTGCGGCGTAGTTTAAGCGTTGATCGAGAAACGCACCGGTCTTCTGCCCCGCAGCTGAGTCGAAGCCGAAATGCAAGCCGTTGAGCATGAAATGGGCATGCGAGGGCGCAGCGGCGTTGCTGAACAGCGCAGCCTGGGGAGGAGGTGCCAGTTGTTCGAGCTCGCGGATACGCGAATCGGGGCGCTCCCAAATCGTGAGCCGCTGCGCCTGCGGCGCAAGCTCCGCCCGAAGCACCTCGATGAGGCTCCCGCGCACATCGTCCTGCGCCGTTCCCTGTGTCAGCAGTTGCAAAACGACCAGGTCGGCATAGCGATCGACGACGATTCCGGGAAGCTCATCGGCTTCAGAGAAAATTAAACGTTGCGCGTTTGATGCGTCCCCCCGTTCCCCACTGAGCGGTGCGATCGTGCGCCGCCGTTCAATGGCTGCCCGGACCCGTTCACGAAGCTGCGCAAGGTACGTTTCGCGCGTGATGCCTGCCGCGCGCGAAACCAGCCGCAAAGCAATCTGCGATGCCGAAGAAAAAAGTGCGGTTCCCAAAGGCCGGCCGGCCGGGTCTGCCACGGAGACGAGGGCGCCCGGTGCGGGCTGCGGATCTGTCTCCGCCAGCTCCGACCGGTAGACCCACACATGCCCGGCGCGAAGGCGAGCGGCGGCGCGAACTGAGATGCGAATCTCGATTTGCATCTCAGGCCAACCTTGGAACCACGATACCGAGCATCGCTGCCAAGGCATCCATGACCACGTTGTGGTCGTCACGCTGCGGCAGGCCTGAAAGCACGACGCTGCCCACCATGCCCGTGCCTTGGAGAACAAGGGGAAAGCCACCGCCATGCACAACGAAATCGGCCTCGTTGAGCCCATGACGGTTCGCCAGCGTGCCGCCGTCGCGCTCCAGCTTACGCCCAATTGCATAAGTTGAATGGGCGAAGTGATGAACGGCATTGCGTTTACGGCGAATCCAGTTTGCCTGCCCCGGCGTAGCTCCCGGGGTGGCGCAGGCAAACAGAAGCTGCCCGGCCACTTCGATCTCGACTGTGCATCCGGCGTTGCGCTCGATCAAGGATGCGCGCAGGAGCGAGCCGAGTTGCCATGCAGATGCAGCGTCGAAGGCCATAAACCGCAACAGCTGTTCCTGCTCGTCGAGTATAGGAAGATCCTGTTCAGGTGTCATCGTTTTCAGCCAGCTAATCAACCATGATCATGACTTCGGTTGATTTGATGAGCGCGGTCACGGTGTCACCCAACTGGATGCCCATCTCTTCCACGCTTTGTTTTGTGATCACAGACTCAATCAGGTTTTCGCCTACACGAATAGTGACCTTGGCCGTTACGGTGCCGATCAGAATGTCCTCCACTGTACCCCGCAGGTGGTTGCGGGCTGAAATCTTCTTTAAATTCAACTCAGGCATACTGTATCTCCGTCACTAAGTGTAATCGCGTGTGCATCCCTCCTCACTTTGCGAGTAGGCCATTCGCTCCCCTATTTACCGCGATAGCGGATTGGCCGCAGAACTGCGTAGCACGAACAGCTATGTCTGCACCTCTCTGTCCGTTACGGGAAAGCCTTCGGCGACGGGAGCCTTTCCTGCATCCGAAAGGGCTGTTCAGTTGTGACAGCTCGTTGTGCTTACCCGGCGCGACACGTACGTAGGGAGTTTCTTCCCTACATCTCTCAGGATCTACCTCCCCGTCGTATAAGAGGTCACTCCATGTTCATGCGTTCTGAAAAGCTTCTCATCCCTCTCCAGAAACCGACAAACCCGGATCCCAACGGAGCCGCCGCCATTCAAGAGTTGCTCGGCGGAAAATTCGGCGAGATGTCCACGCTCAACAACTACCTGCACCAGTCCTTCGGCTTCAAAGAAAAGAAGAAGCTGAAGCCTTTTTATGATCTGGTCGCCAGCATTACGGCGGAGGAGTTGGGGCATGTGGAACTGGTGTCGACAGCGATCAACCTGATGCTGGAAGGCTCTATACCGGAAGGTGAGCCGGTGGAAGCACCGCTTGAGGCAGCCAAGAACCTGCGCAATACGCACCACACGATCGTGGGCGGCGGCGGGCACCAGGTGATGGATTCCATGGGCCATTTCTGGTCCGGCGAGCATGTGTTTTCGAGCGGCAATCTGGTCGCTGACCTGCTGCACAATTTCTTTCTCGAGACCGGCGCTCGTATGCACAAGCATCGCTGCTACCAGATGACGACCAATCAGGCAGCCCGCGACGTTATTGGATATTTAATGGTACGTGGCGGTGTACATCAGGCAGCCTATGCGCTGGCTTTGCGCAAAGCTACCGGTGTGGAAGTGACCAAGATGCTGCCGACACCCAACATCGACGATGCCAAGATACCCGAAGCCCGTAAATGGCAGGAGATGGGCAGCCACCGTAAGCTGTACACATGGTCGGAGAGCGATTATGCCGACGTCAAGGGTGTCTGGTCAGGCCCTGCGGATTGGGCCGATGGCGAAGAGCTGGAGGTCATCACGGGGGTGCCGGACTATGTGGCGGAAGGTCCTGTGATCAGTGGGTCGTCATCGCTCTTCTCGCCGGATTACGCGCCTGAGGAGATCTATGAGATCGCAGCGCAGTTGATGCAGAAGGGCGGTATCTCGCCCCTGCAGCCCGGCGACGGCAACCACTCCCGCTTTCAAGGCAGCACGGCCGATAGCCCCGGAGCCTCAGCACAGGACGGACGCAAGACGGATGGCAACGGTAGCGCCAAAGGCAAGTCCAAGGTAACGATCCAGTCGTAGTGTTAAAAGGTTTCAAAACATCACCAAACATGAGAGGCACCCCTGTGGGTGCCTCTTATACTTTTTGATCAGGTTAGAGTTCCTTTACCCCATCCACGAAGGCCTTCAGCTTGCGGCTGCGGCTAGGGTGGCGCAGCTTGCGGAGAGCCTTGGCTTCGATCTGCCGGATGCGCTCACGCGTTACCTGAAAGCTCTGGCCGACCTCTTCGAGGGTGTGCTCGGAGCCGTCCTCAAGGCCGAAGCGCATCTTGATCACACGCTCTTCGCGTGGAGTTAGGGTGCGCAGCACCTGCGAGGTGTACTCCTTGAGGTTGACCGAAATCACCGCGTCGGATGGCGACACCGCCATGCGATCCTCGATGAAGTCGCCCAAGTGCGAATCTTCCTCTTCGCCGATCGGTGTCTCGAGCGAGATTGGCTCCTGGGCGATCTTGAGCACCTTGCGGACCTTGGCGACCGGAATATCCATGCGCTTGGCGATCTCTTCGGAGGAGGCCTCGCGCCCAAGCTCCTGTACCAGCTGGCGGCTGGTACGGATGAGCTTGTTGATGGTCTCGATCATGTGCACTGGAATGCGAATGGTGCGGGCCTGATCGGCGATCGCGCGGGTGATGGCCTGACGAATCCACCATGTCGCGTAGGTCGAGAACTTGTAACCGCGGCGGTACTCGAACTTGTCCACGGCCTTCATCAGGCCGATATTGCCCTCCTGAATCAGGTCGAGAAATTGCAGGCCGCGATTGGTGTACTTCTTCGCAATGGAGACAACGAGACGAAGGTTGGCCTCGATGAGCTCGCGCTTGGCCCGCTCGGCGTCCATGTCGCCCTGAACCATCTCGCGCTGGGTGCGCTTGAGGTCTTCGAGCGGGATGCCGGTCTCCGATTCAAGACGATCAAGATCCGTGCGGCAGTTCTTCTGCTGCCGGCGGTACTCCTTCTTGAGTTCCTCGGAGCGCGAGGCGTCGAACTTTGCGTCAAGAGAACGGATCTGCCGTTCCAAGGTGCGCATGGAGTCGACGGTCTTATTGACCTTGTCAAGCAACCGTTTCTTCTCGGCGTTGGTGTACTTCAGCTCGCGAACGATGCGGGTGACGTAGACCTGCTCGCGACCCAACATCCAGCGCGCCTTGCGCTGGTCCTTCTGCTTGGCCTTGGGATCCTCGAACTTTTCCTTAAACTCAGCTGCCTTCTTCTGGTGACTGACCAGTTCATCGACGCGCTTGATCGTCTTCTTGACGCGCGCCTGCACGATCTCCTCGGTGAGCTCTTCCTCGTCGAAGGTGACCACTTCCTTGATGTTGCGGACACCGCGCTTGAGGTCCTCGCCGAGACCGGCAATCTCGCGAATCACGATCGGCGAGCGCGAGATGGCCTTCATCACGCGCATCTGCCCGCGCTCGATGCGCTTGGCGATCTCAACCTCGCCCTCGCGCGTCAGCAGCGGGACAGTGCCCATCTCCCGCAGGTACATGCGGACGGGATCGTTGGTCTTTTCTAAAGTTCCGGGGGAAAGATCGAGCTCGACATCCGAATCCTCGGAGGCCTCGCCGCCTTCCTCATCACGATCCTCGCCGCCACGACCGCGCCGGCCTTCGCCGGAGAGCACGTCGATGCCCTGGGTGTTGATAGTGGTGAGCAGGTCGTCCAGGTCATCGGGCGAGGTGATATCGCCGGGCAACAGGTCATTGACCTCACCATAGGTGAGATAGCCCTTTTCCTTACCGGTCTCGATGAGCCGGTCTACATCTTCTTCGTACTTATCAATCTCTTCAGCCACGTTGTGCCGTACTCCTCGAAGGCGCTCCCGGCGGGTTGGCACGGGAGAAAGTCACCGGAAGCTGTGCGCGTGCCCAGCGTTCGGGCACAGCTTTCCCTGGGTTATTGCGGAGGCGCTGAGAAGGAGGTGCGGTCAGGGCCGCGGGCGCAGGCGAAGGCCACTTTTGCGATGCTTTCACAACGTCTAGAACCGGAAAGTTCACGACGATGTGTGCACCCGAAAAGGGCCTCGGCAACTCAAAGGCGCAGTTCTTCAGCGCTGCCTAGTCTACCACAGTAATAGACGCATTCTGAGCGGAAAAGGATTCGCGAAGGTGCTCAGCCACGCACCCTATCCCGCGCCGCCCGTTCTTATCTGCCGGTACAGCATGTACGGTCCAAAGGCCTCCACCGAAACCCATCGTTGCCTGAGGTTGGCGGTAAAGGCGGCACCGGGATCGTACGGCACCGCATGGCGTGGGCGATACGGCAGCGACAATCCCTGAAAGCGCCGCAGCCAGCTCACCACATGAGGATTGCCAAACCCCAGCGGTGCCGGGAGCAGCAGGAACGGGCACCCGTTTACATCGCGGATAGACCGTGCCTCGGCCACCGGATTCATCATGTCCGCCCAGAAGGCATAGTAGCCCGGGCTGTACTGGCCGGATTGCTGCAACTGCCGCTCGACCACCGGAGTGAGATCGAGCGGCGTAGCGATGGGCGCGCCTCCCGTGATCCGGTGCAGTGCCGTCATGTCCAGCGGCAGGTCCGCCTCAGGCTGGGCTCCCAGCACAGCCGCGAGATCCGGACGGTGCAGGCCGACGGTTCTGTAGATTGCATTGCGTGCCGGACGCGGCAGGTGCGGCATCACAGTTTCGCGCAGTACCTGCGCATTGCGCGCATCGAACAGCCGCTCATTCACCCAGTGGTTCCAGAACACCAGCAAAGCCAGCGCAACAACCCAGCCGCGGCGCACCCGCGGCGGCATGCGGGAAACCGCGGCCAGCGAAAGCAGCAGCACGCCCAGGCCGTCAAACAGGACATGGAGGGGATCGCAACGGCCCAGCGCCGCAGGAACAAAGGCGAGGTTAAGGGCGTACATGCCCATAAGGCGTGGGCGCGCGGCTTTATCGGCCCGCAGCAGCGAAACGACGCCCACCGGCACCAGCCAGACAAGCGCAAACAGATAGACCAGCAGATGTGGGTAGGGCCCTACCGGAAGATTCAGCGCACCGCGCGAGAAGGTCGCCGCCATGCGCAGGTATGAACGGCCCAGGGTAAGCAGGGTGACGGCCAGAATGCCGAGTGGAGCCGCTCCCGCGATTAACCATTGCGGGCCGTCATCCCAGGCTCGCCAAAGGGCGAAGACCGAGATCCCGACAGCCAAGGCCAGTCCCTGCTCCGGGGAGATGAACACTTCGAGCAACTCCCCGGCAGCAAGAAATGCGGCACATCGCCAGACGGAGCCGCTCCGCGTCGCCCAAAGCAGCACGGCAAAACTCCCGGCAAAGCGCAGATAGGTGTAGTTGAGCCCAAGATGCGGCGTAACTGCACCCACCGCCAGCAAAATCAGCCCGGCCCGGCGCAGGCTGCCGCGAATGGGCAACTCGTTCAACACGAAGGCCACCAGCCCGAGGCCGAGCGCGCTTTCAACGACAAAGACGATGTAGTAAGCCGCGGTTATGCTGCCGTGCAGCAACTCACTGAGCCAGATCTCCGGAAACAGGAGCAGCGGGCCGTAGGCGAACTCAAGCTGGGTGTAGAGTGTGCGGCCGGTCGTCTGCCGTACCGTGGCCTGCTCGATGATGTAGCCGGCATCGCCGAGATAGCGAAGATGCGAAGCCGCAACAAGCCAGGAACAGAGCGCCAGTACCGCTGTGGAAGCCGCTATCACGGTGGCGATGAAGGGTCGGCTGAGCCGCTGCCGGTCGGCGGTACCGGGACCGGAGGCAAGGGCCTTCGATGCCCTACGCAAGAGCGAGGAGCGCCAGAGCCCCAGCAGTACCGCCACGCTAAGGCCGACCGCCGCCAGAACAGCGACGGTATTGTTGAAGCCGGCGTTGTAAGAGGCCGACTCCGTCTGGATGGGCCGCATCGGCACGAACAGCGGCAGGACAAAGATGAGCAGCGCCGCCAGCAGGCAAATGCCGGCCGCGATCTGCCGGAGTCGTCTGCCCTGAGCGTCGATCGCGAACACGTCTCCGTGGCGCGGTGTTCCGGGGTTTTCTGGTAGGGCGATCGACATCGGTGCCATCCCGTCTGGCTCTCTGGCGTGAGAAGGCCATTGTCCTACAGCCTCATTCATCTTTCGCAAACCATTGAATGTGATGGGCAATCCAGCCCCGGCTGCCGCGTTGCGTTAAAGCGGGAAAAGACTGGGTTGGGCCTCGCGTAGAGGCTCCCCCGGGACACCTCCCTGGCATGCGGGGCAGCGGCGCTCTTTCACGTCCAGCCCGTTGCAACCGTAGATGTAGTGGCAGTCGCGGCAGTGCAGGGCGTAGATCGTTTGACCCGGGCGCGTGAGCGAGGGTGCGCCCGTGGCCCGCTCCACCACCTGACGGTTTGGGTTGATGAAGCCCGGCTCGGTTGTGGGCGCGCGCGCCCCAGGGCGGGTTGCGGAGGCGCGGCCGGGAGAGCGCGTGGGCTGGGTCAGACGCATGCGCTAGAGCGGCTTCGCGAAGATAAGGTCGCAGCAGACCTGCGAGCCCACTTGAAAGGTACGGGCACCGGCTTCGACGAAGCCATTCTTGCGGTAAAACGCAATTGCCTGGGCGTTGCCGGCGTGCGTGCCCAGCAGTAGCCGTGTGCGGCCGAGAGCGCGAGCATCGGCGGTGGCAGCGTCCATAAGCGCCTGACCCGCGCGCAGGCCCGGCACTGGCTCCGGCTGCATCGTGGCGGACGAATAGGCGAGCACCGGGGTAGCGGCGGAGCGGAAGCAGGAGAGGAGATAAAGGCGTTTGAGCTCGATATCACTGGGCTGCACCGCAAAGCTGGGCAGCTCCGGGGCTGTCAGCATGGCATAGCCCACGGGGGCACCGCCCGGTGCGGCCTCGGCGAGGGTGATGCGAGTGTCCGAATGGGCGAGATAGGTCGTATAGACCTCAGCGGTGTGGTTGCGTGCGGCGTGCGCGATGATGTCCGCACCGGGCAGCATCCAGGTAAACGCCTCAAGAAAGGTAGCAGCGCCTACAAGCGCAAGCGCGGGGGCATCGGCTGTGCTCGCGGGGCGCAGTGTCACCGCTTCGGCGTAGATGCGTGATGCATTCACGGCGAAGGCTGCGTCAAGGCCAGGCAAAGAGGTGAGGGACGGGGCGGCCATCGGTTCCGCCCCGATTATACCGCTGTGTATGATGGCAGACCGGCAGCTCGCGGAGGGTATGTGGCCTGCGTCTATGCCTTAACGGAAAGTCCATGGGAATGCCCTCAGAGATCACGTTTCCGGTGCATGTTCTGCGCGATCAAACCCTTGCGCTTGAAGCCGCACTGACCGTCTGCGTGGCCGACCCGGCCCACAAAGCCGTGCACAGATTGCGTATCGCAACGCGTCGCCTGGAAGCGCAACTGTTTCTGCTCTCAAGGATGTCCGCCTTGCCGGCTTACGGCAGCGCAGCCGCCACCCTGCAACGCGTCCTGCGGCAGCTGCGCCGGGCGGCCGGCACCGTGCGTGATCTGGATGCACAATGCAAATGGTTGGAGACGGCTGGGCTAGAACCCACAGGGGCCGGGCAAGCTAACGGCATGCTCGCGCACGGGGCGGAACGGTTGCATGAACGGCTTGTTCACAAGCGGAAGCGGGCAGGCCTAGGCCTCCAAAGGCTGTTGCGAAAATTGCAGTCCAAGGCGGCGCTGCAAGGGATGGCCTTGCTGAAGTCGCTTGAGAAGGTTGAGCAGACAGCCGTTCCGGCGATGGAGCTTTTGGAGCACGCCCGAGCGCTGCTGCGGCGGGATGGTCTTCTGGATGGATCTCTCGGCCGAACCCTGACGGAGGACGAACTGCACAGCGTGCGCAAGGGAGCGAAGGCGGCTCGCTATCTCGCGGAGACGATGCCCGAAAGCATCGCGGCCCAGCAAGCCGCTAGCTGCTTTGAGGCCTTGCAGGAGGCCGGCGGTCGATGGCATGACGCCTCCGAACTGGCACGTGTAGCCAAGAAGTTTCTTGGTAAACATCATGGCCTGACTATCTCCATGGCAAGGGAGCGGGATCGCAACCTGCGGCTGTACCGCGAGGCTCTCCGCGCTGCGGCCCGCGAATACAGGCATGCAGGGCGAGCCCACAACGCGAAGGGACTGCGCAAGGGGTCTTTGGCGGAGGCATGACTTTGCGGTCTTCGCCAGCTTGGCTGTTGTGCAGCGGAGCAGTCCCATATAGTGGGAAAGGCATGCGACTTCCACCAGCGTTGAGGGCCTTTCTGGCGGTGAGTGCCTGCGGCACGTTCGTATGCTGCACTCGTTTCTTAGGCCGGCCGATCTTCACTAAATGCGAATAGCGTTCATGGCTTCCGTCCCGATGTTGCCGTAACCAGACTTCCCTCTTCGTCAACCCACCCAAAGCCAGTTGCGGCCTATGCGCGATCTTCCCAACCTCGATTTTCTTCGCGCCTGCGCCGTACTGTCGGTCGTTGCAGAGCATACGTTGCTGGCCTGCGGCATTCAGCAGATTTGGTATTGGCAGGTTCGCTGGATCGGTGTGATGGGCGTGTTTCTTTTCTTTATTCATACATCGCTGGTTTTGCTGTGGTCGTTGGAGCGCAAACCATATGCCCTTGAGTTTTATCTGCGGCGCGCGTTTCGCATTTATCCCTTGGCCATAACGGCGATTCTGCTGACACTTGCCTTCCACGCCCCTGTAGCTGGGGTGCCTGCGAGTTACTTTCACTACCAGGCTCCGCGCACAGTCTCGGGACTGGTTGGAAGCCTACTGCTGATACCCAATCTGCTGGGCGGATACCAGCCGATGGGTGTGCTGTGGAGCTTGCCGTATGAGGTAGAGATGTATCTCTGCCTGCCCCCCTTGTATTTCTTCCTGCAGAGAAATATGAACCTCGTCCCATTGCTTCTGTTCTGGGCCTTTGAAATAGCCGTATGCCGTCCGCTATTTCATGGCGAATCCCATAATTTCTTTCTTGCGATTCCCTACTTCCTGCCCGGCGCTATGGCGTACGTTGGCTTCAGCCGCTGGCGGGCACGCTTGCCCGCGTGGTTATTTCCACCCGCACTGCTGGCACTCTGGGCGTTGTTTCTACTGCGTCCCGGTTGGCGTGCGGCGGATGCAGTTTGCCTTGCGGCCGGTCTGGGCTTGCCCCTGTTTCAACAGCTTCGATCCAGAGTTGTCCAACGCATCAGCCATGAGATCGCTACGTATTCCTATGGTATCTATCTCACGCACCCGTTTGCACTCGTACTCGGTTTTTACCTGGCGCCGCATCGCCCACTGCTGTTTCAACTCATTGTGGCGTTGGGCTGTATTGCACTATTCAGCACAGCGGCGTACCACCTCGTGGAGCTGCCGATGATGCGCGTAGGCAGTCGGATCGCGCAACGGGCGGAGCACCGCCATCAACGGCAGCAACTCGCGAATACGCGCATCGCCGAGGCCGAAATCCAGTGACAGAAAGGGTGATCGCAGAAACGCCAAACAGTCAGAGAGGCTTGCCCGCGACCGGCAATACGGTGCACACGCAGCCCGAGAATCGCGCCTTTTTCCCAGCGCTGGATGGCTTGCGCACCATCGCTTTCTTGATGGTGTTCGGCCAGCACTACCTGTCGCTGGCGTGGGGTTGGACCGGCGTTAATATTTTCTTCGTGTTATCGGGATTTCTGATTACAGGCATTCTCCTAGATTCACGCGACCAGGAGCATCGCTTGCGGAACTTCTATCTTCGCCGCACCCTGCGCATCTTTCCGTTGTATTACGGTTTATTTGGCGTGCTCCTGCTGCTCTCGCCGGTATTCCATTGGCAATGGAACCGCTACTGGATAGCATGGCCGCTTTACCTAGGCAACTTCCTGCGCTTTCTTTCACCTGCAGCTGCGATATTGCACTCGCCCCTGGAGTACGCAGCCGATGGGCACCTAACAAGCCGACTCCTGCCGAGGAGTGAGCTCTACCTGGGGCACCTGTGGTCGCTGTGCGTGGAAGAGCAGTTTTATCTGGTTTGGCCCTTTGTGGTGTTTGCCGTGCGCGACCGTCGCAAATTGCTGATGCTGTGTACGTCCGCCGTGGTACTCGGGCCATTGCTGCGGCTGCTACTCGCTTTCAAAACGCCGTCGTGGATGGTTGCCAATGAACTGCTCTACCGCTTTACCCCGGCGCAGCTCGATGCTTTGCTGCTGGGGGGCCTGGTCGCGTTGCTGTGGCGAGGTGCCGCACGGGTATGGCTGGTCACGGTGGCCGCGATCGGAGCTTTGGCGGGAACCGCAGGAGTGGCCGGGTATCTGATCTTCGTCGTCCATGGCTGGCGCATTGCCCCGAACACCTATCCGCACTGGAGCTTCACCGGCGGCTTGCTGTTTGCGAATCTCTATTCCGCGGCGCTGCTTGTCTGCGCGTTACAGCCGGGCGACCCTGTTTTCCACATACTGCAAACCAAGCCCCTGCGATGGGCCGGACGCTTGACCTATGGAGCGTACGTCTTTCACGACATCTTCCACGACTTGTTTGTACATATTGTGACCCATAGCGGGATGGCCATCCCGCGGCAGTTCCGCGAAGCCGCGGTGGCCGCTCTGGCACTGCCTGCGACGTTTCTTCTCGCTTGGCTCAGCTTTCGTTTTTTTGAGAGCCCTTTTCTGGATTTGAAGGATCGGTGGACCGCTCGCTGAGCGGGAGCCGGTGCCCAACGCGAAACCATGAGCGTACTCGCTCATCCAATGGGATGACATCGTGGGTCAAGGGCCGGGGCAGGCGTGAGATGCTAGAGGGGTCAGCTTCGAGCCCTCCGCGGCGCGTGTTGCGACCGGCAGGGCAGCGAGGGACGGGATAGCTATGTGCGGGATCGTGGGTGTTTTCGGGCACCATCCGGTAAGTGGGATCATCTATGATTCGCTTTCGATGCTGCAGCATCGCGGGCAGGACGCGGCGGGCATTGCCACCTGCTATCAGGATCGCTTCTACCTGCATAAGGAGAATGGCCTTGTAACGGCTGTCTTCAATCCAACGAACATGTCCAGGCTGCTGGGCAATATGGGTATAGGCCATGTGCGTTATCCGACGGCAGGCTGTGCCTCGGTGGCTGAAGCGCAGCCATTCTATGTGAACTCACCGTACGGCATCGTGTTTGCACATAACGGCAATTTGACCAACGTGCGGGAGATTGTGGAAGGCGTCTACCAGAACGACAAACGCCATCTGAATACCACCTCGGATTCCGAGGTGATGCTGAATGTGTTTGCGCATGCGCTGACAGGGCGCGGCGTTGTGACCCCGAAGCCTGCCGATATCTTTGCCGCGGTGGAAGAGGTGCACAAGCGTTGCCGTGGCGGCTATGCCGTGGTGGCGATGATCTCCGGCGTGGGTATGCTGGCATTCCGTGATCCGCATGGCATTCGGCCGCTGGTGATGGGCAGCCGGATGCAAGGACGCAAGAAGGATTACATCGTCGCCAGCGAAAGCGTAGCCCTGGGCGTAAACGACTTCCATCTCGATCGCGATATCCAGGCCGGCGAGGCGGTATTTATCGACATCAAGGGCAAGCTGTGGTCGCGCAAAAGTAAGCTGGCGCAGCCCAAGGCCCCGTGTTTGTTCGAGTACGTGTACCTGGCCCGGCCGGACTCGATCATCGATGGTGTTTCCGTGTACCAGGCGCGCATCAATATGGGTGCCAAGCTTGCGGAGAAGATTAAGCGCGAGTGGAAGAATGTGCCGATCGATGTGGTGATCCCGATACCGGAGACCAGCCGCACGGCCGCGCTTGAGATTGCGACCAAGTTGAGCCTCCCGTACCGCGAAGGCTTTATGAAGAACCGCTACATCGGGCGGACGTTCATCATGCCGGGGCAGGCGCAGCGCCGACAGTCGATTCGCCGCAAGTTGAGCCCGATTCCACAGGAGTTCAAGGGACGCAATATCCTTCTGGTGGATGATTCGATCGTGCGCGGCAACACCATTCGCGAGATCATCGCCATGGCTCGCGAGCTGGGCGCGAAGAAGGTCTATGTGGCGTCGACATCGCCGCCGGTGCGCTACCCCAACGTGTATGGCATCGATATGCCGGCTCGTTCGGAGCTGATCGCCTCGGGCCGCACGGTGCCGCAGCTGGCAGAGTACATCGGGGCGGATTGCGTGATCTTTCAGGATTTGGCCGATCTGGAGGCCTCGGTGCAGGAGCTTGCACCGGACATTTGCAGCTTCGACGCCTCCGTCTTTGACGGCAAGTATGTGACCGGCGACATCACGCGCAAATACCTGAACACCCTGGAACGCGCACGGAATGACGCAGCCAAACACACTGAAGATGTCGCCAGCCACATCACCCGCAACCTTGCCGCCCACCTCTGAAAAGAGCCAACAGGAAACAGCAAATAGGAAGTAGGGATTTGCAGGTCATGCAAGGAGCCGTCATCCTGAGCGCAGCGAAGGATCTCTGTATTTCGTCGGGGGAGCCACAGCCACCCGAGCCGGCTTCACAAGGTTCGTCCTACGCACTCCTGGAGGGCCCGGCTGCGCTCACCGACTTCGAAGCAGCCCGGCTGATCGCAAAACTGCAAACGATCAGCACAAGTGTGCGGCATGTTCGCGCAGTCTTCTTCTATACCCTGCAAACTCAGCCAGCCGGACTCTCCGCCGGCGATACGGAGCGCCTCCGCGAACTGCTCGGCAAAGCAACAGGCGGCGTAGAACGTCTGCTCGATGGCCCCTGCCTGTGGGTCACGCCGCGCGTGGGCACACAGTCGCCGTGGTCGAGCAAGGCGACCGACATCCTGCGTAACACTGGCTTTACCGGGATCAAACGGATAGAGCGAGTGCGCGTCGTGCGTATCGACGGAGCCGGCGATCTTCAAGAGCTCGCGCCCGCTCTGCACGACCGCATGACCGAAAGCGTCTTTGGTTCACAGGACGATCTGTTTCAGCTCTTCGCCACCCACGCGGCCAAGCCGCTGGCGCACATCGATGTGCTCCGCGGTGGGGCGCAGGCAATTGCCGCTGCGGATCGTGAGCTGGGATTGTCGCTTGCCTCTGATGAGATCGACTATCTTGTGCGCGAATTCACCGGACTCGGCCGCAATCCGACCGATGTGGAGCTGTATATGTTTGCACAGGCCAACAGCGAACATTGCCGGCACAAGATTTTCAACGCGCGGTGGACGATAGATGGCGTGCCTGCCGAACGCTCGCTGTTCGGCATGATTCGCAACACGTATGAGTACGCTCGAGATCGTGATGTGCTTTCCGCGTATCGCGACAACGCCGCGGTACTTCGCGGCGGTCCGGGGGGACGATACTTCCCTGATGCGGCAAATGGAGAATACAGCGCGCATCCGGAAGACATTCACATCCTGTGCAAAGTAGAGACGCACAACCATCCCACGGCGATTTCGCCGTGGCCGGGCGCGGCCACAGGCGCGGGTGGGGAGATTCGTGATGAAGGCGCTACAGGGCGAGGGGCAAAGCCGAAGGCGGGGCTGGCAGGCTTTACGGTTTCGAATCTGCATTTGCCGGATGCGCCGCAGCCATGGGAGGACACCTACGGGAGGCCGGCGCACATTGCGAGCCCGCTAGACATCATGATCGAAGGCCCGCTGGGCGCGGCGGCGTTTAACAACGAGTTCGGCAGGCCCAATCTTTGCGGCTACTTCAGAACGTTTGAGCAGACTGGGCCGGATGGCACGCGCTTTGGATATCACAAGCCCATCATGCTCGCCGGTGGCCTGGGTAACATCCGTGCGGAGCATGTGGAGAAGGGTGAGATCAAGCCCGGCTACGCGCTGATTGCGCTGGGTGGACCGGCGATGCTGATTGGCTTGGGCGGTGGCGCGGCCTCCTCGCAGGCCGGCGGCGAGAGCAATGTGGATTTGGACTTCGCCAGCGTGCAGCGCGACAACGCAGAGATGGAGCGGCGGGCGCAGGAGGTGATCGACCGGTGCTGGCAGCGGGGCGCGACGAATCCGATCGCGTTTATTCACGATGTGGGTGCAGGCGGGCTTTCGAATGCCTTCCCGGAGTTGGTGAAGGATGGCGGCCGAGGCGGGATATTTTCGCTCGATGCCATTCCGCGCGGGGAGGCGGGGCTGAGCCCGCTGGAGACGTGGTGCAACGAGTCGCAGGAGCGCTATGTGCTCGCCGTGGCATCGGAGAGTCTTGCGCTGTTTGAGGAAATTTGTACGCGGGAGCGCTGTCCCTATGCTGTTGTAGGCTACGCCACGGAGAAGCAGGACCTGGTGCTGACGAGCGATGGCGAAGGGCCAAGCCCTGATGCAGCCATCCGTCTGCCGCTGAGTACGCTTTTTGGTAAAGCACCGAAGACAGAGCGCCATTTCACGCGTGGGTCCCAGCCCACAGCGGCGTTGGATCTGCGGGATGTCACGATGGTGGATGCGGTGGAACGTCTGTTGCACCTGCCAGCGATCGCTTCGAAGAACTTCCTGATCACGATCGGCGATCGTTCTGTCGGTGGTTTGGTGGTGCAGGACCAGATGGTCGGGCCATGGCAGGTGCCGGTGGCCGATTGCGCGGTGACGCTGCGGGCGTTCGATTGTGCCGACCTGTCCAAGTTCCCCGAAGCACCCGGCGAGGCGATAGCGGTGGGGGAACGTACGCCGCTGGCGATGATTGACGCAGCGGCCTCCGCGCGTATGGCTGTAGGGGAAGCGGTTACGAACATGGCCGGCGCGGCGATTGAGAAGATCTCCGACATCAAGCTCTCGGCGAACTGGATGGCTGCAGCGGGACAGGGTGAGGAGGACCAAAAGCTGTTCGATGCGGTGCATGCGGTGGGCATGGAACTGTGTCCGGCGCTGGGCATCACGATCCCTGTCGGGAAGGATTCGCTATCGATGAAGCTGCGCTGGCAGGAGGACGGCGAGACCAGGGCTGTAACCTCTCCGCTGTCGCTGATCATCTCAGGCTTTGCGCCGGTGTGGGATGTGCGACGGACGCTGACGCCGGAGTTGAAGAGCGGCGAAGCTTCCGTGCTGCTGCTGATCGACCTGGGCGAGGGCCGCAACCGGATGGGTGGCTCGTGCCTGGCGCAGGTATATGCGCAGAGCGGCGATGAAGCGCCGGATACACCGGCTCCTACGCTGCTGAAGAGCTTCTTCGCGGCAATACAGCAACTGAATCGTGAGGGCAGGTTGTTGGCCTATCACGATCGTTCGGATGGCGGGCTGTTCGTCACGCTGGCCGAGATGGCGTTCGCCGGGCATAGAGGACTCGCGATCGATCTGCCGGGAGGCTTCGAACATGATGCACTCGCGGGGTGGTTCAGCGAAGAACTCGGTGCCGTGGTGCAGGTGCGTGCTCATGAGGCTGAAGGGATCGTTGGATTTCTGACACGGGCGGGTGTTCCCGCGTATGCCATTGGGCAGCCCGTTCCGGGCAATGAGGTTGTGCTGTCGGCCAATGGCCGCGAGGTGTATCGCAATACACGGACAGCCTTGCACGCCCTGTGGTCGGAGACGAGTTTCCATATTGCAAGGCTGCGCGATAACCCAGTCTGCGCGGAGGCGGAGTTTGCGCTGCTGGGGGATGCGGAGCGGCCGGGCTTAACGGTGCAGGTGCCGTTCGATGTAACCGAGTGTGTCAGTGCGCCTTTTTTTCACCTGCAACGCCCGCGGGTGGCGATCCTGCGGGAGCAGGGTGTGAACGGACAGAATGAGATGGCGTATGCCTTCGATCGAGCCGGCTTTACCGCAATCGACGTGCACATGAGCGATCTGCTCGCAGGACGGCGATCACTGGATGAGTTTCAGGGGCTTGCAGCCTGCGGTGGGTTTTCGTACGGCGACGTGCTGGGAGCGGGGTCCGGCTGGGCCAAGACGGTGCTCTTCAATGAGCAGCTGCGGGTGCAGTTTTCGAGCTTCTTTGCGCGGCAGGATACGTTTTCGTTAGGAATTTGCAACGGCTGCCAGATGATGGCGCAACTGGCGGAGATCATCCCGGGCGGGGAGGGTTGGCCGCGTTTTGAACGCAATGTGTCGGCGCGGTTTGAAGCGCGGCTTTGCATGACGGAGATTCCGGCGACCAATTCCATCTTCCTGAAGGGGATGTCCGGGGCGCGCGTGCCGATCATCGTGGCCCATGGCGAGGGACATGCGAGCTGTATGCCGCGCCCGGAGCTGGTGGCGCTGCGTTACACCGACACGTATGGACGAGTGACGGAGGAATATCCACTGAACCCGAGTGGGTCGCCGGGCGGTGTGGCCGGCGTAACCAGTGCCGATGGGCGAGCGCTGATCGTGATGCCGCATCCGGAGCGGATCAATCTTGCAGTGCAACATACGTGGACGCGGCGGCTGCCGGCGAGCCCTTGGCAACGGTTGTTCGACAACGCGCGCCGGTGGGTAGGGTAGAAGTCCCGTGCTTGGCGAGCGGGAGTGAACGCAGGTTCCCTGCGGGAACGACAAACCAGAAAAGCAAAGACAGAAACAGGGCAAAGGTCTGGGTTCGACGGGGTAACCTTGAACGGTGAGCGATAGTGTGGATTACAAGAGCGCCGGCGTCGATATCGAGGCGGGCAATGAGGCTGTCCGGCGCATGAAGGGGCATGTGGCGCGAACGCATGGGCCGGCTGTGTTGACGCAGCTTGGGGCGTTTGGATCGCTGTTCTCGCTGGCCGATGCGGTACGTGGCATGGCGGAACCGGTGATGGTGCAGAGCACTGACGGTTGCGGCACGAAGACACTGGTCACGGTGATGGCAGGTGATGCGAAGAGCTATGAGTCGCTGGGCCGGGACTTGGTCGCGGCTGTTGCTGGCGATATCGCTGTGATGGGTGCGAGGCCTTTGACGTTTCTGGATTACCTCGGTGTGCATAAGGTAGAGCCCGATGTGATTGAGGCGCTGGTGCGCGGCATGAGTGCAGCATGTGAGGAAGCGAAGATCGCGTTGGTGGGAGGCGAGACGGCGGAGATGCCTGCCGTATATGCGCCAGGCGATTTGGATGTGGTGGGTTTCGTTACCGGCGTGGCAGACCGCAGCAAGCTGCTGACCGGTGCGGGCATTGTGCCAGGGGACGTGTTGTATGCGGTGAATTCCAGCGGCTTGCATACGAATGGATATTCGTTGGCGCGCAAGCTTTTTTTTGAGATTGCGGGACTGCATGTAAATGACAAACCTGAAGCGCTGCAGGGAGCTTCGCTTGGAGACGTCCTGCTTGCGCCGCATACGAATTATGTCGCACCGATTCGTGCCGTTCTCGACGCGGGTGTGCCCGTGAAGGGGATGGCGCACATCACGGGTGGCGGCTTGACTGAAAATGTGCCGCGTGTGCTGCCGGAAGGTCTGGGTGTGGTTATCGATCGAGCGACGTGGACGCCGCAACCGGTATTTACGCTGATGCAGCAGCTGGGCAACATCCCGGATGCGGAGATGCTGCGGGCCTTCAACATGGGGGTAGGGCTGGTGATGGTTGCTCCGGCAAGTCTGCAGAAGTCTCTGGCATCGTTGCTGGAGCCGTTCTCGCACTTGCGAGTTTGGGAGTTGGGACGAGTTGTGGCCGATGTGCCAGGCGTGCAATATGTGGGAGCCGCAGCATGAGTCCGCTTCCACGTCAGACCCTGCTCGAAGCCATTCCGCATTGCCTTACAGCAACGGATATCGCTGTTCCGGGTGCGGCAAAGTATACGGGCAAGGTGCGTGACACCTATGATCTTGCACCTGGCGATGCCAGTGGAAAGCTCTTGCTGATCACGACAGACCGGCAAAGTGGATTCGATCGGTTGCTGGGGGCGATTCCATTTAAGGGTCAAGTGCTGAATCGAACCTCGTTGTTCTGGTTCGAGAAGACGAAGCACCTCGTACCCAACCATGTACTCAGCAGCCCGCATGCCAATGCGCTGGTTGCGCGCAAGTGCAAGGTGCTGCCGATTGAGTTTGTTGTGCGCGGCTATTTGACCGGCTCCACCGACACGTCGATCTGGACCAAATATCAGGCAGGGGAACGCAGCTTTGGAGGCACGGCCCTGCGCGAGGGTATGCGCAAGAATGAGCCTCTGCCGGCGCAGCTGATTACACCGACGACGAAGGAGACCAAGCACGATCGACCCATCACGCCCCATGAGATTGTGGCCGAGGGTTGGTTGACGCGGGAGCAGTGGGCGTTCTGTTCGGAGGCGGCGCTGCAGCTATTTCGTTACGGTCAAGAGATTGCGTCGAAACGTGGGTTGATGCTGGTCGATACGAAGTATGAATTTGGAGTCGATAGCGATGGGCAGATTCGTTCCATCGACGAAATTCATACGCCCGATTCAAGCCGCTACTGGCTGGCGGACAGCTATGAAGCACGCATGCGTGAGGGCCGCGAGCCGGACATGATCGACAAGGAGTTTTTTCGGCTATGGTTTCGGGAGCGCTGCGATCCTTACAAGGACGCCGTGTTGCCGACCCCGCCCGACGCACTGATCGCGGAGCTTGCGGCGCGCTATATCCAACTCTTTGAGGGCATCACCGGAGAGATCTTCACGCCAGATCTGCGCCCCTTGGACGAGACCGTCATGCAGGCGCTTGCCGGGCAAAGGGCGGAGGCACGGACGTGAGGGAAACGGTGCTGATCGTGGGCTCCGGCGCACGTGAACACGCGATCGCGGTCACGTTGTCAAGATCTCCGCAAGCTCCGGATCTGCTTTGTTTTTCTGGCACGCATAATCCGGGTATTGAGGGCCTCTGCCGGCGCTACAGGACGGGTGACGTCACGAATGGAGAGGCGGTTGCGACATTTGCGAAGGACGAGGGAGCTACGCTTGCCGTGATCGGACCCGAGGCACCACTGGCTGCCGGTGTCGCCGATGTGTTGTGGAGCGCGGGGATATCCACCGTGGGACCGACGCGGTCGCTGGCTCGACTTGAATCCAGCAAGAGCTTCACGCGTGAGTTGCTTGCCAAGTACAACATCGGCGGCAATCCGAAGTTCCGGCGATTTGCACCGGATGCGGGTGGAGATCCTCTCGGGGAAGCCAAGGTGTTGTTGCATGAGCTCGGCGCTGGGCACGTGATCAAAGCCGATGGGCTTGCTGGCGGCAAGGGTGTGAAGGTGTTTGGGGATCATCTTCAAACAGTTGAGGAGTCGCTGCTGTTCTGCCGTGAGCTGCTGGCGGCGGGACACGCATTTGTGATTGAGGAGAAGCTGGAAGGCGAGGAGTTCTCGCTGTTGAGCTTTACCGATGGGACAACGCTGCGGCACATGCCCCCGGTGCAGGATCACAAGCGCGCACTCGAAGGGGATCATGGGCCGAATACAGGCGGCATGGGCTCGTACAGCGGTGCGGACGGATCTCTGCCGTTTCTTACCGCCGATGATGTGCAGGAGGCACAGGCCACCAATGAGCGCGTGATTGCGGCGCTGCGGGAAGAGTGTGGCGAACCCTACAGGGGCGTGCTCTATGGCGGTTTCATGGCCACGCGCCACGGGGTGAAGGTGGTGGAATACAACGCGCGTTTTGGAGATCCGGAGGCGCTGAACCTGCTCTGTCTTTTGGATACAGACTTGCTCGCTATCTTCCGCTCCATCGTGGATGGCACGCTGGCCGAGCGGCACACCTCGTTTTTGCCTGAGGCCAGTGTGTGCAAGTACGTCGTGCCCGAGGGTTACCCGGATAAGCCGCGCAAGGGGGATGTTGTGAGCCTGCCGAGCTACACGCTACCAGGCGTAGCGCTGTTTCTGTCGGCTGTGGATGTACGGGCGGGCGAGCTGATTGCAACAGGTTCGCGGACGGTGGCTGTGGTGGCGCGTGGACGGACGATTGCAGAGGCGGAAGAGTTATGTGAGCGTTTTGCGAGCATCATCCCCGGCCCGTTTTTTCATCGCAAAGATATCGGTACCGCGGATGCGTTGGCAAAGCGGGTGCAACACATGCGTGCGTTACGAACGGTGCGCTCATGAGCGCGCCAATACTGCGCGTGGGTGTGCTCGGCTCAACCCGCGGCACCGCATTGCAGGGTGTGCTCGATGCGCTGGAAGCGGATACTTTGCCCGACGTGGAACTGGCACTGGTGGTGTCAGACAAGCCCGCGGCAAGGATTCTCGAGCGGGCCGGTGACGCCGGTTATGACGCGGTGTATCTGGATCCTGCGGGATTGGAGCGCGAGATGTTCGATGCCGAGGTGACACGCGCTTTTGAGGAGGCCGATGTGGCGCTGATCCTGATGATCGGTTATATGCGCATCGTGTCACGGCACTTCATAGAGGACTGGCGTGGGCGCTTGCTCAATGTGCACCCGTCGCTGCTGCCGGCGTTTGCGGGATTGATGAACCGGCGCGTGCATGAGGCGGTACTGGCCTCCGGCATACGCGAGACAGGATGCACGGTGCACCAGGTGACGGAGGACGTCGATGGGGGGCCCATTGTGCTCCAGCTGCGTTGTCCGGTGCTGGAAAGCGATACAGTAGAAAGCTTGAAGGATCGTGTTCAGGGGTTGGAGCAACAGGCCTTTGTCGAGGTGCTGCGCGCATGGCCACG
The DNA here is from genome assembly GCA_964247595.1 of uncultured Acidobacteriaceae bacterium. Taxonomy (GTDB): domain Bacteria; phylum Acidobacteriota; class Terriglobia; order Terriglobales; family Acidobacteriaceae; genus Granulicella. The sequence continues at coordinate 24,874 of CAXTUW010000014.1, read as the reverse complement.
AGAGCAGGCAGGCTTGCGATGAGCGCGATGCGTGGAGAAGTGCGGGTGGCGATCGTGATGGGTTCGCGTTCCGACTGGAGCACGATGGAGCATGCGGCAAAGGCGCTCCAGGCGCTCGGTGTCGCCCATTCTGCCGAGGTGGTGAGCGCGCATCGCACACCGGAGAAGATGTTCGCCTTTGCACGGGATGCCAAAGCACGGGGGCTGATGGTCATCATCGCGGGTGCGGGTGGGGCGGCGCATCTGCCAGGGATGATCGCCGCATTGACCCCTTTGCCGGTGTTGGGCGTGCCCGTGGAGAGCAAGGCACTGCATGGGTTGGATTCGTTGCTGTCGATTGTGCAGATGCCGGGTGGTGTCCCCACGGCTACGTTTGCGATAGGAGCCGCAGGGGCGAAAAATGCGGGGCTGTTTGCCGCGCAGATCCTATCGCTGGGGGATGAGGCTCTGGCGTTGCGGCTGGATGCGTATCGCAAGGCGCAGACGGATGCCGTGCTCGCCGAGGCGGTGCTGGTTGAGGCAAAAGGCGCATGAATCTGCCTGAGCAAAGGCCGGTGCGCATCGGTGTGCTCGGAGCGGGCCAACTGGCGTTGATGCTGGCCGAAGCCGTACCGATGCTCGCGGCGAAGATGCCCGACGCGCGACCTGTAGAGGTGGTCTGTGCGGGCTCCCCGGGTGATTGCGCCGCGCGTGTTGCCCCCTTGATCGAGACCGATCTGGCCGATGCGGCGAGCGTGCACCGCTTTGCCGACGCGGTGGATCTGGTGACGGTGGAGAGCGAGAACATCGATGCCGCGGTGCTCCATGGACTGCACCTGTTTCCAAACGCGAGGGCCATCGGCATCGCGCAGGACCGGTTGCTGGAGAAGGGCTTCTTCCAGGAGTGCGGTATCGGCACGGCACCGTATGCGGCCGTCGATTGCGTTGAGGATCTCCAGCGGGCCATCGGAGAACTTGGACTGCCCGCGATCTTAAAGACGCGCCGGTTGGGCTATGACGGCAGAGGGCAGGTTCGGCTTGCACACGCGAGCGAGGCAGCAGCGGCGTGGGTGGAGGTCGGTGAGGTGCCCTGCATTCTTGAGGGCATGGTGGCTTTCAGTTCTGAGGTGAGCTTGATTGCCGCACGCAGTGTTGCCGGCGAGGTTGTGTTTTATCCGCTTACGGAAAATCACCATCGCGCGGGGATACTGCGGACGTCCATTGCACCATGTGACTGCGCCGCTTTGCAGCCCACCGCCGAGGTGTACATGCGGGAGTTGCTGAAGCGGCTGGACTATGCGGGTGTGTTGGCCGTGGAGTTTTTCGTGATCGATGGAGAGCTGCTGGCGAATGAGATGGCGCCGCGGGTACACAACTCCGGGCACTGGACGATTGAGGGTTCGGCTACATCGCAATTTGAGAATCACCTGCGCGCTTTGTTGAAGCTGACATTGGGTTCGACGGCAAGCAAACCAACCGTTCTATTGAACTGCATTGGGCAGATGCCGGCTGTTGAAGAAACGGCTCGCTTTCCTGAGATATGCCGCCACGACTATGGCAAGGAGCCGCGCCCGGGGCGCAAGGTGGGACATCTCACGTTTCCTGCAACGGCAAAGGCGGCTATTGCCCTCTGGCAGGAACGCCTGCTTGAGGAGTAATTACGAGTTTAAGGAAGCATACGTGCGGCAGAGCCGAGACGCAGATTGCCTCCGGGAATGACAAAAATGATCGTGCAAGACTCCGTGAGCAGCGAGATAGAGACTAAGCCATGACTATTTTAGATAACGAGCCGGTGGAACTGTCTACGCCGTATGGCCCCATGCGGACGCACATCTTTAAACCTGCGTCCTCGGGCAAGTATCCGGGCATTGTTTTCTATTCAGAGATCTTCCAGATGACTGCGCCGATTCGGCGTACAGCGGCCATGCTGGCGGGCCATGGGTACATCGTGGCCGTGCCGGAGATTTACCACGAGTTTGAGGACGCGGGTACGGTGCTGGCCTATGATCAGGCCGGTTCGGATCGAGGCAATACATGGAAGACGACGAAGGAACTTGCAAGCTATGACGCGGATGCGCGTGCGGTGCTCGATCATCTCAAGGCGCGGCCCGACTGCACAGGGCAACTGGGGGCGATGGGTATCTGCATCGGCGGGCACCTGGCATTTCGTGCGGCGATGAACCCGGATGTCCGTGGAGCTGTTTGCTTCTACCCAACGGACATTCACAAGGCAAGTCTGGGCAAAGGCATGCACGATGACTCGCTGGAGCGCGCGAAGGATATCCGGGGCGAGCTGATGATGATTTGGGGAAGGCAGGACCCGCATATTCCCCTGGAAGGACGCATGAGGGTGCATGCGCGGCTGGACGAGGTAAATGCGAAGTACAGCTGGATTGAGGTGAACGGTGCCCATGCATTTTTGCGTGACGAAGGGGCGCGTTATGATCCGGAGCTCGCGCTGAATTTGTATGGCATGGTACTTGCTTTCTTTCATCGCCGGCTTGGGCAGGGGGATTTGTGAGGCGGTGAAGAAGCAGGTTTCCTATAGGTATGACAACAAGAAAGGCAATGGCACTGGCGGGATCACCGGGTGGGCGGTGCGGGTCTATGTTCAGCCATGAGGACTGAGGTTTTGAGCCATGAGAGTTAGGCCTTAAGGTCCGCCTTTGCGCATCAGGTTTGCTGTTGTGCCATCAGCGCAAGCCCGTGAGCGACGGAGGTGAAGGCGTTTCCGCTGTGTACGCGTTCTTCGCCGAAGCGGCCCGTGAAGATGCGATGGACGGCCGGCACGAGTGAAGTCCCGCCGGTGAGGAAGACGCGGTCGACAGCGGAGGCTCCCACACCAGCCGTTGCGAATAAGCTGTCGAGACTCGAAACCATGCGGGCGAGCTCGGGCTGGATCCAACTCTCAAATTGGGGTCGAGTTACGGTGGCGTGTAGCTGGACAGCTTCAGTATCGAGCACGAATTCGGCTTGTTCGCGAGTGGAAAGATCAACTTTGAGTCGCTGAACGGCACCGTGCAGGCGATAGCCGAGATCGTGATCGACAACGGCGGTAAGCGCCGCAATCTTTTCAGGTTCGAGGGCACGTTTCTGCGTTGTGCGCAGTATCTCGCGCACGGCATGGGTACGCAGGAAGGAGAGCGTGTGCCAGCGCTCCAGGTTCGCATAGATCCACGCTGGAAGCGCGGGCAGGGTCTTCCCCAAGGAGCGGGCGAGAGAGTCCGATCCGAGCGCGGGGGAGATGAGACGGCGCACGATGCGAGCGTCAAAGGCATCGCCCGCGAGACCTACGCCGGTGTTGGCGAGAATTTGGGGCGCACCGTTGCTTCGCGAAGCAGGCCCGATACGGAGTAGAGAGAAGTCTGTGGTGCCCCCACCGAAATCGCCGATGAGCAGGAGTTCTTCGCGTTGTATTGCCGACTCGTAGGCGTAAGCGGCGGCCACCGGTTCCATGGCGAAATCGACCTGAGTAAAACCGGCTTCGAGAAAGGATTGGCGAAGCCGGCTGACAGCGAAGTCGTTGTCTGCCGCGGTCGCGGCACCGACGAACATAACGGGACGACCCGCGAGGGCGCGGGTGATCTCTACACCGAAGAAGTCGCCGGCGCGCAGGCGAAGGTCGCGGAGGATACGGGCGACGAGGTCTTCGAAACGATACTGGCGACCGAAGATTTCAGTACCGGTGAGATCGCGGGCGGAGAGATAGCTTTTGAGCGATTGGATAAGGCGGCCGAGGTAATCCTCGTCGTAGTTATCGGTTGCGAGGTAGTGCTCGATTGCGGAAGCGCCTGTGGAGACGGAAACCGGCTTACCCGAAGCATGTAAGTGACGCTGCAGATAAAGCAGCGATCGTGAAGAGCGGCTCGTGCCCAAGGAGGATGGGAACTCAACCAAGCGTACGTGGCCATTCTGTGCGAGGGCGACCGAGCTATTTGTTGTGCCGAAGTCGAAGCCGACTACAGGCGAGGGGCCGGTATTCACCCCTTCATTGTCGCAAGAATATTGTGAAGGGTGCTTTGATTAGGGTAGGAGGTTTGGTGGCGCGTCGAGAAGCAGGTCCTTCGCTGCGCTCAGGATGACAAGGGTTGCGGCGAAAAGCAGGTCTTTCGCTGCGCTCAGGATGACAAGGGTTGCGGCGAAAAGCAGGTCCTTCGCTGCGCTCAGGATGACAATTTATTTGTGGGGTTAGGCGGAGGCTACGTTGAAGCCTCCGATGATGATTTTGGGGGTTTCACCGCGGGTGTCCGCATGACTTAGCTCCGTTTTGATGATGCGGGTTTCATTGGGCATAAGCGAGATGTAGTTGTCGTCGTAGATGGCGGGGAGGATACGATCGCCGGTTGTTTCCCGCACGACTTTGGCTCTGACAAATAATGCCGGTACAGGCGAGGTGTTCTGCAACGTTGTGCTGAGAAACCAGCGGCCATCCCGCTGCTCGGTTGTGGTGTTGGCCTGTACCGAAGCTTTGCGAAGTGAACGGATCGCGTTGAAGTTTCCCTGCTCCACACCGCGCATATAGAAGTTTGTTGAGCGGACAGAGCCATTGTGCGAAAGCGTGAGGCGCAGAAAATGCACGGCCGAAAGACCTGTGGGGTATTCCATCTTGATCGGCATGGAGACACTGTCTTCCGCACTGGTGAGTGAGGCGGACTTCTTCGCCATGCTCTTGCCATCCATATTGACGACTTCGACTTCCGCGGAGAGATTCGCGACGTTCCCGGCGCTGTAGTTTACGACTTCGATCGTCTCGGTGTAGGAGTTCCATTGGATGTGCAGCGGCTCTGAACCTTTTTTGCAGCCGAAGTAGGCAGAGGTCGGCTCGAAATACCAATCGTAGGTCTGCCAGACGAAGGAAGGCCAGCAGGGATGGCTCATCCAGAGCAGGACGCCAGCCCGGTACTTGCTTTGCGCCTCAAACATGGCGCGGTAGGCCTCGTAATTGACGAACTGCGCGAGGGAGATCCAGTCTTCCCCGTTGGTTGCGCCGCCATAGTTCTCGTCGATCAACGTGCGGAACGCAGTGCCGCCCTGCGCGCCTTGCAGCGTGAAATCGTGGAGACCCCAATCGAGACCCTGCGGCCAGATCGCGGCTGCGAGCATCATGGCGCGCACGCTTTCCATCGGTGGGATGCAGGGTGAGCCGATCTCGCTGTGAAGTTTGGTATCGGCGGTGCGGAAGTACTCGGGTGAGGTGAGCGCGTGATACGGTCCATGGCCGCTGACGGGACCATCGGCGGAGCTGCCGATGTAGTGGATGTCCGGATGCAGTTCCGTGAGGAGCGCGCGCAGACCTTTTTCAAGCGGCGTGGGCGGATACCACTCATTGCGTCCGCAGTACAGACCGATAGAGGCGTGGCTGCGAATGCGGCCAAGGTAGTCGCGTACGTTGGCGAGGAACGTGGCGTTGTCGTCGGGGATCGGGCCGTCCCATGGATTTGCGAGCCAAAAGTCCTGCCATACGACGACCCCGTGACGATCGCAGGCCTCGTAGAAGGCGTCGTCACCGATCTGTCCGACCCAGTCGCGGATCATGGTGAAGTTCATCTCGCGGTGGTAGCGGACAGCGGTATCGTATTCGCGAGCACGGTAACGGAGCTGCACTTCGCCGAAGCCCCAGTTACCGCCGCGTGGGATGAAGCGACGGCCGTTGATGAACATGTGGAGCTCTCCGCCGTTCTCATCCGCGGTCATCTGACGAATGCCGGCTTTGAACTGCTTACGGTCGTACACCTCACCACGCTTGCCTTCGAGACGAAGCTCTACCTCGTAGAGGTGCGGGTCGCCGTAGCCAACTGGCCACCAGAGCTCGGGCTTATCGATGTGGAGCTGATGGTGTGTAGCGGGAGAGAGCTTGATCGTTTGGCGCTCCGAGGCAGCAAGCGCGATACGCTGCTCAAAGACAATGGTGCCGAAGCGTCCGCGCAGGGTGCCGCTGACGGGCTTGGAGGTGTGATTGACCGCGAAGACCTCGATACCCACGTCGGCGTGACTGGTATCGGGAAGAGGCAACAGAGACGTGACGAGTGGATCTTCGAGCGTAACCGCGCCGGTCTGGGTGATGTAGACATCGCTCCAGATGCCGGTGTTGCGGCCGCGTACGGTGGGGATCCAGTCCCAACCGATGGATGCATGGTAGGTCGGGTTGTCGGCACCCAGTGCGCCGCCATTTTTGCCGGTGCTCTCGTAGGTTTTTTGCTTGCAGCTACCGGGCGTGGCGTTGCGGAAGATGCGAAGGGCGAGGGCATTGGGCTTGCCGGATTGCACCTTGCCCGTGATGTCGAAACGGCCGCGCATGAAGCCGCCATCGATGTGGCCTAGCTTCGCTCCGTTCAGATACACATCGGCTTTCCAGTTGATGCCGTCGAGATGCAGCCAGGTGATGCCATCCCGTTGCACGGCGGGCGCTATGAACTCGGTGCGGTACCAGAAGTCGGCGTAGAAGTAGGAATCGGAGACATGGAGCTGGTTCTGGCCGTAGTTTGGATCGGGGATCGCGCCTATGTTTTGGTAAGAGGTGAGGATTGTGCCCGGGACAGTGGCGGGGATCCAGTTACCGTCCCCGAAGCCGGAGGTGGAAAGGGCCTCGCCGGTGAGGGCGGGTTGTTGTTCAGGTTGTGAGGTTTGAGGTTGTGAGGTTTGAGGGGCGCGCTGGAGACGCCAGCGGCCGCCGGCAAGATCGAGACGGCCATCGGCGCGGGGGGCTGGTGAGGGTTTGGGCACCGCGGTAAACCCGCCTTTGCCGAAGACTTCCAACTCCGAGAGGATGTAGCCGTCCCTTGTTGCAGGCCGCGTCATCAGCACGCGAACGTAGCGGCCCTGCGCGGGTGAAGCGAGCTTGATGTCATCCGATGCGGTCTCAGCGAATGGCAGAGGCTGGATGTCGCGCCACTGGTGGGCATCCTCGGAGACCTGCAACTTGCCTTCCGCGGCGCGTGCAATCCAATGCAGCGCGACACGGTCAAAGGTTAGCGAGGCACCGAGGTCGACGTAGACCCACTCCTCATCAAAGCCGGCGCTCTTCCAAGCGCTGGTGAAGCTGTAGGGGCCGCCGATCTCGACACGCCCCTGACCGCGGTAGAACGCAATCTGGCCGAGTCTCCAGGCGATGGTGGAAGCGTCTGCGGGGGCGCTGTCCGTCTTGCCAGAAACGTCTGTCGTGCCAAACTCGATGCGGTAGAAGCGGTTGCGACTACCCTCCGTGAGGGTGATCGACGGCGCGAGGAGATGGGTTCCGCGGGAGAGATCGGGCGGGTAGTTTTCAGTGGGCAGCGGCTCTCCACCGGTGGTGGACCCAACCTTTCTCCAAATGTGGCCGTCGGCGGATACGGATGCGGTGAAAAGCAACGTACCTGGGTTGACACTCTGTGGAACGACGACGAAGAGATCGAGGCGATCGACCTCCGGAACAGCCATACCACCGCCGAGATGGAGTTCAACGGAAGGCTCAGCGCCTGGCAGCTCGATGTTATTTGCCGCGAAATGGTTGAGTAGAATCTCGCGCTCATGTTTGGGAAGGATCTCACCGTTGATGACGGTCGTGACCCAGCTCGGCATCTGTGTATCGGTGAGACCATCGGTGACCAGCTGGGCGGTGAGGTTGTAGTCGTAGCTGCTGGAGTGAAATGCGGGCCGGTGGAGCGCAAGGTTGCGATACGTTCCGCTGGTATCGGGAACGAGATGCGGGCTGAAATCCTCTTCGGGCGCGCCGGGGTAGATGCCGATGCCGCGCGTTGACGCTGCGGACGACACGGCAGAGGGTGATGCGGCAGGACTCTCGACATAACCGGGGTCGTCGCTGAAGGCAGGCCTGGTGCCTGCGAACGCGATGCCGGGCAGGGCGACCGCTGCGCCGGCGACGACGCCGGTTTGGATGAATTTACGCCGTGTGGCCTTCATGCCTTCTCCAACAAAGATGCAAGAAGGGTTGTATCACGGGCGCGGGCGGATGTGCTCCCGACCGGAGGCAGAACAGCAGGGTCTTTTCGAGAAGGACCCAAAGAAGGGCAAAGGTGGGTGCTGAGGCATTCCCACTCATCGCGATGGGGCTGCGATGAACGGGGCACCCGACTTCAGGTACCGGACTCGGGCTGAAGGCAGAACAGCGAGGGTCTTTTCAGGAAGGCAGCAAGAAGGGCCAAGCCGGATCTGGTCTGTTACATATTGGTGAGGCCGGAGCGCATGTCCTCGTTGAAGCTGGGCTTGATGAAGCCAAGAGCCTCGGCGACCTCGGTCTCGAACTGTGGTTGCCTGTCCACAAGCTTCACGGTAGCCGTTGCGCGGTGGCCATTTCCGTCGAGGATGAGGAGACCTTCCGCTGCAAGTTCAGCGGCGGCAGTCCTTAGCTCCGCTGTCGTGGTGTTGAGGTATTGTGCATCGCGCGGATCGGCGATCCACACCGGTGCGTCCCCGCCCAAGACGTGACTGAGCCAAAAGACATGGCCGGAGAGGAACTGCTTGCGTTGTTCCCGTGTGGTGTCGTTGAAGATGAAGCGGTTTTGCTTCGCGGAGTAGTAACGCGTAGTGACGGGTACAGGTTGACGATTGCCGCTTTTTACGAGTTCCAGCTGGCCCTGATCAAGGGTCTTGCGCACCGCGTTGTAGATGAAGCTCTCGGCAAAGGGTTGCTGAAGGGCGCTGAGCACCTCGGCGAAGGTTCGTGTAAGGGAGGCAGAGACCTTGGCGTGCAGAATGGCGTCCCCACCCGTTTCGAGGCGGATCTCGCCGTGCACGATGGAGGTATCGGCACCGGAGGTGGAGTTATGAAACGGCCAAGCGAACTTGCCGAAGGAGAGCGGCAACCCTAAGAGGGAGAGATAGCAGTCAGGACGCGGGTTGCTGAGGCGTTCGGCGGCTTCGTTGAAAAAGGTGCCAAGGTCGCCGGTGTAGCGTGGATTTGCCGGCTCAAACTCCGCACCGAATTCAAGCGAGAGACTATGCCCAGGAGCTGTCGCGAGCGTCAGGCTATATCGCAAGGTCGGTTCGCCACTGAAGCTGGTGCCCGCCTCGAGAGGCGTCAGGGTGCAGCCAGCGGCATGGGCGGCGAGCTCGAGTTGGGCGAGGGCAGGGGCAGAGGTACTCATTGGGGTTTGATCCTTACGTAGTGTTACGCCTTTTCATTCTAGTGTTTCTCCAGCGGTCGTTCCGGCTCCAAAGGCTAACGCAGCTGGAACGACCTGGCCGGAACGCTAGATCGCTTGCCTTACCTCGGCGGTGAAGGTGCCAACGGGGTTGGTGATGATGCGCTGGGCAATGGTGACGACGGATTCGCCGCGACGATACATCAGGTATGCTGCCGTGGCACCGGCGGCGATTGTGCACCAAAAGATGAGACGTTTCATGAATGGCTCCCGCGCGGCTGCAAGCCGTCGCAAGCAAAGTGTGATGCAAAATGCTGAGATGCGCCAGAAGGCGACCGGCTAGAGTTCCTCGGCTCTAGCCCGGATGTCGTTCCAATCGGTGAGTCCGACGATTGTGGATTCGACAAAGGAATTGATTTGGAAGACGCGAGCGGCTTTCGTGTCAGCGAAACCGAAGAGCCGGGGTACAGCGAGCGAGAACGCTGCAAAGGCCCCGTCTAGCTGGCCGTGAACGCTGAAGGGGAGAACGCGTTTCAGGCCGGGTTTGTAGTCGGTAAAGAGGCTTTGCGCAAGTACAAGGGCTGATGTACCGGCGGCGGCTAAAGCAGCCGGCTTGTTGCGCTTCCAGCAGACGACGGCCATGGTGGCAAAGAAGCCGGCGTGGCAGTAATCGATGACGCCGTGGGTGGTGGGACTGATGACCTTGGGCAGACGCTTTTCGAGTTGCCGGATCGCGATTGTGGTGAGAGCCATACCTGGGCCTCTTCCTTCGAGATATTGCGGCCGTGCAACGGACGCTCTATGGGTGGGATGCGGACGGGTTGTGCGGTGTAACCGCCGACAGCTCCGGGATACGCTTTGCTGCGGTCCGAAGGAGGTCAACGACGGAGGCGAGTCACGAGAAACAGAATCAGCGACAGGAGAATACTGAGCAGGAGACTGGTGCCAAGCGGGGCAAAGATCTGGAAGTTCTTGCCCCGAAAGCTCAGGTCGCCGGGAAGGCGGCCGAGCGGAAGACCCAATTTATCGAGCGCCAATACGGCGAATCCCACCACGACCAGCAGAAACCCGATACCAATCAGCGCGCGACCCATTGGTTCTTGGATGCGGGTTTTATTGAGGGATGAGGGATGAGGTAGTGAGGTGAGCTGTTTCCAGTTTGGGTTTCTAAGTTGCGGAAAATAAGGAACAGAAAGCGGCTGCAAGGTGAAGCAGCAGATGACGATTTTATAAGTTTCGGTCACTTCCGCAATGAAGCAGATGCTCCGCAACGCGACAAAATGATTCGATATGCATCTATATATACGGAGGCTTTCACACATGCCAAGGATAAAAGCAGCGACGATTCTGCTTTCCCTGGCGACTCTGTCAGTTCCTGCTTTTGCGCAAGGTACGGACCCAGCCGTTCGGGATTCTTCTTCATCTCTCAACTACGTACAAGGGCAGGCCACGCTTGATGGTCAGCCAGTTACGACGACAACAAGCAGCACGCCGCATACGCTGCACGCGGGTGAGGTGCTGACCACGACAGACGGATCAGCCGATGTGACCCTGGTACCGGGCGCTTTGCTCCGGATAGGCCAGGGAACCCAAGTGGACCTGGTGTCGACGGACGGAAAACGAGCGGAGGTACGAATCGAAAGCGGGCGCGCTAATGTGGCTGTGAACATGCTTCGGCCCAAGAGCCTGCTGCTGGTAGACCTGCCGAATGGACAAACACAGATTCTAAAGCAGGGTCTCTATACCTTTGAGACCGCGAATGAGACGGTACGGGTGTTCAACGGTGAGGCTGACGTCTTCCGCGGTGCAAGTACGGACTCGAACATTAAGCCGGTAAAGCTAAAGGAAGAACACGAGATTACCCTTAACGACGATCGTACGAAGCCGGCGAAGTTCGACCGTATGGCATCGCAGAATGAGTTGTTGCCGTGGACGGGGGCGCAGGAGGCGCATGCCGCTGGCGACTATGGTCTGCCCGCCCATAGCGGAGGCAACGGCGATGGCGGATACGCGCCGGTGGCATACGGCTATGGGCCGGGGTCTTATGCGTTGGGTTATGGATACCCGGGTTACGGCTATGGTTGGGACTATCCCTATGCTGGGTACGGTTACCCTTATGGCTTTTATGGCTATCCGCTCGGATTTGGGATTGGCTTTGGCTATGGCGGTTACTACCGAGGCGGCTACTACGGCCATGGGTATGGCGGCTACCGCGGGGGTTATGGCGGCTACCGTGGGGGGCTTGGTAGTGGATACCGTGGCAGTGTAGGGGCTGGGCGTGGTTTTGGCGGTGGAGGCTTCCATGGAGGTGGGGGACATCGCTAAGGGTTCCACAAGAGACAGGTCTTCCAGAGATCGCTCGGCTGCATCCAGGGAAGCGATGGAATGTCCATCGCTTCCCTTCTTTTTTGTGTGGTGAAGGTGGGTTGCCGATGCCGGTTAGGGCCGTACTTCGCTTGGGAAGGCGAAGTTCATCCGAATGCTGGTGAAGAGCAAGCTACCCATCGAGTTGAATGAAGCGCAGCGGAAGGATGCAGCGTATGCAGAGCAGGCAGCGGTCCTTGAGGTCGATACGCGTGTGCCGGAGGCAGTGCGAGCACTCGCACGCGATAAACGCGTTGCGGTACGGCGAGCAGGAGAACCGGATGCAAAAGGCAAGTGCGTCGTGTACTGGATGCAGCGAGCGGAACGTGGGCTGGACAACCATGCTCTGGATAAGGCTGTAGCACTAGGAAACGCGCTCGGGTTGCCGGTGGTTGCGTACTTCGCGGGAATCAAGAACTTTCCCCATGCCAACCTGCGTCACTACGTGTTTTTGAATCAGGGCCTGCCAGATATCGCTGAGGACTGCGCGGAGCGGAACGTGGGCTTCGTGATGCGGCGGGCACCCCATGAAGATCACGAGCGCTTTTTTGCCGATGTGGGCGCGGCGGCCGTGGTGGGAGACGAGAATCCCATGCGCGAGCCGGAGCGATGGCGTGCCCGACTTGCGGAGCGGCTGACTGTTCCTTTCTGGACGGTGGATGCGGATGTCATTGTGCCTTCGAAGCTGCTTGAGAAGGCACAGTACTCGGGGGCGGTGGCGAGACCGCGCATTACGCGCCTGATGCCGGAGTTTGTGAAGCCGTTTGCGAACGAGAAGGCGGTGAAGGCATGGGACGCACCGAAGGGCCTGCTGGCCGATGACGTGCACGCGGACATGACGCGAGGTTGGAAGGATTTCGATCGCAGCGTACCGCCTGTGGAGGCGTGGAAGGGTGGACGCAAGGAGGCGTGGCGGCGGTTGGAGGTGTTTGTCACGCAGAAGCTGGAGAAGTATGCAGACAACCGAAGCTATCCGGAACGGGATGCAACGAGCCGTTTATCACCCTATCTGCACTTTGGACACATTGGACCCCTGACGATAGCGCTGGCGGTGAACGCGGCGGTGGAGAAGGATCCAAAGCTCGCCGCGGCACGGGACAGCTACTACAACGAGGTAATTACGTGGCGGGAGTTGAGTGTGAACTTCTGCCGCTACCAACCGGATTATGACAATGTGGGCTGTGCGGACAATTGGGCGCGGGAGACGATCGAGAAGCATGACCAGGACCCGCGGGACACGTTGTACACGCTCGAGCAATTGGAACGGGCCGAGACATATGACGAGCTTTGGAATGCGGCGCAGACGCAGATGGTGCGGTATGGGTGGATGCCGAATTATTTGCGGATGTACTGGGGCAAGAAGATCGTTGAGTGGACACCGAATGCGGCTGCGGCTATGGAGCAGATGGTGTATCTGAATGACCGGTACTTCCTGGATGGACGCGATCCAAACGGGTATTCGGGGATTGCATGGACGGTGTTGGGTAAGTTCGATCGGCCGTGGGGCGAGCGAAAGATCTTCGGCAAGCGACGGTATATGAGCGGGGCAAGCGCGGCGAGAAAGTTTGACGCGAAGGCGTACATCGCGGATGCGGGGGCTTTGCCGAAGTGACGGATCGTTGTGCGTCGTTGCGGGACTGAGCGCGGGTTTCGTTCAGGTATGAGGAATCAGGGTTTGAGGTATGAGAGAGGCGGAGGCGGTTATGGAGCGAATGGAGACCGTGGAGCTTTCGCCTGAAGCAAAGGACGCCTTATTGCAGGAGGCAAGCCCGGAGCCGCTGCCGAATCTATCCGGTGAGGGAAAGCTCTGGCGGCCACGACGCGTGTTCATTACGCCCGAGGCGTATGCGATGCCGCATGGGCGCGCGACCCTGGAGCGGGCGGAGAGCTTTGGAGCCGCGGTGGTGCGGCTGAAGAGCAACCAGTTACGTGGTTTGGTGGAGCCGGCCCGCAAGGGTGAGCCGATGGATGAGAAGGCGGCGCAACGAGCTTATGCGGCGGCGAAGACCAGTCTTGCCATTGTGGTTTCACCTCCCGGGCAACGAAAGCTGCAACCGATTCCACCTTCGGCAGACTGGCAGTTCCATTTGGCGCAGGGGTGCCCAGCGCACTGCCAATACTGCTATTTAGCGGGGTCGTTAAGTGGGCCTCCGGTGACGAAGGTGTATGCGAATTTGCCGGAGATCCTCGATGGCCTGCGAACGTATGTAGGCACGGGCAAGGTGACCTCGGCGTCACGGGATCGGGCACACGAGGGTACGACGTTTGAGGCGTCGTGCTACACGGACCCGCTGGGCATTGAGCACCTGACGGGGGCGCTGGCGGAGAGTGTACGGTTTTTCGGGCAATGGGACGAGGCTGTGCAATTGCGGTGGACGACGAAGTTCGATGGGGTTGGACCATTGGTGAGCCTCCGGCATAACGGGAGGACGCGGGTACGGTTCTCACTGAATGCGGCGGGGGTATCGCGTGGCTTTGAGGGCGGCACGGCGAGTGTCACGCAGCGGGTTGCCGCACTGCGGCGCATGGCCATTGCGGGGTATCCGGTAGGGCTAACGATTGCGCCGATTATGCCGATAGAAGGGTGGGAGGCGGAGTACCGGGCGTTGCTGACGAATGTCGCGGAGGCCTTGAACGGAGTGACCCATTTGGATCTGACGGTGGAATTGATTACGCATCGGTTTACACCCGGATCGAAGGAGGTGCTGCTGAGCTGGTACCCGAAGACCACCCTGGACCTGCAGGAAGAGACACGGACCCAGAAGCGCAATAAGTTTGGAGGATTCAAGTACGTATATCCCAAGGATCCGATGAAGGCCATGCGCGAATGGTTCGAGCATGAGGTGGCCTATGTTCTGCCAGCTGCCAGGATTCTTTACTGGACCTGAGTGCGATTGGTACAGGGCACTGACCGTAAGCGGCTTGTTGAACGGCAGCAGGTAAGGATGTTGCTCTGCCCCGGAGGGAGCAAGGACGCTTATTAGACTGGGGACAGAGGATAATTTGCCGTGCGGGCTTTTAAGCTGCTGCTTTTTGTTTTGCTGGTCGCGGTGGCGGCTTTGGGATACCTAGTGCTGGCCCCCTATGGGCCGGCTAAGGAAACATTTGTGGAGATACCGCCGCGAACCGGAACAATGGGAGTCGCCTCGGCCCTCGAGGACGCTGACGTGGTACGCAGCGGATGGCTTTTTGCGGCACTGCGCGAGGTTGAAGGCGGAACGTTGAAGGCGGGGGAGTACCGGTTCACACAGCCGGCTTCCCCCCTGAGCGTCTACGACCGTTTGCGGCGAGGCGATGTGTTTACGGTGGCGGTTGCGATTCCGGAAGGGTACAACCTGTTCGATGTGGCCTCTGCGGTGGAGAGGGCGGGGCTGGCACAACGCGGGCAGTTTCTGGCAGCGGCGGCGGCGAACACGGGTTTGGTGCGGCAATGGGATCCGGAGGCTGCCTCGCTCGAAGGTTATCTTTTTCCAGACACCTACCGGTTTAGCCGGCACGCGACCCCGGTATCCATGCTGGCGGCGATGACGCACAGGTTCGGGCAGGTGGCGCTCCGTGTAGGGCTGGCCGGGCCGGAGGTGTCGCGCGTCGTGAACATGGCCTCCCTCGTGGAACGCGAGGTGCATGTGGATGCCGAGCGACCGCTGGTGGCTGGGGTATTTGAGAACCGGCTGAAGCTGCGGATGCCGCTGCAAACGGATCCTGCGGTGGTGTATGCCTCGATGTTGCGCGGAACCTGGACAGGGGTGATTCACATGAGCGAACTTCGGTCAGATTCACCGTACAACACCTACACCCATACGGGACTGCCGCCGGGGCCGATTTGCAATCCGGGTGTGGCGGCTTTGCGGGCGGCGCTGGAGCCGGCACGGACGCCGTACCTGTATTTTGTGGCGAATGCGGATGGTTCGACGCATTTTGCGACGAGTTTGCAGGAGCATAACGCCAATGTGGCGAGTTACCGAAAGGGACCGCGGTAAGTGCACGGTGTGTGCCTCTGGGTGTGTTTTCAGCAATGAGGTGGCAGAGATGTCTATTCCCTCTTCGATGGGAGGGAGCAGTCATGGTTCTGGTGGAGACGAGATTGTTGCCTCTTGTGGTGCGGGGTATGCAGCCGCTAGGGATAGGGGTCCGACACGAGGCATAGATAATGCAGTAAGGGCATGTGTCCCAACAAGCGAAGATAAGGCGAAGACATAAACCTATGGGTTTACAGTTTCAGCTTAAACCCTTGTTAAGTCGATAGTTCTTTTCGTTTAGATGTTGTGGAAAACAATTTATTGACTCTGCCTTGCCAGCGGGCTATAAACACAGAACTTTCTTCCCAAAATGGGACGGAGCGAAGGAGCATCGTCCAGCGAGGGAAGCCTTAGTGGTGGGACCGCGCATCTCCCAGCGGAACTACCTGGCGCGAAAACCAAAGTGAACAGAGGGCCAGAGACGCCATAGAGCGCACCATGGACCCTAAACGACGTACGCCTGAGAGCCCATCCGACCGTAGATAACGAGGCTCGCAGGGAAGCTGTATCTGGAGACGAGATGAAGCATATTTGCATGCAGTTGAAGGTTTGTGAGGGGTGCGGAGCGTTATGGCTGCGCGCCTTGAACCATGGGGTGTATTGCCGCCGTTGTGCCGTCGTACTGGCAGATTTTCCTCCGCCACGGGGACGAAGCCGACGCGGGCGGAAAGCTAAGGCCACACGAGTAGAGACGCTTACGCCAGCGGGCGCGCAGTGAACGGCGCGGCTTGCGGAGTCACTGGAAGTTTGGCCGTACAAACCATTGGATCAGCAGAACAGGTAGGCGGGGCAGCGAGGGAAGCAATGGCAGAGCAGAAGACATTGAGCGTGGTGGCGGGCCGTAAGCATGTGGTTTCGGTGACAGCGGCAGCTGAGATGCCTATGTTGCGGGACGGATCGACGGGGCGGGCGGTAACGACACTGCAACGTGTGTGGGCGGTGGCGGGGACTCCGGCGCGCGATAACGCAGGCACCGACACAAGGCGAGGCGAGCGGGCCGAACTGAAGGTCGAACTGGGCTTTTACCGGAAGTACACCGAAGGACTGCTGCGGCGTTACGTGCAGATGACGATGGAGTCCGGGAGGGTGCCCTCGATGCTGGGGCGTTCCGTGCTGGGTGGAAGAGCGAGCAGCTACCGGATCCATGGCTTCGACGATGCGGTGATCTTCCGCCTAGATATCGAAAGATGCCTGCGGAGGCTTGAAGCGGGGGAGTTGGAGGTGGTACGGCGTGTGGCGATGCAGGAGTACACGCAGGCCGAGGCAGCAGCGCTGATGGGAATTTGCCTGCGGACATGTGTGCAGCGGTATGGACGATCCATGGACAGGCTGACCGGGATCCTGCTGGAGGCAAAGCTGCTGGAGCCCTTTCGCGGGCTGTCAAGCGGGAGAGTGTAGGCAGTCAGACGTAGGTATTTGTAAACACGGTACTTAGCGTACTAAGACCATATGCGTATGGATTTCGGTGCGATTGGTATTCTGAGTGTGGCAAGAAAAGGGCGAGCCGGGGACTCCGGTTCGCCCTTTCCAATTCGACTTGCAGGCCAGCGACTCAAGCCTAAGACATGCTGCCTTTATGAAGGCCTTAGGTGAGGTGTGCGAGATGGTACGGGGCTGGACGGTCGATGAACAGGATTGAGGTATGAGTTGTGAGGTTTGAGGGGCAGGTGGGGCTGGGGGGTGAATGGCAAGACCGATGAAGATTGCAGCGGCAAAGAGAGTACAGAAGCCGAGGCGAGAGGAAGGTGCAGTCCAGGCAAGAGCCGCGGCGAATGAAACGCCGCTACGACCCGCGCAGTGCAGAGCGTACATGCGGCAGGTGCTAGCGCGGGAGTTTCGTGGGATCGTTGAGGGTTTTGTCGAGGGGGCGAAGTCTGGAAGCTGCCAGCACGTGAAGTTAGTGACGGAGTTGATGAGGCCTGTGACGAAAACGAAGGTTCGGGGCAGGGGGCGTGTGGAGGAGCTGCTGAAGCAACTGGAACGGGAAGGCTCTGGGAGCCGCCAGGGTTAAGGCGGGAGGGCACCGGTATACTTGGAAGCTGTTCATGAAGAAATTGCAGGCTTTTGCCACCGCGGGAGTTTTGGGTCTAACTGGGTTGACCGGTTGCTTTTCCAGCGTGCGTCAGGTGGCTCGCGTGCAAACGGTGGGAACGTACCAGACGGCAACGGCACAGGAGCTGGAGACCGGGCTCTCCGAGCGGGACGCGGCCATTCATACATTGAACGCGTCGGTCTTGATAACGGCGTCGACGGGTGGCGATAAAGAAGGCAAAGTAAAGACCTACACCGCGTTCCGCGGGTACATTTTTGTACGCAAACCGCTTGATCTACGGGTTATTTTGCAGCTGCCGGTGATTCGTTCCAAGGCGATGGATATGGTGAGCGACGGCAAGACGTTCACGTTGGTGATCCCGCCCCGAAATCGGGCGATCGTGGGAACGAATGAGGTGACCAAGGCCTCAAAGAATGGGCTGGAGAATCTGCGGCCTGCCGTGTTTCTAGATTCCCTGCTGATACCGGGGCTGGGACGGGATGAGTATGTCGCGCTGACGGAATCGACGCATGTGCTGGAGCCGGCGCATGGGCGCAAGGCAGAGGTGGATGAACCGGACTACGATCTGGCGATTTACAAGGTGACGAGCGATCACCTGCTGCGCGAGGAGCGACTGATTCATATCAGCAGGACGACGATGTTGCCCTACGAGCAGGATGTGTTCGATATGCAGGGGCAAATTGCCACCCAGGCGACCTATGCAAACTATGCGCCGACCGGGGGAACGCAGTTTCCTCGGCTGATCACGATTTCAAGACCTCTGGAGGAGTATTCACTGCGGATTGAGATTACGAAACTGACACTGAACGAGCAGTTTCCGGCCGATCAGTTCGAGCTGCGGATTCCGCCTGAGGTGAAGGTCGAGCATATGGAGTAGGTGCACGACGACAGGAGCTTGCCTGTACAAAGGCCCTTGGATGAGCGGTTTTGTTCAGGTTTGAGGTTTGAGGGGGCGGGGTGTGAGGAGGTCGGCGGCGAGGCCTGCTTTCTGCGTGTGCGCCCGCATGGCCTGGTTGATCTCTAGGGCGAGAGCGAGGGCGGCGCGGGCCGCTTGTCCCGTGACGCGCGGCGGGGTGCGATTGGCGACGGCTCCAATGAAGTTCTCGAGCTCCAGTCGCAGCGGCTCGGCTTTCGGCAGGTCCTGTTTCTCGAAGGCCAGGGCGGGCATACCCGTTGTGCCTGCGTCGACGTTGATGGTGAGGAGTTCCTGGCGGGCGTAGTCGAGCGAAAGATATTGCATGGGCTGGAAGAGGCGCAGTTTCCGTACCTGTTCGGTGGAGACGCGGCTCGCGGTGAGATTTGCGACGGCACCGGAGGTAAATTCCAGACGAACGTTGGCGATGTCAACTTGGCGGCTGAGTACGGGTAAGCCGACAGCACGAACCTCGCAGACAGAGGACTGAGCCATGGTGAGCAGGATGTCGAGGTCGTGAATCATGAGATCCAGGACGACATCGACATCGAGCGAGCGAGGCGTGAAGACAGAGAGGCGATGCGCCTCGTAGAACATGGGCCGGGTAAGACAACTGAGGGCGGCGGTGACGGCGGGGTTGAATCGCTCGAGGTGCCCGGCGGCCAGGATGCGGTGTTCCCGGGCGGCTAACGCGAGGAGCTCGTCGGCTTCGGCGAGGTTGGCGGCGAGGGGTTTTTCTACGAGGACATCGAGTCCGGCGGCCAGGAGTTGAGAGGCTACGGGCCTGTGCGCAAGCGTAGGGACGCAGACCGTGGCGGCGTGCAGGCGGAGATCGGCGGCAAGAAGATCGTCGACGCTGGCCAAGGCCGGGATGTTGTAGCGAGTTGCGGCTTCGGCCCGGGTGTTCGGATTGGAGTCAACTAGGGCGGCCAGCTGAACGGCGGGAAGGGTTGGTTTCGTTGCGGGCGTTGCGTCCAGGCTGAGGCCGGACTGGGTGAGGGCTGGGTGATGCTCAGGTGAGAGGTACGAGGGATTGAGGTTTGAGGGAACCGGCTGCGCGGAGAGGTCGTGGAGGACGCGAAGGTGGTTGCGGCCGAAGGTACCGGCACCGATGACCGCGATACGGACAGGCCCAGGCACGACTACTTTGTGCTGACCGGAGCTTCGACGGCTTTGCGGCAGCGGGCGTAAAGATCGAGCAGTTGGGTGACAGGATCGTCGCCTTTGGGGGTAGAAGGAACGCCGAAGCCGGGAGTGGCACCGGCCGTGCCTGACTTGATGTTGGCGTGGCTTGCGACAAACTTGAGCAGGTCAAGGGCGATGTCTTCCGGGCGGCGAAACGAAGCGTTAGCGGTGGTGCTGGGTTCCATGAGTACCTTTCGCGTCAGATTCGATGGTAGCGGGTGATTGCAGGCTAGTGCAACGCCGGGTGTTTCAGGGAATGAAGCAGATTGAGTTTCGGGGGAGGGCAGATGCGGTTGAAAAGGCGTGAATGGACGCTGGTAGGAGTGCTGCTGACGGTGATGGCGGCGTTTCCGGCGATGGTGCAGGGTCAGGTCGCGACGACGACCGTGCAGGATACCGTGTACAGCGCCAATGGAACGCCTGCCCAAGGCACGGTTGTGGTGAACTGGGCGGCGTTTACAACGGCGAACGGAAGTGCGATTGCGGCGGGAAATACCGCGGCGGTGCTAGGAGCGAATGGAGCGCTGTCGATTCAGCTGGCTCCAAATGCGGGAGCGACGCCGACGGGGTCTTACTACACGGCGATCTTTCATTTGAATGACGGAACAACGAGCCGCCAGTACTGGGTGGTTCCTGCCGTTGCCACAGGGGGCGGACCGGTAACGCTGGCAACCGTTGAGAGCCAGACGTTGCCGACGAGCGTGGCGATGCAGACTGTGAGCAAAAGCTATGTGGATACGGCGATCGCAAAGGCGTTGTCGGGGGTTGCGCCGGGAAGCACGGCCACCCCGTATGTCTCGAAGGCGGGCGACACGATGGCTGGGGCGCTGCTGTTGCCGGGCGACCCGGTGAGTCCTTTACAGGCGGCCGACAAAAACTATGTGGACGAGAGCGTGCTGCAGGTGAGCGGCGGTGCGGGCGGCAAGGTGAGCACGGTGCCGCCGACGGGACAGGTTGTGGCGCAGCCTGCGAGCACGCAGCTGGAGGTGAACCGGTTGAATGGAGTGCTGGATGCAACGGGCTTCCTTTCGGGGACGGGAAACAACGGGATGGTGAATGCGCTAAGCAGCCCGGATTGCGCGAATGGGTGCGAGGTAAGAGCGGGCCAGAATTACCCGGGAACAGAGGCTGTATCACCAGGGGCCATCCCGTCAGGTGGACATGTGCGGGATGCACGCGGCGGTGCCGTATTCGATACCTTTGTAAATCCGCTGGGGCCGAATACAGCGAGCAACATTGCGGCATCGATCACGCAGATCACAACGCGAACGGCACAGCAGGCGACGGCGGCACGGCCGGGGATCACGGGGCCGAACAGCTATGTGATGAACCTGACGCAGACAGCGCCGACGGGGGGATCGAATCAGTTTCCGGCCAGCCATGAATCGGTGCCGTATGCCAAGAGCAATTATGGTGTGCTGCAGCTGACAGGGACGTACAACACCCAAGGCCAACATGTGCAGTTCGGCAATACGGTGAACTGCTATTCAGTGGGTGATTGCCTGGCGGGTGGGCAGTTTATTACGTCCGCGGGCGGGTACCGCGACGAGGCCGATGAGGGGACGCACCCTTTCGATCTGCAGGTAGCGGAGGATAACCGGGTCTTTCAGGGGATCTGCGTAAGCGGATGCACGGCTGGATCGACGACGGTGGCCGTGGGCCAGATCGCGAACGAGGGGACGCAAGGCGATGGACGGTTTCTGATCGATAAGAATCCGAGGAAGATGCTGTCGACGGGCTCGATTACGAGCGGCGGTGGAGACCTGTTCCAGACGGTGAGCTTTGCAGGAACCAACTTTGCCCCAAGCGTATTTTTGACGACGACACAGGCGGCTACCTCGCAGGCAGGCAATTTGCAGCCTGGCACCGTGACGCTTTCCCTCGCCACCAATGGGGTGCAGAGCGGGTTTGGGACGAGTACAGCAGCTCTGCCGGCATCGAGTGGCGTGGCCTGCGTGGCCGACCCGGCATCGACGGGAGTTTTCCCGAACTTTGAGACGGCGCAGTACACGACGGTGGATGCCTCGCACCTGAGCCTGACGCTGCGCAAGGTGCATAGCGCGGGGGCGACAGTGGCGGTAGGTGGGCTGTGCGGATATGGCCTGGAGCAGACGGTGGATACCGTGGGAGCGGTGCGGCAGGTGTTCCCGGTCATCGGTTCCCTCAGCTCGACCAAGCTGTACTATGCGGGCGCGCTTACGGGTGTGGTGGGGCTGCAAAGCCCTGTGAGCACGAGCGGCTATGTGAATGCGACGGCAACAATC
This sequence comes from uncultured Acidobacteriaceae bacterium, assembly GCA_964247595.1. Lineage (GTDB taxonomy): Bacteria > Acidobacteriota > Terriglobia > Terriglobales > Acidobacteriaceae > Granulicella. Next base: position 3,017 of record CAXTUW010000014.1, on the reverse strand, counting down.
ACGAACGCAGTGCGCAATGGCAATACAGTTACGCTGACGACGGGCGGCTCGTTCCCCTATGACCTGAACGGACTGAGCCTGAATGTAACCGGAGTCACCGACCCGAGTTATAACGGAACGTTCGTTGTGAGCACGACCGGAGGCAATACGCTGACCTACGCCAATGCGGGACCGAACAGTTCCAGCACGGGCGGCAGTGTGGGCGTGGTGACGGGTGGATTCAATCTTTACCCGATGGCTGAGGTGCTGAATGTGTTCAACCCAAATACGGCGCTGGTGGACGGCACGCTGACACTGGCCGCGAACACGGTGGGCTGGGCGAGCGGAGATCCGGTGGAAGAGCCGCATTATCACCAGCAAATGGTGTATCCGGATACGGAGCTAGTAACGCAGTATGTGCCGCGTCCGGTGCTGTACACGTCGGGCGGGAAGACGTTTGGGGGTGAAGCCGGGCCGGGTTTGCGTGGGTGGCAGATCAGCAACAGTGTGCCTCGCAGCAACTACCTGGGCGCGGGCGGAACACACCAGCCGCCGGATGATGCTTACCTGGCGACGGGGGTATGGCGAAACATGTTCGAGGGCGATGCGGGGCAAGAGGCGGTGTTCAAGATCCACTGCAACCTGCACACGTGCTCGCGATGGGACTCCGGCTATGCGCTGTTTGCTTTGGATTCGCATTTGGGCCAGGATTTCCTGACTTACGACCCGAGCAGCGACACGGCAACCTGGAACCTGGCGAATACGTTCTACAGCTTTTCACCCGGGGGGTTTTCGGCACCCACGGTCAATGCGGGAACGGTAAATGCGACAGCGGTGAATGGGACCGCGATCAATGGGACAACGGTGCGGTCGAGTTCTCCAGGAGCGCGGTCGGTGATGCTGGGTGGGGCCACGACTTCGGCCTCATCGGATGCGTCGACCGTGATTCAGGGTGCGGGTACAGGACATGTGCTGGAGCTGTTGGCGAACAACGGGACAGTCCGCAATACGTTTACGTTCGCGGCGATGGTGGGGGCAACGCCCACGGCGCTGTTTGAGATCGGCTCCGGGCTGGAACAGAACCAGACACGGAGCTTTTACCTTTACGACTATGCCCAGGGGTATGTGCCGCTGTACACGTCGGCGAGCAGCAAAGCTGTGGGTGTGAATACGACCACGCCGGCAGCGACGCTGGATGTGGGTGGGAATTTCCGCGCAAGTTCTGTGCTGGTAGGGGCTGCCATGGATACGCAGGTGTCACGGACGGCTCCGGCGACGCTGAGCGTGGATGACAGCACCGTAGGCGACAGCAATGGGTCGATCAGTCTTTCGAGCGTGCTGTTAAAGGACACGGCGAATGGCCACAGCTACCGGCTGACGGTGACCAATGGCGCGCTGACTACAACCCAGGTGAACTAGGGTGTGGGAAAAGCAGGTCCTTCGCTTCGCTCAGGATGACAAATCTGTGGGGGAGAGCGGGGGCTTGTTACCCACCAGCATGTGCAGGTTGTGGAGAGGCGATGGATGAGTTGGAGGCGCTGCTGCGGCTGGGCAAACAGCTAAAGGAGCAGCCGCAGGGTTTGATACAGGCAGCGGCAGGACTGCTGCGGGTGCGCGACCGGCACGGACGAGTGCGGGCGCTAAGGGCCAATGCGGCACAGCAGCAGTTCGAAGCGCAGCGTGGGCGACAGAATGTTGTGCTGAAGGCCCGGCAGATGGGGATAAGCACGTGGGTGGTGGGCAGATTCTTCTTACGCACGATCACCCAGCCCGGAACGCTGACGTTGCAGGTGGCGCATACACGCGAGGCGGCCGAAGCCCTGTTGACGCTGGCGCGCCGCATGTGGGAAGAGCTGCCGGAGGCGCAAAAAGAAGGGCCGCTGCGGTTGGAACGCGCCAATACGGGACAGATGGTCTTCGGAGAGATCGGCAGCGAGATCCGGGTGGCGAGCGCCGCGGAGGGAAACGCGGGGCGGGGACTAAGCGTGCAGAACCTGCACTGCAGCGAGGTGAGCCGGTGGCCGGGGGGTGCCGGGGCGACGCTGGCGGGGTTGCGCGCGGCGTTGGCTCCGGATGGGGAGCTTATCCTGGAGAGCACACCTGCGGGAGCCTATGGGGCATTTTATGAGGCTTGGCAGGCGGGTGTGGAGCCCACTCATCGCAATGATGCCGCGATGAATGGGGTACCCGGATTTCTTTGTGGACATGCGTCCGGTCTGGTGCGGCACTTTCTGCCGTGGTGGCTGGAGCCGGCCTATGCGGGGGTGTTGGTGGAGCGCTCGGCATGGACGGCGGAGGAGCGGGGCCTGGCGGAACGGCACGGTTTGACGGAGAGCCAGATCGGATTTCGGCGAGGGTTGGAGCGGAGCTACGGGATGCTTAGAACGCAGGAGTTCGCGGAGGACCCGGAGAGCTGCTTCCGAGCCACGGGAACGTGCTGCTTTGACATAGAAGCGCTGGAACGGCGGATGGGCGAGGTGCCGGAGGCACCCCTGCGGCGGCGCAACGGAACGCTGCAGGTTTGGCTGCCGCCGATGAGCGGGAAAGAGTATCTGCTGGCGGTGGATACCGCGGGCGGAGGGGCGGAGGGAGATTTCGCTGCCGTGCAGGTGCTGGAGATTGCGACAGGTCTGCAATGCGCGGAGTTGCAGGAGCGGCTGCGACCGGCGGAACTGGCGAAGGTGTGCGCGGAGTTAGGGCACGAGTACGGGAACGCCCTGCTGGCCGTGGAGCGGAACAATCATGGGGCGGCGGTGTTGGCGTATCTGCACACGGAACAGCGATACCCGCGGATTTATGAGCAGGGTGGACAGGCCGGATGGCTGACCTCGGCGGTTTCCAAGCCGGAGGTGGTGGCTCGGTTGGGAACGCTGCTGGCGGGATCGCCGGAGCGGTTTATGAGCCGGCGTTTGCTGGGGGAGTGCCGGAGTTTTGTGGCCGATGAGGGGGGCCGGGCCGGGGCTGCCGCGGGAGCGCATGACGATCTTGTGATGGCGATGGCCATCGCGCAAGCGGTACGGGCGGAGGTGCTGTTACGC
>CAXTUW010000013.1:0-103197 GCA_964247595.1 uncultured Acidobacteriaceae bacterium | reverse complement strand
GGGGCAGGGGCGGCGGTTTTGAGTTTTGGCGATTCTGGAGCTTGGGCGGGAGCACCCCACCCTAACGACGATAAAGCTGTCGTGAGGATGGGCACCCGGGTTGGTGGCGCTTCGGGGAGGAAGATAGGGATCTCTCCACTGCGCGAGGCGATGGAACTGTCTCGCTTCGGTCGAGATGACACGGTTTTGAGCAGTAGCTTTTACAACGCAGCTGTAAGTTGCGGGGCTGGCGTATTGGTTGTTGTCCGGCCCTGGGGAACGTTCACCTTTAACACAAGGCTCTCACCCTCGGCGAGCGGGTGGACCCCGTCGCGGAGACCGGCTTTTTGCGCGGCGGCCAGCAGGCGGGGTAGGGGCTCCGTCATGGGTTCGCGGCCGAGGCGAAAGGTGTTGTAGTGCATGGGGATCATGGTTGTGGCGCGGACGTCCTCGAAGATCTGCAGCGCCTCTTCGGGGCTGGTGTGCACGGCGCGGTAGCTGTCGGGGAAGTACGCACCGATGGGCAGCAGGGCGATGTCCGGGTGGAGCCGGTTGCCGATCTCGTGGAAGCCGTTGAAATAGGCGGTGTCGCCGGAGTGGTAGATCGTCGGTACACCCTCGGCAGCGACGGTGTAGCCGCCAAAGCCGCGATGGGTGTCGGAGAACAGGCGCGCACCCCAGTGCTGGCAAGGCGTGGCGGTTACCGTGAGCGGCCCGGCCTCGGTTGACTCCCACCAGCGCAGTTCGGTGACGGCACGGAAGCCAAGATCGTGCACGAGATCCTTTACGCCGTTGGGCACGATCGCAATCGGTGCGTTGAGGCCGCGACGGTGCATCTCGCGCACCACCGCTCGCAGCGAGGGCCGGTTGAGGTGGTCCATATGCGCATGGGTAAGCAGCACGGCATCGATTTGCGGAAGGTCTTGGATGCGGAGTCCGGGGCGTCGCTGACGGCGGAGCAGGATCAGGCGAGTTGCAAACACAGGGTCTACCAGCAATCCCTGGCCGGCAGTCTGGAGCAAAAAGGAAGAGTGGCCGATAAAGGTGACGGAGGTGTCCGAGTCTGAGACGGCGGGCGGCTGCCCCGGTTCGCCCTGCAGGGGATTGGCGTGGGATTCGCGCACCAGCCGCCAGAGTTGCTGTAACTTGCTGATTCGCGGAGAACGGGAACGGGGCATGCGGGCGGAGGCTCCTCCAGCTATCGCTGCTAGACGATAGCTACAAAGACATAAGAGAAGAGATGCGCTGCGGAGGGAAACGATTGGTGGCAGGTGGGGATAGCTGGTAAAGGAACTCTGGTCAGGTTTGAGGAACGAGGTTGGGAGGGTTGAGCGCGGCTTGCAGCAAGCCCTGCGGCGGATCCTTACAAATAGCGTTCCCAACCGGGACGGAGGCCCTTGCATCTGAGAAGGTGTGCCTGCGGAGACCGCACCTTGGCCGATCCGCGGCCGGAGAAGACCGGGAATGAACGATACAGCCCCATCGCCGCAGTCCACGCCCGCTGAACCGGGTAGGCGCGACCACACGGTCGGCCATGCCAATCCGGAGGCGCAACACATCTGGACTCAGGTGTCTCATTCTCCTGTCCGCAATCTTTGGAACTTTGAAGGGGCACCGGCGGGTGTAATCCTGAAACGCTCGGCGAAGGCCTTCATGGACGACAATCTTGTGTCGCGCGCGGCGGAGCTGGGGTACTACTTCTTGTTTGCCCTGTTTCCGACATTGCTGAGTGCGTCGAGCATTCTGGGGCTGCTCGCCAAGAAGGCCAGCAGTTTTTATGTGGGAATGCTGGACTACTTGGCCATCGTCATCCCGCACTCGGCGTTTCAGTTGGTGATCGATACTTTCAACCAGACAGCAGCGGCTTCAACAGGCGGCAAGATTATCTTTGGGCTGGCGGCGGCGTTATGGTCGGCGAGTGTGGGCTTTGCCGCGATTCAGGACACGGCCAACATCGTTTACAAGGTGAAAGAGACGCGGCCGTACTGGAAGGCGAAGCTACAGGCGATCGCCGTAACCTTGCTGCTGAGTGTTGTGATTACCGCGACGTTGTCGGTGCTGCTACTTGCTGATTTCTTCGACAAACGTATTGTGAAGCTGGCCCAGGTGCACTACATCGAGCGAAGTGAGGTTCTGCTTGTGCAGGGCGCAGCGTGGATCCTGGTGTTAGCCATGCTGATGCTGCTGTTTGCGATTATTTATTATTTTGCGCCGGACCTGAAGAACAAGCAGTGGCATTGGCTGACACCAGGGGCGGCAATTGGGATCTTCGGCTGGTTGGCGGCTTCGCTCGGGCTGCGGGTATACCTGCATTACTTTCCGAGTTACTCGGCCGCCTATGGTTCCCTTGGGGCCGTGATCATCTTGCTGACGTGGTTTTACATCACGGGACTTATGCTGCTGGCAGGAGCGGAGATTAACTCAGAGATACAGGCGGCGGTAACCGAGAAGCGGCTCAAGGAACAGGGGCAGGTACCCGCGCACGCCACGACGGATGCAGAGCATCCGGTGGTGGTTTCGAATGCGGCTTAAAAGAAACCAAATTGTCATTCTGAACGCAGTGAGGGACCTGCTTTATGCCTTGGCCTGTGATGCGGCTGGGACGGTGTAAAGAAAAAGCAGGTCCTTCGCGTTGCTCAGGATGACAAGTTATAAGGGGCTACAGCTAATTGTAGGGGCATAGTTAATGTTATACAGGGATTGCTTGCAGCTGCGAGCGAACGCAGATTCCCTGCGGGAATGACAATAAGAAAGGAAACAGCACTGCGTCCTTTCATGGTGTTGACTTAGTCTCCTTAGTGTCACTTCGCGGTGGTCGTGCCGGTCATGGGCTTGAGGATGTCATCCAGCCGGTCGGGGGTGTTGGCGATGCGTTCGAGATTGGGGTAGCGCTCGCCGCCGTGGTAGTCGATGTGGATCGTTTTGTAGTAGCCGGTATTGACGGTGATGAGCTCAAGGGCGGGACCGTTGTTCTTGGCCTCCTGCAATGCGGCGCGCAGCAGGGCTGTCGTATAGGCACGGCCATTTACCGCAACAATGGTGAACCCGGGGGCGAGGCCGGCCTTGTAGGAGGGGCTGTCGAGAATCACGTCCAGAACCTGGCCTTTATCGTCCACCCCGAGGCCCAGCGAGAAGCGGGCATTCAGGCCGCTAGACTCAGATTCGGCAAGCTGCGACCAATAATCCGGCTTCTCGGTGTAGACGAGCTTGTAGCCGGAGATCTGGTCGAGCCCGGCGGTTTCAGGAGCATGCAACTCGTTCGAATCGAGCCGGGTGCGCAGGAAGGCCGCCCAATCGTTAGGGACGATCGTATTTAGAGCTTGCACGATGTCGTCGAAGGTGTAGGGCACCACCTTCGGCCCGGTGTTGCCGCCGAGGCCGTGAAAGGCCGCGACGAAATCATTCAGGCTGCGCTTGCCATCGGTTTTTTGGCGGATGGTGCAGTCGACCTCCAGCCACAGCAGCTCGCCTTCGTCGTAGTAGTCCATGTCGCGTCGGATATTGTCGTAAGCGCTGTCAGTGCCGAAGCTCATCAGCAACTGCTCGCCGGTGGCGGTGTCCTGGAGGTTGCGCCAGAGCCGTCCGGGACGGGCGTCGTTATATTGTCCCCAGACGGTGGCGAGGCGGTCGCGGTAGATAGCGTTGTTCCAGATGCCGCTGCGGGTCGCCAGCACATCGCCGAGGTACTCGGTCAAGCCTTCATAAACCCAGAGCAGATCGTCCTTCATCGGCTGCTGGTAGTCGGGGGTAGCCAAGCCGGCGGGGCGGCGATATTTGCCGTTCCAGGAGTGGGTGAACTCATGGGGCAGCAGCAGGCCATCGGCGATGAACATGTTGTCGTCTGTGAAGGTCTTCTCGTTGACGCGGTCGTCGGAACTTTGGTGGTGCTCCAGGCCGAAGTGCGCCACCTGGTCGGAGAGCGTGACAAGGAAATGGTACGCGTTGTAGTGGCGGGATTTGTACAGCGCGCCCGTTTCGCGAATGAGCTTGTTGAACTCGTCGAGGTGCTCCTGCGAGAGCAGGAGATCTTCGGGGCCGTCGCCGGCGAGGTCGAGGAAGTGTTTGGGGCTGACCTCGGGGGCGAGGGGGATCTCCTTGAACCAGCGGCCGGCGAGAACGGGGGAGTCGATGAGCTGCTCGAGCGAGACAGTGCGGAAGCTCGCTTCGGGGCCTGCGCCATTGTTGGCTTCAAGCGCGGTGCCGAAGTGCCAGCCGGTCGGGATTTTGAGCGAGGGAGTTACCTGGACGTCGGCTGCCTTTGCGCCGCCCGGGTAGACGATCAGCTCATTCCAGCTCAGGAGCGCAAGGTTGGCACTGGTGGAGGCGCCGGCGGAGAAACCCGCGGCGGCAGCTGTCGCCAGAAAATCCATCTTGATATTCAGCGTGTTGACACCCGCCGGCACGGTGAGGTGGTACGTGTACATGTCGACGAGGTCGCGCTGCCAGCGCACCCGCTCGGCTGCCTTCCCGTTTTCCGGAACGGTGGTGATGATAAAGCCGGCCTGGTCGGCGATAGGGCCGTCGGGGGAGTGCTCGCCGGGAATCCATTTGGGGTAGACGAGCGTCATCGGCCCGGGCTGCACCGATAGAGTTTCCGTGGCATGCAAGAGCCGGCGAGGGGCGTCGGTGAGGTCGACCGATAAGGCGATAGGGATTGTTTGCGCGTGGAGCGTGGAGGACGATAGCGCCGCAGCGACAACGACCGCAGCGCTGGCTGCGCGGGAGAGCAAGGACATCGGTACAGCTCCTCAGAGGGGAGTTTTCGGTGTATGCCGGCTTGGCTGGCAGACTTGGATGAGCTTAGACGCCAGTGTAGCGAGTGCCCGGCACCGGCGGTTAATCGCCGAGCAGAACGACGCCTTCGGCCGCAGCCGCACGGCGGAGTTCGTGGTCGAGGATTGCAAGCGGGAGATGGCGGCGCAAGGCGAGTTCCAGGTTGGCAGCGTCGTAGACGGTCAGGGTATGGCGGTCACAAAGCACTAACGTGGTTGTCCAAGCGAACGCACTGGTTTGCTCGTCAAGGTCAATGGTCAGATCGCGCAGCTCAGCGAGCATCTGCTCGCGTTCTGTTCGCGTAATACGCCCTCTCCTCAGCTTGAGCCAGAGTATATTGGCTACTTCGAGAGCTCAAATCGAGAGCACAACAGCGCCGTTACGAACTACTTGGAGAAAAGTTCGTCCGACGCCCGGTGTCCACTCGTCTGCACTCAACCAAGCGATGGTGACCGAAGCGTCCAAAACGAGACGCACCGACGCCCCTCGTCACGGTCGCGCTTGAACTCCTCTATATCGAAAGGCCCAAGCTTAAGACGAGCAGCCCGCGCACGAATTCGTTCCATTGCCAATCGAGCCGTCGCCTGCTGTTCAGGAGTCAGCTCTGAAGGCAAGTGGACATCGTCTGCCTCGTGAACGATGCGAGCGACAGGACGGCCCTCGCGCGTTGACACGATCTCGTCTCCGCTCTCGATCTTCTGGACCAGCACCGAAAGCGTGTGGTCCGTGGTAGTTACATCCACCAGCTGTCTCATATTGTGTCCTCACTTAAGTAGTGTAGCGGCTTCGAATAATTGTTCTCACGCTAGAATGCCGAGACACGCATGGCACTGTACGCAACGGTTTTGGGCATCATTGTGGTGGCGCTGCTGGGCGTCTCGCTGGCGCGATTGCGCGCAGTGAAGACGAAGGCCGACTACCTGGTGGCAGGGCGCAGCTTGGGCGCGTTTGTGCTGGTGTTTACGCTGCTTTCGAGCTGGATCGGCTCAGGGTCGCTACTCGGTGGGGCGGAAAATGCGTACAAGCATGGGTTTGCCGCGCTGTGGCAATCGGCCGGCGGTTGGGCCGGGTTGGGGCTGATCTACTTCATTGCTCCGCGCGCGCGGCGGTTCGCCAAGTTCACCATCCCGGATCTGCTGGAGGCGCGCTTCAATCAGACCGCGCGGGTGTTGGGTGTGATGGCTGTCCTATTCACCTACACCGCCATCACGAGCTACCAATTCATCGGCGGCGGCGACATCCTGCACCTGATCTTTCCGGAGATCTCGGCCATGCATGGGCAATACATCCTGGCCGGGTTTGTCATCGTATTTACGGCCATTGCCGGCATGGCGTCGGTGGCCTACATGGATGTCGTGATTGGCCTTTTGGCTACCGGGACGATGCTGGTGGCGCTGCCGGTGCTGGCCCACATGGCCGGCGGATGGCGTACGATCCATGCAAGCCTGCCGGCAACACACTTTCAGGTGCTCGGCGACTTCTCCCCCATTGTCGCGGCGGAGTTGTTCCTGCCCACCTGCCTGCTGATGCTGGGCAACCAGGCGATGTACCAGAAGTTCTTTTCGGCAAAGAGCGAGCAGGCCGCCACGCGGGCTGTTGGCGGATGGATCGTGGGCACGGTGATCCTGGAGACGGTCATCGTCGCGATCGCGGTGGTCGGCTCGGCGCTCTATCGGACGGGTGAGGTGGCGCAGCGGCCGCGCGAGATCCTGGCGTACACGGCGGTGCATGCCTTTAACGGCAACTCGGGTTTCAGCTTGGCGAACGTGCAGAACACGCGTTCTATGAGCTGGTTGAGTATTCTGGGTGCCCTCCTGGTGGGCGCTATCTTTGCGAAGGTCGTTTCTACCGCGAATAACTACCTGTTCTCGCCGGCAACCAACCTCGTCAACGATGTCTTCGTGCGCTATATCCGACCGAACGCGCCCAACGGGCAGGTGCTGCTTGTAAGTCGACTCATGGTGGTCGCCCTGGGTTGCTGGGCGTTGTGGCAGTCGCTTGGGACGACCAGTGTGCTGAAGAAGAGCCTGTATGCCTACACAATCTATTCAGCGGCCCTAACGCCGGTGATCCTGGCGGCATTTTTCTGGCGGCGGGCCACGGCGGCGGGCGCGGTTGCCTCGATTGCCGCAGGAACGGCCCTGACGGTGTTCTGGAGCACCCTGTCGATCCATCTGCCGGGGTGGTTGGCAGATCGTGATCCGATCCTGCCGGCGTTGGTGGTTTCGGTTGCCGCGCTGGTATGCGTCAGCCTAGTAACCCCACCACCGGATGAGGCTCACCTCGCGTCGCTGGGCGAAGCCTAATCTGGCCGGCTGTAGCGCACGAGTCCTCCGTAGAGCTCTCAAGGCAAATCTGGAATGGTGTCTGGAGACGGTCTGGAAGCGGCTAGGGATTTCTTGTTCGCCGGGGCTGTTTTATGCGGATTCAGGCTGTAAGCGACGCGTGCAACACAACCTCAACGGTATGCTTGCACTCTGATTGATGAACTCTACTTCTCAGGAGGCATTTTTATGGCGCACGGTGTGATTGCGTGGATCATCATTGGGTTGATCGCTGGTTTTCTTACAGGCAAAATTATGAAGGGCTCAGGATATGGCGCCCTTATGGATATCATCGTCGGTATCGTGGGCGCGGTTGTGGGCGGCTTTCTTATGACCCACCTTTTCGGCGCGGCAGCATCGGGCGGGCTTATCTACTCGATCATCGTTGCTGTCATTGGTGCCGTGCTGCTCACGTTCCTGCTTCGTTTAATTACAGGCGGCCGAACCAGTAACCTGTAACTAGGATCGGTACCCGGCTACATAAGTCATCGCAGGATCAGGTAGGCCAGCCTTAATGTGGCCGGATAAGTTGCCTACCATGAAACAGCAAACGGCTAGAATAAAAGGCACTGGCATTCGCCGTGCCTTTTGTTCTAGCCGCACCCGCGATTGCGGCTTCCGGAACCGTTACATCGTTTGCACAGGATAGGTACGGTTCACGCTAAAGATGCTCAAGAGGTACGGATAAGCGAAACAACCTCCGACGCTCTGGCCGCCGGCGCTCACCAGATTTGGTGTTTTGGCGCGGCCAGAACGACAGAGCAATGGAATTCCAGGAAAGCAAACAAGCATAAAGTAGTTCAGTTGCAGCAAAGGTATCCATGTTCCACGGATACGGAAATGTATAGAATCATTTCGGGCGCGACAGAGATCGTGTCGTCTGCCGTCTGTCCCTCATGACAAGACCTACGCTATAGGGAACCGATGGTGTATGAACCTTCCCACTTGGTAACTTTCGCATAGGTTTGTGGTAAGTCACAGCTGTACCGGTACGTTCCTCACGTTACCGGCGCGAAGAAGCTCTTTCAGGCAAAGAAACCTAAACTACGGAATCTGATTTTCTCCTCAAACACTCCCTCCCTGCTAAGCCACGCTGTAAATGTTGAGTTTTACGGCAGGACTGAAGCCTCCGCCCCGTCACAAAAGCGGCTTGACCAGAGCTTGCTCAAGGCATCCGCATGCAGAACGAGATCATGCACAGATCTACAAGCTTGCACAAAACTCCAGATTGACGTTGGTTCGCGTGAAAAAAGCGATAGGCTGTAACCATGGATCTGCTTGCAGAGAGCCGGCAGCGAATGGTGAGCTTGCTGACCGGTCTCAGCGCCGGGGATGGAGCGCGGCCGTCGTTTGTCGAGGGCGTTACCCTATTGCGCTCAAACCGCTCCACGGAGCCGGTTCCCGTGCTCTACGAGCCTTGCATCGTTATCGTGGCGCAGGGTGAAAAGCGGTTCCATCTGCCTGATCAGGTGCTGACCTACGATCCCCGGAACTACCTTCTCCTGACGGTGCCTGTGCCCGCGGATTGCGAGACCACCGTGAGTACGGCGGGCCCGTTCCTGGGTCTGGCGGTCCGCATCGATCTTGCAATCCTGAGCGATCTCTTGCTGAAGATGGAGAGCGGCACCTACGAGCGACCGGCGCACCGGCGCGAGGTCAGGGTCATTGCTCCCGCGATGGATGGCTGTTTGAGCAACGTAACGGTGCGCCTGCTGGAGTGTCTCGGCTCGCAAACAGACGCGATGGTGCTTGGGCCACAGCTGGTGCGGGAACTGCTCTATCGAGTGCTGTGCGGCGCAGGCGGCTTCGCCTTGAGGGATCTGCTGCTGGCCAATAAGAGCCGCACCCAGATCCACCGCATCCTCCAGCGGCTGCACCTGGCCTACCGTGCGCCGCTGGATGTAGCGGAGCTGGCGCATGAGGCGGGGATGAGTTCGTCTGCTTTACACCAGCACTTCAAAGCGGTAACGTCCACGTCGCCGGTGCAGTACCTGAAGACGATCCGGTTGCACAAAGCAAGAATGCTGATGGTGCAGGAGTCGATTGGAGCGTCGCTTGCGGCCGAGCGTGTAGGGTACGACAGCCCATCGCAGTTCAGCCGCGAGTTCAAACGCATGTTCGGTGCTCCTCCTGCCGATGAGGCGCAGAGAATCCGGGCGGCCTTTGGTTTTACGGACGAGGTTTCCGCGGCAAGTCTCTGACGTATTCAGAGCCGCTGTGGACAGACCCTGCGGCTCTCGGCCCCCAAACAGCAGACTCCCTGCGGGAATGACAAAAGAAACAGAGGCTTTGCCGTTAGGGTGATGGCAACACAACCGACCGCAACATGGCGGCTGCGGTTTCTGGCGTGATATCGCGTTGCGGGGAGGCGAGTAGTTCAAAGCCCACCATGAACTTGCGTACCGTCGCCGAACGAAGCAGGGGCGGATAGAAGTGCGCGTGAAGCACCCACTCCGGATGCGCCGCGCCATCGCAGGGTGCCCCGTGAAATCCCATCGAGTAGGGAAAAGGTGTGTCGAAGACGCGATCATAACCCCCGGTCACAAGGTGAATGATCTCGGCGAGACCATCGCGCTGTTCCGCGGAGAGTTCGCGCAGCGTGGAGACGAGGCTCTTTGGCAGCAGCAGCAGTTCAAACGGCCATACCGCCCAGAACGGTACCAAGGCGACCCAGCCGGCGTTTTGCGCGACGATTCGCTCCCCTTGCTCAAGCTCGATGCGGAGGTAGTCCTCAAGCAGAGGCCGCCCGGTTTGGGTATGGAATGCCAGCTGCGTGTTGCGCTCGAGCGCAGGCTCATTCGGGATGTGTTCGGTAGCCCAGATCTGCCCATGCGGATGGGGGTTGCTGGCCCCCATCATGGCACCGCGGTTCTCAAAGATCTGCACATAGCCGATCTCCGGCCTGCCGGCGAGTTCCTCTTCCTGCGCCGCCCACGCATCGACCACGGCACGCACGGCTAGGACGGGCATCGTTGCCAAGGTGAGGTCGTGGCGAGGACTGAAACACAGCACGCGGCAGAGGCCCTTCTCCGTGGTGGCGCGCAGCAGACCGGCCCCGTTGATGTCCAGGGTATCGGGAGAAACGTCGATCTTCAGCGCCGCAAAATCGTTCTCAAAGACGAAGGTCTGTTTGTAATCGGGATTTTTGTCGCCGCCGGCGCGGGCGTTGCCGGGGCAGAGATAGCACGCCGGATCATAGGTATTTGCGACTTGAGGCGGCTTGTCCTCCGTCTGCCCCTGCCATGGACGCTGTGTGCGATGCGGCGAAACGATGAGCCATTCCCCCCGCAGGGGGTTCCAGCGCCGATGGGGCGACTCGCGAAAGATTGGAGGAATCAAGCTGTAAGCTCCTTGCCCCGTTGTGGGTTTAAGCGTTGCAGAGCTCCATCGACAGCCTCGCAAACATACAGCTCGCTCTCCACCGAGAATCGCTGGTGGTAAGCCGCCTGCAGGATGTGTCCGAAGCGTTCGACGGCGGATTCATGTACCAGGTTTACGGTGCAGCCGCCGAAGCCTCCACCGGTCAGCCTGGCACCGAAACAGCCGGGGATGGAGACAGCTTTTTCGACCATGAAATCGATCTCCGCTGTGCTGCACTCAAAGTCGTCACGCTCGCTGGCATGGGCTCTGGTCATGACGGCACCAAGGGCAGGGGCATCGCCCGCCAGCATCGCCGTGCGGGCCTCGAGAACACGGCTGTTTTCCGTGATGATATGACGGCACCGCTTGTAGGAGGCCGGTGACATGCTCCCTTGTGCCGTTTTGAGCTGTTCCGGTGTGGCCTGGCTCAAACTGCGCAAAGCGGGGAACATGGCATGAAGGCTCCGCTGGCCAGCCTCCACCTCCTCCCGGCGCTTCCCATAGTCCCCCCCGGCGATGGAGTGTTTGATCATGGAGTTGACGACGACAACACGGCACGCAGCGAGCGGCCCGGTGTTCATCGGCAGCAGCTCGTACGTCAGGTCGCCTGTGTTGAGCAGCAGGGCATTGCCGGCTTTGGCCGCGGTCACGACGAACTGGTCCATGATGCCGCAAGGAGAACCGACGAAATCATTCTCCGCGGCGCGACACAGGGTAGCGATCTCCGCTTCGGGCAACTCCATGCCGGCGTGCGCCAGCAAGGCGATGGCCGTAACCACCTCCACCGAAGCGGAGGAGCTGAGGCCTGCGCCCAGCGGGACGTCGCCTGAGAGGGTGAGCTCGAAGGGAGGCAGCTTCACGCCGCGCATCTGCAGTTGTTGCAGAACGCCGACCGGGTAGTCGCTCCAATCGCCCATGGCGGCGAAGGGTTCGTGGGGCGTGAGCACGCGGGCGTTTGTAAAGTTCGCACTTCCAAAGCGATAGCTGTCGTCGGACGCGGGCTCGAGGGTGGCGGTGGTCGTAAACGGGATCGCCATGGGAAGCACGAAGCCACCGGTGTAGTCGGTGTGCTCTCCGATGAGGTTGACGCGGCCCGGAGCTTCAAACAGTTTTGCCAACCCTAACCACCTTTCACAAACTTTGGTTATGTGTCTCTTCCCCGGAGCGAGTACCACGTAGCGGCCGTGTGCCGCGGCCAAGCGAGTGAAGCAGTAAGGGCGTAAACCCATCTCTGGAGCAGGGCTCGTCTCTACTCCGCGACTGCCTGTAAGGTAGCGTGCGGCTCACCCGGTGCGATGCGATACCCGCGCCACCCGTAGTACACGATGAAGAGATAGCAGAGTAGCGGGAGCAACAAGGAGCGGTGAATACCATAGCGATCAGCAAAGTGCCCCATCAGCACCGGAATCACCGCGGCACCGACGATCGCCTGTACCAGCAGGCCCGAGCCGCGTCCGGTGAGCGGGCCAAGCTCGGCGACCGCCAGCGTGAAGATGGTGGGAAACATGATGGAGTTGAACAGGCCGACGGCAAGGATGGTCGCGACAGCGAAATGCCCGGTGCCCAGCAACGAGCACAGCACAAGCAGGCCGGCACCGACGCCCGCCAAGGCAAGCATCTTGTTGGCCGCGATGCGTTGCATGAGCGCGGAGCCCAGAAAGCGCCCCACCATCATGCCGCCCCAGTAAAAGGTCACGAGCTGTGTGCCTCGCTGAAGACTGAGGTTGCCGATGAGAGGATCGGCTAGATATTTCGCGAGAAACGTACCGATCGAGACCTCGGCACCGACATAGATGAAGATGGCAATCGCACCGAGGTACAGGTGGGAGTGATTCCACACGCTGTCCCCTTTGTCGTTCATGCCGGCGGGGCGAAAATCACGCGTCACTTCGAGGCGGGGAAAGCGGTAGAAAGCCAGCGCCAGTGCAAGGATAACCAGCGCCGCGGCGATTGCGATGTACGGCAGCTTGACGCTTGCTGCCTGGTGGATGCGGTAAGCGTCGAGAGCCGAGCCTGTGGCAGGCGAGCTCTTGGAGGCGATGGCCGCTCCACCCAGGATAAGGATGCTGCCGACATAGGGTGCGACGGTGTCGCCGAGCGTGTTGAAGGCCTGGGTAAGATTCAGGCGGCTCGAAGCGGTCTCCGGTGGCCCAAGGATCGTGACATAGGGATTGGCCGCAACCTGCAGAACCGTGACCCCGGCTGCAAGCACAACCTGGGCGCCGAGAAAAAAGGCATATTTGGCGAAGGTCGCGGCCGGTACAAATAGAAGCGCACCCGCAGCCATGGTGACCAGACCGATCACCATGGTGCGCTGGTAACCGACCCACTCGACGAGCTTGCCGGCCGGCTGCGCAAAGAGGAAGTACGAACCGAAAAAGGCAAGCTGAATTAACGACGCCTGCAGATAACTCAAGGAGAAAATAGACTGCAAATGCGGGATCAGCGCGTCGTTGAGAACCGTGCAAAAGCCCCACATGAAAAACAGCGTTGTGACCATGGCAATCGCGCCGTAGTTGGTCTGCTCCGGAGTCGCCGAAGTGGATCGGGAGTTGCCTGCGCTCATCACTGCCATCGATGTCCACGATCACTTTCCGCCAAGGGGCATGGGCGCTGCTGTCTGCCTGGATTCACGTTTGGAACCTGATTGCTCAGATCCGGCAGAGTGCTGACGATCGTACATGATCCGCTTGCACTTGCGCTGCGGCTACTTCCCCGCCGCCGCGCGAAGGCCCTTGCCCTCCACCAGGTTGTAAAAGGCATCGACCTTGGCCGGTGGCGGAAACGCTTCGGTGTAGCCGCTCGGCCAATGCACCTCGATTTTGTCGATGCTGGTCGCGCTGCCTAGGCCGAAGTGGGGCCGCTGGTCGGGGCTGGAGGCGAAGCTGCCGCCGGCGATCACATCGGCACGCTGGCGAAAGCCGTTTGCCGTCACCGATACCGTTGCCCCTACCGCGTCATGGGGGCTCCCGGGCTTGCCCGGCACGGTGGCCGGCATGCCCGTAAGCCGGAACGCGATCCAGTGGTTGCCGCTGTTCACGACGTTGCGAAACAGGGAGGGCGTGCCATCCATATTGTTCACGACGACATCGATGTGCCCGTCGTTGAACAGATCGCCAAAGGCCATGCCGCGTGCGGAGGCGAGTTTCGCCAGACCGGACCCTTCGACCGCAGGAACCAGAGTGAGCTTGCCCCTGTCGCTATGGAAGAGCAGGGGACGTTGCGCCCACGTTGTGCCCCAACTCTGCGCGTCCACCTGGGGGTACACGTGGCCGTTCACGACGAAGAGGTCCAGCCAGCCATCGTTGTCGTAATCGAACATCCCCGTACCCCAGCCGAGGAAGGGAATCGTTACCTCCGCGATGCCGTTGCCGTAGGCGACATCGGTGAAGTTGGCATCGCCATCGTTGCGATAAAGCGGATCGTAGTCATCGGAGAAGGTGGTGTTGAACAGATCGACGCGGCCGTTGTGGGTAAGGTCGCCCGCGGCGATGCCCATGGAGGCGGTCTCGCGGCCACTCTCGTTCAGGGCATATCCGCTGGCGAAGCTGGCGTCTTCAAAGGTGCCATCCCCCTTGTTGAGATAGAGGTAGTTCGGCGTCGAATCATCGGCCACCAAAAGATCGGGACGGCCATCGCCATTGACATCGATAAACAGCGAAGCAAGGCCGTAGTAGTGGTTTTTATCCGTCACGCCGGCATGGTCGCTGACGTCGCTGAAGGTGCCGTCGCCGTTGTTGCGGAACAGGTGATCGGGCTCGCCGCGCAGACCCCGCGGGCCGCACATGACCTTGACGCCTCGGAACTCACAGAAGGCAAGCGCTGTCCCCTGCCCGTTCTGTGCCAGCTGATCGATGTGCACATAGCCGGGCACGAAAAGATCCAGCAGACCATCGCCGTCGTAGTCGCCCCAGGTTGCGCCGGTGGACCAGCCGCCGACAGTCACACCGGCCTTCTCAGCGACATCGGTAAAGGTGCCGTCATGGTTGTTGTGGTACAGGCGATTGTTTCCGTAGTTCGTAACGTAGAGATCGGGCCAGCCGTCGTTGTCATAGTCACTCACGACCGCGCCGATACCCCAGCGATCGTTAGCGACCCCGGCCTTGGCGGTCACGTCGGTAAAGGTGCCGTCGTGGTTGTTATGGAACAGCGCGGCATGCGATGGAGCGGCCTTGCCTGCCTCTGCTTCGGCCGTCGATCCGTTCACAAGATAGATGTCGAGCCAGCCATCGTTGTCGTAATCCAGCAACGCTACACCCGAACCTACGGTTTCGAGGATGAAGCTCTTCGCGGGCGTGCCCATGCGATGGTGCCAGCCCGCCAGCCCTGCTGTCGCGGCAATGTCTTTGAAGATCATGGGACCTGAGGCGACAAAGCCGCCCGCCGTGATGGGACGCCGCTGCGCATCGAGCACCGCAGGGTGGGCACCGCCCGTATTCACCCCGCCCTGCGAGGCAGATTGCGCCCCTTCGACCGGCCGCTCTGCCTGTTTTTCCAGCGGGTTGGCCCCCGGTGCCTGCGCGCATGCCAGGACCGCAGCGCCGCCCAGCAGACCAGCGAGGCAAGCCAACGTTCCTATCCAGCGAAGGGGCGTTGATGTCGGGGGCATCGGGCTTCCTCCTATGCGTGATGCTTGCTTCATCGAGCTGCCCGTCCGCCCTGTGGCCCGGCATGGGCGGGCTCTTCAATGGTCACGATGCGATCTCCCGGCACGTGCCCCAGCGTTTGGCGGAGGCCGCTTGGCCATCGAACTTCGACCGACTCCGCTTCGGTGGAAGTTCCCAGGCCGAAGTGCGCGCGTTTGTCATTTGAAGAAAGATAGCTGCCCGCTGTGGACACGGTCCAATACTGCGGTCCTTGGGCGGTGACGATCTTGATCTCGGCACCGATCGCATCGCGGTTGCTCTTGTGTCCTACGAGCAGCAGCGTAAGCCAATGATTGGCCGTGGAGGTCTCGTTGTGCAGGATGTGCGCGGGACCGCCGTTGGTGGCGACCACGGCGTCGATGCGGCCATCATTGTCGAGATCGCCCACGGCCATGCCACGGCTTACCCAACGCTCCGCAAAGACCGGTCCGGATTTGTCGGAAACGTCGATAAACCGGCCATTGCCCATGTTGCGGGCCAGCAGCATGGGCTCCTTGTAGCGAATCTGCGGCGAATTCAGTTCCACGGTGTCGAGATCGTGACCCTGCGCGACCAGCAGATCCTTCCTGCCATCGTTGTCGTAGTCGAGGAAGCGAATGCCCCAGCCGGAGTGGAGCAGCGACATGGGCGCAAGTCCCGAAAGATAGGTGCTGTAGGTAAACGAGCCATCGCCGCTGTTGCGATACAAGGCATACTTCTGGTTGGCCAGGTTGGTGATGGCAAGATCGGGCAAACCATCGTTGTCGAAGTCCTGAAAGTCGATGCCCATGCCTGCATAGGTGCGGCCGTCGCCATCGACGGCAATCTCTGCCGTGAGGCCGGTCTCCTCAAACGAGCCATCGCCCTTGTTGCGATACAGAAACTCCGGCATGGAGTCGTTTGCGATGGCAAGATCGATCTTTCCATCGCGATCGAAGTCGGCCATGGCGATGCCCAGGCCTTTGCCGGGGGTATTCAGGCCAAACTTCGCCGCCGACTCCGTAAAGGTGCCGTCACCGTTGTTGCGATACACCAGTGGCGCGATCGGCGTAAAGATATCGGGATGGCAATAGGACCGGTAACCCTCGCGATGTTCGCCGCACCAGACATCCTCGAAGTCCCAGTTCACGTAGCGCAGAACAACGAGGTCGAGCAGGCCGTCGTTGTCGAGATCGACCCAGGCAGCGCTGGTGGACCAGGCGCGCCCGGGTGCGGGATCGCCCCCTGTGCCGGACCGCACGGTGACATCGGTGAAGGTGCCGTTGCCGTTGTTGCGATAGAGATGATTGCCGCCGTAGGCCGTCACGTAGAGATCTTCAAAGCCGTCATTGTCGAAGTCGCCCACGGCTACGCCCATACCGTAGCCCACGCCCGTGAGGCCGGCCTTCTCCGTAACATCTTCAAAGGTGCCGTCTCCACGCTGATGGTAGAGGCGGTTCCAGTCTTTGGGGGAGCGCTTCACGGGCACCGTGCCTTTGGGCGTGGGATCACTCAGCGGCGCGCCGTTGACGAAGAAGAGATCCAGACGGCCATCGTTGTCGAAGTCGAACGTCGCGACACCCGAACCCATGGTCTCTAGCAGGTACTTGTGGCTCGTATGCGAGGCGACACCCGTGAAGTCGACACCGCTCGCCGCCGCAGTGTCAACGAATTTGCCGGCGATAGTCGCGGATGCCGCATGGGGAGCGGGCTCTTGCGCTGTGAGTGAAACGTTGCACGTCCTGGCGGCGATAACCAGCAGCAGCAGGCCGCACCGGCGACGACTCCAAATAATCCCTCTCTGCCTGCCTGAGCTCAGGGTAGAGTGGTGTCGTTTGAAACCGTTCCAGTCAGGCATGGTGTGTGTCGATGATGCTTTCCGCGTCTCACATCCTTCCAGGCGTCCGCGTGCGTTCATCCTACCTGTCACCGCCGCTACTCTGGCCTGTGAGCGGCTGGGCCGGTGTCGCGGTCACAACAGGCGTCGGTGCCGGCTTCTTGTCTGTCGTTTCGTCAAGGTTGTGCGTGTGCCAGGCGACGCTCTCGTTGGCGAGCTCATTGTGATGGCGAAGGTACTCGAGCGCGTAGGCGCTGGCCGTGGGATCATCCTTCTGGTCCGCAAACGTGGCCGATTCACGCGCGGCTTTGTCCCGCATGCCGAGGCGGCGGTAAAGGATGGACAGGTTGTAGTGGGCTGCGAGATCGTCGGGGTCGATCGCCTGCAGGGCCTGGTACTGTTCGAGAGCCTCGGGATACTTGTGCTGCTGATAGAACGTGAATCCGAGTTCACGATGCGCATCGCGGGAGCGTGGAAACTTTTGCAGTACCAGGTTGAGATCGGCGAGGGTGAGGTCCAGGTTGCCCTCATTGCGCTCGACCAGCGCCCGATAGTAAAGCGCTCGCGCATTCGCCGGGTCAAGACGAAGCGCTTCTTCGAGATGCGGCCGCGCTTCGCTGTAGTGCTCCCACTGAATCTCTACCAGCGCCAGATTCGTGTACGCGTCGGGGTAGTCGTGCCGCAGCTTGGCAACATGTTGAAAGGCGTCCACGGCAGCGGCGTATTGCTGCGCGTCGAGCAGCGCGATGCCGTAGTTGTTCCAGCGCATCCACTCCTTGTTCTCGGCGGCTCCGGGAGCGCTCGGGCTATTCTCCCCGACGGCAATCGTGCGGCTGCTGCTGACCATGTCTATAACCGGCTCTTGGTAGTGCTCCCCCATGCCGAAATCGAGGAAGTGCTGGTCGAAGCGCCGGTACTTCACGGTGGCCGTAAGCGTCACGGCACCTGCCGCCGCCGCGGGCATGCGGAAGGTGTAGCGCACGACCTGCGAACGCCCCGATTGAATCGAGTTGTTGTAAGCGACAACGCGATTATCCCAGACCTGATGCAGATCGTTGATGCCGCCGTTCACATTGATGAGCCGGTTGGTGAAGCTGTGGGCGCGCTCGTCGAGATTGCCCCCGGGCTTCAGGAAGCCACTCTCGGCAAGCAGCTTGCCTTCCTTATCCTTGACTGTGAAGTTCACCCAGGACTCATACATGTCGCGCTGCTCGGGCACATGGCTATGCGCATTGCCCTTATTTTGAATTACCACGTCGGCGGTCAGCAGCTCGCCGGGCATCACCTTGTACGAGACAAGACCCAGCGGCGCGATGACGGTTGAGCTGCCGGAGCCGGTCAATGTGCGATTGGAGTCGGTCTCATGCTCCAGCGCGAACAGGTCGACGTTGAACACCGCGTTCTGCAAAAACTGCACCACCCGCGTCATCTGCTCCTTGTAGCCGTAATACTGCGGAATCAGCGTATTTGCGCCCACCCAGCGATGCGAGGCGAGCTTGCCGCTCTTGGCACCGTAATCGACCCCCGTGAGCGCCTCGCGCTGCATGTGACAGGTCTGACAGGTGGAGACTGAATCCTTGCTGTAAAAGGGCAACGGCGACTGCTTCGCGAAGGAGGAGGCCTGCCATTCGTCGTACACCGAAAAGGCGCGCAGCCACTTATAGTCGTTCAGCGCGCGCGGCAGGGCTGCCTTGTGGCAGGAGCCGCAGAACTCGGAGGTGCGATAGAAGGGCTTCATCACCGCCTGGCTGTGGCGATCGAGATGCGCGAGGATCTCCGCGTCGCTGACCCGGCGCGTGATAGGGTGGCCGTTCTCATCGACGAGCACGGCCGGCACACCCATCACGTAGCTGCCCGTGCCTTGGGTTGTCACCTTCTGGATGGAGTGGCAAACGCTGCAGGTGATGCCATCGGTGTCATAGGCCGCCGAGGTGGGCGCGCCGGGCGTCAGGCGGCCCGAGAGCAGCGCGATAGGATTGTGGCAACCCTCGCAGTGGCGCATGAACTCCGTGCCTTTTTCCGCGCGCAGCAGGTTGACGTTGCGTTGGTACCAGGGAGGCCGATTCGAGTTGGAGTGCGCCGACTCACGCCACTGTTCGTGCGATGCCTGATGGCAATGCCCGCAGTAGTCGGCGGAGGGGAAGGCATTTGCCTCGAGAAACTCGCCGGTATCGGTGGTGGCATTGGAGGGCAGAAACGAGGCCGCGGGCGCGAAGCGGAAAGAATAACTGGAGGCCTTCTTGGCCTGGTACGCGTGGCGGGCTGCCTGCGCATCCTCGTCTGCGCTGCCGGCGTGCACGCCCCGGACGATGCAACCCGCCGCCACGGCAAGGAAGACGCCTAGAAGGGCGATCAGGAGCAACAGCCGTGCTGAGGTGTGGTTGCGCATGGTTCTTATCTCACGCCACACAGTCCTCTGAGGCGGGAAACCTCGGCGGCCTGCTTACGGGCGAATCTGTCGGCTATGTGGCACACACAAGATACGCCGCATCCATCCAAAGAGGCAACTGTTCTCGACCAGCCTCGCCTTTACCCCTTTCGGCCCGATAGACAGCTAATGAACAGCGACAACAGAGCAGCGACTATATTGCTCCATGGAGAGCAATCCGTACGCATGGCGGAATCGCTCGAACGGAGTTTTTTGATGGTTAAGCGGTTGTCTTACCTACCCTATGTTCTCGCCATCGCAAGCATGGCGTTCTTTTTCGGCCTGCGCAGCGATCGTGCGCAGGCGCAAGCGGCTGCCGACCCGGCACTTGCCTCCAACTCCGCCCAACCGACTAACCAGCCGGCCGCGGCCAAGCCGGTGAAGTCCCCAGATTGGGCTCAGTTGGGGCGCTACCGTCAGGCCAATGATGCCTTGGCGGGTGGAGCACCAGGACGCGTCGTGTTCTATGGCGACAGCATCACCGATTCCTGGACGCTCAGCACAGCCTTTCCAGGCAAGCCGTATGTGAACCGCGGCATCAGCGGGCAGACCACGCCGCAAATGCTGGTGCGCTTTCAGCAAGACGTGGTTGCGTTGCATCCGGCAGCAGTGTTGATCCTGGCCGGAACCAACGACATCGCCGGCAACACCGGGATATCTACACTCGGCATGATCGAAGATAATTTCCGTTCCATGACGGAGATCGCGAATGCGAGCCACATCAAGGTAATTCTTGCCTCGACGCTTCCCGTGGAGGATTATCCCTGGAAGCCGGGTCTGCAACCGGCCAGCAAGGTTCGCGCTTTGAATGACTGGCTGAGAACTCTGTGTGCGCAGAATGGCTACACCTATCTGGATTACTACACGCCACTGGCAACGCCGGCCGGGGGCATGAAGCCCGGAACCGCTCGCGATGGAGTACATCCAACGCCGGCCGGGTACGCCGTGATGGCTCCCTTGGCGGAGATGGCCATCGAAAAGACGCTGAACGGGCAATAAGAGCACCTTTCACAAAAACAGCTAGAGCGGTTCTGCTCTGAACGACTCTCTGGGTACCGCAATGATGTGCCCCCGCGGCGCAACACTTCATCGATTTCCAGCCTCGAGTAGATATCCTGAACCGTCTTTGCGGACAGTGCTGAATCCTGGGAACGGTGCGTGCGCTGGAGCGATTGTCCAGTGGTTCATCGCTGCGTCTTCAAGTGTCTTCCTGCGTGTCATGATCGCCCGCTCTGCATCCCAGTCGAAAGTCAGTTTCAGGTCAGGATGCGGGACTTGAGCGGGTTCATTGAACAGATCGCCGGTGAAGGTTACCGCATCGTTATGACTCGACAGAATGAAGGCAGTGTGGCCCGGTGTGTGGCCCGGCAGGGGAAAGGATCGGAATCCTGCGGCCAACTCCGCCCCATCCTCAAACGGTTGAATTTTGTGCGCGTCAACGTAGGGCATGAATGAACCATCAATGTTTTCAAAGAAGATGTTGTGGTGTTCGGGAGCATTGGCTCTACTGTCCAAGTCGAGCCAGTAATCAAGCTCTCTTTGCGCTACATGGATCTGTGCGTCGGGGAAGACCATCTGACCGTTCTTGATCAAGCCGCCCGTATGATCGGGATGGAGATGCGTGAGCAGGATATCCGTGATATCCGAGGGTGCAAACCCGGCGGCAGCCATGCTCGAAACAAGGTGTCCGGAGCCTTCCGCGAACAAGTCTCCACCGCCCACGTCTATCAAGAATTTCTTGTCTTCCAGAAGAACTAAGAAGACATTGTTAGACCATTCAAGAGTCGCTGGAACCATGTGCTCCTGAATCATCTGCTCCACAGGCATATCATTCCCAGCAAGCACCAGGGCAGCGGGCACGGGTAGAATGCCGTCTAGAAACACGAAAACATCGGTGGAGCCAACCTTCGTCTGATGATGCGCCATGCATGTCTCCTAGTCGTTTGAATCGGTATCAACTTAACTTTGACACCTGCCTACTGAGTCATGAATGACTCATAGCCCTGATATCACTCTTCTATGGGCCAAGCATCATGAGCAGGGCTGCGGTATCCCAGTAAAAGGGTCGCAATTCCAGGATCTTCTTTTCGCGCATCCTGAAGAATTGCAATAAGGGCCAATCCAGGTTGAGCCCGGTCGCTTTCGCGACGGCATAGACATGAGATTTGCTCACGATAACGTCGCCATCTTGGTACAGCTCCGTACCCTTCACCTCTAAAGAAGACCATTGTTGCGCAAAGGCCTGCATCCATGCTTCGAAGCCGCGGTGCCCTCGCCACTCACCGCCATAGGGAAGTGAGGCCGGCTGATAGAGGACGCACTCGGGGTCGAGTGCCGCCGCGATGGCTGAGAAGTCACCTCCTCCAGCCGCCAGGTAAGCGCTCTCGGCCTCGTAGAATCGCGCGAGCGTCGTTGTTGCAGGTTCGCGTTCACCTGTATTCATTGTGTCTCCCCTTATGCAAGGTTTAGCCTTTGTCGCTTTGAGCGGCGGCAATATACGCGGGCACGTTCCAATAAAATGGCCGAAAGTCGACGATCTTGCCCCTGCGGACCGTCACCACTTGTGTCATGGGAAAGTCCTGTGTCGAGCCATTAACTCGCGACCGGGTGATGAAGCGGCAGAAAACGACAACCTTGTCATCGTGCTCGAAGAACTCGCGTTCCTTGACTTCAAGCCTGTCGAAGAGGGACGCCATCGCCTTCGCCCATCGCTCATATCCCTCGTACCCCTCGTAGTCTCCACCAAAGGGCAGGTCTGGCGACTGGTGCAGAACCACTTTGGGATCCATTGTTTCTCGCATTGCGTCGAAGCTGGCATAAGCATTCGTTTCGTAGGCTTTCATGTAGTCTGCTTCGGCTTGGTAGAAGCGAAGGAGAACTTCCGTCGGTGTTGCAACGATCGTGGACGAGTTCGTAATCATTGTGAATCCTTCCCTTGTTATGCCGGCACGATGGCCGTCTTGGGAGCGGCAGACGGAAAAGCGTGCGTCTTTGCCTGCCAGACAATCAGGAGAGCGAATGAGGCAAGGCTCAGCACCACCCATGCAAAAGAACCTGCACCGGTGGAGGACAGCAGCACACCTCCAGCCACGCCACCACCGGCAATGGCCAAATTCCAGACCGTTGTGTTGAGTGCCTGTGCAAGATCGATGCCACTCCCTGCGGCATCGGCCAATGCTGTCTGAAGCAGAGTCGCGGCTCCTCCGAACGTCAACCCCCACAGGGCTACCGCCGCGTAGACAGCAAACGGACTACTGCCTGCGACCCCAAAGATGAATGAGGTCAGAAGAAAGCCAGCTAGACTCACGAGCACAAGCGGCCGTAACCAGCGATCGACGAGAAGCCCGATGATCCAGATACCCACGAGAGCTGTGACGCCAAAGGTCAAGAGCACAACATCGACTCGGCCTCCAAGGCCAGCCTGAGCGATGAAGGGAGCGATATAGGTGTACAGAATATTGTGGCCGACCATCCAGAAAAAGATTACGGCCAGAATGGAACGAATCCCGGGGGTCACAAACACCTGGAGCACTGAAATGCGCTGTCTTTCGTTGCGGCCCGGGAAGTCGGGCATTTTCCATACGATCCAGACGACCAGGACGAGTGCCAGACCAGACATGGCCAAGAACGTTGTGCGCCAGTTCACGAGCTTGCCGAGGAAGGCTCCGGCAGGCACTCCCAAAGCGAGAGCCAGAGGCGTGCCCACCATCGCGACCGCCATGCCTCTGCCTTTCTGTTGCTCCGATACCATGAGCCGCGCGTAGCCAGGAATGATGCCCCAGCCAAGCCCAGCCGCAATGCCAGCTAAAAGCGCGCCACCAGCGTAAGTGGATAGTCGGAAGATAGCGCGGTGATGGTATTGAAGAGGAGGAATCCGACCACCGCAAGCAGAAGCCTTGGCCGCCGCCGCCAACCTTGTAGCGCTGCTGTGATTGGAATGGCCGACACTAAAGAGCCAAGGGCATAGAGGCTGACGAGCTGACCGGTAAGCGCCGCTGAGATGTGGAGACTAGCCCCGATCTGAGGCAAGAGCCCAGCCGGCATGGTCTCGGTCAGAATTGCGATGAACCCGGTCATGGCCAGCGCAAGCAATCCCCATATCGGAAGCTTTTCAGTTTGCGGTTCGACGGTCATCTCAGCGACGCATTCCACCGGCCAGTATGAGAGATTGCCCCGTCACCCAGCTCGCATCGTCCGAGGCCAGAAAGACAGCCGCTGTCGCAATATCTTTCGGTTGTGCAATGCGTCCCAGCGGCGTTGCTGCTTCAGTCCGCTCGCGGAACTCGCCACTGGCAAAACCCGCGCTGTGCAGGCCTTCGGTATTCACCATCCCAGGATTGATTGAGTTGACTCGGATGTGCTTTGGTCCCAGTTCAATTGAGAGAGTTCTGGTGATGGCATCGACCGCGGCCTTGGTCGCTCCGTACACGGAGGCCTTCGGCATGGGCATCTCCGCATGAATAGAACTCACGTTGATAATCGAGCCGCCCTCATCGCCCATCAGCCTCACACCCTGTTGTGTTGTTAAGAGAAGCCCCAGCACGTTCAGGTCAAAGTGTCTATGGAAGTGCTCTGCTGTAATTAAATCCAAAGGCTGGTGCTCAAATATGCCCGCATTGTTGACCAGAATGTCGAGCTTGCCGTAGACCCGTTTTGTTTCAGCAAACAGCCTTGCGATGTCGTCGGGCTTTGATACATCGCCCTGCACTGCAAGCGCTTGCCCGCCCTGGGAGACAATCCGCCCAACTACAGCTTCTGCGCCGCTTCGGCTGCTCGCGTAGTTCACGACGACGGCTGCCCCCGCTGCCGCTAAATGTTCCGCAATCGAGGCACCGATGCCTTTTGAGGCCCCAGTGACAACAGCGATCTTTCCGGTTAATCGGCTCACAAGTCACCTCAGCTTGATTAATAGACTGACCTGTCTATAATATGACATACCGATGAGCGCGAAGGCAAATATAAAGACTAGACAGTCAACAAATACGGTCGGAACGACACCGGCCCGGGGTCGTGGCCGTCCGCGGGAGTTCGACCGGAAAGAAGGCCTGGTCAAAGCGATGCGCGTGTTCTGGTCGCTTGGCTATGAGGCCACTTCCATGGCCGATCTTCGTGAGGCACTTGGGATCAAGCAGGCGAGTCTTTACGCCGCCTATGGCAGCAAGGAAGAGTTGTTCCGCGAGGCGGTTGAACTTTACCAACAGACCGACGGCATGGCCACATCGCGTGCCCTGACCGGAGATCTACCCACCCGCGCGGCCGTCCACGCCATTCTTCAGGATGCTGTAAATCTGTTCGCGAAAGCTGATGCTCCCCGGGGCTGCCTTCTTGTTCTGAGCACAATCAACTGCACCGCTGCAAATAGAAGCGTTCAAGAATATCTGTCTTCATTGCGAGAGCAGACGCGTAAGGGCATTGAAGCTCGTTTACGCCGTGGTCAGCGCGACGGCGATGTATCGAAGACTGCTCCAGTCACGGCCGTCGCCGCGTTCTACACGACGGTGCTGCATGGCCTGTCTATTCAGGCCAGGGACGGTGCCACCCGTAAGGCCTTGACGCAAGTGGTGGACTGCTCGATGAGCGCATGGGATCAACTCACGGGCGGAAATTAAAATATTATTGTTGACTTATCAGTTCACATATGCAGAGACCAAGGAGAAGGCGATGAAAGTCGGATTTATCGGAGTTGGGAGTATGGGTGCCGCGATGGTACCCAATCTGGTGAAGGCGGGCCATCAGGTGAGCGTATGGAATCGCAATGCAGCAGCGGCGCAGGCTCTTGAAGGAGTCGCTATTCTTTCATCGCCCGCTGCGGCGTTTGAGAATGACGCCGTCATCACCATGTTGGCCAATGACGACGCGGTACGGAGCGTGATTCTTGGCGCGGGCACCTTCGCCACAGCGCGGAAGGGGTGCGTCCACGTCATGATGGCGACCATCTCCCCGGCGCTTGTCGCAGAGCTCGAGAAGGCACATGAGAGTGCAGGGATCGGGTACGTCTCCGCTCCCGTCTTCGGCATTCCCGCGGTCGCCGCCAAAGGCGAGCTGAATATCCTGGCTGCGGGCGATCCGAACGCGGTCAAAACCGCTCAGCCGCTGCTTGATGCGCTGGGCCAGAAGACCTGGCATCTAGGCGAAGATCCCAAACACGCCAACATTGCGAAGATCGCCGGCAACTTAATGATTACTCTCGCGATTGAAGCGATGGGAGAGGCTACCGCGCTCACCGAAAGCTACGGTCTGAAGGCGGGCGACTTCCTCGATATTGTGACGAATACCATGTTTGCCAGCCCAACTTACAAGCGCTATGGCGGCAATATTTCCACCAACACCTATGAGCCGGGTTTCAAGCTGACGTTGGGATTGAAAGACGTGAGTCTCGCTCTCGATGCGGCTAAGGCAAAGGGCGCTAGTTTGCCGGCGGCGCAGACCGTGCGCGAAAACTTTGAGCAGGCAGTCGATCAGAATCTGGGCGACAAGGACTGGTCGGCTCTGGCGAAGGCCACCCGGCGCAGGGCGGGGCTGGCGGAGGGTGTGGCATGACGACAGTCTTTGTGATGTACGCCGGTAACGCCGACACTCGCTTTGACCGCGAGTACTACGTCCACAAGCACCTTCCACTAGTCATGGAAGCGTGGAGCGCACACGGTCTCCTAAGTGTCGCGGCCTTCTTTCCGGCCGGACCCGGCGAAGGAATTATCGCCGTGTGCGTTTGCCTATTCCGAGACGATGCGGCTGTCGATGCCTCGTTCGGCTCACCGGAATTGGCGCGTGTCATGGCTGATATTCCGCACTTTACCGACGTCAAACCTTCGCAGCTTCGAGCCGTGCCGCTCTAGCGGCCTTGATCCTTTGTGCCATCAAACTCCCAAAGAGAAAATGGATAACTACTGAAGATCTCGTCAAGACTAATCATCAAGATAAACAAAGGCCACAACGGTTTCGATCCATTCGCCCGTTGAACGCGTGAGACTTGCGTTTATCAGAGTTTTGACGTGGATGGCGTGATAAGCGTCCATGAGGACGCATCTGCTTCCGGTGTTGTCCGTATAAAGATACGTAACGATAGGAATCGCCGATCAGTCATGTGCGTGTCACACGCATATAACGTGACACGGAAGCCGCCGTCCGCATGAAGTGCATTCCTAAGGCCTTATGCTTTCTTTGTCATCTTCTTGGGATTGTTCCGGGATTTTACCTGCCTTTGATGGATCGGGTCACCGGAGCGAAGGACAGACAGCATGAGTCCCGGGAAGCGGTTTTCTAGATCGTCCAGCCGCAGATTGTTGCGATGAGTGTTGCCCGCAACGTCTACACGGAGCAGTCCCGCTTCAATCATGATCTTGAAGTGGTGTGACATGCTCGACTTTGGCCTGCCCAGGCACAGGGCGCTACAGGAAAGATCCTTCTCAGCGGCGAGCATACGCACCAGCAACAATCGCACCGAGTCACTGAGGGCCTGAAGAACTTTTACAAGATCCAGATCCTGAACGCCGGGATGGGAGACAACCTTCACTTTTGACAGAGTAGCTGGCTTTCCGTAGTCTCGCCATAGCACTTCGAGATCTATCGAACTGCTTTCGGGGCACCGATATGAGTTCAAAAGGCGAGTCGTACCTGATCCTGGGCCTGGGAGAATTGGGCAATGCGGTATCTCGCGGCTTGGCTGAGCGAGACCCGCACTGCAAGATAACGGTCCTGGTACGTCCGGAGACGTTGGCTTCGCCGTCTCCAGAGAAAAAGACCGTGTTCCAGCAGCTTCGTGCGCTGGGCATTCACTTTGTGACAGCCGATCTCGCGACCACCTCTGTTGTCACACTCGCGGACGTATTTGCGCAGTTCCATACGGTGATCGGCTGTACAGGATTTGCTTCGGGCGTGCCCATTCAGCGCAAGCTCTGCCAGGCCGTCCTCGATGCTGGTGTCACCAGGTACGTTCCGTGGCAGTTCGGCGTGGATTACGATGTGATTGGCAGAGGAAGCGCACAAGAGCTTTTCGACGAACAACTTGATGTTCGTGACCTCCTGCGGGCGCAAGACAAGACTGATTGGGTCATCATCTCCACAGGTATGTTCACCAGCTTTCTCTTCGAGCCTGCGCTGGGCGTTGTTGATCTTAGAAACCATGTCGTGCACGCCCTTGGAAGCCTCGACACCGCCATTACAGTGACAACGGCAGAGGACATCGGCAAGCTGACAGCAGAGATTTTGCTTTCAGAGCCGAGAATTCGTAACACAGTGGTATACACGGCCGGCGACACGCTCTCCTACAGACACTTTGCGTACGTTCTCGAGACCTTTCTCGGACGGCCGTTCCAGCGCGAAGAAAGCACTATCGCCGACCTTCAGGAGGCCCTCGCCCGAGCTCCGGATGATGTGTTGAAGAAGTATAGGGTCGTCTTTGCGCATGGCAAAGGTGTGTCGTGGGATATGAAGCAGACGTTCAACGTGCAACGCGAACTCGAAGTCACCAGCGTTGAGCAATGGGTACGCAAGAACCTGAACGGTTTGGGCTCTTAACACATGCACGTAACTGACACTCGAGGGCAGAATGCAGAAGAATCGAAAGATCGTAGAAGATGCATTCAATAGATGGAGCAAGGGACAAGGCACAATCTTGGACCTGATGGGCGATGACGGGATGGTGATCATCCCTGGCACTGCCCCGCACTGCGGCGCGGCGCGCAAGCCAGACTTTGTGATCAATATAGCCACTCCGTTCATGAACAGATTCAGCATGCTGCCGGTGCCTCGTCCGTCGAAGATTCTGGCTGATGGCGATGACGTCATCGTCATTGCCGATGCGGAGGGGACGACGCTTGACGGCAAGATCTATAGCAACAACTACGTATTTTTCTTGGAATTCCGCGAGAGCCGCCTTATGAAGGCGACGGAGTTTCTGGACATGGTGGCATTCAACATCGTTTGGGATAACGTCACGCCAAGAGATCAGACGAAGGCGTACGGATGAGGAGCGGGGTCATTGATAAGCATGGACGCGAGAACCTCCGTCTCGTTGAATTTAGGGCATCGTAACGGGGCACCGGCGTGCACTCGAAAACCTCGTCCGAGCTGTTGGCAATCTCGGCTTAAACCTGATATTGACCGGCGTTATGCCTTCGAGGACCTGCAAAATGCGCTCGACTATCTTGAAGCCGGTGCGTTCGGCAAAGTAGTCATTGAAATACCGCGGTAGGGAGCTAACGATCCATGCTGAATCTTGAGAAGAATACAACCGCTCTCATTATCATTGATCTCCAGGCCGGAATCCTTGAGCCGGAGCCCGTGCCTTTCGGGCGGGAGCAGCTCGTCCAGCGAGCAGCAGCATTAGGTCACGCTTTCGAGCAGGCAGGCTCCCACATCGTTCTGACGACGACAGACTTTGCCCCTGGCTACGCCGATGCGCCAAAAGGGCTGGCAGATTCTCCATGGGCGCTTCCCAAGGAAGGTCTACCAGCAGGCTTTGCGAAGCTCGTACCAGAGATCGATGCACTTTCCAGTGCAATCCGCCTCATTAAGCGACAGATGAGTGCCTTCTTTGGAACTGAACTCGACCTGCAGCTCCGGCGCCGGCATTGCGAAACAGTGGTGATTTGTGGCGTCGCTACAAACCTGGGTGTGGAAGCCACTGCACGCGCCGCCTTCGACCTCAACTACAACGTTGTCCTGGCATCCGATGCCTGCGCCAGCGTCGCTCCAGGACTGCACGACTTCGCGATGGAGAATATACTTCCTCGGATGGCAAGGGTGAGAGAGACCAACGAAATCATTCAGGCTATTCAGGGATAATTACTCCAGAGTTCTAAGACATTCGCAGGGCACTTAAGTGATTCGCTTTAGGAACCGAGCGTCAAACGACGAGGTTTTCGAGAGCGTGGCGCTAACCCGCCTCCCGTAGCAAATTCTGATCGGTATTTACAAGCCGCATTACTGCCAGTGCGCACCTTCGACGAGCTCTTCACGTCATAGCAACTGCTGACCGAGGCGATGCTCGATCTTGTGATCGATCCATTTCCTGCCAATGTGGGTCGTGCCCCCGATAATCGGGACGAATACACCGGCATTCGCTATTCCGGTTGCGGTGTGACTTCGCCCTCGGCCCAGTCCAGCTCCTCTTCGAGCTGGTGGAAAACCTCATCGCCGATACGCCTCTCTCGGCGTAGCTCAATCAGTCGATGCCGCTCGGCTTGCAGTACGCGTTGGCGGAGTTTGGATCCCGCTTTACGCTCAGGTCCTGACACCAGCCGAGCCTGATATTCGCGCGTCAACATGCGACTGGCCTCGTTTCCCCGACCCTGCTCCAGCGCAAGCAAAGCGGCTCGCGTGGTCTCCTTCCTTGCCTGATCGACCTCGTCTTCAATACTGGTATCACTGGGTAGCGCCAATAGGTGTACCAGCGGACGTAGCGTCAGCCCTTGCAGCACCAGCGTGCCGAGGACCACACAGGCAGCTGTGAACACGAGCAAGTCGCGCTCCGGAAAGCGCTCCGGAAGCGCAAGCGCAGCCGCGAGCGTAACGATACCGCGCATGCCCGACCACGAGACTAAGAGCCCGCTCTGCACGGTCGGCACCGACCGGCTATCACTCGCACCGAACCGGCGATTCTTCCACCGTACGGCAGCATTGTGGCTCATGATCCAGGCGATGCGAACCACAATGGTTGTCCCGAGCACCGCCCCGGCAAACAGAAGATATCGTTCCGTGTTTCCTGCCAACCGCCTGACGATCACGCGAAGCTGCAAGCCCATCATGATGAATGCCAGCACGTTCAATACGAAGACGGCGACCTCCCACACGGCGTAGCTCGCCCTGCGCTGGCGGGCGGTCGTTTGCTCCGGTGAAAAGCGCGCCAGAGTCATGGCGTAGGCGACGATGGTGAGAATCGCCGACAAGCCAAGCGCGTCCGCGATGAGCCAGACGCCGAACGTGCTGAGAAACTGCAACACAACGGCTGCCGAGCCGTCGGGCACGCGGGCTGCCACGGCAAGGTAGAGCCGCGCCGCCGCGAATCCCAGCAGGAGGCCGCCAACGCATGCGAACACCAGCAAAGGACCAGTCCAAATCGTCATGCCGCCAATCATGGCACCGACTGCCAGCCGGTAGATCAGCAGGGCGGAGGCGTCGTTGAGCAGGCTTTCGCCCGCGAGGATCACCGCCAAGCGGCGGGGAAGGCGAACCTGCCGCAGAATAGCCGTGGCTGAAACCGCATCGGGCGGAGCGACGATAGCGCCAAGCGCGAACGCCGCTGCCCAGGGCATCGCAGGCAGCAGCAGATGCGCCGTACCGGCCACCGCGACCACCGTGAGGCCAACTGCCACGAGAATTAGGCTGCTGAGTGGCACCCAGTTATCCCGAAGATCGCGGGGGTCAGTATCGTAGGTGGCATCCAGCAGCACGGGCGCTACGAACAAGGTCAGCGCTAGACGGGGGTCGAGCATCACAGGGGGCACACCCGGCACAAACGCGAGTGCTACCCCCGCGATTGCGAGCAGTACCGGGGCGGGCACGTTCAGCCGGGGCGCGGCAAGGGCAAGACCTACGCCGATCAGTAAGAGATAAAGTACGAGTTTGAACTCTGCCATACGGGTGACCTAAGCCTCCGCCCACGCCTGCAATGCGTTCGCCGGGACAGGCTAATTTGAAGACCACGATGCGAAAGTTCTGATCCTAATTTGCTGATGCGCTGCGATGTTCCAGAACCCGCGAGACATTCTTCTCCACCCAACAGGTCAGCACCTGAACATGGGTGGCCAGTTCACTCCCGAGCGGCGTAAGGCTATATTCCACCTTGGGCGGCTTGGTTGGGTATACAACACGAAGAACGAAGCCATCGGCCTCAAGCAGCTGGAGGGAGTGGGCGAGCATGCGCTCGCTGACTCCTCCAATGCGATGTGCGAGTTCGCTGAAACGGTGCGTCTTCTCTAGGAGCATGACCAGGATCAACGGTTGCCAGCGTGATGTGACGTGATCGAGCACTCCGCGAGAGGGACAATCGGCGGTATAGACATCAGCCCTCGGTTCGAGGCTGGGCTTCCTTGCTAGACGTGATTTTGCCTTTATGTAAGCAGCTTACATCGCTGTACGTACTTACATAAAATAAGCTGAGCGAGTAGCCTCCATGAAGTTGAAGATTTCAGCGGAGGAGTAGAGCATGATCGCAGTTACAGGAGCAACAGGACAGCTTGGAAAGCTCATTGTCGAGCAACTATTGGAAAAAGTGCCCGCAGCGGAGGTGATCGCCGTTGTGCGTGATCCGCAGAAGGCCCAAGCTCTGGCACAGAAGGGGGTGAAGGTCCGGCAGGCCGACTACTCCAATCAGGAAAGCCTAATTACTGCCTTTGCCGGGGCGGAGAAGGTACTCTTCGTTTCCTCGAATGACGTAGGTCATAGGGTGCCGCAGCACCAGGCGGTCACCGACGCGGCTGTTGCGGCAGGCGTCAAACTGCTCGCGTATACGAGCATTCTGAATGCTGACACGTCAACGCTCTTGTTAGCCCAGGAACACCAGCCTACAGAAGCCTACATTCGCGCGTCGGGCGTGCCCTTCACGTTTCTACGGAATGGGTGGTACACAGAAAACCAGACGCAAGCCATTGGGGCGGCACTTGCACATGGAGCGATTCCGGGCGCAGCCAAGAATGGCCGGTTTTCCGCGGCAGCTCGTGCAGACTATGCAGCGGCAGCCGTCGCGGTGCTCACAGGCAAGGGCCATGAGAACAAAGCATATGAACTGGGCGGAGACGAGTCCTATACGTTGACCGACCTTGCCGCTGAGGTTGCGCGGCAATCGGGAAAGACTGTCATCTATCGGGATCTGCCGCAACAGGAGTATGCCGGAGCTCTGATTGGCTTTGGCCTGCCGGAAGGCCTGGCCGGTGCCCTCGCGGATGCGGATGCGGGTGCGAGCCGGGGCGAACTTTACACCAAATCGCACGACCTGAGTGCCCTGATCGGTCGCGCAACAACGCCCATGCAGGAGTCGGTGACCGCTGCGTTACCACGCTGAGCCTACGTCGGATTACTCAATGAACAAACGGATTTGAGCCTTCTCGCGACAGAACATAACGGCGAGAAGGCTCAGGCCATTGAGAAACAAGAAATCTATTTGAGGTGCGATCGATGAACAGTGCCAGCAATGGTGGCAGCGGCTCGGCCGACTTGACCACAGTTCAGGAAGTCAAGCTGCCCATCTCATTCCAAGCGCTCGTGATCGCAAAACCCGGCGCGCCGGTCAGCATGCAAACGAAGAGCATCGCTTCGCTAAGCGAGGATGAGGTGCTCATTCGTATCGAGTATGCGTCGATCAACAAGATGGACGCGGGCCTCGCCCGGGCGAATGTCTTTGGCATTCCTGAACCCTACGTTCTGGGCTTTGACTTCAGCGGTGAAGTAGTTCGAGTCGGAGGTGAGCAGAACACCGGGCTGCTGCGGGTAGGCGATCAGGTGTTTGGCCGGACTCCAAGGGGCGGCTGCTTTGCTGAATATGTCATCGCGAAGAGAGAACATGTGCTGCCAAGAGAGGCCGTGCCCGCAGCAGCGGCAAGCACGTTCGGGGTAGCCTACCTGACCGCTTATGAGTCGCTCGTTCTCACAGCCGGCCTTCAAGGGCACAAGGGGAAATGGATCTATATCGCTGGCGCTGCAGGCGGGGTTGGACACTTTGCCGCGCAGATCGCAAAGCTGTATGGGCTGAAGGTGATCGGCAGCGCGGGCAAGGCAGCATCTCTCCATCTACTTGGCGAGCTTCGGCTTGACCAGGTGATCGACTATTCCACGCAGGATATCGTGCAGGAGGTCATGCGGCTGACCGATGGCAAAGGCGCGGAGTTGGTCTACGACTCCACGTATACGCAGTCTTCCTACCTTCAATCGGCTGCGCTGGTGGCGTTCGGTGGGGAGTACATTTGGCTTGGTACCGCGGCGCAGTTGGCGCAAGCCGGCGCAAAGGATATGAGCGCAGCGGTTGAAGAACGCGGCGCGAAGATGGTGATCGGAGACCTTGGACGCTACAATATCGACCCGCAGTTTCAGGCGCGAAAGTCGAAGCTTCGCGATGGACTAAAGCAGGCAGTGGTTTGGTATGAGGAAGGTAAGTTGAAGCCTATCGTGACTTCGACGGTTCCATTTGAGGCCGCAGCTTTGCAGGAGACATTTGAAGCCTTCCTGAAAGGCACAAACAACGTGGGCAAGGTAGTGGTCGAAGTACGTGCTAGTTAACAACGGCGGAGTTCAGCGACCGGAAAACCTGCTGAAGCAGCCCGAAGATCTCGCTGCAATGAATGAGGAAGTGAATGTCAATTTGCTTGGCCAATTCGTTTCACCGCGTCGTTGTTGCCGTTGTTGCGCAATCAGGCGCAATCAACGGTAATGAACGTTACGTCCGGATTGGCGTTTGTTCCCCCTGCGGCGGTGCCCACCTACTGTGCAACCAAGGCAGCGCTGCATTCCCTACACCGTTTCGTTGCGCTATCAGCCAAGGGGGACGACAGCCCGCGTAGCGGAGATCATCCCCGCCTCAAGTACAAAAGAACCTGAGTGCGGGTCATGCAATTGCCGCTACGGATTGCCGCAACTCGTACAGAACCGGAGCGAAGCTTTTCACCAGTTGGGCGGCCTCTCGTATACACGCTGCGACTTTGGGATCGGCTCCTGCGGCTGCGACCGCCTCCCGGCTTTGCCACTGGGCGTAGTTGACCACCTGGGTACGGTCGATGCTTATATGAAGGTTGGCGGAGACGAACCCGGGCACATGGCGCAGGGTCTCGACCGTCAAACGCACGAGCAGGTCCACGAGCCCTTCGGCATGTTCGGGGGCGACGGTATACGTATTGATGATCGTAGTCAGACCGGCCCTGGGATCGAGCGTTGTGAGCGGCGCTCTGAGAGGTGTGGGAACTGCATCGGGCATAGGGTATGTCTCCATGGGGATCGGCTTGGTGTATTGAAGAGAGTGCGATCGCAGCGTCTGCTCCGGCCTGCTCTGACAGTCAAGGGAGAGGGTCCGGGACAGGTCCGTGTGCCCGGGCCGTCTGCTATAGATCGCCAAAGGAGCGGAGGGCGGCCCGTGCCACCAACTCGCCCCACTCGGGTACAAAATGATCCGCTTCCGGAATGACCAGCGGCTCCGGGCAGCCTCGGATCTGAGTGCGCAGTGCGTACATTGTGTCTGCATCCGGAGCCTTTGCGCCAATTGCCATGAATCCCTGCCCCGACCACTCCTCACTCCAGAACCTGAGAGCCGCTTCGGCTTCGGCGACACCTTTCATGCCGGGCTCAACCATTGCCAGTTCCGGGAACGTCCGGGTTCCTGCCTTGAAGCGAACATCCGGAAAGGGAGCGTCGTAGGCGGCCATCTCTTCATCTGTGAGCTGCGGCGTGATGTGGCGAACTAACTGTCCTACGGGCAGATCCGGCATGCTGCGAACCAGTGATTTCCACTCGTAGTAGTGCGGGCCGAGCGGCTTGCCCACTGGAAGAATCGTGTTCATAACGACCAATCTGTCCAGTCTGGGTCGAAAGCCAGGATCGACAGGTAAGGTCAGCCCCAGCGTTCCTCCCCAGTCCTGAACGACCAACGTGATGCGTCGAAGATCGACGTGCTCGATAAAGCGGAGGAGAAACTCTCGATGGAAATGAAAGCTATACGTCGCGTCCTCAGTGGGCTTGTCGGAGCGACCGAAGCCGAGGAAGTCCGGTGCCACCACCCGCGCCCCGCTTTCGAGAAACACGGGAATCATCTTGCGATAGAGATAGCTCCATGTTGGTTCGCCATGCAGGCATAAAAAGGTTCGCTGCGCGTCCTTCGGCCCCAAATCCAGGTAGTGCGCTCGAAGTCCTTCGTATGCGGGCAATGAGTCTACGTAGTGCGGCTCATACGGGTATCCCGGCAGGTGCTCGAAACGTATCTCCGGGGTTCGGAAAGCTTCGATCAGCTTTAGGCTGCTGGCGTGCATGATTTGCATACTTTGTTCTCCAGGGCTTACAGGCTTTTTAGATGTGTCTGCCGAAAGCGCGCACGGTATCAACCATCCGAAGTTATTTACCTCTCGTCCAATTCTGCATGGATCCGTTCCTTCACCTCATCCACCCACTCCGGCCACGGGCTACGTTGTGGGGACGAACCGATGCTGCCGGCAAATGGGGTGTGTCGTTTCGCAAGCGAGAGGACCTGTTATTTTGCTGGGTCGCGCAGGGGGAGTGTCAACTAACCCGTCCACTGTTTGCGCCGGTGCATCTAGAAACGGACGACTTTGTCCTGATTCGAACCTCTACGCCGTTTGCATTCACCTCAGACCCTTCGATCGAGCCTGAGGACAGCGAGACCATCGTTGCGGCTACGAGAGATACCGAATTCATCATCGTGCGGCTGATGGAATTGATCCTGGTCGAGATCCTTCGCAATCAGGCGTTGCGGTTGGATCAGGAGCACACCGGATTGATCGCTGGCCTTGCGGATGCAGTGACAGCGCGCGCCCTTACAGCTATGCACAACGACGTGGCGCATGGCTGGACTGTCGCCGAGCTCGCCCGGCTCTGCGGCGTCTCGCGCTCTTCCTTTGCTGTGCGGTTCCGAGATGTTGTGGGAACAGGTCCTATTGACTACCTGCTGCACTGGAGAATGGCCTTGGCAAAGGATGAGCTACGGCGCGGAGATCGAAGCAGCGGCGAGATCGCCCTGGCGATCGGTTTTCAGTCCTCAAGCGCCTTCAGCACTGCATTCACACGAGCTATAGGATATTCGCCCAAACGCTACGCGGCGTTAACCCACCTGAATACCGTGCCCTCCATCCCCTCCGACGGCGCTTGATCTTTCAAAGGGGCTTATCAATCAATGATTGCCTGACAAAATCACGGAACCAACCATGCAGGGCCTCCTTATCAAGCCTTGGATGCCAGGCCATGGAATACCGGAACCTCGCAATTTCAGGCGGGGCTGATGCGGAACGTATCCTATAGCGGCGAAGCATGTCTGCGGCGATGCGGAACGGCGTTGTGAGTACTAATTCAGTATTCTCAAGTGCCAGTACTGCGGGAGTGATGTAGGGCAGATGCAGCAGAGTGTGGCGTCGAACTCCAGCCTCAGCTAGGCAGCGATCAATCAGGTTCTGCTGATGAGGCTGCGTTTCTATAGAGATATGTCCGAATTTGAGGTACTCCCTTAACGAGAGCGACTGGCGCTTACAAGCATGCTGCCGGGCGAGTAAACACACAAAGGTTTCCTCGAACAATTGTGCAATATGAAACTCCGGAGGAGTCGCCAGAGGAGTAAAGACGAGGTCTACCGTCCCGTCCGTCAATGCTTCATACGATCGATCATGCCAAGGAAAGACTTCGATGTGAAGTCCTGGTGCAGCGCGACTCAACTTGGCCACCAGCTTCGGGAGAAGTACGGCCGCTGCGTAATCCGTCATCGCTACGCGAACCCTCGCTGTCGTCGTGCCTGGGGTGAAGAGATCTCCCGTCATCATCTCTTCCAGGCGGGTAAGGAGTACCTCCAATTCCGGTAAAAGGGCGTTCCCTCGCGCAGTTAGTTGATATTCGCCTCCGGCTCGAATGAGAAGATCGTCTCCCAATAGCTCTCTCAGGCGTTCCAACGCGCGGCTCATCGCGGATTGGCTTAGATTGACACGCCTGCCCGCCCGGGTGACGTTGCGTTCCTGCAGTAGAGCCTGCAGCGGTAGAAGAAGGTTCAGGTCGACATTGCGAAGATGTACGCGACGCATGGGCATCATTCTAACAATGCATGGCGCGACTTCCCCAGCCTTCGACTCTAAGTAAAAGTGCAGAGAGGGCGATGCCGATTGAAGGATCGCGAAAGATCCGATTCTGTGATTGTGGAAGGAGGAGAAATGAGACTGGCCAATAAAGCTGCAATCGTGACTGGTGGCGCCTCCGGTATCGGAGAAGCCATTGTTCATAAATTTGCCCGTGAGGGCGCGTCGGTACTTATCGCCGATCTCTCGGGTTCGGCGGCCAAGGAGGTGAGCGCTGCAATTCAGGCCGAAGGCGGTAGCGCCGCCTATTTCCTTGGTGACCTTTCAGAGGAGAAGCAAGCCAAACTATGCGTTCAGGCCGCTTTGGATGCCTTCGGTAAGTTGGATGTGCTGGCGAGCAACGCCGGGGGTTCATCGGCAGGGGAAATCAATACGTGGGAAGGTCGCGCTCGATGCCGGCATCAACTTCTTCGATACCGCGGATGTGTACTCCGAGGGTCACAGTGAAACGATTCTGGGACAGGCGTTCCAAAACCTTGGCATTTCCCGCAAGGATGTCGTAATTGCGACCAAGGTATACATGCGTATGGGGCAAGGTCGGAACGATATCGGCTTATCCCGAGGGCACATCCTCGATGCGGTTGACGCAAGCCTCAAACGGCTTCAGACAGACCACATCGACTTATATCAGGTCCATGCCACGGACCCGATCACTCCGGTGGAGGAGACGCTTCGTGCTCTGGATACTTTGGTCGCCCAGGGCAAGGTTCGCTACATCGGGGTATCCAATTGGCAGGCATGGAGGATCGCCAAAGCGCTTGGAGTTTCAGAGGCGAAGAACCTCGCACGGTTCGATACCTTGCAGGCGTACTACTCCCTTGCTGGCCGCGATCTGGAACGGGAGATCGGCCCGATGCTGGAGTCCGAGAAATTGGGCCTGCTCGTATGGAGCCCTTTGGCTGGCGGTTTCCTCTCCGGCAAATACACCCGCGGCGAGCAAAAACGGAGGGCGCGCGACGCTCAAAGTTCGACTTCCCGGTCGTCGATAAGGAACGCGCCTGGAAGATTCTCGATGTTCTCACTCCCATCGCAAAGGCTCACGGCTGCAGCCCATCGCGTGTTGCCTTAGCGTGGTTGCTCACCCGACCTGTCGTCACCTCTGTAATCCTCGGGGCAAGGCGATTGGAACAGCTTCAGGACAACCTCGCTGCCGTGGATCTTAAACTGTCAGAGGACGAAGCAGAAAAGCTGAACGAGGTCAGCGCCATTGAACCCGATTATCCGGGTTGGATGCTGGCGGCCCAAGCGACGGGACGGCTCGGACCAGTCCAGGGCGGCACCTGGGCCAATCGTATGGATAAGGATTTGTGACTGTTCTGCTCTCAAACCTAAACAGCATTCAACAATCGTATTTAAACGACTCTAAGGAGATCAAATGCCTCTCAACTCTTACGTGACACTCGGTCACTCAGGTCTGCGGGTCAGTCCGTTCTGCCTAGGCGCAATGAGTTTTGGCGAAGATCTGGGCTGGGGTTCAAACGTCCCCGACTCGGAAGCCATCCTCTCTCGCTACCTGGAAGATGGCGGCAACTTCATCGACACCGCTAACATTTACACCAAGGGTCATTCCGAAAAGATTATCGGGGACTTCTTTAAACAAGGCAAAGGCAAGCGCGACCGCACGGTCATCGCGACCAAGTTCTTTTGTAATCTCTTCGCGGGCGATCCAAATGGCGGCGGTGCCAGCCGCAAAGCAATCGTCGCGCAATGCGATGAGTCCTTGCGCCGTCTTCAAACCGACTATATCGATCTCTACTATTTGCACAATTGGGATAGATTCACGCCGGTGGAAGAAACCATGAGCGCGCTCGACGATCTTGTGAAGGCCGGCAAGGTGCGTTACCTTGGGTTTTCCGACGCGCCCGCGTGGAAGGTCTCTGAGGCTCAGGTGATCGCTCGCTTTCGAGGATGGGCGCCGCTCATCGCTCTGGAGATCGAGTATTCCTTGCTGGAACGTACCGTCGAAGGCGAACTAATTCCTGCCGCTCAGGGGCTCGGCATGGGAGTACTACCGTGGAGCCCGCTCCGGATGGGAGCGCTCTCCGGTAAATATTCTCGCGAGAACAAACAGAAGCTGGCCGCTCGCAGCGCTTATGTCGGCGAGCTCACGGAGAAAGACTACGACGTTCTTGACGCTGTGCAGAAAGTTGCAACCGAGCTCGATACCGACATGCCGACAGTGGCTCTCTCCTGGGTACAAAATCGCCCGGGTGTAACCTCCACCATCATCGGCGCGCGTACCCTGGAACATTTGGAGGCAAACCTGAAGGCGCTGGATTTCAAACTGTCTCTTGAGCAGACGGCTGCACTGGACGCTGCGTCCAAGCCGAAGCTGAACTTTCCTGCCGATTTCAATAACAATCTATCGCCGAACTTCTCCCATGCCGGAGCAACAGTGAACGGAGTCCCGAGCAAGCTGGGGGGCAATGTGCCGACGGACGATGCCTCTCGTTACTAACTACAAGCGTCCTATACCCCTCATCGATATTGGTACTAGACAGCAATCGAAACCACTCCACTCAGAGCGAACCGCATGCGGAAGCGGTTCGCTCTTCTCTTCAGCCGTTACCTTCATGAGCATGTGCTTTGCATGGTCAGTTGTTACACACCGGCCAGCATGAAAGGAGTTGCTTACATCTGCCTGCGAGGGAGCTCTTGCAGTGACATCAAGGATTCCCTAGCTGATGTCTAATACAGAACAGACAAGCCCTGTCTCGCATTGGCTAGCTTTTACAGTGCCTTGTTACCGCATTCTTTTCTCTCCGCGCGCTGCGCTGTGGTGAAAGAGGGAGGTTGCTGGGCCGGCGGCGGTTGCTCTTGCAAGAAGAGCGATATAGGCTTCGGGCTGAGGTTTTGCTAGCGAATCATCGACGGCCTTGCGATAGCCCCCGCGGTAGATCGAGTACATCACCGCAAGCGCACAGCCTACACCAAAAAAGAAGCCAAGAAACAAGCCGAGACCGATGTTGAGCATAGTTATGATTATCCTTACACGTGCCTGCTTCCACCATGGAAGGCTCACCTGAGAAAGATCGGAGTGGGATAGTCTGAAGCTACAAGCGAAAGCTGCAAACTTGAGTGAGAACGCCGCCTACTTTCCGTTCCACTTATTCACCTTCTTCACATTGTCAGATGGACTCGATATCCCTAGTGACTTCAGGACGTGGAACAGAAACTTCAGAACGATTTGCATAAGTTTCCTTTTTAAAGATCTTCTTTGCGACCACTCACTAGAGTGGCTGGAGTTCCATCTCCTGTGCTACTTCCTCACCGACACCTGCGAAC
Organism: uncultured Acidobacteriaceae bacterium; assembly: GCA_964247595.1. GTDB lineage: Bacteria > Acidobacteriota > Terriglobia > Terriglobales > Acidobacteriaceae > Granulicella. The sequence goes on along the minus strand of CAXTUW010000013.1, from coordinate 62,836 downwards.
CCGCCCTCGATCTCGCCTGCACGTGTCAGCGCAGCCTGAACGTGAGGAAGGACATTCTGAGCCCCAATATGTTTCAGGAAATCGGATCCTGAGAGAAGTTGAGCGGGCTGCGTCCTTGCCCCGCACAGCAGGAGAGTTCTACCCGTTTTGTGCAAGCGTGTAGCGAGTTGTTCGAATGCGTGAATGCCAGTCGCGTCAAGGGCGGTCATGTTCCGAAGCCGGAGGATGACGACACCTCCGCAATGCGAGAGATGCTTCGTGGCCTCTGAAAGTTTGTCGGTTGTTCCGAAGAGAAATGGACCGTGGATGCGGAAGATCGTCACGTTCGAGGGGATGCACTTGTCCTGAAGGATATGGGCGCGACCATCTTCAAGGTTATCGGACCAGTTCCGAAGGTTTTTCCATCTCGTTGAGCATGCCCATCGCTTCCTTTAGATGGGCATGAAAGTAGGCTTTCATCAGCTCCAGCACTTCGACGATGATGGGATCTCTCATCGAGTAAAAGACCTGGTTTCCAGACTTTCTGTTCAGAACGAGCCCCTTAGACCGCAGGATTGCTAGATGTTGCGACACATTTGCCTGCTCCATGCCTAGCCTCTCAATCAGAGCGCCGGCGGAAAGCTCATCGCGGCTCAGGTTCTCGAGGATCGCGATTCTTGTGGGATGAGCAAGCGCCTGAAAAATGTCAGCCTTGAACCTGCGAAGCGGATCATTCATATAGCAATACTAGCATATTCGTATATGCATACCCATTTCTGTAGACTAACGCGGACACACAGTCTGAAAAGCTGCGCAATCAAGAGGATTCTGACCTCTTCGTCGCCATCTGTGTTCAGCTCTAATCCGAGTTCGTCCAGACCCTTCAGGCCCTCATTGCCAAAACCTGCACTTCGCTGAGCCGTGGAGACTGCGACTTGGCCAGAGACAAAGCTGTTCTTAGCGAGAGCCTCGGTTATGCCGTGTTGTCCGAAACTGCGCAGATCGTCCGAAAGCATTGGGCTCATGCGCGCATCCTGATGCTCGGCACAAGTCATGCCGCGATTGGGGATCCACTGTACGATGTCCGCATCGATCATCGAGCCCGCCCCGAGGACTTGCTCGCCGCCTTACTTAGGTTCGCAGAGTACCCGCGAAACCAGTGTGCAACGTCGTCTGCAATATCGGCGGATTGCCGAGTAGGTAGATTGTTTGGTGGTGTCTCTCTTCGGACCGAAGATATGAATGACCCCTACAAAGCGCGTCGCCAATCACGTGTCAACACGTACCCGCGAGATTCAGAAATCGAGGAGCGCGTCCCTCCCACTGAGGATTGCGCAAGAATAGGCAGCATGTGACTTACTTGTCAGAAAAGTGTCGAGCGACACCGGTATCCGGTCACTCAGCTGTGCAATCCGACACAGTAACGCTAGCCCGTTATGGTCGAGAATAGTTCCATCCGATTGCACACTGGAGTCATATTGAAAGCCGCCGTCTACAACCCAAAGCGCGTGAAAGGACAACTTGTCGAAATCGTGGATGTTCCACGTCCAGAACTCGAGGATGGCCATATGCTCCTACGCGTACTGGCTTGCGGCGTTTGTCGCACCGATCTCCATATTACGGAGGGAGACCTGGCCGCACTCTGTCCGACAATCATTCCGGGTCACCAGATTGTTGGCGAAGTCGTAGACGGGGCCACACCTCGTCTTCCCCTTGGAACCCGTGTGGGGGTTTCCTGGATGGGTGGCGTGGATGGAGATTGCTGGTACTGCAGAAATCACATGGAGAACCTCTGCGATCACCCTACTTTCACGGGCTATTCGGTGAATGGAGGATATGCGGAGTTCGTTTCAGTTCGTGAGGATTTCGCGCTTCACCTACCGGACGAACTAGAGGATGCACAGGTCGCCCCTTTGCTATGTGCCGGCATCATCGGGTTTCGCAGCTTACGCGTAGCTGGAGTCATGCCCGGTGAGAAGGTGGGACTGTTCGGCTTCGGCAGTTCCGCGGCTTTGGCTATCGAGGTCTTACAGTCTTGGAACTGTCAGGTCTATGTCGTCACGCGAGGGCAATCACACCGAGATTTCGCCGCCTCGCTGGGAGCAACCTGGGTAGGAGACGAGGACGCCGTTCCACCCACCCTGTTGGATCGGGCGATTACCTTCGCTCCTAGCGGCAAGGTCGTCCTGAGTGCGCTGAGTTCTCTTCGTAAAGGTGGGGTTGTGGCGATCAACGCGGTTCATCTCGATCAGATGCCGGCCTTCGACTACGATAAGCTGCTCTGGGGAGAACGGCAGATTCGCAGCGTTGCCAACATGACTCGGGACGATGCACGGGATTTTCTTGAGCTTGCGCGCAAGCTCAAGTTTCGGCCGCACGTCACTACTTTCTCGCTTGACGATGCCAACAAAGCTCTCTTGGCCGTAAAGAACGAAGATGAATCTGGATCGGTCGTTATCGTGCCCTAGTCTCCGTTCCGAATCAGGACCTTTTGGTCAGGAGTGACGTGGAGACTGAACTCTGGTGCCAATGTTCCGGCGGTGAGGATGGGCATACTTCTCCGTTGTGAGAGGATCTTCCTTCGTGGGACAGCAGAGTTACCAGTGGCGGCAAAGAGGCAGCGAAGCCTGTTCTAGACGACTGCGATCATGTGACGCGCTTGGCGATCGCCTCGATTTCGGGCGCAGTCAATGGGACGCGCGCGATTCGGCAACGACGAGTTTCTCGCCCCTGCGGGTCGTGTTCTCGATTCGATGCTGAGCGAAACCAATGTGAAGGTTGGCTGGAAGGCTACCTGCTCACCGGGCGGCATGGCATATTAAATAGCTATGAGGCTTTCATCCGAATTGTCGATTCGATGTTCAGCCAGCACGCTAAATAGCTGAAGGTATGCCGAGAGCTACCGTGGCGGAGAGACATCTCCTCGCTCAACTATCTGCTCGCATCTCATGTCTGGCAGCAGGACCACAACGGATTTACGTATCAGGACCCCGGCTTTCTGGACCATGTCATCAATAAGAAGGCAGACATCGTCCGTTGCTACCTCCCGGCCGATGCCAACTGCTTGCTGTCCGTAACAGATCACTGCCTGAGAAGCAGGAACTACGTCAACGTGATCATTGCCGGAAAGCATGCGCTCCCGCAATGGTTGACGATGGATGCCACCGTCGTGCATTGCACGGAAGGCATCGGCATCTGGCAATGGGCCAGCAATGACCAGGAAACCGAGCCGGATGTGGTCATGGCGTGTTGCGGAGATGCGGGCAAGCGATTTAGGAGGGGTGAGCTAAATATTTGAGATGTTTGGTGGACCTGATCGGGATCGAACCGATGACCTCTTCCATGCCATGGAAGCGCGCTCCCAGCTGCGCCACAGGCCCACTCATGAAGGGACTTTTACAGTTTCGCGGATGTGGGAGCGTAAGTCAAACCGTTGGGAACAAAGGCTGTGGTGATGGTGTCTAAGACGGTAGAGTGAGCGAGCACTCGCCCGCCGGCGGGGCAGTTTTCAGAATCTCTGTTGACCTTCTCGTATTCGCTGGACACCTGTGCCTTCGGTGTCCTACTGTAGGCCTACTCCGCAGCAGCTTTGCGGCTGAACACCTTCTTCAGTGAGGGCTTTTCCATGAGTGATCTGGCGAGCGCGCTGGCAATTGGGGCCGAAGAGCAGAGCCTTGTGACCGAGCTGAAGGCTGGGTCTGAGATTGCCTTCGCGCAATTGATTGCCCAGTACAGCCGTCCTGTGTACTCGTTGATTGCCCGCAGTTTGCGGGATCCTGCCGATGCGGCTGATGTTACGCAGGATGTGTTCGTCAAGGTCTTCCGCAACATCCACAGCTTCAACGGGGATGCCAGCCTGCGCACATGGATCTATCGGATCGCATTGCATGAGGCTTCGAACCAGCGGCGCTGGTGGACGCGGCACAAGCGGCAGGAGACGACGCTTGACGATACGCAGGAGAATGATGACGGCGAAACCTTCTCCCTGGGCGATACGCTGGCGACGGGGGAGGCTTCACCGTTTGAAAACGTGATGCGGGCGCAGACCCGCGCGCGGGTGGAAGCGGCATTGCACAAGATTCCCGAGGTGTTTCGCACAGCTGTCGTGCTGCGTGAGATTGAGGGTTTTGCCTATGACGAGATCGCGGAGATTTTGGAAACCAGCGTCGGCACGGTAAAAAGCCGTCTGATGCGCGGCAGGGCGGCGCTGCGGGAGGCTTTGCGCCCCGCAGAGGGAGAGCTCACCCCTTCCGCCGCACGAAGAGCTGCGCTGTCTAACGGCACTCCGAAGTCTAATGAGGTTTCAAAATCTAATGGGGCTTTAACGAGTCCGGCAACCTCCAGGAGCATCCTTAAGAGGGAAGGTCTGGTGGGGCGGTGAGTGAGTTTTATCAAGATGCGCGACAGACTGCGAGCGGCTGCGAAGCCGTAAAGGAGAACTTTTCGGCTTATCTGGACGGAGCGCTGGCGGGACGCGCTATGGGCGAACTCGCGGCGCATCTGGAAGGCTGCGCAGGTTGCGCGGGTGAGTTCGAGGCCTGGCGGGGCATGCAGTCGGCTTTGGGAGAGCTTGGACCGGCGACCGTGCCCGTGGCGCTGCAATCGCAGTTGCGCGATACCCTGGCGAGCGAACGCAAGCGTGGTACCTATCTCGCACCAACCAGGCGTTTTGCGGGCTTCTGGCGGCAGACGCTGGTGCCCATGGGGCTGCGGTTGAGTGCCGGGCTGGCCGGAGCCTTGCTCCTGGTGAGCGGGCTGACGTGGTTTGTGGGTACGGCCGCGCCGGTACAGGCCAACGACGATCGTCTCGCACACCTGAATGCCCCGCAGTACCTGTATTCCATGACAGCTCCGGCACCCATTGCGAGTCATGGGCGGTTTGTTGCGGTTCTTGTAGATGCCAAGGTGAACGCGCAAGGACGGGTGTACGACTACCAATTATTGGATGGACCGGACGACCCGGCTACGCGCTCGCGGGTGGAAGCCAATCTGCTGGGCAGCATCTTCAAGCCGGCAACGGTGTTTGGCGTGCCGGTTCCTGGGCACGCCGTGATGACCTATACGACCGTTTCCGTTCATGGCTAGGCTGGTTGGTGCCAACCGCGCGTTGTCGTCTCGACGGCAGCCGTAATCCCGGTTGTCTGGATAGCTCGCGAGTACGCCTTGCATGGGAAACATGTGTAGCCATAATCAAAATATAGGGGTCGCTCTACTGCGCGAGACGGTAAAGCCGTCTCGTTCCGGTCGAAAAGGCACGGTACACGTCGCTTTCGAGGCGACGGGGCACGGCTTACCTGGGCACTGATGCCGCCCTTTCCTCCGTGTGCCACTTGCTCATGGGTACGCGACTCTCCTAGACTCAGCCCGTGCGTCGAAACCTCGCTATGTCTTTTCGGGCTTCTCTCCAGTTCTGCGCCGTGTCCCTGTGGGGGGCGACGCTTCTGCTGGCTCCGTTGGCCGGGGCTTCAGCCCAAAGTTCGTCTTCTGAAGGCCCTGGCGCTCCGGCAGACCGGGCAGCTGACGCAGGCAATCCCACCGCCCGACCGCGGGTGGCGCAGATAGAGCCGGGTGGAGCGGCGGTGACGCTCGAGTACAACGAGCCGCTGTTTGAGTTGGCCGTGGCCTTGAACGTGTGCGGGTATGACCGGGATCTGGAGCACTCGGCACCCGTGCGGCTGGCCGTGCGCCGGGAGATGAATGAGGTGCTGGGCGCGAACGAAGAGGCTCGGGCGAGCCGCGATGCGCTGTGCGCCTACCTTACCGCGCACCAAATGGCCGATGCGGCATTGAGTGTCGGGCAATATGTCTCGCTGGCGTTGTATCTTTCACCACCGCCGGAGTTGACGCCCAATGTCGACGAGACGGAACTGCCCCCTCAGGCCACGCAGGTGGTCAACGTCCTGCCGCTGCTGCGGAAGTTTGCAGCGGCGACGCAGCTGCATGTGATCTGGGTGCGGCATCGGGCGGAATATGAGGCCCTGGCCGCGCGGGTGCATGCGCCGATGGAGGACATGATTCTCCGCACAAACATCTACCTACACCAGCCGGTTTCGAGCTACGATGGGCGGCGGTTTCTTGTGCTGCTGGAGCCGATGCTGTCGCCGGCGCTGACCAACGCGCGCATCTACGGCAGCGACTATATCATCGTGACCTCGCCGAACAGCGATGCGACCGGCGACCCGGTGCGCATGGACGACATCCGGCACATCTATCTGCACTATGTGGTCGAGCCGATGGTGTACAGCCGCGGCAGTGCCATGCAGCGGATTCAGCCGCTGCTGCGTGGGATGGCGGATGCGCCGATCGATTTTGCGTACAAGAGCGACGTGGAGGCGCTGTTGACCGAGTGCCTGATCAAAGCCATTGAGGCGCACCTGTACACGATCGCCGAACCCGCGCCGAAGCGGCCCACCCAGGTGAAGAACCGCACGGTGGTGGCGCAGTATGAGGAAGCCAAAACGCTGTACGACCGCGAGACGACGGCGGCGCAAACGGTGATCGCCACACACGATGACCGTGCCGGCTGGGTGCTGACGGGGTACTTTTACCAGGCCTTGACGACCATGGGGACCAAGGGCGACGGTCTGCGGGATGAGATTGCGCCGATGATCTATGGGCTGGATGTCGATGGCGAACGCCGGCGCGCCGAGCGTACCGTGTTTGTGAAGGATGAGTCGAGCGATCCGCTGGGCGGCCGGGTGGTGGCCAAGCCGCGCAGGGTAGGGCCGATCGACACGGCGGAGACGGATTTGATGAAGGGCGATATCGCCGGGGCGGCCGATCTGGCGGGCAAGGTGATGGCCGATCCGGCGGGCGACCACGGGCGGGCGCAGTATGTGCTGGCGCGCATCGACCTGATGCAGGGTCAGCCGGACAAAGCCATGGAAGGCTTTGCCGCGACCCTGAAGATGAGCCAGGACCCCCGGACGGTCGCGTGGAGCCATATTTATCTTGGACGGCTCTACGACAATATGAACCCACCCGATCGGCCCAAGGCGCTGGGGGAGTATGAGGCGGCATTGGCGTCGCGGGACGCACGGCCGGACACGCGGGTAGCGGCGGAGAAGGGGATCAAGGAGCCGTTTGCCCTGCCGGGGCGGGCGCGGCCGGTGGGGGGTGAGGACAAGGACTTCGATCCGACGGGCAAGGCGCAGAAGGAAGCATATAAGCCGGGATCGCCGCAGTAGGTGGGAGGAGCGCGTATGAGGATCTATAAGCATGCTGCTATGGCACTGGTACTCTGCGCCATGGAAGCGCAGGCTGCCGGCTACAAGCAGGCAGCGGATGCCAAGTGTGAATACAATACGGTGTTTGCGCATCCAGAGAACATCTGTCCTTTAACGGACAATCTGAGCTACCTGGCGTGCATGGGCAAGGAGATCGACTTTACGGAGAAGCATCTGGACGCGTTCGTGAAGGCTATGCGTGGGATTGCAGCGGAATCTGATGCGGACAATCAGCCCAATCCAGGCTCACCTCGGTCGTTGGAAGAGTTCGATAAGACGGATACAGCATGGCGAACATATCGCAAGAGTGCGTGCAATTTGCAGCGTGCTTGGTTCGGCAGAGGCACTGGCGGAGCACCCGCGACTGCGGAATGTGAGCTTTCCCTTGACCGCGCTTATATGAAGCTGCTGGCGGGCTTTTTCAATCTGCACCAATTGGCATAGGTTGTGGTGTTTGTGCCCGCCGTTAGACTGAACTCGATGACACGCGGCAAAGCGAATGATCCAGCAGCACGTGACCCGAAGCGAGGTGGCGCGGCGAAGTCTCCTGCTACTTCGAAGTCGAGCGAGCGACTTGAACGACAGCTCGGGTACGAGTTTGTGAATCGCGAGCTGCTGCATCTGGCGCTCACGCATAGCTCCTACATCTACGAGGCGCGGCTAGGCCGGGCCAAGACCAACGCCGATGAGCCCAACGAGCCGGGCACGGACAATGAGCAGATGGAGTTTCTGGGCGATGCCGTGCTTGGACTGGCTGTGACGGAGCTGCTTTTACGGGACTTTCCGGAGCGTACTGAAGGCGAGCTGACGCGGATGCGGGCGAGCCTGGTAAGCCGTAAGCGGATGGCTGAGCTGGGCGCTTTTCTCGGCCTGGGGGGGCTTCTCAGCATGGGCAGAAGCGCCGAGGTGACCGATGGCCGGGACAAGCCGGCGGTGCTGGCCAATACGGCCGAGGCGCTGCTGGGAGCGGTCTATCTCGATGTGGTGCGTGGGCCGGATGCGCGGGCGCGCACCAATGAGAAGGCGCTGCGCGTGGTGCGTGAGATTGTCGGGCGGCTGCTGGTTGAGCCGGACCTGCCGGGCATTCGGGCGGAACTGGAGGCGGACACCGGACGTGGTGCCTTGCGGGATGCCAAAAGCCGGCTGCAGGAGCGTGTGCAGGCCGAACGAGCCGGAAGGCTCCACTACGCCGACACGGCCGAGACCGGCCCGGCCCATGCGCGGCGGTTCAGCGTGGAAGCGCGGCTGGTAATGGCCTCGGGCGAGATCCGAGCCCTGGCGGCTGCGGAGGGCGGCAGCAAAAAAGAGGCGCAGCAGGCGGCAGCCGGCCTGGCGCTGCTCGGATGGGGGCAGGCCGCGGAGACTGCGGTCGCCGCGGAAGAGCAGAAGACTGTAGCCGAAGAGACACCGGCCGCGGCGAAGACTTCTACCAAACGGGGCCGGCGGCCGGGAACGCTGAGCCGGGGGCAGGGTGCCGCTGGACGCAGAAGCAGGAGCGAGGATGTGACGGCGTGATGAGCGCTGCGCCAGCACCGGTGCGGGCGGCCGCCGCGCTCCACGCAAAGCCAAGCGTGCTGTGGACGGTAGCGGCGCTGCTCCGGGTGCTCGTCGTGGGGATGTTTTTGCTGACCTTTGTGCTGCAGCCGTTTCGCATCCCGTCGAGCTCCATGGTGCCGACGCTGCAGGTCGGCGATTGCGTGCTGGTCAGCAAGCCGGACTTCGCTCCCAGGGCCGGTGGTGGCCCCTGGTCGCGTGCCGAGCGCCTCTTTCTGCCGCCCGCGGATGTGCGGCGTGGCGATCTGGTCGTGTTTCGATTTCCTCCCGATCCCTCGCATGATCTGGTTAAGCGGATCGTGGCCCTGCCAGGTGAGCGTTTGCGGCTGCATGATGGGCGGGTGTTCATCAACGATCGCCTTCTGCCTGAAGACTATGCCTTGTACGCTCCGGCGCAGCCCGAGGTCTTTCGCGACGAGTTCCCTAACCTTCGGGAGGCCGATCCGAACGTCAATCCGCACTGGTGGCTCGCGTTGCGGCGCAGCTTGTCGGACAACGGGGAACTGACCGTGCCGGCGGAGGCGTATTTCGTGCTTGGGGATAACCGGAACAACAGCGAGGACAGCCGCTATTGGGGGTTTGTGCCGCGACGCATGATCGTGGGCCGGCCGTTGCTGGTGTACTTCGCGGTTCCGAACGGGGCCGATGCGCCGGAGGGTGGTCCGGTAACGCGCTTGCGGTGGGTGATGGGGTGGGTGCGGCAGCGCTTTGGCGTTCCACGCTAAAGAATCCCGAAGGGATGCCGATAAGTCTGTTGAGGCCGGTGCGCCGGCCTCGGGTACACTGAGGGAACTGCCCAAGTCCCCGTGGCTGGGCATCGCCGGAGAGAGCCGCTTGAGTCAGACGACCGAAGAGAAAGCCTTCCATCCCCCTATGGGAGTTTCCGCCGGCGCGGGCAGCGGCACCGAAAGGGCGGCCAACCGCAAAGCCGCCGACGAAGACGTCGAAACGCCGCTGGAAGCCCTCGCATCCATGTGTGTCGTGTTGGTGATTGGGCTGTTTCTGTTTGCGTTTGTGTTTCAAAACTTTGCGATTCCGTCCGGCTCGATGGAAAACACGCTGCTGATTGGCGACCATGTGCTGGTCGATCGGATCACGCTTTCGCCGCCGACGCGATGGGCTCCCTTTGTGCACTACCGGCCGGTGCACCGCGGCGATGTCATTGTATTTTTGAAGCCGAATCCCGAGACCCCGGACCTGATCCTGGTGAAGCGGGCGATTGCGGTCGCCGGCGATCGGATCCACCTCCAGCATGGTGTGGTGTATCTGAATGGCATAGCCCAGACCGAGCCCTATGCCCTGCAACCGCGGGATAATGCCGAGCCGCAGAATGCGTACGATCCCTACCGTGATGATTTTCCAAACGTGCCGCCGGCACCCGAAGAGCAACTGACGGCGGTGTGGCGTGAGAACTTGCCCACGCATATCTCCGGCGGCGACCTGGTCGTGCCGCCGGGCAAGGTCTTTGCCATGGGGGACAATCGCACGGAAAGCCTCGACAGCCGCTACTGGGGTTTTGTGCCCGTTGAAAATATTGAAGGCCGGCCGACGTTTGTGTACTGGTCGTTCAAAACGCCCGCGGACCAGGAGAACAAAACGGGCCTGGGTGATCGTATCGGCTTTATTTTGCATGAGTTTACGCACGTGATCTCCGATACGCGCTGGGCACGTACGTTCCACGTCATTCGCTAGTCGAGCTCTCTACGCGAGTTTGTTCTGGGGGGCTTCGACCTTTGAGGGTCTCTCTCAGAAATTGAAGCCACATTGCCCCAAGTGTCCCAGAAAGCCCAATTAGCTACGAAGGCTCATGCAGCTACATCCAACCGTGACGACCACTGAGGCTCCAGCCGACCGTAGCTCCACCGCGGAGCTGGCTCCTGCGCCCGGCAACGTACGGCTGCGGCGACGGCTGATCTGGTCGGGCACCGTGGGGCTCCTGGTTTTGTCGCTGATCCTCCTGCCGCCCCTCCTCAATGCCAATCGGTATCAGCGCCAGATTGCGCGCTCGATGAGTGCCAGCCTGGGCCGGCCGGTGCATCTGGACAATGCCACGCTGCACCTTTTACCCGTGCCGGGGCTGACGCTCACGAACCTAGTAGTGAGCGAGGATCCGGCGTTCGGCGATGAGCCCACGATACGTGCCAATACGGTGGAAGCCACGCTGCGGCTGGGTTCGCTCTGGCGACGGCGGGTGGAGTTTTCAACGGTGCGGTTTGTGGAGCCGAGCGTCAATCTGGTGCGCAACCCCCAGGGCCGGTGGAATCTGGCCGATGTGCTGCTGCACGCCTCCCATGTGGAGACCGCGCCCACGGCGCAGGCGCACGCCGGGCCGGCACCGCGCTTTCCCTACATCGAGGCCACCGGGGGCAGGGTCAACCTGAAGCTCGGCGCGGAAAAGCTGCCGTTCTCGCTTACCGATGCCGATTTTGCCCTGTGGCTGCCGTCTCCGAACCAGTGGAAGGTGCGCCTGCAGGGCCAGCCCGCGCGTACCGATACCAACCTTAATGATCCGGGAATCCTGCGCCTCGAGGGCGGTTTGCAGCGCGCGGAGACCGCGACTGGCATCCCAGTCGACCTGCATGCCAGCTGGCATGAGGCTCCGCTGGGTGAGGCCAGCCGTCTGGTCTCCGGGGAGGACATGGGGTGGCGCGGCACGTTGAACGTTGACGCGACGCTTGCGGGCACGTTGAGCGACGCTACTTTCGGCTCAAAAGTGACCCTGGGCGATGTGCGCCGTGCGGAGTTTGCGGCGGTGCACCCGCTCTCCTTGCAGATCGCCTGCGGGGCGCAGATCTCGGCGGCCTCGGCCCGGCTTTCGGGGTTGCGCTGTACCATGCCGGACAGTGCACCGCATGCCATGGAGCTGCAGTCGGCGGGCGTCGATCTGAACCATCCGGCGCAGGCTCCAGTGACACTGGATGCGGAAGATGTGCCGCTGCATTGGGGTCTGCTGTGGGCGGCGCTGTTTTCTGTTCGCGTGCCCACGGATCTGTACCCGGAGGCGCGGGTCGAGGTTCATCTGCGGCACCTAGTGCCCGGTAATGTAAGGGGTCTGACGGTCGCGCCTGCCTTGCACAAAGCTGGGCGGGGACGGGCGCACACTGCCGCCCCTCGTCGTATGCCGGCCCTGGCCATGGCGACTGCCTGGACGGGTGAGGTGCGAGTCCATCTGCCGCCTCCACCCACGGTGAATCCCAGCGCGGCGAGGCCTGTAGCCGCGTCGACCTCTGGGATCAATCTGGTGTGGCACCCTGCCGGCCCACCCCGCATGGGGCAGAGCTCTCAGATGCTCGCCCCTTCGGGTCATGGCTTGGGATTTGTCATGGATCCAATTTCAATCCCGCTGACACCGGGCACGAATCTGACCGTAACGGCGGCCATCGGGCCTATGGGGTACACGGTTGCCGCCAGTGGGGTCGCGAGTACCGCAGCTTTGCTGCTGCCCGCGCGCTATCTCCCGCAGCTGGGCGATGGCTTGAGTGCCATAGTGCCAGCCGCGCCCACGGATCTCGAAAGTGCGCGCGTGGACTTCACCTGCACTCATCCCTGGGGCGCGCTGCAGACCTGCACCTCGCTTCGGCCAACGGCGGTATCGGGCCGGAGCTTTCCGCTGCCGAGCGCAACTCTTCCACAGGGAATCGTCCCCATACAGCTGGCACCCCGGAGCCTGTCGCCGTTTGACCGGGATCCGCAGCTTGGAGGACCACCGCAGGACAGGCCCTACGGGGAGACCGCTCCCCCACCATCGGCCTACGCCCCGCGAACTCGGCCGAGGCAGGGAACACCTGCGAGCGCACCACGCCCGTAACGACAGGGTAACCGCAAGCTCATCGCACCTGTACATGGATCTCGCGGGTATGCGTAGACGAGCGCACCTCGGGGGTGCCCCCATCGTTCACGTCAACGCCCGTGGGTAGGTTTTCGACCCGGATACGGAGCGTCGTGGTGGAGAGTGCGTTGGCACGCAGGCGTCCCTCGGTGCGCGTCGTGCCGCTATGGACGACGACCGGCACCTCCGCCACTGCACCGCCTTCATTGCGGACCGTAACAGCGATGAGCCAGACGCTCGGCCGGCCCGCGCTCGCGGGCTCCTGTGCTGCCGCGACATCCACAATGGACAGGTCGGGGAGACCCCGGTCCCGCAGTACCCAATCGGCGAAAAACCAGCGCAGATCCTGGCCGCTGAGCTTCTCCAGAAGACGTTCAAAGGCAACGGCCTGGTCGGCAGACGAGGCCTGCGATACAGGCGGGGTGCGCCACGCGGCCAGGGCACCGTGCAGATTGCCGTCGCCGACGATCCCGCGCAGCATCCACCACACCGCCCCGGCCTTGCGTCGATAGAAGAGGTCGTCGGCGGCGGAGACGATCGGCTGTCCGGCAGGGGCACTCGGCCCCAGAGCCGCTTCGGGCTCGGCCAAGGCGACGGGCCGCATCAGCTCATCCAGACGGGCGTTGGCGGCGGCCCGACCCCCTTCCCGCTCGATCCAGAGAAGGGAAAAGAACTGGCCGAGACCTTCGTCCATCCAGGGCTGCCCGGTTTGCACCCAGGCGTGGGTAAGGCTTTGGATCAGTGCGGGATTTTCCGCGGAGGACCCAAGGATGGCGAGCGGCGCAACCAGCAGCGGACCATCCTGGTACGGCTGTCCGGTGTGATCGATGGCGGTGAGCGCGGAGAGCGGCCGTGTCCCCAACCACTCCCGCAGTAGCGGAGCGACATGGTTGGCGGCTGCGGCGAAGCTCTCCGCGGCCCCGTTGTCGGCGCTCTCCAGGGCCAGAAACGGGGCCCCGTCGGGGGTGGCTGGTCCAGTCTCGGCTCCGTGCCGGGCGGGCGTACTCGAAATCCTATCGCTTCCCGGCTCTAAACTCCCCGAAGTCTCTATGTCCGCTTGAGATGGAGAGGAATGCTCGTGTACGTCGTTTATAGGAGCAGCAGATACGCCCCCGGCAAAGGTTTCGGGGAGGGGCAGAAGAAAGAGGCTCGGGATGCGGAACCCGAGTGGCTCGGCTGGGAACTCCGCATGAGCGACGCCGGAGCCGGTCGCGGCCGCAGCATCAGGATCATCCGCGGTGGCGGTTAAGGCTTGGCGTTGACCGGAGAAGTAAGCGGCTGCGGGCGCTTCGCCGGTGTACTCGACACCCAGCCGCAGGTGCATCGTGGCGTGCTCCTCCCGCAGGCGCTCCTGGCCCACGGCAGCAAACAGGGCATTGCCTTCCCCAAGAAAGAGCTGTGGCGATGCCACCGGGTACCACAGGGCATCGCCGAACCCGCGCAGGCCGGTCCAGCCTGTACTGATCGCGTCCCAATCGGTAGCTTGCTGCTGGGTGACATTGGCCCCGAGACGCTGTAAACGTCCGGCGCTCGCCGGCACCGTCCCGGAGTAGAAAAGATCCAGGGAAACGGACGCGCCCGGAGGCAGCGGCGCGGGGAGGGGAAGGATGGCCTCGGTCTCGGCTCCGGTATGGTCCGCATCGGTGTCGAGGGCGTGCTGCGCAAGCGGGAGGTGGGTTCTCGTCGCGCCTTCAACCAGCGTGGCACTCTCCCAATGCAGGGTGGAGGAGATCTGGAGGGCGAGCTGCTTGAGCGGTGCCGTCCCTATATTTTGCACGGTCAGCTGCGCCCGCATACTCAGGCCGGAGCGCGCCGGGTTCAACCGGGCATCCAGATCGTACGAGGTAATGAGGAGTGCGGCGCGATCGGTATCGCTGAGGTCGGCCTGTGCGCCTTGGTCGGCGATGGACTGCTCCGGCGTCTTGCCTACTGGGCCAAGGGCCGGGTAGCCCGGCTCACCCGGGGCAGGTGGCGGCTCACCGTGACTTTGGATAAGAACTTGGCCCTTTGCATGCGGCGGCCGCGGCGGGGCGTCCTGAGAGCTGGGCGTCGTGGGCCCTGTCTGGGCTATGAGCGGCCAGCTGCCGCCGACACACAGTGCCACCGGCACAAATCGTCTCCACACCCAGAACAGCAACCGCACCTGTCTCACGATCCCAAACCCTTCAGCGGCCTGTCCCTTTTGGGCGGCGCGGGCGCATCGGGGCGAGCCGCCGCCGCGCGCCTCTGCCGCATGGCTTCAAACATTACAACCGCTCCTGCCACAGACACGTTCAAGGATGAGACACTGCCCGCCATGGGGATGCGCAGCAGATGGTCGCAGGTGCGCTTCACCAGGTCGTGCAGACCGGTGCCCTCGGAGCCGAGCACAAGGCAGCAATCGCCCCGAAAGGCGAAATCGGTGTAGTCGGGCGTGCCGCGCTCGTCCAGGCCGATGACCCAGACCCCGGCTTTTTTCATGGTCTCCAAGGCCCGGGTCAGATTGGTGACTCGCGCGATGCGCACATACTCGCTTGCACCGGCGGAGGTTTTCGCAACCGTCCCGGAGAGGGGAGCGGAGCGGCGTTCGGGCAGCAGGATGCCGTCCACCCCCGCACCGTCGGCCGAGCGCAGCAGCGCACCGAGATTATGCGGGTCCTCGACGCCGTCAAGCGCAAGAAAGAATCGTCCACCTCCCACTTCCTTTATCGGCAGCGTGAGCAAATCCTCCAGTGCCAGGAAGCTTCTTTCGCGCACAAACGCGATGACGCCCTGGTGCGCATCGGTGCGGGCGTACCGGGTCAGCTGGTCGCGGGGCTCGGTCTCGACCCGCACGCCGGCGTCCCGGCACTGGGCCAGTAGCCCCTCCAGCCGGGGATCGCGTTTTGCCTCGCGCTCACGGGCAACGCTTACGTGATCGAGTTGCCCCGGGCGTGCCCGCAGGGCCTCACTCACGGGATGAACACCGTACAGGACATCCATTGAGCCAGTGTACGAGTTCAGAACACCGCTTCCCCATTTCACTTCCCGGGTGCAAGAATCGAGAGGACCTGTCCTGGAGCGATTGATGCTCCATGGGCATGAATTTTACTGGGTTCAAATTTGCCAAACCCCGAGACTTTCCCTTGCGAAACGCCGTCAAAGCCAATGTGAACTCCTCACGCCTATTGACCGCGGAGGCAGCGCGCGAGATCGAGCGTGAAAACGCCGAGATCGCCCGTAGGTTGAAGCACCAAGACCCGGAGCTGCTCGATCAGTTGATCGAGACCTACCAGCACCGCCTGATGCGCTATCTCATGTTCCTGACGGGCAAGCGCGAGGTCTCTGAAGATCTCTTCCAGGAGGTCTGGATCCGGGTGCTGCGGCGTGGTTCGCAGTACAACGGCAAGGCGCGGTTCGATACCTGGATCTTCACGATCGCCCGCAACCTGGTCATCGATCTCTCCCGAAAGCGCACCATGGCCTCGCTCGACGAGATGCGCGAGGGGGGCGAAGACGAGCGGCCGTTTGAAATCGCTGAGGACAGCCCTTCGCCGCTGGACCGGTATGAACTCAAAGAGAATGCCGCGGAGATTGCGGAAGTTTTGCGTGGTTTGGAGCCGAACTACCGTGAAGTGTTGATGTTGCGCTTCGGCGAGGAGATGTCGCTGGATCAGATCGCGACGCTTACCTGTGCACCGCTTTCCACGGTGAAGTCGCGGTTGTATCGTGGTCTCGCCGCGCTACGGCCTGCCTTGGTCAGCCTGCGCGCACGGCCGAAAGCAGTGAACAAGACATCCGAGGTACGGTCATGAGCTTCGATGGGCAAAACGGCACTTCCAGCTCCCCTGCAAGCGATAGCGGAGCGGCCCGTGCGCCGATCGTGAATCGTACGCACCGCATCGTGCGTGAGCAGGCATTGACCATGCGGGCGCAGCGGCACCGGTCCCGCAGTTTGTGGGCTCCGCTGGCGATCTGCTCGGTGCTTTTGCTGGTCGTCTGCTACGCCGTTTGGGCGGTGCTGGCAGGGTATGACTTGACCCCAACCAGCATTCCGGATGCAAGCGATCAGATGTTGCTCTTGCTGATGCTCTGGTCGCTGCCGGTGGGGGCTGCCGCGCTCGGTATCCTCTGGTTCCGCCGCGGAGGCCAGCAGGAGAGCACCGGAGAGCCGCGTTCGTGACCCCCTGGTGGAATGCTCGCACGTCGGAGACCGGCACCAGCCCGGACGAAGAGTTGCGCATGATCCCGCCCTGGTCGATGGCGCTGGCATTGCTGCTGTTCGCCGGCATGCAGTACATCTTTCATGTTGTAATGCCGCACCACAAGCATGAACTGCTGCCACTGCGGCTGATGATGGGCTACGCCTGGGGATCGCTCCTGGCCAGCTATGCCCTCCTGCTCGGCTATGTGAGCCGCGATGTGCGCCGGCGCGGCATGGCGGCAGGGCTCTGGATGCTGGTTTGCCTGGTGCTGCCGGGCGGCATCGGGGCGATCGTGTACTTCTTGCTGCGGCAACCTGTGCTTTCCCGCTGCCCCAACTGCGCCACGCCGATGGCTTCACACTTCCATTTCTGCCCACAGTGCCAGTTCCAAATGGCCCCGGTGTGCGGGCTATGCCATCGCGGGGTAAAGATCACCGATGTGTTCTGCACGCAGTGCGGGCATGATCTTGCCGAAGACGGCGCGCCGGGCCGCCTGCGCGTCTATAGCGATTAGGCGCGGTAAGGCCTGTGTTTTCGATCGCCAGCCGGCACATCGTATAGTCGAGGGCAGTTCCCATGGCGTCCGCTCCCCTCACGGCCTTGATTATCGACGACGAGCCGCTCGCCCGGCAGGAGTTGCAGTACCTCCTGGATCAGGCAGGCGGCGTTTCCGTCGTGGCGCAAGGCACCAACGGCGTTGAAGCCGTCGATCTAATTCGCGCTCACCGGCCGGACGTCGTCTTCCTCGATGTGCGCATGCCCGGCCTGGATGGCTTTGCGGTTCTGCGTCGCTTGCTGGCGGCTGACAAGCGGTTCCCTCTGCCGCAGGTCGTCTTTGCGACCGCATTCGACCAGTACGCCGTAAAAGCCTTTGAGGTAAACGCGGTCGATTATCTACTGAAACCGTTTGATACCAAGCGGCTCATGCGGACGTTGGAGAAGGTACGGGCCCGGGCGCGTGTCGCGGAGGAAGAGCCGGTCTACGCCGAGAGAGCGGCTGAGACACTTGAGGAGAGCAGCGCCCCCAAACCGGACGGTGTTCTGGTTGCTACGGCTCATGGGAGAGTGCGGGAAGGTAGCCGAACGGAAGATGCCGTGCTGCGGTCAGAGGTCCTCGCCGAGCCTCAGCCGGGGAGCCGGGCACGGCTTTGGGAGGTCGCCCAGGCCAAACTGGATGCCCTGCTGCGCATGGTCGAGGAGCAGGCCGCCGGTGTGGCACCGGCACATGCAGGGGCAACACCGGTGCGCACCGGGCGAGTGGTGGTGCGGGCCGGCAGCCGGCTGCTGCTGGTGGATCAGAAAGACGTTTGCTTCGCCCGTGTCGAAGAGGGGCGGATCATCGTCGTGACCAAGGCCCTCGAAGGCGATTCCAATGTGCGAACCCTTGAAGAGCTGGCCGATCAGCTCGATGCGTCCCAGTTCTGGCGCGCGCACCGGTCGTTTCTTGTGGGTATCCAGCACATCCGGGAGGTCGTGCCTTGGTTCAAGTCGACCTATCAATTGCGGATGGATGACCGCGCCGGTACGGAGATTCCAGTGAGCCGTTCGCAAACGAAACGGCTTCGGGAACTGTTCAATCTCTAGAGCGCAGTAGCTGTCGGGATGAGAGTTTGTTGCTCTTTATTGCCATTCCAAAGTGAATCTGCGGGTTGCTGCTCTTGTTGTCATTCCCGAAGGGAATCTGCGGTTGTTCTTGCTTTTATGTGTTCTATACACACCATCAGCTGATCAGCTCTTGTAAAACCCCTGCACGGCGAGAGCCCGTGTGAGAGGCGCATTACTGGTTTGCCGCTTGCACGGGCGCAGACGCGACTCCCGTTTTAGCGGCGAGGCGCTGCTGGTGGCGTCGTTTGAGGTAGGAGATCGCATCGGGATAAAACTCAAAGGCAAGCGAGCCCAGGGCACCTTCCGCAGTGACGGTAAAACCGCGCTCAAAGATCAAACCAACGCCACGGTCCGAAGCAGGGTAGTAAAGGTTGGAAATGGCACCTCCGATCAGATTACCGGTAATGTTGGAATAGTTGGGTTGCCAGTGACCGTTGTCCCCCCGGGTGCGCACGGTCGAGAGCGCCGCATACAGCAGCCGGCTCTTCGGCGTACCGTGTCCCAGACGAAAGTAGCGGGGATCCTGGCGCAGAAGGATGGGCAGAACCGCATTGCCCCAGAAGTTGCCATCCACGCCGTCCGCATAGGCCGCGGCATAACGTTTGACGAAGCCTTCGGCACCCTGGTGATAGCCCGGGTAAGAATCTTCGGCCTGCTCGATGCCGGCGTTGACGCCTGCGATGGCAAAGGTAAATGGATCAATGGACGATTTCCACCATAGGTCGAGCTTTTGACCTTTTGTCAAAGGAACGGCATCCTGTGCCTCCACGGTGTTGAACTCGGGCACGATGCCCAGCATGCGCTGCCGTTCCTCTGTTTTGATCTGATCGGCCGCGCTTTGCCCAGCTCTGGCGGGCCGCTCTGCCGCCGGGGAAGGCTGCGCCACCGGATTTTGGGATGCGTTCGGCGTAGTGAGCGGGGTGCTCTGGTCTGGCGAGGGCACCGTCTGCGGGGACGAACTGCTCGAAGACGAACTGATTAAAGGGGCCTGTGGCCCAGGCGCATTTGGGAGTGCATCTTCACGCATGTTTGAGGGTTCATTTGAGACCGCAGCCGTCACCATGGGAGTTATCTGTGCGGCAGCAAGGGCCGTTCCCAGGTTGAACAGGAGGACTGCAAAAAACTGCAGGGAAAACTTCACGAATGCCTTTCAGGCTCAACCCCAAACTATAAGTGGGGTGATATTGCGCACGGGGAATGCTCCCTGCTACGTAAGAGACTCTCGGGGGAGGGGCTAGGTTTCGACTTTCTGCTACTCTGCCGACGATGGCACCTGTACAGCAGTCCTCTTTCAGGCAGAATCTCCGGCGAGCAATCCTGGCGGTCGTCGTCGCGGTGCTGCTGCTGTACCCGCTTGACTGGCTCGTCTGGCGTCTGCGGCTGATGGCTGGTAGCGGCATGGGCAGTGCTAGGGTGATAGCCACGACGGCGGCAACCCTCAAGGGAAATCGCTTCGAGATTTATTCCCAGAACACACAACGGAGGTGAACTGCAGCCGGTCGCTCCTGCCGCAGGCAGGGGCGGGCGCATGCTGGTGGCTGCAACGGCATCCACAGCAGATCATCCAGTATTGATCGGTGGATTACGGGGCGGGATGCCCGTGCAGTAACCAGCCGAAACGGTAAACCACACCTACGGTGCCGGCCTTTGAATAAATGGTCCCGGTCGCTGCAGTGGCACCCGAAGGATCAAACGGCACACTCCAGTGTTGAAATTGACCATCGAGCAGCAGGGCGAAGTGCTCTGTCGCATCGACCTCCACGCCAAATCCAGGCGAGAAGACATTTGAGGTGCTTTGGATGTACACAAAATTCTGTACGGGTACGATGAAGCCGCCATTCTGATAATTCAGCTGGCCCCGCCCGATGAGGACATCGGCGTAGGGGCGTACGCGGCGATACCGTTTCTGAACGCGGAGCCCACCCTCAAAACTCTCCTCACCCACGACCGCGCCGCTGTTGATGGGGTACGTTCCCCGGATCTCCAGCGAGGGCAGGAGGCCGAAAAAGGGGTGAAATCCGAGGTCGAAACCGGCAGTCACTCCCAGGTTGCGGGTGCCGTCCAGTCCCGTGTACGTCCCGGTAAAGCCCAGAAAAGCTGATGGCTCAAAGGTGCGACTGGCCGTTGCCTTGCTCTGGCCGACCAGGAACAACGGGGTAAACAGGACGATCGCAGCGAGGGTAAACATCGCAACGGCAGGCGTAAGACTCCTACGTTTCAAACCAGCTCCTTGTGTGCTCCTTCAGCATATGACGCGTGAGCACCCAGGAAAGGCCGAATCTGAGGTGTACGCCATAATGCCTCGAAGGTACGCCCAGAGTGGAACGGAGTGCCAATTCGGGAAACAGAAACAGTACAGGAGCACCGTTGCCCGGTGCTCCTGGTTTGTAGGTTTGGGTTTCCCGCGCTTTAGAAGACGAATGGGCTGGACCCGTCGCTGGGTGCCGAAAGCGCACTGCTCGATTGCTTGCCCCAGAGAACGGTCGAACCGCTGGTGGTGCCTTTGCCCCAGAGAACGGTCGAACCGCTGGTGGTGCCTTTGCCCCAGAGAACGGTGGAGCCCGAAGTGGTCCCCTTACCCCAGAGCACAGTCGAACCGCTGGTGGTCCCCTTACCCCAAAGCACAGTGGAGCCGGTCGTGCTGCTCAGGCCAGCGGTTGTGTCCTTGCCCCACAGGACTGTGGCTGCATCGGCAGAGCCCGTACCCAAGAGCGCCGTAGTGGCACTGGTAGTGCTGGAACTCCAAAGTGCGGTGAACCCTTGCGGATCGCCCGCGCCTGCGAGGGCACTTTTGCCCCAGAGCACGGTGGACCCCTGTAGGCTGTCCGCTCCGGAGGGCGTGCTCTTACCCCAGAGAACCGTGGAGCCCTGCGGCACGAATGCGGCCACGCCGTAGATGTTGCCTGCGCTCCAGATCGGTATGGCACCTGCGGGAGCATCTGCTGTCCAGATGGTTCCCTTGGCGGGAACGATGGTTACAGCACCCGTCGTCGCGTCGAAGTTTGCCGCGGGAGAGAGCGCCGATGCCTTCGCGGGTACAGCCCAGGCGTGGTTCAAGACACTGTTGATTGCGGCTTGCACATCAAGGTAGCCGGCTCCCTGCGTGAAGGCGTCGTTGTGGGCCGTGTAGCTGTTGCCGCTGAGGGGATCTGTGACCACGTTGAGCTGAGGAATCACACCCTTATTCGCGCTGGACATTACCAGCACCTTCACCTGATCCGGGGTGAGATAGCTGGCGGCCTCCACCACATCCGCAATGGCACCACTGGCGACAGCGGTGGCCATGCTGGTGCCGCTCAGCGGAAAGTATGTGGCTGAAGGCAAGGCGGAACCGCCATTGAGGTACCAACTCTGCGGCGTATAGAAGACTGGGTTATTCAGCTGCAGCGTGGAGCCTAGCGCAAGCACGCTGGTAACAAGGTTGCCGGGTGCGATGATGTCGGGCTTAACGATCTGATCGATGAAGCTTGGGCCCTTGGAGCTATAGGTTGCCATCACGTCATCGCCGAGATAGGCCGTGTTGTTAGCATTTGCCGCGCCGACCGTAATAACCGACGGATCGTTGCCAGGAGCCTCGATCGTGCCATAGCCTTCGGCGTTGAGCGCCTGGTTACGGCCGTCATTGCCGGCAGCTACGACAACGATGATGCCCGCATTCCATGCCTGTTCCACGGCCTTGCATAGGGGGTCCTGGGCGTAGCCCTCATAGATGGGGCGCCCGAGCGATAGATTGATAATGCGGATGTTGAACGTGTCTTTTAACTTGATCGCGGCTTCGATCGCAGCGATCACGCTGGAGTCATTACCTTGGCCGTTGGCATCCAGGACACGTAGATTGATAAGGTTCGCATTCGGCGCTATGCCTGAGAATGTACGGGAATACTGCCCGCCAGTGGAGTTGTGACCGTTGCCTGCAATAAGGCCTGCCACATGGGTGCCGTGCCCATAGGCGTCCGCGGTGTCCGTCGGGTCGTCGCTGGTGAAGTTATAGCTGTACACCACGCGCGAGGGACCAAATGCGGCATAGTCGACCGCAGGGACCGTGGTGGTAACCGCCGTTGTCGTGGTGGTGGCAGCGCTGTTGCCCTTCCCTGGTTTTGCCGCCTTGCTCTTACCTGGGCCATTCTGGGCCGAGACAGTCGGGCCGCCTGGCACAATCTGAGAGGCCAGGTCGTCAATTTCAGCCTGCATCTCAGCCGACACGACGTTTAAGGCCGAGGTTGTCGAGTTCCCAGTCACAGTGAAGTCGGCGGATGGCGATATGCCGCTATCAATCACGGCGATACCGATGCCTTGTCCGTTATAGTTCCTGGCCCAGGCCCATGGTGCGTTAATGGGCTCAGCGGTGAACTCGGGCGTCTTCCCGATCGGGCCGTAGGAAGGGACCTGCCGGGCTGCGATGGGGCGATCGACAGAGACGTAAGCTACGCCGGGGCGATTTGCCAAGCTGGTGAGTTGAGCGGCGGGTATGACCGCGCCGACCGTATGGACGGAATGGTTGCGGTGGTAGACCGGGCCGAGGGTGTTGATGGCGCTTACTTCCGCGTCGGACGGGTCGTTCTCGTACTGCACAATCACAGGCACGGTTGACGTGGCGGCCTGGTCAACATCGGGCGCGCACTTCACGTGATGGCAGCTTGCTGCGGCGGAAAGGGAAAGTGATATCGCCCCAGTAAATGCGAGGGCATAACGAGATCTGCGAGACCATGCGGTCATGACAAACAGCTCCAAAGAGAAAATTTCACGAGATACAAATTTCTGGACAATGTGCAGCCAGAAGCAGAGAAGGTTTAGAACGCCGGTCTATTGCCGGCGTGGTGTAGCTTGGGCCCGGTGACTCTTTGAAGGTACTTCCCACTTCCTGTAACGCCTATGCTGCCAAGGTGGTAAGCGCTGTCATGAAGGTGTCATTACCATCGTGTCCGTTGTGCCGGAATGATCCAAGGATTGAGACTTTCGACGATGCTGCAGCAATATCTCCGGGGACACAGGCAGCGTCGCAAGGAGCTGCCGAAAGGCGGGGTGTTGCGCTCGGTGCAGGTTCTCCACGGGAAGATCCTCGGCAATCGCTCCACCATGCAATACAGCGACTCGATCGCAAAGGCGGAGCACGGAAAGAAGATCGTGTGAAACAAAGAGCAGGGCCGTGCCTTCCTCCCGGCTGATCTGGTCCAGAAGGGAGAGGACCTCAACCTGGGTTGCCGGATCCAAAGCGCTGGTGGGCTCGTCCGCGATTAGGAGTGCCGGGCGATGAAGGAGTGCCAACGCCAAGGCGCAACGCTGCGCTTGCCCCACGCTGATCTGTCCGGGCTTTCGCTTGAGAAACGCCGGCTCCAGCGGCAACTGCACCCGGAGAAATAAAGCGTGCATACGATGCGCGAGTTGGTCCGCATCAGCCCGCTCATGGGCACGCCATGCCTCCTGAAAATGCGTCTGTAGGGAGAGGGCATGATTGAGGGCGCTCATTGGGCTTTGCGGCACAAGCGCGAGTGCCTTGCCACGCAGTTGGCGGGCGTCGCGCTCTTTAAGCTCCAGCAGATTTGTGCCGCGAAGACGAACCTCGCCCCGTGCCCAGCCACCTCGCCACGGCAGCAGTCCCAACATGGCCAGCAGCACGGTGCTTTTTCCGGCACCGCTGCCGCCGACAAGCCCGAAGCGTTCACCAGCGTGAAGGGTGAATTGCAGGTCTTCGATCGTCGCGTGTTTGCCATACCCCGCCGAAAGCCGTACCTGCAACAGCGCCTCTCGTGGGAAGGGGTGTGCTTGCCCTGGAGTGTCTGCTCGAGGGTGCGCGCCGAAGAGTTCGGGCCTGCGCACTTCAACGGCTGGAATTTCTGGCTCGTCGCCGATGGCTAAGAGGGTCATGTGCTTGTTTCCTCCGCTCGGAAGGCCAATAACTCCAGGCACATGAGCACAAGCACCAAAAGCGCGATCGGCAGATAAAGCAGACGAGAGTTGTTGAGAAATATGTCGTTTTGCATGGACTGCAGCATGGACCCCCAGGACGAGAGTGGCTCACTGATGCCCAGGCCCAAGGTGCCGAGGTTGGCCTCGGCAATAATGCAGGCGGGAACGTAAAGCACAAATTGGGTCAGCACAAGCGGTTGGAGGTGAGGAAGAAACTGGCGAAGCAGCTGACGTCGACGAAGCCCGCCAGCGCGTGCGTGGAGCAGCCATTCGGCACCGCGCAGGGATGCGACCCGCGTGTAATGAACGCGGAGAAAGGCCGGAATACCCAATATGCCCAGCAGCAGAAATGTGATGGCAGCGGAATGGAGAGGCGCCACGGTAAGCGGCAATGCCGAACGCACCATCATCAGCAGGAAGATCCAGGGAAGGGTGAGAAACAGGTCGCCAAGGTACAACACGAGACGACCCACCCACCCTGAGGCGAAGGCGGCCGCGGCACCGAGCGCAACGGAGCAGACGCTCGCCAATGCGCTGGCGCACAGCGAACCCGCCACACCCAACAGCAGTGCCGCCGCGGTACGCACCGCACGATCGCGGCCCAGGTCATCGGTTCCGGCCGGATGTCCGGGAGACGCGGCCGCTGCAATTTGGGTGCGATCCTGGGCTGCGTAGCTCCACGGCACCTGCCGAAGCGTAAGGCCGGCCACGACCAACAGAACAGACAAGAAAACAGCGGCCGCTAGGCGCATTGGGCGGCCTCGGTGGACTGATCCGGAGCGATAAATATGCCGGCAAAGCCGATGCAGAGGGCAAGCAGCACGGTGACCGCCACCAGCACCGGCATGTCCCGGTTCATGGCTGCGGACCAGGCGAGCTGGCCCAGCCCCGCCACATCAAAGATCACCTCCACGGGCACCAATGCGCTGAGTGCAAGAACCAGCGACATGATCGCAATCGCCAGCAGTTCTTTGCCAAGTTCAGGCAGCAGATGGACGCGTGCGGTTTGAAGCGGTGTGAAGCCCTGGGCTTTGGCATGGAGGACGAAGGGTGCACGCCACGCGGAGCGCAACACACGATAAAGGAGCTTAAAATCCCGCACCGCGATGAGCAGGGCCAGTACAAGCACCGGGCCGCCCTTATTGGCGAGCAGGGAAAGCGTGGCAAGGACGCCTATCGGTATCGCCAGCAGCGCCGCTGTCGAGCCGGCGATCAACACCTCGCCCTTGCCCGTGCGGCGCGCGCTGATCGGCAGAGCCAGGGCGAGGGCGATAAGCCAGCCCGTTCCAAGGCCGCGGAACAGAAGGCGGGCTGTGGTGCCGGAACGTTCGCGAACGAGCGTGGCGACCGGCAGATCGTAATGGCGGGAACGGCCGAGGTCGCCATGAATCCAACCGCGCAGCTGGGTCTTCAGCAGATGGGCAAGCGAGCCCTGCTCTGTCTGCAGGGCGTTGATCTCGATACGAGCTCCGCTGGCATGCGCCGCGTCCATCTCGCGGCTTTCGGAGAAATAGCCGGGACCGTATCGCATGAGCAGCGTGGAACCCAGAGCGGCGAGCAGCGCGAGTGAGATCACCTGGCCCAGTCGCTGCGCGTGGCGCCCTGTCCTATGGAACCACTTCAACTGGAGCATGGGTTTACGCTGTGGCCGCAACGCGCGGCTCGAACGAGTGTGAGGTATTTGCGCTATGGAATCGCTGCTTTTCCAGATACATGCGGCGATTCGCGACCGCGAGAAGTTCTTCGGCCGTGTTGCCTTCTGCCGGGAAGAAGGCTGCGCCGAAGCTGGCGCTCACCTCGGTCCGTTGCCCGGAGCGCCGCGAAGCGGAAGCCGTCGCCTCGCGCATGGCTTCGAGACGCTTTACGGAGGTTCGCCCGTCGACGCCGGTGAGAATAAAGGCGAACTCATCGCCGCCCAGGCGAGCTACGCTGTCCTGCACGGCGCAGGTGAGGCGAAAACCATCGGCCAGGGAGGCAAGCAGGCGATTGCCAGCCATTTGACCACGCTGATGATTTACCTCAGTGAAGGCGTTGAGGTCGCAGACAATCACACTCAAACTACCCCCACCCTCCCGGCAGCTTTGCAGCGCGGCCTCGAGTTGCAGGAGGTAGTTCCTCGCATTGGGCAAGCCTGTCAGGGTGTCCAGCTCGGTACTTTCGGTTTCCCCACGCAGCTGCAGGGCGCGGCCAAGTGTCAGCGCCAACTTGGTTTCCATCGTGTGCAGGAGGCGCAGGTGCTCGCGGGTGAAGGAATCGCTCTCGGAGCTGTAAAGGGTGAGAACGGCGAAGAGCTTGTTCTGGAGGTCACGCAGAGGCACCGAGAGTGCTGCTTGCAGCAGCGGCGTTCCGTTGCTCGCCAACGGACAGCCAGGCTCCATGGCTACATTGCCATTGAGAAGGGGCCTGCCGCTCTGCGCCACCCAGCCTGAGATGCCGGCACCGAGCGCCATCGGTTGGAGGTTGAATTCGCTTGCCCATTCGCCATGGAGGAGCGGTACGTCCAACGTGTCGCCATGTTTCAAATAGAGCGCGCAGGTGGCATGGGGGATCAACAATTGCAGTCGCGAGGCGATCAGGGCAATAATCTCGCCGGAATGCAGCAGTCTGCCCATCGATTGACTCATCTCATAAAGCGTCTGCGCTTCCTGGGTCGCCGCGGCGAGCAGGGCAGACATCTCTCCGCGCTGCGGTTCAGCCGCGTGGTCCGCACTGCCGTGCAGGGACACAGGGGCGTGCAGATTGAGTTGCGACCCGGCCTCAAAACCTGCTCCTGGCGCCAGGCCTCGCGGGACCTCCAGATCGGTGTTCAAGGGCGTGAACGCGCTGTTGACGAGCATCTCGGAGCGGAGCTCGGCGGCGGCATGGCACTGTTCGAAGATCTCCACAATGGCGGGGTCAAATTGCTTCCCAGCAAGGTTGCGGATGATGGCCAGGGCCTGCTGGCTGCTCATGGCTTTGCGATACGGCCGGTCGGAGACAAGCGCGTCGAAACAGTCGACGACGGTAAGAATGCGCGCGCCGACAGGGATGTCCTCCCCCTTCAGGCCGTCCGGATAGCCCGTGCCGTTCCACCACTCATGGTGCGAACGCACGATCGGAACGACGGGATAGGAAAAGCGGACACGTTCCAGAATCTCAGCCCCGACCCCGGGATGAATCTTCATCTTCTCGAACTCTTCCGGGGTCAGCTTGCCGGGCTTGTTGATGATGTGTTCGGGCACGGCCAGCTTGCCGATGTCATGCAGGAACGAGGCCGTTTGCAGCGCCTGCATCTCCAGTTTGTCGAGAACAAGCGATTCCCCTACAGCCTGCACGTAGTTGCGCACACGAAACAGATGATCGTGGGTGCCTTGGTCCTTGGCCTCGATGGCCATGGCGAGGCCTTCAATGGTTCGCTGGTGCAGTGCTTCTGTCTCTTCGAGGTGCAACTGACGTTCTTTCAGCTGCGATACCTGTCCCATATAGGTGCGGTACAAGGTGTAAACCGCCGGGGCAAGCAGCAATGCCGTTCCCCATCCAAAATGTACGGCTAGGAAGTTGGCCAGGGAAGCCAAGGCAGCACCCACGAGATAGAACGGGAAATACCAGAGGAACTCCGCTCGCCAAAGCGCCAGGGCGGATTCGCCCTTGGAAGAGGCGATCACCGCGGCGCAGGAGGCCGTCGTCCACAGAAAGTACACGACGGCGGACAGGGCGAGGGCAGGGGGAGACGCGAGATGGAGGTGACGGAGACCGGCAAAGGTCACACAGGCCAGCGCCGCGGAGATCATCCCGCTCGCAATGTTGAAGGCGATCTGTATGGCTAAAAAGGGCGTGGAAAGGCTCGTGCGGCACTGCGCTGCTACCGACAAGCCGGCAAGAAGCATCGCCTGAAATGGCGAAAGCACGATCACTGCCAGCAGCAGAAAGGGAAACGTCGCGGACATGGAACCCGTGCCGCTGGGCAGAGCGACCTTCATCCCTGAACTGAGGAGGACAGCCCCGAGCAAGATCCAGAATGGCAGCCATGCGTGGGACGGACCGTGCGCGGCCCAGCACCCTGATAGGGTAGCCGTAAACAAGGCCAATGCGACCTGGAGATTTGTGCGCAAGGGCATGCTTTCCCGTTCGGCTCCTCCCATCCGTGGCTATGGGCATCCCCGTTGTGCAGGGATACTTGCAACACCATAGAGGGGGAAGCGGGCGGGGGTCTATCGTGCAAAAGTTGTAACGTTTATCCAGAAAACGGCTAAAGTGCAGCGCTACGGAACGAGCCTGCTGCTCCGGGCTCATCGAGCGCAATCCGCATCGCGGCCTTGATCAGGGAGAGCATAGCTTCGGCCTCCATGGCATCTGGCTGAAACAAACGGTTGAGCACCAGGCCGTCCAGTACCGTGCCGAAGATCGCAGCTTTTCTCTGCCGCCCTGCGTCCCCGTGGACAAACTCGGGCAGCAGGTGGTCGATGTGCGTCTCCGCGCAACGGACACACATCTCCGCGTGCAGTGCGGCAAGGCGTTTGTGATGCTGCGGTCGGCGGATGCAATAGAGCTTGAACTCAAGGGAGAGCAGCATGCGCGAACGGTCGAGCAGAACACCCAGGAGATAGTGGGCGAGCACGTCAAGTCTCTCGTCCAGAGACGAGGCTGTACTGAGGTCGTGGTGCAGCGCCCTGCCGTCGTGGGCGATATCGTCTTCGACGATGGCGAAGAAGACATCTTCCTTGTCCTTGAAATTGGCGTAAAACGCACCGCGGGTCTTTCCCGCTGCGGCTGCAATGTCCTCCAACCGGGCGAGTTCGAAACCGTCCCGCGCGAAAATAACGCGCGCGGCATCGATCAGCTCACGGCGGGTAGCACGGGACCGTTCCTGCCGGCGGACGCCACTTGCAGAGTCAAAGACATGTGCCACAACGGATTTAATTGCATCGTCCACAGCCATCACATCGTCTCACAATTGATACATTCATGTATGTATTGCAGATCTGACACGAACGTGGGAGTGCCATGGAATGCCGGTGAACGCCTTGAGAACAAATTTGACTGCCGCTGTGGGGCTTACAATGGCAACGTTTCTGGCCGGGTGCAGTAAGCCGGGCGACACGCCGGCACAGGCCGCGATGGGGCCTATGCCTGTATCCGTGGTGCGCGTCGGCACCTCGGACGTACCGTTAAAGGGCGAATGGGTCGGCACCCTGGACGGCTTCGTTAATGCGCAGATTCAGCCCCAGGTCAGCGGTTACCTGGTTCGCCAGCTGTATCGAGAGGGTTCGCCGGTCACCAAAGGGCAGGTACTGTTTCAGATCGATCCGCGCCCCTTTGAAGATGCAGTGAAGCAGGCCCAAGGACAGCTGGGGCAGGCACAGGGCCAGCTAGGCCAGTCGCAGGCGCAGGAAGGGCTCACGCAAATTAATGTGGGTCGCGATACGCCGCTTGCCGAGCAGCGGGCGATCGCGAGGAGCCAGCTTGACAATGACAAACAGCAGGCCCTGCAGGCGGGTGCGAGTGTGCGTTCCTCACAAGCCGCGATCGCGACGGCACAGGCGCAGGTGTCCACGGCCCAGCTGAATCTTGGCTTCACCCAGGTACGGTCGCTGATTTCAGGAGTTGCCGGGCAGGCTACGGTGCAGGTCGGCAATCTTGTCAGCCAGCAATCGGTCCTGACCTCGGTTTCGCAACTCGATCCGATCAAGGTGTACTTTTCAATCTCCGATGCGGAGTACCTTGCGCTGACCCGCCGAGCCGCTTCCGGACACGGCGATCTGCTCCACAGCAGTGCGAACCTGCCTTTGAAATTGACCCTCGCCAACGGAGAGGTCTTTCCGCACGCGGGCCACATCGTGTTTGTGGACCGCCAAATCAATCAGCAGACGGGTGCGATCCGCATCGCTGCGGCGTTCCCGAACCCCGGCAATGTGTTGCGGCCGGGGCAGTTCGGTCGTATCTCGGCCGATACGGAGGTGCTGCATAACGCGATGCTGGTGCCGCAGATCGCCGTGACCGAGTTACAGGGCATTGAGCAGGTCTACACCGTCGGTGCCGATAACAAGGCGCACGTGTCGACCGTGACGCTCGGGCCGCAGATCGGCCCCAACTGGATTATCAAGAGCGGGCTCCAGCCCGGCACGCAGGTGATTACAGATCAACTGCAAAAGCTGAAGGATGGCGCGCCGGTGAGCCCGCACGCAGCCCCGGCCGCGCCTGAGCCGGCGGCCTCGACAAATACAGACGCGACAGGGAGGTAGCCGATGTCGAAATTCTTTATCCGCCGGCCCATCGTGGCCATCGTCATCGCGATCCTGACCGTGATTGTTGGGCTTGTTTCACTCTTCAGCCTGCCGACATCCCAGTATCCGGACATTGTGCCGCCAGAGATCCAGGTGCAGGCCACCTACCCCGGTGCCGATGCCAAAACGTTGGAGCAGGCCGTTGCGACACCGATTGAAGAGCAGATGAATGGCGTCGACAACGCCATCTACATGTACTCGCAGAACGCCAACAACGGGCAGTCGACACTGTATGTTGACTTCGACGTAAAGACAGACCCGAACATCGACCAGGTGCTGGCGCAGCTGCGTGTCTCCCAGGCGCAGTCGCAGCTGCCTCCGTTGGTGAATACGGCGGGCGTGACGGTGCAAAAGGCGCAGACCTCGCCAATGATGATCGTCACCATCAACTCGCCCAGCAATAAGTACGACGCCGAATTCTTAACCAACTACGCCATCATCAACGTCCAGGACCAGCTCACGCGCGTGAAGGGCGTGGGCAAGGTTCAGGTCTTCGGCGGCCAGTATGCGATGCGGGTCTGGGTGCAGCCCGACAAGCTGGCGCAACTCGGCGTCACCTCGACGGATGTCATCAACGCGCTCGCAACGCAGAACAATGTCTACCCCGCTGGCCGCATCGGCGGAGAGCCTGTCCCTTCCGGCCAGCAGCTCACCTACACGGTGCGCACGCAAGGCCGACTGGTAGAACAAAAACAGTTTGAAGACATCATCCTGCGATCGAATCCAGATGGTTCCGTGCTGCATTTGCGTGATGTGGCGCGGGTGCAATTGGGCTCGCAGAACTACGATCTGAGCGCCCGCTTTAACGGCGCACCCGCCGGCATCATGGGCGTATACCAGCTGCCGGGGTCGAACGCGGTACAAACAGCGGCGGCGGTCCGCGTGCAGCTCGAACAGCTCTCGCGCAGCTTTCCGGCCGGCCTGCAATACTCCGTAACCCTGGACACGACGAAGGCCGTGACGGCCGGCATCCACGACATCACGGTGACGCTGGTGATCGCCCTGGTCCTGGTCATGCTGGTCACGTACCTGTTCCTGCAAGGGTGGCGTGCGACGCTGATTCCGTTGTTGGCCGTCCCCGTTTCGCTGATTGGCGCGTTCATCCTATTTCCGGTGCTCGGCTTTTCCATCAACACCCTCTCGCTGTTCGGCCTGGTGCTGGCGATCGGTCTGGTCGTCGACGATGCCATCATCGTCGTGGAGGCCGTTGAGCACCACATTGAGGAAGGGATGACGCCGCGCGACGCAACCGAGAAGGCCATGGAAGAGGTCGGCGGCCCGGTGGTGGCGATCGCGCTCATTCTGGCGGCCGTGTTCATCCCGACCGCGTTCATCCCGGGCATCACAGGGCGGCTCTACCAGCAGTTCGCCGTAACGATTGCTGTGTCCGTGCTGATCTCCGCCTTCAATGCGCTTACGCTCAGCCCGGCGCTCGCCTCCTTGCTTCTCAAGCCCAAGGACAAGAACCGCAAACCGGGACCGTTGCAACGCTTCTTCGACGGGTTCAATCGTCTCTTTAATCGCACCACGGACAGGTACGTGTCCACGTCGGGCGCGCTGATTCATAAGTCCGGTATCACGATGGCCGTGCTCGCCTTGATCGCCGTTATCGCGGTCTTTCTCGGCACACGGCTTCCAACCGGGTTTATCCCGACGGAAGATCAAGGCTACATGTTCGTTGCGTTGCAACTGCCGGACGCGGCTAGCCTCGAGCGTACCGATAACGCCGGCTTGAAGGTGACCAAGGCACTGCTGGATACCCCCGGGATCAGCGGCGTCATGCAGGTAAACGGGTTCAGCCTGCTGACTCTGACGGAAAGCACCAACACGGCCTTCTTCTTCGTCACCCTGAAGCCGTGGGACGAGCGCAAGGCCGCAAACGTGCAGCTCGCGAGCATTCAGAACAATGTGCAAGGCAAATTGGGCGGCATGAGCGACGGACTCGCCTTCAGCTTTCCGCCGCCGGCCATCCCGGGCATCGGCACCTCCGGTGGTGTCACGATGATTCTGGAAGATCGTTCCGGCAAGGACGACCCGCAGTTCCTTACGCAAAACATCTATGCCTTTCTGGGTGCGATCTCCAAGCGGCCGGAGATCGCCGCCGCGATCCCGTCGTATCTGCCCGCTGTGCCGCAGATTTACGCCGATGTGGACCGTGAAAAGGCAAGTCAGCAGCAGGTCGATCTCACCAACGTGTACACGACCATGCAGACGTTCATGGGCGGCTACCTGGTGAACTACTTCAATCGCTTTGGCCGCCAATGGCAGACCTATGTCGAAGCCGAAGGTTCCTCCCGCACCAACATTGCAGACATCAACCAGTTTTATGTGCGCAGTGCCAATGGAGGGCAGGTGCCACTGGCGGCGCTGGTGCGCACCAAGCAGATCACCGGGCCGGAGTTCATCACGCGCTTCAATGAATACCCCGCGGCGCAGATCAATATCTCCGGCAAGCCCGGTTTCAGCTCCGGCCAGGTGCGTACCGCGCTGGAGGAGGTCTACAAGCAATCCATGCCGCTCGGCATGGGTTACGACTACTCGGGTATCACCTTCCAGGAGCAGAGGGCATCGGCCGGCGTGCCGGCAGCGGCCGTCTTCGGGCTTTCTCTTCTCTTTGTCTTTCTCATTCTGGCCGGTTTGTATGAGAGCTGGACACTGCCCTTCAGTGTTCTGCTGTCAACGCCGGTTGCCATCCTGGGCGCGTATATCGCGTTGAACATGCGGGCTTTCGAGAACGACATCTTCGCCACAATCGGGCTGGTGATGCTGATCGGGCTTTCGGCAAAAAATGCCATTCTGATTGTTGAGTTCGCGGTGGCCAATTACAAGAACGGCCAGTCGATCTCGGATGCGGCCTTGAACGCGGCAAAGCTGCGCTTCCGGCCAATCATCATGACGGCGCTGGCATTTATCTTCGGCTGTCTGCCGCTGTGGACGGCCACCGGCGCGGGCGCGGCGTCACGACGCATCCTGGGCACGGTCGTCATCGGCGGCATGCTGCTCGCCACGGTTGTCGGCATTCTGATGATTCCAGTCACCTTTGCGGTGGTCGAATATATCTCGCATCGGTTTACCCACGGCGGCAAGGGGACCACCATGGATTCCATGCACGAGGCCGAAGTCAGCGATGCCGAAGCCGTAGAACGGGAACACCATCCAGCCTAAGGAGGCGACGCTTTGATCGACCACGCACGTTCCGTACAGCCCCGCGGCGCTATCCTCCGCGGTGCCGCAGTCATGTTGTTGCTTACGCTTGCCGGCTGCAAGGTTGGCCCGAAATACACGCGCCCGGCCGCGCCGGTCCCGCCCGCCTTTCGCGGTGCGGATGACGCGCAGATTTCCAGCGACCCAAAGGACCCGCAAGGCACGCTGGGTGATCGGCAATGGGCGCAGGTGTTCCGCCAACCGGAGCTGCAGGCTTTGATCGGCACGGCGCTGAAGAATAACTTCGATCTCCGCGTGGCCGCCCAGCGCGTGCTGGAGCAGCAGGCCCAGGTGCGTATCACCCGGGCACAGGAGTTCCCCCAGCTCAGCCTGGGAGGCGCCGGCATCGGAACCAACATCTTCGCTGCCGTAAACAGTTGCGTGGCTACCACGTCTGCGTTCGGTTGCGTGGAGGCCATCGCCTCCTGGACACCGGACTTCTGGGGTCTGTATCGCAACCAAACCGATGCTGCCCGCGCCCAACTCTTGGGCCAGGAGTGGGCGCAGCGCGCGGTTCGTCTCAGCCTTGTCCAGTCTGTGGCAACCGATTACTTTCAGTTGCGCGCTTTGGATGCGCAGTTGGCGATCTCGCGGCAGACCGCGCAGGTCCGCCAGAACTCGGTCAATCTGACCCAGACGCTGGAGAGCGGTGGAGCCGCGCCGCTTTCCGACGTACGCCAGGCCGAACAGCTTTTGTACACCGCGACAGAGCAGATCCCGCAGCTCGAACAACAGATCCAGCAAACTGAAAATGCCCTAAAGCTGCTGCTAGGCGAAAATCCGGGGCCTGTCTCGCACACCGACCCGAACGCCCTCGCGCCGCCGCCGCAGGACTTACCCGTTGGCCTGCCGTCCCAACTGCTGGAGCGCCGCCCGGACGTTCAGCAGGCGGAAGCGCTGTTGCGGGCAGCCAATGCGCAGGTCGGCGTAGCGCGCGCGCAGTTCTTCCCGCAGGTCAGCCTTAATGCCTCAGGCAGCCTCGGCGGCAGCAACTTTCCCGCTCTTGTGGATAGCTCCAATCTGGCCGGCTATGGAATCGGCTCTGTGACCCAGCCCATCTTTCAGGGGGGCCGGTTGCGCGGCCAACTTGAGTTCTCCGAACGGCAAAAGCAGGAGCTGATTTTCAGCTACCAACGTGCGATCGTCACCTCATTTCACGATGTGTCGAACGCGCTCATTGCCGTAAACAAACAGCGCAACGCCCGCATGGAGCAGGAGAAGCTGGTGGCCGCCGCACAGGACGCGACGCGTCTTGCGCGCATTCGCTACAGTGGCGGTGCCACGGCCTACCTTGAAGTACTGACGACGGATTCGAACCTCTTCGCCGCGCAATTGAATCTCGCCAATGCCCAGCAAAGCGAGGCGTTGACGCTGGTGCAGCTTTACAGCGCACTTGGGGGCGGATGGCAGTAGGAACGGTGTACGGAGTTCACGCCGGATGCTACAGCAATAGCTTGAAGCTGTACGGCATGCTTCTTATTTGTCATTCCCGAAGGGAATCCGCGGTTTGCTCATTGGAACAATTTGTCGGGGAGCACGTCTCTATAGCTGGTCACTTAGAGGTGCAGGGCTATCGTTTGCTTGTCATCCCGTAGGGATCTGCTTTCTTCTTCGAGGTAAGGACACAGCATCTCTACGGGACACGATCAGACGTCCAAGGCGGCTGGAAGATGAGGAACACCCTCCTTCCTAACTCATTTTGGCTCTGCATCCACGAGAAGCTGCCGCGCTTGTTCGAGCGTTATGACCTTTCCGTCAACCGTTAATTCGGCTGTGCCGGCGTTCGAGGGTACCTCGATCACGTGCTCCACCGTATGTCCGTTGCTTCGAAGTACGGCAATCAATACGTCGTAGTCAACCATGCGTTCGACTCTACAGCACACCGGCCTACTCCGAAAAGCGGTCGAATGACTCTTCACCATGCTGCCAAGCTCGCAGGGGCATCTCCGATTCTGCAGCGCATCTCCACTTGCCGCAGCGCGTACCCGACCGGAAGGAACGGCTAAGAGCTGGTGATGGCCGTCGTGCCTGGGTTCAGCTGCTCGGGGTTCGGCGAGGGTCTCGCTATGCCGTTCTGGCGTGTACGCTGCCCGGGTTCTCCAGTCTGGGTTCCTGCGTTATGGGGCAGGGATAGATCTCCTGCAAGGAGAGCCGAAGACCCACACGACGGTCTTGCTCCAAGAGCTTTGGATTCTTTTCCATGTATGCCACATAGGCCCGAATCACTTCGCCGACCGGCGCGCCATTCGTACACACTGCTTTGCCGCCCTGAAGAGTTCCGACAAAGCCGTTTACAAAGCCAACGCAGTACGAGCCTTCGATTAGGTCATCCTGTGTGGCCCCAGCGAGCGAGGGCAGGTCCATTAGCCGAACCTCTGCCTGGCAGGTGCGAACCAGAGCTGAACCCCTGAGCAGTTGCCGCGACGCATCTTCCGTTTTTCCCATCACGGCAGAGGCGAGCATGAGCCAGGGCAGAAGCATAGAGCGAAGGTAATTCGCCATCGCTCAACCCCAAATAGCACTTAGGGACAGTGTCGTGGTATACGACTGTCCCATACAGGGACACGACTCTGCCGCAGACTTAGAGCTGTTCGGGCCGAAGTGTATCGAAGCTCTCCTGCCAGCGGCGCAGTGCATCGGCAGCCACCCGCAACGAGATGCTTTGGATCTCATCGCCGATTACTTCGCACAACATCACCGCATCGTGCGCCAGGCCATCCTCGGCCGCGTTGAGAAAGCACGGCAGCAGCCGAGAGGGTTGCGGCATTCCATTCTGTTCATTCATTGCCATCGAAGGCCTCCAGTGTTCATCTGGTGTTACACAGATATACGGCTGAAAGACCGGTTCTCTATATGCAACTTACGGTGTAGGCATCAACGCAGGTGCGGGATAGGGCTTTCTGAGGCGAAATACTCGCTTTGCCTCAGGGTGAAGAAAACCTGCGATACAGCGTGCTAAGGGTGCTTCCCCTTCGGCCGCAGTGTCTCGATCGCGGACACCACGTAGGGCTGCATGACCGTAAAGTGCACGTTGTCGAGCGAGGGTGACGCCGCGCAGAGAACATTGGGATAGACGAGATAGATGAAGGGCTGCTGTTCCGCGACGATCGCCTGCACGCGATCTACAGCTGTCTTCCGCGCTTTGAAGTCCGATGTCTTGGCTTGCATCAGCATGTTGCGGTCGATCTCCGCTTCCCACGGAGTAGCCGGCGTTTTCTCGGAGGGGTTCCACTGGTGATTGGCCGAGGAGCTCATCCATTCATTCATCATGGTGCTTGGATCGGGCTGAACGTTGGAGAGCCCCAGCAGCGCGGCCTCGTAATCGGCTGAGTGCATTAAGCGCTCGATCAGCGCAGGGAAATCCAGCGTCACCACGTTGACCTGCATGCCGAGCGCGGAAAGATCCTGCTGGATCAGCGCCGCCATATGTTCTCGGGAGTGATTGCCTGTATTGGTAAGGATGGAAAATCTCACGGGGTGACCGTCGTGGTCGACGAGTACATTGCCCTGCTTGCGAAAACCTGCCTCGGCTAGCAGTTGAAGCGCGTGCGCTGGGCTTTCCTGCACCGGGGGCAGGGCGTGGTTGTACCAGGCACCGTTCGCTGGGGAAACAAAGCCGTTTGCCGGGGTCGCATGGCCGGCATAGGCGATGCGCGCGAGATCCGCGCGATGGATGGCCTGCGAGACCGCGGTGCGAAAAGCTCGATTGGTAAACCAGGCCTTTTCCCACGCGGGAAGCGGGGCTGCCGGGGACTGATTAAACCACATCTGCTCGGTATTCAGCGAGGCTCCGAGGTCATGGATGCTGCCTGGGGCGCGGCGGCTGAGGGCGTCGAAGCCGTCGGCTGGGACTAGATTCAGCAAGGCATACTCACCGCGAACGAAGCGCATCTCCTGGGTTTCGCGGTTGCCGAGAACGTCGAGGCGGATTGCGTCGGCATACGGCAGGGCGATGCCGGCCGCGTCATGCTTCCAGTAGTACGGGTTGCGGATAAGGTGAATGACCTCACCGCGCTTATACTCGCCCACGGCAAAGGGACCGGCCGTGATATGGCCCTGGCTTGGATGATCGGCCGGTTCGATCGCGATCTCATCGAAGGCTGCGCCGATGGAGACGATGCGCTCAGGAAGATGGATAAGTACCGTGGAGGGGTCGGGCGTGTCGATGGTGACCTTGGCAGGTGTGAGGAACTCATCGGCCGCTGGAGCCGCTGTCCCCGGAGCGAGAACGCGGTGCAAGGTGGAGGCCACATCGCGCGAGGTGAGCGCTGCACCATCTGAGAAGCGAAGGCCGGGCCGCAGATGAAAACTGACCAAGCGACCGTCGGGGCTTAAGGACCAACGGTCCGCAAGCTCGGGCTGCAGCTCCAGGGTGCCGCGATTCAGCCGCAGCAAAACCCCACCCGTGAGGTAACGAATCTGCTCCGACGCCTGATCATCCACTTTGGCCGGATCCAGCGTCGAGGGATCGTAATCGATCGACCAGACGAGCTCACCGGCTCCGTTGCGGGCCTGCGCGGCTACCGGTACGACAGGCAATAGGCTTGCCAAAATCAGCTGCAGAGCTGCCGTTACCCGCATCACAGCAGACTTGGTGCAGAGGCGTTGCTGGGTGCAGTTGGTTCGACGGCCCAGGCCAGCCAGGCTGCCACAGGCGGGCTCTCGTGAAGCAATCGGGCGTTCACTGTAACTTTGGTTTGCCATAAGTGCGGGATCCGTTTATGTGGTCAGGGCGGCGACTGGCGCGCGGAGTTCGGACACAGCGGCGGAGCTCGCTGTGTGTCTCTGTTGTGTATCGACATGCACACGGCGACTCGCATAAGCGACCAAGTCTTCAGCGTTTGTGCCATCGGCCGGGTAGACGGCAACGCCGAAGCTGGCGCTGGCCGGCGAGGCCTGACCCGAACGCCGTGATGCGGTTGCAAGGGCACCGGAGATGCTCTCAAGCCGCTTGGGTATCTCCGTGTGGTCAAGGCCGGGCAGAAGGAATGCAAACTCCTCCTGACCCATGCGGGCGACCATCTCCGCCCCCTGAACACCTCGGCGAAACTCGTCGGCGGTTAAGCCAAGCAACCGAGTTCCTGCACTCTGGCCTTTGCGTTCATGCAGTGCCTCCAGCGCATTCAAATGGCAGAGCGCGATGGCGAGCGTATTCCCTGACTTCCGGCAGCTTTCCAGTTCGGTTTCGAGTTGCAGGAAGAAGCGTCGTGCATTGGGAAGCCCGGTCGCAAAATCCGTTTCGACGGCAATCTCTGCGCGATGCATATGCAGCGCATTGCCCAAGGCAAGGGCAAGTTTTGCCTCCATGGCTTTCAAAATGCGGAGATGATGCCGCTTGAAGCAATCGGCTGTGCGCGCATAGAACGTGAGAACGGCGAAGAGCTGGCCGTGCAGGTCGAAAAGAGGAAAGGATAGCACGGCGCGAAAGGCAAGAGCACCGTTCGGCAGGCTGGGACAGCCTGGCTCAACGGCGGCATTGCCGTTGAGAAGCGGCTTGCCGCTGCGCGCGGACCATCCTGAAACTCCCATGCCGAGCGGGATAGATACGGGGGCAAACTGCTTAGCCGCCTCGCCCACCCACGCGACTGCCTGCACGGCGTCGCCCTCCTTCAGGTACAGCGCGCAAGCGGCATGTGGAATAAATGTGGCAAGACGGGCGGAGGTGATGGATAGAACCTCATCGAAGCGAAATGAATGCCCAAACGCCTGAACCATCTCGAAGATCGTCTGCGCTTCCTGGCTGGCTGAGGCGATACGCACTAGGGTTTCTACCGCGTCCAGGCCATCGCCGTACAGGTCTTCGGAGACCCCCTCGGGGTGGGTGGACGCATTCTCGTCGGATCCGGCTTCAAAGCCGGCACCGGGGGCGAGCCCTCGCCACACCTCTACCTCAGTGTTGAGCGGGGTAAAGGCCGGCTTTTCCGCAACCGGTGCCGAAAGCGCCGCGGCCAGATGACAGCGCTCAAAGGCGCGGACGATGTCTGGATCAAATTGCTTTCCGGCCAGGCTGCGGATGATCTCCATGGCCTGATAGCTGCTCATTCCCTTGCGATAGGGGCGGTCGGAGACCAGAGCGTCGTAGCAGTCGACCACCGTAAGGATGCGGGCACCGATGGGTATGTCGTACCCGGCAAGACCGTCCGGGTATCCTGCGCCGTTCCACCACTCATGATGGGAGCGAACGATTGGGACAACAGGATAGGGAAAACGCACGCGTTCGAGGATCTCAGCCCCAACGCCGGGGTGGATCTTCATTTTCTCGAATTCTTCCGGGGTCAGCTTGCCCGGTTTATTGATGATGTGTTCAGGCACGGCCAGCTTGCCGATGTCGTGCAGTAGAGAAGCCGTTTGCAGCGCCTGTATCTCGAGTTTGCCGAGCGTAAGCATCTCGCCCACGGCTTGCACATAGTTGCGGACCCGGAACAGATGGTCGTGGGTGCCCTGGTCCTTGGCCTCGATCGCCATCGCCAAGCTTTCGATGATGCGCAGATGAAGAGCCTCCGTGTCCTTCAGCCTGTGCTCACGTTCCTGCAGTTGCTTGGATTGGCCAATGTAGGCGCGATACAGCGTGTAGGTTGCTGGAATCAGCATGACCGCCGTGGACCAGCCGAAACGCATCGCCAGCCAGTCGGTTAGAGCGGCCAGCGAGGCACCGAGCAGGTAAAAAGGGAGATACCAAGGGAACTCGGCCCACCACAGCTTGTGGACGCTTTCGCCCTTGGCAGGCGCAATGATTGCCGCAAATGTGCCGGTATTCCAGAGAAAGTAGGCCACCGCCGCCAGGGAGAGGGCTGGGGCGGAGGTCATGTGCCAGTGGTGCGACGCGGCATAGGTGCCGTAAGCGCAGGCTGTGGCGATAACGGCGTTGGCGATGTTGAAGGAAATCTGCACCGCGGTAAACAGCGTGCGCACGCGCATCCTGCTTTGTGCCGCAATAGAGAGCCCCGCCAGCAACAGCGCCTGCAGTGGCGAAAGCACCACCAAACCCATCAAAATGAATGGAAAATTGACGGACATCACACCGTCAGCCTTCGGCAGTTCGACAACCATGCCGGAGCTGAGAATGCTTGCCGCCAGCAGCAGCCAGAACGGAAGCCAGACGTGTGATCCAAGGTGTGCGGCCCATAGGAGAGCTAGGGTTGCGAAAAGCAACGTGAGCGCGACCTGGATCTTCGTTCGTAAAGGCATGGTTCGAACGGCCTTCTCCGTCTTGAGGTGTTTCCCCTGACTACGGTAACCAGCACGAGAACCAAAAGACATCGTTCCAAAGTTGTAATGACGGCTCTGTGGTGGCGGCTCGGAACTTGAGAGAAGACGTATCTACCTCCCACAAGGGTCAGTGACGTGCGAGATAGACGAACTGCCAGGCCAGATGTATGCCTGCGAGCGCCCGGAACCTGCAGCTGGGCCGTAGGTCCGGGACGCTTCGCTAAACGGCAATAGCAGTTACGGTACAGCGCTAACGGCTGTCGCCGTCATGGTCCACGTCCCCTGAACCCGCTGTCTGCGGGTGCGCTTTGGAACTCAGGGTTACAGTATCGGTGGGTACGGCGGCCTTTGCAGATGCTGCTTGGGAGACCACCGGCTTTGTGGGCGGTTCCGCTTGTGAGATGGGAGATGCTTGATGAATTGGGCTGACCATATTGCTCCTCTGGGTGTGTTGGGTGTTGTTCTTTCTTCATCGGCAGCGGCGACAAAATCTTTAATCCCAGCTGCCTTCAGAAGTATGCCCATACCTCTGGCCGAAACCCCACTCCCACTTTTGGCGACACTTCTTCCCCAGGTGGTGTACGACGTCGGCATGCGGTTCCAAAGAGGGAATCCTGAACGCATAAAGGACCTCTGTACTTATGCGGGCAGCCGGAACGGCCCGAACAGGTACAGAGAGCTTTGGCTTGAATACAGAGAGTTCTTTGCCTCGCTCAGGATGACTCAGGATGGCAAAAGCTGGAGCGGAAAGGGAATTGCCCTAGGGAAACTCTGATTGATTCCTCAGATCCCGCTCAATAGCTAAAGCCACGTTGGGGAATGTTGAGTTTAAGGGCGGGACTGAAGTCCCGCCCTTAAACAAAGCGATTCCATCAGCGCTTCTCTAGAAGAAAAGCTTCGCCGAG
The DNA here is from genome assembly GCA_964247595.1 of uncultured Acidobacteriaceae bacterium. Classification (GTDB taxonomy): domain Bacteria; phylum Acidobacteriota; class Terriglobia; order Terriglobales; family Acidobacteriaceae; genus Granulicella. Next base: position 20,992 of record CAXTUW010000013.1, on the reverse strand, counting down.
ACCTGTAGCTGACGTGGGCCGTACAGCAGGTTGTTGGTGCCGCTCGGCGTGTTGAAGCCGGCGGTGGCCGACACATATGGAACCAGGCATCCACCGAAGCTGGAACCCGGGCTAAGCGTCACGCTGCTTGCCCGGCATGTGCTGGTCGCGGCGGTGCTGGGGGCCACGTAGGTGGAGTAGGTGCTGTTCACGGCTGTGATGATGCGATGGTTTGCCAAGTTGAAGGCTTCCCCGAGAAATTGCAGACGAACATTTTCATGGATCTGCACATCGCGCGAGATGCGGAAGTCCAGGTTCTGCAGACCCGGCCCGCGCTGGCTGTTACGGCCGATCTGTGGTGGGCGGCCGGCCGTTGCGGTGCCTGAGCCGGAGCTCATCACGCCGCCCGTGACGCCGCCATCCGCGCCGGCCAACGAGGCGCTTGCCCCTGAGCTGCCCGGGTACCCGCTCAGCGCAGCCACAACCGGCAGGCCGCCCTCGACGGTGTATGTGCCGGAGAAGACAAACGGGTCGATACCGTATTTGAAGGCCTTGTTATCCGGCAAAAACTTCGGCTGGTACACAACCGACCCTACAAAACGATTCCGCAGGTCAAGATCCGACGGGCCATATTCACCCTTGATGTGATTCGGGTCGAGCGGCGGATTGCCACCGTAGAATGTGCCGAAATTGCCTGACACCTGATCGTCGTCCATAGCCTTCGACCAGGTCTCGTTGGCGAGTACCTCGAGGCCATTCGCGAACGGACGGCGGAAGCTGACGGCCAGCGAGTGATACCAGGAGTTGGCCACGCTGAAGCCCGTGTTTAACGAACCCAGACTGGTATTGGCGCGATCGGTCGATAGATAGAACGGCTCCGTGATTGAGCTTACCTGACCCGCGGCGTTGGTGACCGCGTAGGTGCGCGAGCCGTGCGGTGTCTGCCCGACAAGATTGGCATCCGCAAATACCGGCAGACGCAGCGCACGCGAGCCGACGTACCCAACCTGCAGCGCAATTTTCCCCGGCAGTTGCTGTTCGATGCTGAGGTCCATCTCGTGTGTCAACGGTGGGACAAAGTTGGGACTCAGGCCGTGGAAGCTCGGCTGCAAACCGGTCGTGAATGTCCCGGTAGGAAAGGGGAGTTGTGCGATGGGCGCATTGGCTCCGATCGGCCGTAAGGCACCGGAGATATTGGGGTCGACGGAGGGTTGTGGGAATAGCACATTGGGGAAGATGGCCGTCGCTGCTGCGCCGCCGGTGAAGGAGAAGTTCTCCTGGTAGACGCCGTTTTCGACGCGCATCGCGTAATACGTGCTGCCCTGATTCAGACCGGAGAATAAGCCATACCCGGCGCGAACGACTGTATCCGGATTTGGCTTCCAGGAGAGGCCGATGCGCGGTTGTATCCGGTTGACGACGTTCTTAATGGTGGTGTTGTACTCCGCTGCCAAGGCCGAGCTTGTATTGGGATGCAGCGGACTTGGGGTCAGCTGAATGTCATAGCGGGCACCGATATTCACTGTAATGTTCTGCCGAATCTTCCAGAGGTCTTCGGCGAAGCCGTCAAAGATCTTCATGTAGAAGTTATCGCCACCCGCCGCCGCTGTAGGGCCGTTGATGTTATCGATGGTCTGCACAAAGGTGCTGTAGAGCTTGCCTGCATTTGTTGCGGTATCACCGGCTTGGCCCGCATAGGAATCCGATGTCCAATTCTGGAAATTCGCCAGCGCGGTGCCGTTGTAGTTATAAATTCCGCCGCCCTGGAAGAGATTGATCATGATCTCGTGCACGATGTTGGCGTCTCCACCGAACTTGAAGGAGTGGCGGCCAATGTTGTGCGAGAAGATCTCAGTAATCTGATAACGCGTTTCGTTCGGCTCGGCGATGCGCGGCAACGCGTTCGGCATGCCATAGGTCTCCAGTGACCCCAGGGAGACGCTGGGCCCGGGAGCGTTAGCCCCGGCGGTCTCCAGGTCGCGGCCCCATTGAAAACGAACCTCGTTCACGCTGCTGGCCGAAAGCGCATCGGTCCAGTTCGCGACGATAAAACGCTCGTGGTAACTGGTCGATCCGTTGGTACTGTCGGAGGTGTTGGAGTAGGTCGGGTTGGGCGAATATCCGTTGCTGGAATCGTAGTCGGCAAAGTTGAAGTTGGCGAAGATGTGATTCTTCTCGTTGGGTTGGAAGTCGAGGCGCGGAAAGAAGATGTTCTCCTTTGAAAAGCGCGTCGGCGGCGCCGCAAAGGTGCCGTCCTGGTTGATGCCGGCGAGCCCCTGTAAGAAGGCAATCGCGTTCGTACATTGCGATGGGGTAACGGTGTATGTCACGGCACCGGTCGTGGGATTGGCCGTGTTAGGGCATTGCGTCGGCGTGATCAGGGTCGTGTTGCTGGCCTTCGTCGTCGGATTGACGCCATTGGCAAACCCCGAGGGAGTCTGTGAGATCTGATCGGTCGTGTAGTAAAGCACACGGCCTACGCGGCGAAAGCCGTCATAGGTAAAAAAGCCGAAGAGCTTATCGTGTCGCAGCGGGCCGCCTACGGAGCCGCCAAACTGTTGCTGCTGGTGAATGGGCTGAGTCAGCAAAAACGGGTTGCCGTTGTTGTGCAGCGCAGTCCACTTGCTGTATGGGTCGAGCGCGTTCAGCGCGGGGTAGCGCAGATAATAAAACAGGTCGCCATGGATCTGATTTGTGCCGCTCTTGGTGATGGCGTTGACCACACCGCCGGAGGCTTGGCCGAATTCGGCGGAGTAGTCGGAAATATCGGACTGAAACTCCTTGATGGAGTCCAGCGAATACACATAAGGCGCACCGGAGGCGCGGCCGCGGGTCTCGGAGAAGAGCATCTGGTTATTGTTTGCGCCGTCGACGTAGTTCTGGTTATAGAGGCCGGATACGCCGTGAAAGGAGACCAGCCCCGAGCCGCCGTCCGGCACGACGTTAGGGCCGAGCAACACAAACGTATCCCAGTTGCGTGCGTTCACGGGCAGGTTGCTGATGAGCTCCGCGCCTACAGTCTGCGCGACCTCCGTCTTCTCCGTATCGAGCAGCGGCGGCGTGGTATCTACGGTGACCTCAGTGGAGACACCGGCGGCCGCCAGCGAGGCATCTATCGTGAGGATCTGGCCCACGGTGAGGTTCAAGTTTTTGCGATCTATCTTGCCGAAGCCCCTGCCGCCCAGCAAAACCTCATAGCGGCCGGGCTGCAGAAAGGTGACGCTATAGGAACCATCGGCGTTGGTGGTGATGTTGCGCACCGCGCCGGTATCTGTGTCCGTGATGACGACCGTGGCGTTGGGCACAACCGCACCGGAGGCGTCGGTCACCGTGCCGGCGATGGTACCGGTTGCCGCCGTTTGCGCACAGGCCGCCAAGGTCATGGAACCTGCAAGAAAACAGGACACCCACAGAGCTCGGGAAGTTCGCTTTATCACCACCACGCGCGTTTCTCCTGAAGAACAAGAATGGAACCTGCACCGCAACGGGCAAGCATTGCACGCGGGTGCCATGAAGCCTAAAAGGCCCGGAAAATTGAAGAGATACCTTAACCTTGAAGCAAGGGCGAGCGCGCGTCAAGCGCTGCGGAAGGCAGAATCACCGGGAGCGCTCCCTCGCAGGCGACGCCACAACTTCCGGCAGGGCATGGCCGATGCTGCCGGAGGGTATCTCCGTGTGCAGAATCGCGGCCAGGGTGGGCGCAACATCGCTGATGCCGACACGCTCGACGTAGGTGCCCTGCCCAATGCCCGCGCCCCAGAAGATCAGCGGCACGTGGGTATCGTAGTTCCAGGGTGAGCCGTGCGATGTGCCTTCGGTGCCGAACAGCCAGCCGGGCTTCATAACCACGAAGAGATCGGGGCCGCGTTCCGGGAAGAAGGAGCGCGCGACATAGTCGTCCGCCGTGGAAACCATGGCTGCGCGCGCCATCAGTTGTGTGCGTGTGTAGGTGCGCTCGACATAGGGGAGCGGCTGCACAGCGCGCGCGGCTTCGTCCTCAACCTCGGCGGGCCTGAGCTTCTTCTCGCGGATAAGATCCTGGTTGAAGTAGAAGCCGCTTTCCCACGTGCCGATGATCCATTTCCCCTCGCCAAAACGGGTAGTGAGCGCGTCGTCTACGCTATGCACATACTCCTTTCTATCGATACGGCCGCCGGGCAGATGATGGGCAAGGCTCCACTCCGGCGTGGGAGCCACGCCATGATCGGCGGTCATCACGACCAGCAGATGGTCACGTCCGCCGGCCTGCTTCGCCGCTGCCGCGATCAGACGGCCGATGGTCGCATCGGTCGCCACCGCCTCCTCCTCCACGGCCGGATCGTAGGGGCCAACCGCGTGACCGAGATGATCGTTTGCCGAAAAGCTGACGGTGAGCAGATCGGGGACATCCCCCTGGCCGAGATGCTCCTCCCGCATGGCTGTCTCTGCGAGATCTTCGAGCATGTCGTTCGACCAGGGTGTCTCCTCCCAAGCCGCAATGTAGGGTCTGCCGAGGGTAGCCGGCAGCACCACGAAGGGCTTGGGCGCACCGGGCACGGTCCAGGTTTTGCCGAGATCCCGCTCAGCGGGCTTGGCGGCGTTGAAGTGCTGCACCCACGAGGGAAGCTGCGGCTGGTACCAGGTGCTTGAGACCACCTGCCCCGTGCTGTCGTCCAGCCAGTAGGCTGCATCGGCTGAACGCCCGGCCGGCAGGATGGCGGCGCGGTCCTTCATGCTGATGCCGATTACGTGACTTCTGCCGCCGTCCGCTGCCTTCAATTCATCGCCTACGGTGCTGACCAGAAGATTATGCGGCGACGAGCCTTTGGCCCCTGGCTGGCCTCCTAGCAACTGCGTATCGCTGTCCTCAACGGAGGTGATGGAGCGTCCCAGTTTGCGGTCATACCACTCGTTGCTGATGATGCCGCTGGTTGCGGGTGTCGAGCCGCTCATAAACGTGGCATGGCCGACTGCGGTCACGGTCGGGTAGTGGTCCTGATGGGCGTCGATATAGACCGCGCCTTCAGATAGCAGCGTGTGCAGCCCACCCGTGTAGCGGGCAGCGAAGCGCGTCGTGTAGTCATAGCGGAACTGGTCGACCACAATGCCGAGCACAAGCTTTGGCCGGTCTGTGGGCGCAGCGGGGGTCCGGCGTGTCGGCGTAGCGGGAGTCTGGTGGTGAGTTTGCGCAAATACGGCGCTGGCACACGAAAGCGCGACGACGGACGAGAGCAGGCGTGGAAATCGAATGATCACAGTATCCAGCTTGGCTGAAGTTTGTCCGAAAAGCCTTGAACCTGAGATAAAAATTTGATGTGTCGTTCCGTCTTCTCACGGATACGTTCCGTGCGAAGTAGAAAGAGAATTCCTGCTTGGCAAGTCCTGGATGCTGGTAAACGCGTGCTCGCCGTATTAGAGCTGTGGGCGTAAGGCAAACGCAAAGAGCGCGACAAACGCTAAGGTACGCAACGGATTCGTGGCGTGTCTCAGCGTTCGTTGCGTTCTCTGCGTTCGCTTATGAGATCTGCAGGAGCTCTTGGTCTACCCTCACAGTGCATAGATGCGGGAAGGTTCGTTCTGTTGCCGGGTAGACAAAACTATGGGCGGCACCGAAAGGTGCCGCCCATAGCTGATGCTTCGTTGGTTATTCCGTTCCAATCCTACTCGTCATCCTGTAAGGATCTGCTGTTGTCTTTACCCTTGAAGAGACGCAGGTCCCTACAGGATGACAAACGAAACCGCATAGACTGAATACTTAGCTAACCATATGTACCAGCAGGCCGGAATTAGTTGAACGAGATCCAGTTGAAGTTGCCGACGGCATTATAGAAACCGCCGCTATCCATGACGAGTTGCAGTGTGTGCGCGCCGGCAGGCAGAGTCACATTGGGCACATCCAGGGTTTGCCAGACCTGATAGCCGCCCGTCTCAGGGACGGAAAGGTATGGGGTAACACGCTCGCCGTCGACGGCCAGGTGAAATACGCCGCCACCCACGCCATTCGCTACGCGTACGTGGACGGTATAGGCCCGGCTGCTTGCAATGTTTACGCTATAGTTCAGCCAATCGCCAGGATTGGGATTGCCGACGTCGTAACCGCCGCCCGTGTCGGACGAGTTCTCGATGTAGACCGTCTCGCCGGGACGGTAGTTGGCCCCGCCACCGTTGCTGCCGGCGCTGTTCCAGTAGGCAACGGATTTACCGCCGGCATCGAAATCTTCAGCTTCGATCTCTCCGGGGATGGCATGCGGAGTGCCGTTGAAAGCAGTGCTGGGACTGGGTTTTCCGACAGAAAACCAGTTGAAGTTACCCATGCCGCCTGTAGGCCCGTTACCGTCGAAGGTGACCTGCATGATGTGCTTGCCGGGCGAAAGCTGGAATGCGGGCGAGACCATCGTGGTGTAGGTCTGGAAGGCGTTGGTCTGCGGAACGAACAGCGTGCCAGTGGCGTTTTGATGATCGAAGGAGACGTGATAATAACCGCCTGGGCCGGAGGAGGCGACGCGAGCCTGTAGGTTGAAAAGGCCAGCTTGCGTTACGTCCACGGTGTAACGGAGATACTCGCCCTCTTTGGTATACCCGACATCGTAGCCTCCGCCGGTGTCGCCTGTATTTTCGATACCGACTGTGGTGCCGGGCCGATACGTGGGGGCGCTGCCCTGGTCCTTCGTGTCCAGGTTGAAGTACCCGACATAGTTGCCGCCCTCGTCAAAGTTCTCTGCCTGGATAAGACCTGGAAGCGTCGGGGGCGTGCCTCCGAAGGGAGTTTCTTTGCCGCCTACGGTAAAGCTCACCGTGGAGGTTGCAGTCCTGTCACCCTGCCGGCCCGTAATGGTCAGGGGATAGGTGCCGCTGCTTGCCGTGGCAAATGTTTCAATGGGCAGCACATAATCGTTGGTGAACGGGATAGGCAGGATGCCACCGAAGCTACCGGAAGGAAGCCCCTGCACCTGCAAATTGACAGGAGCGTTATCGCCTCCGTACTGATTCACATCCACGTGGAAGACGGTCGCATCGCCCGGTGCAACGGTCTGGGAACCGGGTCCGGCGGTCACGTCAAACGTTTTGCCCGTATAGCCCGGCCAGGTAAAGGTTGCGACGGCACCGGCAGGAAGAGCGTAGCTGACGGTCTGCCCCTTCCAATTAAGGCTGAACTGACTTGGGGTGCTGGCCGCGTTTAAGACCAGGACAGCGATCGAGCCGTCGGGATTTTTGAACGCTACATCTTCGATGTTGCCGCTGCCAAAGCTGTTGGAATCGATACGGTACGCCCCGGTCTGCACATATTTCGCCAGATGGCCGAGGACGTAATATTCGACGTTCCGCGAGACCGTGGCAGGCGTGGTGCTGGTGTCGATCGTGACGACGCCGCGGCAGTCCGTGCAGCCGTGTTCGACCGTGGGGCCGCCGTTCTGGTCAAGCGCCATATTCCAGAACACAACCGTCTTGCCCCAGTTGCGAAGAACGTTGATGACTTGTCCTTCAGTGTCATTGGCTAGGTTCGAAGCGAAGTTCGTCGCATAAAAGCCCCCTGTGCACTCGGTGAAGTAGATGGGAACCGCGCCTGCAAGATAGTGCAAGGCATTCTGGGCATCAGCGACGTTGCCGGCATAGCAGTGGAAGGAAATGCCGGCAAGATATTGCCGCACGGCCGGATCTTCGGCAAGCGTTTCCGCATACTTCGGGTTATCCCAGTTATGCTCGTACCCCAAAATGCCGGGGGTGGCATCGAGTGGATTCGGGTTCTGGTGATCGAAGTTCCAGCCGCGGTTCTGCGCGCCCATCTCCCGCAGCGCAGGGCCAAGATACTGTGCGATGAAGCTGCCCTGATCGCGCGGGGTCATGAACATGGTAGGGTAGCCGCTCGTCTCGTAGAGCGGCTCGTTCTGTACGGCGACGTAGTTGACGGGGACGCCATTGGCCTCATAGGCCTGAATGAATTTCGTGAAGTAACGGGCAAGCGCCGGGAAGTTGGCCGGATCGAGCGTGCCGCCATTGAGGGTGCCGGTACTCTTCATCCACGCCGGCGGCGACCACGGCACCGCGAGCACCTTGATGCGCGGATTGATGGCAAGCGCGGCTCGCAGGGTAGGAAGGATGTAGGCCTGATCGTGGGCGATCGAGAACTGGGCCATTGCCGGATCCTTCTGGCCGGGGGCGAGATCGTCGTAACTGTAGGGGCTGAGCGCGAGGTCGGTAGCTCCCATGGGCTGCCGCAGAAAACTGAGGCCGATGCCGTTGGGGCTGAAGAGGTCGTTCATCATCGTCGCGCGCTGGGCAGCGGTGAGCTTGTTCTGTACCAGGTATGCGTCGGAGTCGTTGAAGGTGGCACCCACGCCTTCAAGCTGCTGGTACGCGATGGTGTCGTTGATGGTGATAGCGTTCTGGCTGGCGGTGCCGGCAGCAAAGGTGAGCGGTGTCTGCGGAGCCAGAAGCGCAGACTGGTCCGGGTTCGTTTGAACCACAGTCACAGACTGGGCGGTCGCCCATCTTGGGGCTGTTGTGCAACTGAAGGAGAGAAGAATTCCAAACAAAATATTCTTCTTGTGACGTATGGCACGCATGAATCGCATTTAAAGCCTCGGGAGACACTCTGGGGAACACAGAAAAGCCGTCGCTGCGCGAAGCGACGGGAGAACTCCCGCCGTCGCCACGCTGATACGTTACCGCATTACCAGCCTACGCCGAAAGCCATATACCCTGGCTGGGCGGGCGCATTCTCATAAGCGAGGTTGGCACGGGCCTCGGAATCATCTCCAGGAAGTGAATGATGATCCGACGAACGCTCTCATCTGCCAATTGAGGAAAGGACAGAGCCCATCCATTTCTAGGCCGTGAAAGACAGGACGCCGTGTAAGAACAATTCCTAATGCTCAACAGTAATAACAGGCTCTACGGCCGAACCTGGAAGATGCCCATGCCCTGGCCTGGAAGATGTGCCACCAGTTTGCCTCCAGTAATTTGCGCTGTGGCCTGCGTCGGCGACACTGATTCAAAATGGACGCAACCCGCTAAAGGGGCCGACGCCGCTGAGATCGTGATATCCCGCGGCTGACTGTCGTTGTTGACCACGATGAGGTAGCGGTCTGGAGCAGGTGCTGCCGCACAGGGTACCGCAAGGTCGTTGGCACGAACGAAGGCGAAGGTATCTGTATCCGCGAGCACTGTCTGCTGCTGGCCGGTCTGGAGCGTGGGGGTGTGCAGCCGAAGTTTCATCAACGCTGCCACCCATTGCTCCATATCCTCCTGCGCCTTGCTGAGATTGCGCGAAAGAAATACGTCCGTTCGGTCCCCGGGAAAGCCTCCAGGAAAATCTTGACGGTTGTCCGGATCGTCGCCGCCGGTCATATCCATCTCGTCGCCGTAATAGAGCTGCGGCATGCCGCGCATGGTGGCCAGCAGACCAAACGCGAGACGCAAGGCCGCGGGCGAAGCTCCCGGCTCGCTCAGAAATCGCTTGTTATCGTGATTGCCGAGAAAGGTGACCAAGCGTTCCGGATGCGGATACAACCGATCCTGCCGCAAGACGTCCTCGATGGCGGTCATCGGCTTGGCGTGTGTCAGTGCGCCGCGCAGCGCGAAAAACATGGGGTAGTCGAAAGGGGTCTCAAGTGCGGTATCGAAGAGGCCATCGCTGCCCCTGTTGGCTCGTCCACCGGCGAAGAAACTTGTGACAGCTGGATCGCCGTTGTAGATCTCGCCGACCTCTCCCAATTGCGGGTACAACGTGCGCAGAAGCGTGTTGTAGCCGTGCCAGAAGCTTCTTGGCACAAATGGAAAGGTATCGATGCGCAGGCCATCCAGGCCGGCCGTTTCGATCCACCAGATCGCATTCTGCTGAAGGTACGTCGCTACCCGCGGATTGTTCTGGTTGAGGTCCGGAAGCCGATCGGCAAACCAGCCATTGAGGACCGGAACGCGCTTGGCTGCCGCACCCTGTGGATCGACGATGCTGCTGAAGTCGAACTGGGCGTTGATATGGGCGTCCACCGAGCCGTGAAGCCAGTCGGGCATCGGCGGATCCTTGGCCCAGGGGTGATCCGGCCCGACGTGATTGGGTACAGTGTCGAGGACAATCTTCATGCCACGGGCATGGGCGGCCGCCACCAGAGCCCCGTAGTCCGCCATCGTGCCGAAGTGTGGATCGACGGCATACATATCGCTGGCGCTATAGCCGTGGTACGTTTGCCCGGATTGTGAAGCGCTGTTGTCGTAAAGTGGCGTGGTCCAAATTGTTGTGACGCCGAGCTGCTGCAGGTAGTCGAGATGCTCGGTGATGCCGCGCAGATCGCCGCCGTGATACGCGCGTTGGAGGCTGCGGTCATCAGGGTCGCGAAAGCCGGGAAGTTTGTCGTTGGTGAGATCGCCATCGGCAAAGCGGTCCGGCATCACGAGATACATCACATCGGCAGGCCCGAAGCCCTTGGGCTGCTCGGCCGCGGGGCGCAGCGCCGCAAGGGTGTACGCGACGGAGGTGCTGCCGAACTTATTGGTTGCGACGATCTTCATCACGCCCGGCTTGGCCTCTCGCGAACTTAAGGTGAGAAAGGCCCAATGGCCGTTGGCGGAGGTTGTGGTTTCCGTGATGCTGGCCGTGTTGCCTTGTAGCGCGAAGGAGGTCTCCTGCAAATGTTCCCCATGCACCAGCAGGAGCGAATCGGGCAGGTGGGTAAACCAGTTCGGCGGGTCGATTTTGGTGATCACCGGCTTTGCGCTCTGAGCAGCGCAGGAGAGGACGGTAATGGAGAGGGCAAGGATAAGGCGCAGTGGAAACAGAATCTGCAAGGCAGGGAGCCGGCTACGGATGCGCCGACATCTCCAGGCAAAAATCCTGTGCAGCCCACGTCGATTCAAGTCTCCTCCTAGATTTCTGGTGTTGCGCTCGCGAATATGGCCCGGCAAGAAGGCCGCATGTACCGAAGTCCATGCGGCCCGAGGGGGTAGTGCATTAAAACGTGATGCGGTACGCCAACTCAATCTCACGTGCGCTGCGAAAACGTGTGGCGTTGACAACAATCTGCGAAACATCGATGTTGGTGCCGCCGCCGCTGGTTCCGTTGCTGGGATTCGCGAACTGTGGATGGTTGAACAAGTTGTAAGCTTGACCGCGGATCTGGGACTTTATACGTTCCGTGATTGGGATGTCCTTGAAGATCGACAACCCGGTTGTGTTGTAGCCAGGGCCATAGAACTGATTGCGATACACGGTGCCGACACGGGTATATACGCCGGCAGCGTTGATCGGGGGATGAACGAAAGCGCTCTGATTGAGGTACGGGAATCCGCTGATCACCGTGTTGAAGTTTTTCTGCAGACCGATGTGCGGCAGCCCAACCAGATCCGGCCGGTTGCCCGGCCCCTGCGCGGAACTGCCCGCGTTTGTGGTCAAATCGAACGGCGTACCGGAGCCAATCTGCACGAAGGGGCTGAACTGATAGCCGCCGATGATGTAGTCCAGCCCGCGATTCAGGTGAGTACCGAAGCGGCGCCCACGCCCATACGGAACCTCCAACAGGGCGGAGGCCGTAAATGCATGCCGCTGATCGTTATCGGCGTTGCCGCGGTTGAGGCTGAGTTGCGGTCCTGCCGCTGTCATGGGGATCGCTGCCTGATTGGCGGAGAACGGACTGGGGCTATCGTCGGTGGAGTGCGACCAGGTATACGCCGCGGTTACCTGCAAGCCGTTCGCGAGTTGACGGTTCAAACTGGTTTGCAAGCCGTTGTAGTGTGACGTGCCTTCAAACTCATTCAGCGTGACGCCCAGCCCCTGGGATTGGAAGAACTTCGCACCCGTTCCGAGTTGCGGGTTGCTGTAGCCGATACTGGTGAGCAGATGGTCTGCCTTTGTGCCGACATACCCAATCGTCACCGTCGTTCTGCTGGCAATTTGTTGTTGCAGGTTCAGGTTGTATTCCTGAATGGTGGGAATACGGCTGTTTGTGGGGTATGCGATGACGCTTGCATTGGTCGGTGCCGTCTCGCTGATTGAGCCACTTGGGGCGGGTAACGGGGTTGTGGCGAGTGCCGCATTGTTGAGGGCGTAAGGTCCGGGTGTGGCGCTGTTCGGTTGCAGCCCGGACTCCTGGCCGGAGAGCGTGATGCGGTAACCGGCGTAGTCGCTATAACTGGAGATACCGTTGAAGTCAGGATTGTTATTCAACTCCTGACCGATGCCGCCACGGTCAAGGAAGTAGTACAGGCCGTAGCCGCCGCGAAGGGCCGTCTTGCCGGTTCCGAAGACGTCATAGGCGAAGCCGATGCGGGGGGCGAAGTTGGTCTTGGGCGTGTTGACCAGCGAGCGTGAATTGCCGTTCTGGCCGGCAACGTCGAGTGCGCCCGTGGCAATGTTGAAGTTAGACTGCCGGTTGTTGGTCTCGTAGGGGAAGTTGTAGAGGTCGTAACGCAGACCGAGATTCAGCGTCAGCCGGCGGGTCACCTTCCAGTCGTCCTGGCCGAAGAAGCCGGTTTCATACGTCCGGGTGTGGTAAAAGCCAGTGGAGTTGGCGATGGAGTAGCCGTTGGCAAAACCGGCCAGCACCTCGGCGGAGTCAAAGCCGGTGTAATCGCTCCCGCTTCCCTGGTAATTGAAGAACCCTTTCGCATCGCTGCCCTGCTCAAAATCCACATGGCGGAACAGCACCTGTTCGCCAAACCGGAAGGCGTGTCGGCCACGGTTCACGCTGAAGGTATCCGCAAACTCATAGGACTGTTGGGGAACCTGATACGCTCCGCCGTCGCCGGTGTAGGAAAGATTGGTGTTGTTGCCGCCGATCAATGCGCCTCCGCCCAGCAGGGAGTTGCGATTGGCATTGACAATACCGAGGCTCTGCGAAAAGGGGACGCTTCCAAATGGAGGGATATATCCGTAGAACGGCCGCGTATAGCCGAAGCGAAACTCATTGATCAGGTTAGGGGAAAATAGGTGATTCTCACCTACGGCCAAGCCGCGCGGGTGGGTATTGTTGACGCCTGCCGCGAAGCCGGAAGGAATGCCGACAATCGAAACAGTTTTTTCATCGTTGTCTTGGCCATAGCTGTAGCGGGCAAAGAACGTATCGCGTGATTTGAAGTGCCAGTCGAGCCGAACATCGAAGTCGTTATATTTGTTCACGATGAACTGCGTGTTGGCATAGTTTTGCAGCACATTGTTCGTAGCGGCGCGATTGGCGGCGGGAAAGGCTTTGAGGTAGTTGAGCCCGACGCTGTTGATTCGGTTAGCCGGAATCACATTGGGAGCCGCTACCGTGCCAAATTGGGCGCAGGTGAGTGGATCGAAGATGGCCCCGTTGTCGACAGAGGCGTTCAGCTGGGCCGTGTTGCTCACCTTGGCCCCGTGTACGGTGGTAAAGGTCGTGCAACCTGTGGGATCAAAACTGCCCAGGCTGTTGTAGGGAACACTGGTCAGGCCTGTGCCGAGCAACTCGGAGAAGTTGCCGGTGCGCATCAGCGCGGTTGGTACGGTGTTGATGGTGGCACCGCCATTGGGAATCGCCTCACGCAGCCCCTGGTAGTCGAAGAACAGGAAAAGCTTGTCCTTGAGAATCGGGCCGCCGATAGTCGCGCCGAACTGATTGCGGTGATACTTCGTTTCAGGAATGCTGGGATTGAAGTAGTTTTCGCTCGATCCTCCGATGGCACTGTCGCGGTAGAAGGCAAAGACCGAGCCGTGGATCTGGTTGGTGCCGCTCTTGATATCGGATTGGGTGATGACGCCGCCGGCGCGTCCAAACTCCGCGGGAGCCAGCGAGTTGGTGACGCGGAATTCGCTCATCGCCTCTACCGGCGGGAAGAAGACGATCGTGTTGACCAGCGCCTCATTGTTGTCCAGGCCATCGAGCAGGAAGTTATTGGCCTGGGGACGAAGACCGTTGGCCGACAGAGACGCGCCACCGGTATCGTTGTAGCGCAGCGTTTCCACGTTGCTGCCCACGCCGGAGGCCGTATTTCCGTATTGCCCGCGGGTGACGCCGGGCGTCAGCAGGGCAAGCTGGGTGAAGTTGCGGCCGTTTAGCGGCAGATCCGAAAGCTGGCGATCGTTGATCACTATGCCGGTTTGGGAATCGGCTGTTTGCACCAGCGGAGCCGCATCAGTGACTTCGATCGTGGTCGTCTGTGCCCCAACTGCGAGCTTAAAGTTCAACGCCTGGACCTGCGACACATCCAATTTGAAGGCAATCTCCTGGGATTGAAAGCCCGGAGCGCTGATCTTCGCTTTGTAATTTCCCTGGCGTAGGGCGGAGACGCTGAAATCACCGGCACCGCCGGTTCGCACTGTCTGGGTCGCGTTGTTGTCGGTATCGGTCACAACAACCTGTGCGCCCGGAACCGCAGCACCGGTATTGTCCGTGATGTTTCCGGTTACGCGTGCGCTGTCTGTTTGCGCATTCAAAATGGCCAGTTGACTGAAGCAAACAATGGTGGCGAGCAGAAGCCGAGCGATCTGCGATGTGCCTCTGCGGAGCGAGGGAAGATTCATGGGGTACTGCCTCCAAGAGCATCCTCGAATTTGAGGACTCAAGGTGATGGGTTTAGGGTGACGCGAGCAACATTCAACAAATGGGAACGATCACCGCAATCGTTTCGGTGTCGTTTGTGCCTCATTTAAATATCCCCACTTAACCGTCTCATTATGAACGACATAGAGAATACCTTCGACCGTCCGCCACGGCCGGCGGTGATAGAGTGTAAGCGTAACTGTTACGCGGGATGCCAGTACTTCGGTCCAGTTCGCGGGTCACCTTCGGGCTCTATGAGGTCGATTTGAATGCGTGCGAACTCTGGCGATCGGGGTACCGCGTCAAGTTGCAGAGTCAGCCATTCAAGGTGCTGGCACTTTTGCTGGAGCATCCCGGCGAGATCGTAACGCGGGAAGAACTCCAGCTGCGCCTGTGGGGGGACAACACAACCGTTGACTTCGATCACTCCCTGGCCACGGCAATCAATAAAATTAGGGAAGCCTTGCGCGACTCTGCGGAGAACCCCCGATTCGTGGAGACCCTTGCCAGGCGAGGGTACCGCTTCATCGCGCCGACGCATCGGGTAGCGGAAGCTGACGGGGCGAAGCTCTCGCCGGCTTCCCCGGCCGAAAAACATGGGGCGCTGACGCATTTCTCAAGCTCGGTAGTGGAAGCCGCACCTGGTCCGCTGATCGGACCTGATTCGCCGACTGCGCCTGATCTGCCGGTCGCCTTGGGAGGTACAACTCCCGTGCACTCGCAGGACGTGCTGTGGCCGCTGCCGCCGTTGCCCTCACCGGCCGCTTCAGTGCAGCTGCCCGCGGTTGCTGGTCCATCTTCGATACGGGAGAAGGCGAGGGCCGGACTCAGCCCTGCTTTCTGGAGCGTTGCGGCGCTCTTGGGGCTGCTGGTTGGTTTGGCTGCGTACCTGCTTGGTAGAGGACAAACGGAGACCCGGCCTCCGCACATCGTGCAGCTCACGCACAGCGGGCGTCTGGCAGTCGATATCGGCTTGACGGAAAACCTCCCGGCAAGTTCCACGGATGCGTACCGGATCTTCGTGCCGATCGTCCACGAAGGGCGGGCGGGTATTGGAACGGTGCCGGTTGGTGGTGGAGAACCCACACCTCTACGTATTCCCGACGAGGTTGCCAGCCCGACGCTGGGCGATGTCTCTCCCGACGGCTCGCGGTTATTGCTGCGTAGCCATCTTTCGACCGAATCGGAGCAGCCTCTCTGGGTGGTGCCGACTACCGGCGGATCGGCGCTGCGCGTTGGCGGCGTACTGGCGCACGACGCTACCTGGATGCCGGATGGCAAAGGGATCCTGTATGCCGCAGGCAATGAGCTCTATCTGACTCACGCCGATGATGCGCGGCAATCGCCCTTTGCGTCGCTGCCCGGACGTGCTTTCTGGCTACGGTGGAATCCTGCCGGGACCCTGTTGCGTTTCACCATCATCGACCCGATTGTGCATACAGGGTCGCTTTGGCAGATGTCGGCAACTGACCGCAAGCCACGGCAGATCCTGACCGGCTTTATGAACCCACCGATGGAATGTTGCGGGGTCTGGACCGCCGATGGCACCTCCTTCGTGTTTCAGGCGGAGCGTGGCGGCAACACCGATGTTTGGCGCCTCTCTGGCGACGCCGCCACGAAGCCCGTGCGCCTGACGGATGGGCCGCTCCAGTTCCAGGCACCCGTTGCCGCACGAACGGGCAATACGGTCTTCTTCCTGGGTGCAGACGGGCGGTCGCAGGTGAAGCGCCTCACGGCCACAGGCGAGCTGGTACCCGAAAAGGGCTTTCTGGCTTCTGCTTTCCGGGTGGAGTTCTCACGCGACCGGAGATGGGTAGCTTGGACCGATGATCGTGGCCGGCTCTGGCGCGCGGCGGGGGACGGCACCCAAACCCTGCAGCTCACGCCGGATACGCTGGATGTATTTCTAGCACGTTGGGCTCCGGACGGCTCCCAGCTGGCTTTTATGGCCCGCGAGCCCGGCAAGGCTTGGCGGCTCTACCTGGTTGCGGCGGATGGGCGCGAGATCCACTCGCTGCTGACGGAGTCACGTAACGCGGCCGATCCTTCATGGTCGCCGGATGGGCAGTTGCTCGTCTTCGGGCGCATCAACGACACGCTCGGTAAGGAGACGGCAGCACGGACGCTCCAGATCCTGAATCTACGAACAAATGAGGTGAGTGAAGTACCCGGCTCCGATGGCCTTTTCAGCCCTCGCTGGTCGCCGAACGGGCGTTACATTGCCGCGCTCTCCCTCGATCAACGGCAGGTGTTGCTGTTCGATGTAGCGGCAAAGCAATGGCGGCCGCTGCCGGTTCACTCAGGGGCTGACCCCGCCTGGTCCTCCGATAGCCGCTTCCTGTATCTGCACGAGCCGCTCGACCCCGCGCAACCGATCGATCGTGTATCGATACCAGAGGGCAGGGTGCAGCAGTTGATCCGGCTCTCCTTCTCCCCGGAAAGCGAGGCTGCCGGCTACATCTTCGGCGGCCTCACGCAGGACGATCAGCCGCTGATCGTGGAACGCACGTTCACCGCGAACCTGTATTCACTGCTGCTGAGATAGCAAGGAGAAGGCACCCGGGGCAAGTGCGCCGTCGTCATAAGAGAGGCGTAGGAACTAACTGAGTGACCGCGGCGCTTCCGCAAAGGCGGAGCTGTTTTAAGAAATTGTAAGCGGAGCTGTTTCAAGAAATTGTAAGCGGAGCTGTTCAAAGATTTGGGAAGCGTAGCTCGCTTCAAGCAGCCGGAAGATCGATGCAGCATCGCGCTCCCTTTACGGCCATTCTATCGAAGACGATCGTTCCACGGCTGCGGTCGATCGCGAGCTTTGCAATGGACAATCCAAGGCCAGCTCCCGTTAGACCCGCGGTTTCCGGATTTCTGCTTGTAAAAAACCTTTCCAAGATCTTTTCGTGTTCTCCACTCGCGATGCCTGGACCAGCATCGTGCACGCAAACCCGTTCTATCTCGCGGTTGTTTAGATATTGATGCGAGTAGCTAATTCGTAGAGTGGAACCTGGCGGAGAAAATTTCAGTGCATTGTGCAACACATTCAGAAGGGCAACTCGAATGAAGCTGCGGTCCGCAAGGATCTTGCGCCTGGCGTCACCGTCGTGAACCTCCTCGACCGTGATGCGTCGTTCTTCGATGACCACTTCGAGAAGGTTCAGGATCTCCCTCACGAGCTCTGGGAGATGAATGAGTTGTTCCGTGCCGCCCGTTTGCTGCGATTCCGTTCTCGCCAGGATTAAGAGGCCATCAATTGTCTGGTTCAAACGAACTGTTTCTTCCAACATGCTGCTGACGGCCTCTCTCAATCCAGGCTCATCCTGTGTTCGCTCGATGGCAATTTCTCCTGTGGCCCGCAAAGCCGCCAAAGGTGTACGAAGCTCATGAGCAGCATCGGCTGTAAATCGCTGAAGCTCATGAAAGGCACGCTCCAAACGATCCAGAAGATGGTTCAGCACGCGCGCCATATGGCCGAGTTCATCGTTGTCGTTCTCCACCGCCAAGCGTTCGCTTAGATTGTTCGCTGTGATGCTTTCCGCGCGGCTGGCCATGGTTTCAAGAGGGCTTAGAGCTCTTTTGGCAATCGCATAGCCCGCAAATGCCGCAGAGACTAACGCAACCGGCAATGCCAGCATCAGCAATACGAAGAACTGCATCATGTGGCTCGTGATCGAAGCCAGGCTGTAACCGAGCCGGATCAGAACCGGATGTCCTGCCACCGGATGGACATGGCTGATCAGGAAGACACGTGTGCTGTCGCCTAATCGGACCGTCCGTTCATCGAACGATTCCCCCCCTTCGCCGACGAAGGAAGCAGCTCCTAACGATTGGCCTTTCAGCGTCCCGCTCCGGTAGAGAACAGCCCCGGAGAGATCCCTTACCTCCATGTAACGATCCACCAGCAGGCGGTTCTGAGGCCGTGCAAAGTAGTTTTGCTGTAGCTGCAAGCGCCCGGCTGCATCGAAGCTCAGCAAGCCCTCGACCGTCTCTACATCCTGAATCTCATCGTGATACATCTGCCGCTGAAGCAGTGCATATTGAAAGACGAACACAGCGGCGACATAAACGATAAGAATGCCGGCGAGCACGGCGACGTACCAGAGGGTGAGACGTGTTCGTACACTTCGCAACCGCGATATCGTCATGAGGGTGTATGGCGGAGCCTAAACCCCACCCCCCGGATCGTCTGCAAAAGCTTGATTGAAAATGGGTCGTCAATCTTTCGCCTGAGCCGCGTCATTTG
This sequence comes from uncultured Acidobacteriaceae bacterium, assembly GCA_964247595.1. Taxonomy (GTDB): domain Bacteria; phylum Acidobacteriota; class Terriglobia; order Terriglobales; family Acidobacteriaceae; genus Granulicella. The sequence goes on along the minus strand of CAXTUW010000013.1, from coordinate 2,305 downwards.
GACATCGATCACATTGTCGATCGGGGTGAAGCGGGACGTCTCACGCCATACATCGCGTGAAAGCATCTCGCGCGAAACGGGGCGTCCACGATGTTCAACCAGGTAGAGCAGAAGATCGAATTCCCGTTGCGTAAGAAGCAGTTCCATGCCAGATCGCGTGGCCTTGCGCGCGTCGAGGTCCACCACCAGGTCTGCTATCCGGAGCTTTGACGACTCTGTCTGAGGGTGTCCTCGGCGTAGAAGCGACTCCATGCGAGCGAGCAGCTCTGTAAAGGAGAAAGGCTTGCCAAGGTAGTCATCCGCTCCCGACTTAAGACCTGTCACGCGGTCTTCTACCTCGTTGTGTGACGTGAGGACCAGCACCCGCAGGTCTTGGCCTTGTTCTCGTACCTGCTTCAAGATCTCAAGGCCGCTCCTGCCAGGCAGGGTGATATCTAACACGAGGAGGTGAGGATGAAAGCTGTAGATCAGAAAGAAACCCTCCTCCCCGGAAGCGGCTAACTGAACCTCGTAGCCGTTGTCCGCGATCTCGGCTTTCAAGGCCTTGGCCAGTGCCGGGTCGTCCTCGATGACGAGAATGCGATGCAGCGCCGGCTCAGTGGACAAAACGGAACTCCTCCATTGCGATGATGGCCGACTCGAACGGAACGAACAAGCTGCACTCTCCCATTGTCAGGAACTTGTAAGGGAATGTAAGACGGACCTTTGCTCAACTGAAGGTGTGCAAGCTTCTGCGCGATACGTGCCCCAGCCTGGAGATCACGTCGCTATCGACGAAGCTATGAGTCGCTGCATGATCCTGCCGTCGGAGAGTTTGTCTTGAAAGAAGGACCAAATACGCGCTCCAAGCGCCTGCTTATAGGAGCAATAGGCTGCATATCGGCTGTGGCCCTCGTCGTTTTCTTGATCCATCGGGGAAAAAAGGAACCGCAAACCGAGACCGTCGTACCCCCTCCCACTGTGTCAATCGCGACGGCGCAAAGAGGGTCGATCGCGAATCAGCTTACTGTCGCCGGTGTGTTTCAGCCATTTCAGGAGGTTGACATTCACGGCAAGGTCTCGGGCTATATCCGCCGCATTTATGTCGATATTGGCGACCGCGTTCACAAAGGCCAAACCCTTGCAGTGTTGGAAGTGCCGGAGTTACAGGCCCAAGTGGCCGGGGCACAGGCGGGCATCACGCAAACGCAGCAGACAGTACAGCGGCTCGGCAATGAGGTCGCGCGGGAGCAAGCCGGCTATGCTGCCGTCCACGCGAGTTACATTCGTCTCAAGCAGGCCTCTGACCAGCAGCCCGGATTGGTAGCCGCTCAAGAGCTGGATGATGCAAGGGCGAAGGATCAGTCAGCAGCGGCTCAGGTGGACGCTGCAAAATCAGCCGTAGCCGCGGCCGGAGGGCAACTCGGTGTGTCGCGTGCCGAGAACCTTCGCGTCAGCAGCATGGAGCAGTACGCCACCATCACGGCTCCCTATAGCGGGGTCATCACAATGCGCTATGCCGATACCGGAGCCCTTATTCCGGCCGGAACCGCGGAAGGCCTCAATCAAGCGGTTGTGAGGCTTGCGCAGAGCGATGTGCTTAGGTTGAGGATGCCGATACCGGAGCGGGATGTGCCCCTGGTACATGAGGGTTCTGTTGTTTCGGTCAATGTGCAGGCGACCGGTCAACAATTTGCCGGCACCGTGATTCGTTTTACCAGGGACGTCTCCAACGCGACGAGAACCATGATGACTGAAGTCGATGTCAAGAACCCGCGCCTCACCCTGACCCCGGGGATGTACGCCAACGTGACCTTCAATCTAGACCAAAAAGACGAGGCGCTCCTCGTTCCAGCCAGCGCCATTCTTGAGGGAGATCAGCCTTCCGTCATGCTGGTCGATAGCGGCAATCTTGTACAGAAGCGCCCTGTCGTCCTCGGCATCAGCGGGTCAAACTCTCAGGAAATCAGCTCCGGCCTGCAAGCAGGGGATCGCGTCATTATTGGCGGCCTGTCCGCGCTGCAGCCTGGTGAAAAAGTTACGCCACAAGCCGTACCGCGCAGCCTGGCGAATTATCAAAAAGAGAACGCTAAGGGGGACCGCTAACCGTGTCTTTCTTTGCGATTCGCTATCCCTTTTTCATTCTCATGGTTTGCTTGATCATCGTTGTGGTCGGTGGGGCAGCGATCGTCAACATGCCCGTCGACCTCTTTCCGCCCGTGAAGATCCCGGTGGTCGTCGTCGCCACGTTTTATTCCGGCATGCCGCCCGCGCAGATTGCATCGGACATCACGGACAGCGCCGAGCGAGTCTTTACCCTGGGCCG
>CAXTUW010000012.1:0-103917 GCA_964247595.1 uncultured Acidobacteriaceae bacterium | reverse complement strand
GTCGCCGCAGGGCTCGTGTCTGGCGACCGAGCGGCCTGCGGCGGGAGGAAAGGAGGGGCGGTTGGGTCTACGCCGTACGGCGTGTGCGCGTCTGGGCCAGCTCGCGTACGTGATTCAAGAAGATCGACTTCTGCGTCGAGGTGAGGTGCGGAGCGAACTTCGCGATCTCGGCCAGGAACGGGTCCGTCATCAGCAGGTCGGTCTCATTTTGGTGACGCTTGGGCGCATCGCGCAGCAGGGCGGAAATATCCACCTGCAGCGCCCGGGCCAGGCGATCCAGAGAACTCAGCGTGGGCATCGCCTTGCCGTTCTCGATTTTGGAGATGTACGTACGGGGCACGCCCATGCGGCCGGCGAGCTGCCGCTGCGACAGATTGCGCACCCGGCGCAAGTCTCGTACGGCGGTGGCCACCTGCAGGGTATTTTCCTTGGGCGCGGAGCCGGGCTCCGGCGTGGGCACAAGGGCGATGGCCGGGAGGGCCTTGGGCTGTTCAGGCAGTAGCGACTTCTTGCAGCGGCGGCAAGAGTCAGCGGCGGTGCGAAACTGCACAAGCTTGCAGTGATCGCACTTCAGGACCTCGCGTTCGCTCGCCGTCGCCGGCAAGGGAACGCTGATGGGCTCCAATAAAACTTCCATGTTGTGTGTAGCGGGTGGCGGCCAGAGCAAGGCACCACAGCACCGGTGTCCGCGAAGACACACAAGCGATGTGCCTACAATGACACCCCGTATCGAGGAGGTCAAGAGGTATTCCGGAAGATTCCCGGACGAAAGTAGGATAAAACAGGAAGACGAACCAAGGCAGTAACTATTCTGAACAGGACAACACGAATTTTGGGCAGCGAGGTGTGCATGGCGGAGTGGAATGCCGAAGCCGCGGAGGCACTATTGCGGGAGTGGACCGCGAGCGAGTCGCTCGTAAAGCATGGGCTGGCGGTAGCCGCCTGTACGGAAAGCTACGGTGTGCGCGAGGCCACGCGGCTTGGGCTTGCGGGGGAGACGGCATCCCGGTTTGCAGACAGGTACCGCGCGGCGGGGCTGCTGCACGATCTCGACTACGAGCGGCATCCCTCGCCCGAGGAGCATCCCTTTGTCGGCGTCAGATTTCTGCGCGAGGCGGGGTGGCCGGAGGAGATCCTCCATGCCATTTTGGCCCATGCGGACTACTCGGGCGTTACGCCGGAAACCCATCTCGACCGGGCGCTCTTTGCCTGTGATGAGCTGGCAGGCTTTCTAACGGCTTGTGCGCTGGTCAAGCCATCCAAGGCCATCGCGGACGTCCAAGTCGCGGGTGTGAAGAAGAAGATGAAGGACAAGGCCTTTGCACGGGCGGTAAAGCGCGAGGACATGACTCGCGGGGCAGAGTTGTTAGGCATTCCGCTTGAAGAGCACATCGGGCATTGCATCGCGGCGATGCAGGCGCGGGCGGCCGAGTTGGGATTATCGACGTAAGCTAAAACCTGGGAAGGCCGTGGGTTTCCGTGGAGGCGCGCATGCAGGACTGGACAAAGCGACTGGCGCTGGCAGCGCTGTTGGGCTTTGGCGTGTTCTTCTTTGCGTTGCCGGTCTCCTGTTGCGGGTTTGTGGTTTACAACGAGCATCTGTATGGCGATGTCGAGAGTGGCGGGCCACAGGCCGTTCTCAGCGCGATGGGTTTATCGGCCATCATCGCCTTCGCCGTAGCCGCCGCGATGTGGCGAAAGACACGGCCCCGGCTGTAGAAAAGATCCCCTCTTTGGCATGCGGCATTTCTTCTGTCATCCCGTAGGAATCTGCTACTTTCTTATACTTTTAAGAAGAAAGCAGATCCCTGCGGGATGACAAATAAAAGATGACCACAGCGTGGATCCTGGTCCAGAAACTGAGCAGGGAAGAACCTTAGCTCTGGTGTGACGTACCAAACCAGCCCCATAAGAGTTGACAGCCCTGTCCACGGATAACCCACGGATAACCAAGGGTCGCCAGTGGCTGGCGTCAGAGTCTAGATCAACCCTGACGAGGCTGTCCTAGGTGACGGGATGCTTTGGCGGCGTCATCGTCTTCCAGTTTTTCGAGATCACGAAATACCGGCTGACGGTATGGACGAAATGTTGTGCATCCGGGGGCGTCTTGACAGTACCTGCCAGCACGGCGTCGGGTTTGATGTCTGAGCCGTACTCCGCACGCAGGTCATCCTGACTGGCATCGAGCACATCCCCACTCAGATCGAGGCCGGCAAATAACCCCTTGGCTCGCGAGTAGGTAAGAAACTCCGCATTCAGTAACACATCGGTCGCCGCCTGGGCATCACGGCCAACAGGGCCCGCTGCCGCCGAGGCGCTTGCGCCCAGCTTCACTTTGCTGTGCAGCAGGTCTTGCGCGCTTTTCTTGTTCATGCCGAGTAACACAAGATCGGTCGCTTGCCCGCCGATCTGGAAACCGAAGCTGACGCCCGTCAATCTCACAAAGACCGGCGCGCTCCAGCCGTGGCCGGTGCGGCAGGTGGCCACGCCCTGGCCATACTGCGCGCCCACGGCAAAGGCCGCCTTCTTCTCCGATGGGATCACGATCACGCAATGCGTTCCGCCAAGAACCGTCTCCGGTATGGCGTGGTCCGGCGCGGCCATCACCTCTTCGATAATGCCCGCGGCTGCATTCAGCCGCTCATCCATCTTCGCCTTATCCTGCGCTTGTACCGTAGGCAACATGCCCGTTGCTACCAGAGCCAAACCGCAGACCGCCATTCCAAACGTACGCATCCGTTCACCCTTACCCCTCATGGTTTTGAGCCTGTCCCAGCTGATTTCGCTTCAGTACGTGAAAACAATCCAGTCTGCTGAGGCTTCGTGATTATGTTGATGCAAAGAATAGAGGAAAGCGCATGACGAAACTGTAATCACTGCCCCAGGATGGGGAACGGGGAAACGGTTAGCCCGGCGTTCCCGGTTCAGGCGCAGCCGCGCAGGGATACGAACCAAAGCAGGGCGAGTACAACCGTCCCGGCAAGGCCAATGACGAGCAACGGTGCCCGCGGCTCCGGCCCGTGCAGGGCAGAGCGGTTCATCGCAGGGGCAAGGGGATCGTAGTGGACAGGAAATAGCATGCCCTGGGGCATCGCCCTCTCAGAAAAACACTGCCCCGTGTGCAGTGCGCCGTTGGCGAGATAGCTGTAGTCGATACGGAAGTGCTTTTTCGATAGCAAGCCGAAGGCGATGGCTCGGCCGGCGCGCGCGTCGTAGCGGCAGGCGGTGACCTCGGCCATGGCTTCGGGCCAGTCGGCGGTGTCGGCTCCGGGGCTGGGCATCAGCGGCTCACGCCCTTGCGCCCGGTGAGGCTGGCTGCCGCGATACGGCGGATGCCGTGCTCGGCGAACGCCGCCTGCGTGCGCTCCACTGAACCGGGTGTCTCGTCCGTAGCCGGCAGCCCAACGGGGCGGCTCAGGTCTTCGACCACGATTGCCTCGAAGCCGAGCCGAACGGCGTCCAGAGCCGAAAAAGCAACGCAGAAGTCGTAAGCCAGACCGCAGAAGAATAGGCGCGTCAGGCCGCGATCGCGCAGGTATCCGGCAAGTCCGGTGGGGGTGCATTTGTCGTTTTCGATAAACGCGGAGTAGCTGTCGATCTCGCGGCGAAAGCCCTTCCGGAGAATGAGTTCGGCGTGAGGCAGATGGAGGTCCGGCGAGAGTTCGGCCCCCCGCGAACCCTGGACGCAGTGGTCGGGCCACAGCGCTTGCGGCCCATATGGAGCCTCGGCCGTATCGACGAACGCCCGCTTGCCCGTGTGGGCGCCGGCGAAGGAGATGTGGCCGTGCGGGTGCCAGTCCTGGGTGAGGAGAACGTGGTCGAAGTGATCGCCGAGCCGATGGATTCCAGGGAGGATGGCATCGCCCTCGGCTACAGCGAGTGCTCCGCCGGGTAGGAAATCGTTTTGCATGTCGATGACGATGAGCGCATCGGTGGGTTCTACCTCAAGTGCCATAAACTCCCACTCACTTCGATCCTCTGCCACAGGCGTGATGCTGAGCGGACGCCCGCTCACTCTAGGTGTCAGAAACATTCAGCGGCACGGACCGGACGGCGTATCGTTGGTATGAGCAGAATACAGGGGTCCTTCGCTGCGCTCAGGATGACGGTACGGTGAGGATTAACGGTGGGTGAGATAGATGCTGAATTGCCGTGACTCCCCCTCGCACGGACACCTAAACTGAGTGCATGGATCAAGCAGAACGAGTGGCGGAGCGCGGCTATGCCGAGACGATGGTCCGTGTGCGCTACGCCGAAACGGATCAGATGGGCGTCGTCTACCACTCCAACTACCTGGTGTGGTTTGAGGTGGGGCGGGTGGAGTTTTTGCGCCAGGTGGGGCTGAACTACCGCGACATGGAGCGCGAAGACGGTGCGCTGATTGCCGTGATCGAGGCACGGGCGCGGTACAGGTCGCCGGCGCGGTATGACGACGAGCTCGTGGTACGCACGACGCTGGCCAGTGTGCGCGGATCGATGGTGCGTTTCACTTATGCCATCTTGCGCGCCGGAGAGGAGACGGTGTTGTGCGAGGGGGAGACCGTGCACATGGTCGTCGACCGCGATATGAAGCGGCGCGCGCTGCCGGCGCGTTATGCGGAGCACTTCAGGCGGTTGACCGGCGACCGCCGCGCCGTCGACGTCTAGGCGGCTTCGGAAGAATCGCCGGACGCCGCGGGGGATTGAGCACCGCTGGCCAGCTGTCCCGCAGCCGAGCGCGATAGCTCCCAGGCTTTGGCATACTTCCAGCTGGTGTAAACAGCCTGGTAGAGATGCAGCAACAGGCCCTCGCGACCGTCCAGGAAACCCAGCCGCACCACGTAATTCCAGAGAAAGGCCAGGGAGGGCAGCAGGGAAACATGGGCGGCAAAGACCAGCCACGAGCGGCTGACACGGCCTTTGCTCACCAGGATTTCGGCACCCAGGGTCGAGTAGCGGTTCATGTGCTCGAGGTAGGCCTCAAGCGTCGGATAGGCGTGGTGAATTAGGTCGTAATCGAGCGTGCCTTCAGCCCCGTCAAAGGCGATGGTCTCGTGGACAGGACGGTCTTCAAACTTGGGCCGGGCGGCGAAGGTGGCGGTAGACCGGCGAAAGAGCCGCAGCTTGGTGTCCGGGTAAAAGCCGCCGTACTTGATCCAGCGGCCCAGGAAGAGGTTGCGCCGCTTGACGCGAAAGGCATCCAGGGGCGGGTTGGTGGCGAGCAGGGTGCGGATCTGCCGTTGCAGCTCGGGGGAGAGCTCCTCGTCCGCGTCCAGCGACAGGATCCAGGTGCCGGTGCACTGCGCAAGCGCGAAGTTCTTCTGCATCGCAAAGCCCGGCCACTCGCGCTCGATAACATGGGCACCAAAGGAGCGGGCTATGGCCACCGTGCCGTCGGCCGAACCCGAATCGACCACGATGATCTCATCGGCCCAGCAAACGCTGCCGAGCGTGCGCCCGAGATTGCGCTCTTCGTTACACGTGATGATGGCGACGGAAAGCAGGGGCATGGCTGGGCAGGAGCTCGGAGAGATGAATGCCTAGGTGAGCGCGAGGTTGGAGTCGCCGAGCTGTTCGCGCAGCAGCCGCTCAGTCAGCGTACGGAGGTCCTCGCCGGTCTTCGGCAGGGTAAACGCTTCTTTACCCTCGTTCCACTCGAGCTTGAAGCTGGTGGACTGGGCCGAGATCCACACCTGCCGGACGGGGGTGTTGGGCGTAAAGACGAACTTGGCGCTGCCGTCGTCGAACAGGACGTTCAGCACGCCATTTTTTACTTCGGATTCAAAGCCGCCAATGGTTTCTTCGGCGCGAATGAAGCTCTGTTCCAGGGCTGCAAGGGCGCGGTCTGACACGCGGCGAAAGGTTGATTCGTCCATGGCTGTCAGTGTACCGCCCATGTGTAGGTATGCCTTTGCTGAACGGCAAAACGCAGTGGACGCTACAAGCGCCAAGTTGCGCAATAAGTTTCGTGGCGTTTGCAGCGAATCCCGCGTTCGTCTTTGCACCGAAGGTTGCGCGCCGATCAACGCGGGTGGATGAAATACACCAGCCCAAGCTTGTCATCCGTAAGCAAAAAGCTGTCCGGACCCACACGCAACAAACCGCAGGGCCGGCCATGCACCAACGGCTTGCCCTCCGGGCCGCTGGTTTGAAATCCGGCGACAAACGGCCGCGGCGTGCGATCCGCAGCGGTGAAGCTGACGACTTTGTAGCCAGTTCCGATACGCGGCTTGCTGGCTCCATGGAGCGCTACAAGAAATCTGCCCGCCATCACTGGATCGCTCTCGCCAAAGTAGGCCAGGCCCAATGGGGAAGAGTGCGCGGCGAACGTTGTGTAGGCCGCCGGAACGTCACGGCAGTCAGTGAGCGGCGCGGGAACTTTGCCTAGGTTTGCATTGGGATCCGTTCCGGTGCCGCTTCTACCCGCGGTCAGCAGTGTGCCCTGCTTATACATCCCCGGCTGCGCGCCGTAGCTGGATTGCTCCGCATCTGCAGGCCGTTCAGACTCCGCATGCACGTCTCCGGGCGGGGGCATGTCTGGCAGCGGCGTGGTGTCCAGCACCGCCTTGCCTCCGGCGAAGTAGCAGGTCGGCCAGCCATAGTGAGTGGCTTCGGGCCCGGCGATAGGACCGGAACGATTGCGGGCATCCAGCTTGAAAAAGGTGTCTTCTGGGGCTTCATCGCCGAGATGGTCGTCCCCCATATCCGTGGCGAATAGGGAGCCTCCATCGAGGTCCGGAATGAAACGTAGATCGACGGCATTGCGAATGCCGTACGCTCCGATGCGCTGATTTGCGCCCTCGGGATCCATCATGACAACCGTCGCCCGGATCACCTCGCGTTCCTTGCAGTAATCGCACGACGAGCCCGCCGCCACATACACCCGCGTCGCGCCGTGCAGATTGGCGATCGCCACGGTGCGGGTCAGGTGCCAGCCGCCGTACTTGTAGTTCAACCCGTAATCGGGAAAGCGCATGAGGACCTGCGGCGGGCCGCTGGGCTGCTTGTCGCCGGCGTGATACGCGAAGCGCTCGAGACGGTCCGTGAGTGGGAGGTAAAGCCACGTCTGCTGCGTCGCAGGATCGGTCCAGAAGGCGAGATTATTCGGGTTGCGCAGGTGGTCTAAATAGGTGGTGATGTGGGTGAACCTGTGAGTCTGCGGGTTCCAGCCGTCCAGGATAAAGACCGAGCCACGGGTGTTATCGGCGAGGTTCCACATGCCCGTGGCAAAGATGCGGCCGTCCGGAGCCTGGGCGAGAAAGCGGACGCGGTGCAGGCCGCTCGCGGCCACATGGATGTCAAGCGGGGCGGGGAGGCTCAGCGTGATCGACCGGCCCGGGGCATAGCGCAGGCGGTGTGGAGTCAGTTTCAGGTCTTGGGCGGCGGCTGAGGCAAGGAAGGCGCTCAGAAGAAGGAGGGTGCGGAGCATGTCGGGTGTTTAGACGCCGTAAAGGAAGGGTGGTTCCGGGGCGGACGAGCGAAATGCAGCGTTTAGCCTTCAGCTCTCAGCTTGCTGCGCCTACGTTCCGTGTCGGGTGCAACGCCTACGGGTGATCCAGATGCGCCGAAGGCGCGTCGTGCACGCCGCAGGGAACCGCATTGGCCGTCGGCTGGAAGTGCATGTTGCTGTCGGAAAAGGTGTACGCCTGGCAGGAGAAATACCGCAGGTGTGTCAGCCGATAGTTGCGCGAGCGCGATAGCGGATCATCGGCCTCATGCGCGGAGAAGTGCCCGGTTCCGGTGATGAGCGTGAAATGGTGGAGGGGGTCGGTGGGGTCGGGTTCGAGCCACCGCTGGATCAGCTCGCAGGTCTGGTGCGGCGGCCGGATCTGGCCGGTTACATCGCACTGGCGTGCGCCGGAGACGAAGTCGAGCACCACGACAGCCCGGTTGTTCACGATGCGGAGGTCCGCCTCGTTCTCAATAAAATCGCCTGCGGTGTCGGTCACGGACGCGTGATACACCGCACGGTAGCGATCGGGCTCGAGCCACGAGCGCAGCGGGCGCACAAAGGTAGACGGGGTCGTCGTGGCGTTGCTGAAGGCGGTGGCGAAATACAGTGTGGCTACCCGGCGCCAGCCCTCGCCATCGGGCACCAGCACGGCATTGACGATGTGCCCGTCGAGCTCCACGGTCAGTAGGGCGTCAAGTTCATTCGAAACGCCCAGCTGCACCAGATCGAGCTGCACGGAGTGGGGAAAGGGCACGTGGCCGCGCTGCAGGTACTGTCCCGGCGCACCGACGGAGGTCAGCGCACCGCCACGGGTGCGCTCGTCCTCGGATTGCAGCTGGCGCGTGAGAGCCTGGGGCGCGGGCACGCCCACGCTGGCAGTCTGAAACTGAATCGCGCCCATGCCGGCGCTCACCGGAGCGATGGGGCCGGTGGTGAGAGCGGACCCAGAAGGCATCGCCGGCATCAGGCGGTTGGGGGGTGCCGTGGGTGGGGACGATCCCATGGAGTGCCGCTGCCCGCCCGCGTTGCCCGCCGACGCCAACACACCCATCACCGCCAGCGCCACGAAAGCCGGGCCGACTGCGGAATGGGGTAACGAAGGTCGGGTGCGCAGGGCGCGGCGCATGGGTGGCTCCCAAATTGTAAGCAGGCGGCGAGTGACTACCCGGCGACCGAAACGAAAGAATGTTCGTAATTTGGTTAGAGAGCCCCTAGAAGGGAATGTCCTCGTCCGTGATGCCTTGGTCGGCATAATCATTGCTGGGTTGGGAGTAGCCTCCACCCCCGCCGGAACCGGTGTTAGGGCGTGTGCCGGCGTAGTTGCCCCCGGAACCGTATCCGCCGCCCGCGCTGCCGCTCCCGGCGTAGGCACCGGAGCTCGCGCCGCCGGCACCACCTTCCGCACCGCCGCGACCGCCGAGCAGGCTCATGTCGTTGACGAGGATCTCCGTGCGGTACTTCTTCTGGCCGGACTCCTTGTCGTCCCAGGAGCGGGTCTGGATCTTGCCTTCGACGAAGATCTGCGTCCCTTTTTTCACGTAGTCGCGAACAATCTCGGCGGTGCGCCCAAAGGCGACAAGGTTGTGCCACTCGGTTTTGTCGGTCCACTGGCCGGTTTGGTCTTTTTGGCGGTCGGCCGTCGCCAGGGTGAAGCTCGCGATGGCCATGCCGCCCTGTGAGGCCCGCATCTCGGGGTCCTTACCGACATTGCCGAGAAGAAGAACTTTGTTGACGCCTTTTGCCATGGCTGTTGCTCCGTTTCAGGGGGAAGAATAGCAGAACGGGCCGCCGGTTACCGGCTTCGTTCGCCAATCAGCTTCGCGACGCCCAGCGCCAGAACCAAGGTGCCCATGGGCAGACAGCCCAGTGCGAAGATCAGCATCAGCCAGCCGCCGTTGTTGTGCGGACCCTGGTGCCCGGCCCCGCCGAAGGCCGCGTACAGCACGACGATGCTGAGTACGCCGAAGGCGAGGATCCAGGAACCGGTCTTCAGAAGCTTGCGCGTATCGCCTTGCATGGTCATTTAACGGTACGCCGCCAGCATCGCATATACCACCACGCCCGAGACTGATACATAGAGCCAAACGGGAAAAGTCCAGCGTGCAAGGCGCTTATGGGCCGGAAACCGGCCGCTCAGCGAAAGAAAGAAGGTAATCAGGATCATCGGCAAGGCGACGATGGCCAGCAGGATGTGCGGCGTCAGCAAGATCCAAAGATAGACGAAACGTGCGGTCGGGTGACTCTTAGGGAAGAGCATATCGCCGTGCAGGACATGATTGAGGATGTAGGTGATCAGGAAGACGGCCGAAACCCCGAAAGCGGCCATCATGCTGTTGCGATGCTGTGCAATTTCGCGGCGCAGGATGTGGCGTAGTCCGATCAGCAGGAACACCGTGCAGAGGGCGTTCAGAACGGCGTTCAGGGCGGGGAGAAAGGCGAGATGGGTTCCCGCGACATCGGTCGGCGGATGGTAGTAGACCAGCCAGGCGAGGAACAGCGAGGCGGCGGCGGATACACCGAGGATGCCCGCGATGACGGCCGGGGGCGTGCGGTAGGTCGGGTTGGGGGCGGCAATGGCGGGCATGGTGTACTGCTTAAGCTTACCGGTTGCGGGGATGCGTCTTCGGCAGCACGAACGAAAAGCGGATCCCTCCGCTACGCTGCGGGATGACAAGGAAAACTGTCTTACAGGAACGGCGAGCCAGAACTACGCCGCGGACGGATTGGGCGAACTACGCCGTGGAACGCTAAGCCACAACTTTATAGGATTGTCATCCCGCAAGGATCTGCTTGTCGCCTTCCCCTCACCGCAGCAGCAACCGCCCTTGAGCATTCAACACCATAGCGAGCAGCAGCAGAGGTAAATAAACCACCGAGACCTTCAACAGGCCGCGCGCCAGTGCCCGATTTTGCGCCGGCTCTGCCGTGCCGGTGATGCGGGCAAAGCGAACCGTCGCCCATAGGTAGTACGCGTCCAGCACGAGCGCGACGGCAGCGTAGGGCGTTCCCGTCGTGTGCAGAAATGTTGGCCACAGGCTGACGGGGATCATCAGCGTGACCCAGAACAGCGCCTGCACGGCGGAGGACCGCGCCGCGTCGCCTTTGTCTTTGCCCGTTGCTGTCAGGCGGATGCCGGCCTCGGCGTAGTCGCCGCGGTACATCCAGCCGATGGCCATGAAGTGCGGGAACTGCCAAACGAACAGGATGGCGAAGAGCGCGACGGCGGGCCACTCGATGAGGCCGCGGGCGGCGGTCCAGCCGATCAGCGGGGGCAGCGCGCCGGGGAAGGCCCCGATAAAGGTGTTCAGCGTCGTGATGCGCTTGAGCGGCGTATAAATGGCGACGTAGCTCACAGCCGTGAGCAGGGTAAGCGTGCCGGTGATCAGGTTGGTGGTCAGCGCGAGATAGAACGAGCCGCCGGTCACCAGCGCAAAGCCCAGCAGAAGGCCGTGCATGAGCCCGATGCGCGACTGTGCCATGGGCCGGGAGGCGGTGCGCGGCATGCGACGGTCGGTTTTGCGCTCGAGCGCCTGATTGAGCACCGATGACCCTGCCGTGACCAGCGCGATACCGAACAGGGTCTGCAGCAGGCCCATATGGAACGGGCTGATTCCGGAGGCCAGCGAGCCGAGGTAAAAACCGCCGGCAGCCGTCAGCAGCACCATGGCGGAGACGCGCGGTTTACTCAGGGCGACGTAATCGGCGAGCAGGGAAGCACCGCGCGCACGGGTCCCGAGGCCTTCACTTGAACCGACGTTCGGGGAAGTTGCGACCACAGCCATCATCCTTAGGATACCTCCCGTCCCCCGGAGGATTCCGCCCGGGCGACAGCGGGGCAAAACTCGCATTGCCCTGTCAAAGGGCCGGGGCTATACTGCGGGCAATCGGTACAGCGCAGGGCCTGCTTCCAGGCCGCCCGTGCCGCGGGTGAGGTGCGTCTTCAGCGAAGGCGAGAGGCAAATCCGGCTCGGAAACGGAGGACCACCCGGCCCCCAGGGCAAAACGCTGCCCGGTTTTCGTGCGGACCTGGATGGGAACTCGGCCAAGAGCTGGCGTGCGCTGACCCGCGTGCTGCAAAGTTGCACCGTGGCCATTCGTTCCTCCGCCGCCGACCTGCTCCACGCCGCGCTGCCCTCCGACTGCCGGGTTTGCGGCTCCCCCATGCTGGGTCTCCGGCCGGTTCGGATTTGCGATGTCTGCGTCGACCGGGTTCGTTCGCAGGCTGACGCACAGGAGATATTGTGCAGCCGTTGTGGCGATGCCCTGGGGATGGAGTCGGCGCGCTTTGCCGCGTCGCTTGGGGCGCATGAGTGCACGCCCTGCCGGATGTCCCCGCCGGCGTTCGCCAGGGCGGTTGCCTTTGGCTCCTACGACAACGAGATGCGCGAGATGCTGCACGCGCTCAAGTTCGACGGCATGCGCCGCGTGGCCGAGCATGTTCTCGGCGACTGGATGGCCGAAGCCATCCTGAAGCTCGAGGGCGAAGCGGCAGGCGAGCTGCTGGTGATCCCCGTGCCGCTGTTCCGCGACCGTGAGCGGGGACGCGGGTTCAACCAGTCGGGGCTGCTGGCCGCCTCCGCCGTGAAGCGGCTGCGGAAACTTCGGCCGGGGTGGAAGCTGGTACTCGCACCGGACGCCCTGCGCCGGGTTCGGGATACGCGGCCGCAGTTCGCGCTGGGCGCAGCGCAACGGCAGGCCAACCTCAACGGGGCGTTTCGTGCGGAGCGACCCGAGCGGTTGAAGGGGCGGGAGGTTTTGCTGATCGACGACATTCTCACCAGCGGGGCGACTGCCAATGCGTGCAGCCGCGCTCTGCTGCGGGCTGGGGCGGGCAAGGTATGGGTGGCCACGGTAGCCCGGGCACAGCCGGAGAGTGTGCGGGCGATGGAGGCGAGCGTGGCGCGTTGGGATATGTCGGTGGTGGAGCGGCAGATCCCGGCAGGCTGAAACGAAACGCAGATTCCCTGCGGGAATGACAACAAGAGAGACAAGAGCAAACCGAAAACTGAAAACTGAAAACCGAGAACTTCGAACTGAGAACTGAGAACTGAGAACTAGAAACTTCGAACCGGGAGGCGGAATGAAGGTTGGGCAGGCGAGAGGGCAGGCGAGAGTCAAAGGGGGTGGCAAGGTCCACCACACCACCCATCCCGTGCCGGGTACGGCGCGGATGGAAGCCATCGAGATCCGGGCGGGCGTGTTTCGGCAGCCCGCCATGCAAACACCTGTACTGGTGCTGAATGCCAGCTATGAGCCCATCAACATCTGCGGCGCGCGCCGGGCTCTCGTTCTGGTGCTGAAAGGGATCGCGCGCACGGAGGAGGAGCAGGGGACGACCCTGCACTCGCACCGTGCCGTGATGCAGATGCCGTCGGTGATCCGGCTGCTGGAGTACCGCCGCATCCCGCACCAGACCCGCGCGCTGAGCCGCAAGAACATCCTGTTGCGCGATCGCAATACCTGCCAGTACTGCCAGATTGTGCTGCCCGCGGCGGAGCTGACGTTGGACCATGTGCTGCCGCGTTCGCGCGGCGGCCAGTCCACGTGGGAGAACCTCGTGGCCTGCTGCAAGAGCTGCAACCGGCGCAAGGGCAATCACCTGCTGCATGAGCTGGGGGCGGAGATGCGCCTGCTGCGCGAACCGCGGCCATTCACACTGCATACCTCACGCCACATCATGCGCATGATCGGCTCGGCGGACGCGAACTGGCGAAAGTATTTGTACTTTGAGAGCGAGCCGGCGGCGTAGCGCACCCTGCAAAGCAGAGGGTGCTCTGCTGCCTGCATTCTCAATGAGAGTGCTTTGTGTCTGCCACCTCAATGAAGTGGCATCTTGACCGGAGGCGCAGCCGCCCCGCAAACGATGAAGCTTGGACACATGGCTCCATTCGCCGGCGTAGCCCTCCCATAGACCCTTGTACGGATTGGGTTGCTGAGCGTGCAGCGAGTCGGTGCCCGAGGTCGTGACCAGACCCATGGTTAGGATCAGAATGGTCAGCAACAACGCTTTTGTCATCGCACTCCTACGCCTTCGCACCGGACAAGAATACCTCGCAACAAAGCGTAGAGAACTTACGCGACCTCTGCAATCTGCCGGGCGCGCTCGGGGCTGAGCGGTGCGCGCAGCGGCTCCATCAATGCAGCGATGGCCGTATCTTTTCCGCAGCCGAGTACCGCGGCGACGGTGTTGTCCTTGACGTAGAACGCGAGGAAGTTGAGTTGGCTGGGGTCGCCTTCGATCTCGATCGTGTCCCAGGTGTCCGCGTGGCCGGCGTAGTTGAAGCGTTTGCCGAAGTGTGTTGTCCAGAACAGGGGGACGCCGCCCAAGGGCTGCGCCACGCCTTCGGCGTTGTCGAGGACGTAAGCCAACATGCCCTCGGCGGCGGTGCGGCCGTGCTGCTGGGCGACGCGCCAGTGCTCGATGCGTGTGCCCTCGACCGAGGCGATGTCGCCGGCGGCCCAGACGTTTGGAGTGACGCGCAGATCACGAGCGATGGCCAAGCCGCCGCGTTTGCCCTGTGGCAGTGCAGGTGCGTAGTTGATGACGGGCTCGACACCGACGGCGGCGATGACCAGGTCGGCGGGGATCTCCGCACCGGAGGCGAGGGCCACGGCCGCGGGGGTAATCGCGGTGACCTCGGTCTCGGTGTGCAGGGTCACGCCATGGCTGCGATGCAGGTTTACCAGGGCATGGGCGACGGCCTCGCCGAATTTCTTCGCGAACGGTATCTTGCTGTTCGCGACGACGGTGACGTGCAGGCCGCGTTGGCGCAGGGCGCTGGCGGCCTCGAAGGCGATGAAGCTGTCACCGATGAGCACGGCGCGCTTGCCCTCGCCGAGGTAGGGCTCCATGCGCCGGAGGTCGGCGATGTGGCGGATGGTAAACACGTGTGGAAGCTTCGCACCCGGCACCTTTAGCTTTTTGGGCACGCTGCCGGTGGCAAGCAGCAGGGCATCGTAAGGGACTGTGCTGCCGTTGCTGAGCGCGACGCTGCGGTCTGCTTGCTGCAGCGCGGTGACCGAAGCGCGGAGGTGCTCGAAGGCAGGTGGTGCCGGCTCCCCGGCGTCCTGCGGGGCTTGCAGCAGCGGGAGCTTGTCCAGAGCAACCTTACCGGCAAGGGCATTCTTTGTGAGCTGTGTGCGGTCGACAGGCTCGTCGGTCTCAGGCTCGATCACGGTGAGTTGGCCGGCAAAACCCAGGTCGCGCAAATGACACAGTGCGGCGGCCGTGGCCGCGCCTCCGCCGGCGAAGACGAGATGCTTGCCCTTGGCAACCGGCTTGGGCTTGGCACCGGCCATCGGTGTGGGATCGACGAAGATGCCGTCACCTTGTACACGCACCGGGTAGCGCTTCAGATCGCGCAGCGGCGGCGGTTCCAGCACCGCGCCGGTGTCGAGCGCAAAGGTGCCGGCATGGAATGGGCAGATGAGTCTTCCGTTGCAGACGGCACCCTTCTCGAGCGGTGCCTTGGCGTGCGGGCACTCGGCCTCGAGCGCAAAGATTGCCGGCTCGCCAGTGGCTTGGTCCTCGGTGCGGACGAGCAGGACCTTCGTCTCGCCCCCATTCTGCGATGGAAGCGTTATGGTCTTTTTTGTGTTGGCGGGCAGTTCGGCGAGCGTGAGGGCTTGGTGGAAAGGCATGGAAATCTCCTTGCGGAGATTGGGATGCGCATCGGTGAGGCGGTGCCAGGGAGTCATTGTGATCTCGTCACCGAACGGACGGACGATGCTGCGCTTCTTGGTATTCAGGCGTGCCTTGGCATTCAGGCACGTCGTCCGAGCATCCATCAAAAGTATGAGCTTTGCGGACGAGGTGGGAGAGCGATTTTGTGATTGGCTGGCGGGGCTGCCGCGGGGCAAGGCTTCGCGCATGTACGTTGTGTGCGATGCGGATGGCGATGGCTTGCCCGCGGGGGCGCTGTTGCTGCGCGCCCTGCGTGAGGCCGGGTACCTCCATGTTGACGGCGAGTGCCGGCGCAAGGGGGAGTCGGCGTGGGGCGAGGAGATTGGCGCGCGGCTGCGGGCGCGAGCGGAGAGTGAGGGTGCCGATGGCATCGACGCTTTGATTGTGGCCGATCTCGGCAGCCGCGACGGTGTCATCCTGCGCGGTCCGGATGGGGGCATCGTGCCGCTGTTATTGATCGATCACCACCGGCCCATCGGGGAGCCGGAGGGCTCGACGCTGATCACCGCGTATGGCATGGGCGACCCCGCGGGCGATGGCAAGGATGTTGCCACCACCGGGCTGCTGTGCTGGTGGTGCGCGCGGGCGCTGGCCGGTGAGGCGAAGGCAGCAGCATGGTTATGGCTGGCGGGGATCTCGATTCAAAGCGACCTTGGCGATAAGGCTCCGTTCACGGAGCTGAAGGAGGCCAAGGCTCGTTTTGGAGGCGGCGCTTTGCGCGAGGCGACCAGCCTGCTGAACGCGCCCAGGCGCACGGCGGATGGTCGTGCCGATGCGGCGCTCGCGCTGCTGCTGAAGGCAAATGGGCCGAAGGAGGTGACGAGCGGCGTGCATGGGGAGACGGCGGCGCTGCAGCGCGCGAAGGAGGAGGTCGGCGAGGCGCTGGCTACTGCGCGCAAGCAGCCGCCGCGCTTCTCAAAGGCGGTGCGCGCGGAGTTGGGCGCGGATCTGGTCGCGATCCGCATGCACACCGGATGCCAGGTGCATCCGCTGGTGGCGCAGCAGTGGCGTGGGCGCTTCGCGAAGAGCGTGGTCTTTGGCGTGAATACCGGCTATCGGCCGGGCTGGGTGAGCTTTTCGGGCCGTGCGCCGGCGGGCGTCAACCTGATCGACTTTCTCGCGAAGCACAGGCCACCGGAGGCAGATACAACCTACGGATTGGGGCATAATCAGGCCTCGGGTGGGTCGCTGCCGGTGCCGGTGTGGAACCGATGGATTCGGGAGATTGGGTTCGGGGCGGAGATGGTGGTGGACGAGGCGGAGTCCGCCGATGCGCCGCGCATTGCGGAGGATGTTATGGCTGAGCTGGCGGAGGCGGGGGAGTGATGGCGGACGAGAAAGTGGTGGAGCGTAAAGGGGCAGGGCGGGTGAAGGGAAAAGCAGGTATTTCGGCTGCGCCTCAGGAGGGCAATGCGAAGAGGGAGTTGAAGCAAACCTCAAAGGGGGAGTTGAAGCAAACTGCCAAGAAGGTCGCAAAGAAGAAGGCTAAAAGGAAGGCCAAGCCGCCCACGAAAAAGGAGATTGCAGACGTTGAACTGGAGCGTATGCTGACCGCGCCGATGTCGCAGTGCGAGGCCGTCGACGGTCTGCCGCAGCTGACATTTCCGCGTGAGGCGATGCGGCTCGGTTTTCCGGTGAAGGTGATGGGCGCGGGTGGGTTGAAGACCAGTGATACGCGCCGCTGGCAGCAGAACCCGCATCTGCGCGTCTCGCTTGGTTATCTTTGCGACGTGATCGGATACCTGCGCAAGCATGGCATTCACATGTACCGCATGGGCTCGGACCTTGCGCCTTATGCGACGCATCCGGACATGCCGCAGTTCCACAACATGGTGCGGGAGTCGGCGAGCGATCTGGCGCGCTTCGGGCGCATCGCGCGCGAGGCCGATGTGCGCTTGAGCTTCCATCCGTCGCAGTTCATTGTGCTGAACAGCGAGAACGAGAAGCTGACAGTAAAGAGCATGTGGGACCTCGACTCCCAGGCCGAGATGCTCGACCGGATGGAGTGTGGGCCGGAGGCCGTGATGGTGATCCATGTCGGCGGGGCGTATGGCGATCGCGAGTCGGGCTGGCGGCGTTGGGCGCAGACGTGGAAGCGTTTGGGCGAGCCGGTGCGGCGGCGTTTGGTGCTCGAAAACGACGACATTCGCTACTCTGCGGCCGATGTCTTGAAGGTGCATGAGGCCACGGGGGTGAAGTGTGTCTTCGACTACCAGCACCACTGGTGCTTCAACCCCGAAGGCTTGCCGATGGTAGAGACGCTCGAGAAGTTCTGCGCAACGTGGCCCGCGTCCGGCGCCTACAAGGCTCGGCCGAAGATGCATTTCTCTTGTGCCCGCACCGAGATGCGCGAACTGAAGCGGCGTAACCGCAAGACCGGCAAGTTGGAGATGGTCTTGCAGCCACCGGTGTGGACGGGACATGCGGATTACAACAACCCCTTTGAGACGATCACGTTTTTACGCTCGATTCAGCACATCGAGACGGATGTGATGCTGGAATCGAAATCGAAGGATCTGTCGCTGATCCGGCTGCGTAACGACATGGCACGCTTTGCGCCGGAGCTCGCGGCACGGTACGGCGTGGATGCGCAGCAGGCAAGCGAGGATGTGGGTGAGGTGGTGGAGCCGGTGGAAGAAGGGGAGGAAATCGCGGCGGATTAAGATGTTCTATTTACATCATGCTGAGCGGCGCGAAGGACCTCTGCATTCCATGTGGTGGCTAAAGTCCAGAGGCCAACGAGCAGCAACGAATGATTCAGACAAGGTATGCCGCTGCGAAGAGCAGGTAGTGTCTGGCGAATCGCAAGGAACGCTTCTAGGTGTAGCAGCCGGCTTTAGCCGGCTGAACCTGTAGCCGAACAAAGGGGCTTCAGCCCCGGCTTCCTGAAAACCAGCCCCAAAAAGGGCTCACTTTAGGCTGCTTTGTCCGTGGGCTGAAGCCCACGGCTACACCGAAACGCATTCGTCGGACACTACCCCATGCAGGGGTTTTTGACTGCGCTGCGCTCCACTCAGGATGACACTGTGGGGAGGGTATAGAAGGAAGTCTGTTGGTCAGCGCCTTGCCGATTTCTTCACGGGAGTTTTCTTCGCAAAGGTCGCCTTCGCCGCCGCACCGATCAGCTGTTTGCGCACGCATACCGTGTAGGCGTTCAGGAAGCCCTCGCGCAGATTTTTATACTCGCTGAGCGTCGAGAACTTGCGTTGCCCCTGCGGGGCATTCAAGAAATACGCTGTGGTAGCCACGCGATGGGCGTTGTCGAAGAAAAGATAAATACCAAGCACATCGCCATCCAGCGCCTTACGATCGAAGCCGTAGATCTCGAAGCCGTTCAGCATCGATTTCAGGGCGAGATTGCGCTCCGTGTCTTCACCCTTGGCGTGAATGGCGTCGAACTCGCTGATCAAATCTGACTTTTCGGCAACGTAGCTGGACGCAGGCAGAAGTTCGGCCTTAACGTTGGCAAACGGCGCCGAACCCGGGAAGCCATAGGCAGAGATGAGCCCATCCATCAGCCGGATCTGTTTGGGCCCGGTGAGGGTCATGGCGGGACGTGTCAGCGGCGCTTGGGGCAATGAAGCGTACTGCAACAGATCCGGTCCCAGCGGCAGCTTGCAGCTTATGTAAGGCGTAAGCACCGCGGGCACGGGCCGGTTTGGCATGGGATTACTCGCGGCAGGTCCAATTTGCCCCGGTGCATTGGGCAGTGCGGTTTGGGCGCTCAGCGTAAACGAAACACAGGCAATGAACAGGAGCAGGCGGAACGGCGGCATACGAAGAAGGGTACCGCAGCCGCAGCTACCGTTGCGGCTTACCCGCTTGTGTGGGCTTAGGCTGTGCGTCCGGCTTCTCCGGCTCGGAGGGGATGTCCTGCCCAGCGTACTGAATCGTTACGCTGGTGTGGTACTGCTTGTAATCCGTGTAGCGGACGGTCGCACGCATGTGGACGTCGTTGGCCAGGGCACCCTCCTGTGCGGGAAAGTGCAATACGCCTTCGGCACGCGTGTAGGTCGGGAACCAGTACTTGCCGTCGATCTGCTGGTAGTAGGTGGTGAAGGGCGGCGAGAGATCCTCATGGCCGCGACGCACATCCTGGGGCACGTTGATGCCGTTGACGAGCACGATTTCAAGGTCCTGCTTGTCAGCCCAGATCTTGCCCTGGAAATACCGATGGCCTTTAACGAGCTCCTTGGGCGCTACATCGAAGACGTAGGTGTTTAGGTCATCGACCTTTTGCTGGCCCAGGTACGTGAGGTTGTATTCGGGCAGCTGCGCGGTGGTGAGGATGAAGGGCAGGCGCTGCTTGATGTCGTTGAGATCGTTTTCCGTGATGATGACGCGTTCGATGGTGTTGCCGGGCGCGAACACGACGTGCTCCACACGATGATTGGCGTTGTCGTAGGTGATGTCCGTCACCTCCTGCCACTCGCCATCGGGGCGGTTGGTGTCGTCGTTGACTGTGTCCATCTTCACGGTCTGGCGAAAGGTGTAGCGGTCGCGCGCGTGCTCGAACTCCGCTTCACGCCCGCCCATGCGTTCAATGATCCGCGGCACGGTGATGCCGGTTGGCTGCGCGGGGTCGAGCGGGCCGAAGCCTGCGATATTGGCCGGTGTGGCGGGTGTCCCCTGCGCCCGCATGAGGGGTGCGGCGGCGAGGAAGAGAGCGAGGCTGAGGGCACGAATTCGCATGGCGCTATACCTGTAAGACGTCACCTATAAGACGCCGCTGCGGCAGGAAAGGCTGCGGAGCGAGATACTCTTCGTGGAAGGCTGTTGCGGTAAGCCGCGGAGGGCTGTTTCCATGAGCTTTGGACGGGCGAAGACGGCGAAGCCTCCGCTGGATGAGGCGGGTCTGCTGGAGTACGCGATCCGGTCGCTCGCAAGCCGCATGAAGAGCGTGCGCGACCTGCGGCGGCTGATGACGCAACGGGCGGCTCCGGGCGAAAACGGCGCGCGCGATATGGATGCCGTGCTGGTTAAGCTGAAGGAGCTCGGCTATCTAAACGATGAGCGCTTCGCGGCCGATTACACGCGACTGCGGCAGGAGAATGAGAAGTTCGGCCGCCGCCGGGTACAGCAAGGGTTGATGCAGAAGGGCGTGGCCTCCGCGACGGTGAATGAGGCGGTCGGCAAGGTATATGACGAGGTGGATGAGGTTGCGCTGGCGCGGGCCTACACCGAACGCAAGCGCATGCGCAAGCCGGAGAACGAGAAGGAGACCGCGCGGGCGATGCGGCGGCTGATGGCGGCGGGGTTCTCGTCAAAGGCAATTTGGGCGGTGCTGCGCAGTTGGGGTGCGTCGGTCGAGGAGACGGATGTCAGTGACGGCGAGCCTGAGGGCGTCTAACATCTGTGTCGGCTTTGAAAAGCAAAACGCAGATCCCCTGCGGGGATGACAAAAAGAAAGACAGAGCGTTGCAGAAGCAGAGTCGCGTGCAGCGTTTTGTCGGTATCGATTGGTCAGGCCGCATCGATGCCGCGGGGCAGCGCAGGCACATCTGGGCGGGCGTTTGGACGGTGTCCGCCGAGGGCAGGGTGAAGGTGCAACTGGAGGCCGGGCGTACGCGGGAAGAGATCGCCGCGTGGCTGTTGCAGTTGGGGCGTGAAACACCGCGCATGGTGGTCGGCATCGACTGTTGCTTCAGCTTTCCGGCGTGGTTTCTGGAAGAGCTCGGCTGCGCGGATGTGTTCGGCTTTTGGCGGCTGGCGGAGAGCGGCAAAGGGGAGCAATGGCTGATGCGGCACAAGCGCGGTTCGCTGGAGGATGCGGCGCGGGACGTGCGGTTCTGGGGTGCGCCGCACAAGCGTCCGCAGGTTTTCTCGGGTGAAGCGCTGCGCAGCATGTTTCGCCATACGGACTACGACAACAAAATCGCGCAGGCGCTCGCGGGCGGCGATCATGAGCGCGCGGCGAAGATGAAGGGCATTACGCCCAAGTCGCCGTTTCAGATTGGCGGCTCGGGCAGTGTGGGCACGGGCTCGTTGCGGGCGATGCCGATGCTGCTGCAACTGCATGAGGCGGGGTGGCGGGTGTGGCCGTTTGAGGATGCCGCGTTGACGGGCGATGTCTTCGATGGAAGGCCTGTGCTCGTGGAGATGTATACGCGGCTGATGACGGGTGCGGTGGCCAAGAGCAATGCGTTGGCGCGCAAACGCTATTTGGCGCTGCGGCGGCGTGAAGATCCGCTGTTTGCGCATGTGGGGCGGGCTGCCCTAAAGAAGGCCGAGGACTCGGAGGATGCCTTTGATGCCTTGGTGAGCACGCTGGAGATGGTGCGCTGTGCGGGGGAGTTCCCGGGGTTGCGGGCGACGGGAGATCCAGTCTTGCGGCTGGAGGGAATTACGTGGCGGCCGGGGGTGACGTAGTGAGCTAGGCCAGCAAAGCGGCGATCTCTGCCTCGTTCAGATGGAACGGATTGCGAAACAACACGCCGCCGAGCACTCGCCCATCCTGCAGATCTTCGCTGAGCAGCAGCCTGCAACCGGCTCGGCGGGCCGTTGCCCAGAGCATGGCATCCCAGAACTGCAAGCCGTGCAATCGGTGAGCGTCCAAAGCTTCGAGGGTGTCGTCGATCGATGCAGGGATAACCGGAAAGAGATCGCGTGTATCCTCGACGAACTGCTTTGCGCGTGGCAACAGGTCACGGCGCTTCTTGGCGGCTGTATTGCATACCTCCCCAAGTGTCTGCAGAGGGACCATACACCGAGATGGCTCAGCGTGTGCAATCAGGTGTATGGCTCGCTGGTGTTTGTGTGGCGACCTGGCGTCCAGTGCATAAAACAAAATGTTTGTGTCGAAGGCATAGCGTTCAGCGTTCATGCCGCTCGTCATAGGTATAGGGACCGCCCCAGTCGAGGCCCTCATTCATCAGCGCCAACAATCGTTTGCGCGCGGCTGCCTGCTTTGGATCGAGCTTCTTCCCTGTGTAGGGCACAATCTCGGCTACAGGCTCACCACGACGGGTAAGAACGAGGCGTTCTCCGGCTTCCACCTCGGAGATGCATGCAGAAAAGTTTTGATTGGCTTCCCGTAGGGATACTTCGCGCATATCCGCTCTCCAATGTTGACAATTGTAGTACGTAGTGCATTCGTGCCGCCACTGTTAAACTTATCTTCTATGCGCTCCCTGTCCGGCAACCAGATTCGTGAAGATTTCCTGCGTTTTTTTGAGGGTAAGGGGCACAGGCGGGTGCATTCTTCCTCGCTTGTGCCGGTCAACGATCCGACCCTGCTGTTTACCAATGCGGGGATGAATCAGTTCAAGGATGTGTTCCTCGGGGCGGAGCGGCGGGACTACACGCGCGCCGCCAGCTCACAGAAATGTGTGCGTGCGGGCGGGAAGCATAATGACCTGGAAAATGTGGGATTTACGCGGCGGCACCACACATTTTTTGAGATGCTGGGGAACTTCAGCTTTGGGGATTATTTCAAGCGCGAGGCGATTGCGTATGCGTGGGAGTTACTGACCTCGCCGCAGTGGTTTGGGATTTCGCCGGAGAAATTGTATGTGACGATCTTCGAGGGTAATGAGAGTGTGCCGCGCGACGATGAGGCGGAGGCGTTCTGGATCGAGATCGGCGTACCGAGGGATCGTATCTTTGGGATGCCGGCCAAGGATAACTTCTGGCAGATGGGCGATACCGGGCCTTGTGGGCCGTGTTCGGAGATTTTCTATGATTTGGGGATAGCAGCGGCTGAAGTAAGTGGCGAAGATAAGCCCTTTCCGCAGGATGACCAGCGTTATGTCGAGATATGGAACCTGGTATTCATGCAATTCGATCGGGCCTCCGATGGCACGTTGACGCCCCTGCCGAAGCCGTCGATCGATACCGGGATGGGGCTGGAGCGGATTGCGGCGGTGTTGCAGGGCAAGTTATCGAACTATGAGAGCGATTTGTTTACGCCGTTGCTGGCGGCGGCGGCTCGACTGACGGGTTTTTCGTCCAGTTCCGCGTTACGAGCGGAAGGCAGTTCCGAGATCGAGCGTTTGGCCGTCAGTGATGAGAAGGGTGCGGCTTCGCTGCGTATTATTGCGGATCATGCGCGGGCGGCGACGTTTCTCATTGCCGATGGTGTGTTGCCGATGAACGAAGGTCGCGGTTATGTGCTGCGCAAGATTCTTCGTCGTGGCATTCGGCATGGGCGCTTGCTGGGGCAGGAGAAGCCGTTCATGCACGAGATGGTGTTTGCTGTGCGGGATGAGATGCAGGCGGCCTATCCGGAGCTGAAGGATGCGGCGGAGCGGGTGAGTAAGGTGGTGCTTGCGGAGGAATTGCAGTTTGCGCGAGTGATGGAAGGCGGCGCAAAGCAGCTAAACAGCCTTCTCGCTGAGAAGCGACACCACGCCGTAGGCGAGGCGGTAGATTGGGGAAACTCAGCCGAGACGAAACGCTTACTTGACGCATTGGCAAAGGTGCGGCTCACAGTCCAAGGTGATGAGGCATTTCGTCTCTACGAAACCTTTGGGCTACCACTTGATTTCATGCAGGATGCCGCGCGAGATGCGGGCTTCGCGTTCGACATCGAAGGTTTTGAGCGAGTCATGCAAGAAGAGCAAGCCCGCGCTCGCGCCTCCTGGAAAGGCGGATCCCAAAAGTCCGCAGCACCTGTTTATCGCGAGTTAGCCAAGACCGAGTTCGTCGGGTACGGAGCCACGCGCCTCGACGGTGCTCGCGTGCTCGCGCTGGTGCAGGATGGTGTGGGCACAAACGAGCTTAAGCCCGGGGAGACGGGTGAGGTCGTGCTCGATGCGACCAGCTTCTATGCGGACTCCGGTGGACAGGTGGGCGATGTGGGTTGGCTGTATGCCGCCGATCACTCGACCGCTGTGGCCGAGGTGACGGGTTGCAAGAAGCCCGTGCAGGGTGTGTTTGCGCATCAGGTTTTGGCCAGACACGCGATCGCTGTCGGCGACATGCTGGATACCGTGGTCAACGCCGGATTGCGTCATGCGACGACGCGCAATCACACGGGCACGCACCTGCTGCATGCCGCGTTGCGGGAGGTGTTGGGGCGGCATGTGAAGCAGGCGGGGTCGTTGAACGATGCGACGCGGCTGCGGTTCGACTTCAACCACTTTGCGGGGGTTGCGCCGGAGGAGCTTGAAGAGATTGAAAGCTTGGTGAATGCGCAGGTGCTCGCGAACTCGCCGGTGGAGACGATGGTGGATGTGCCGATCGACACGGCGGTGCATGAGTTGGGGGCGACGGCGTTATTCGGTGAGAAGTACGGCGAGTTGGTGCGCGTGGTGAAGATCGGCGACTTCTCGACCGAGCTCTGCGGCGGCATCCACACCGCCGCTACCGGGGAGATCGGGCTGCTGAAGCTGGTTGGGGAGAGTTCGGTTTCAAGCGGCGTGCGGCGGGTGGAGGCCGTGACCGGGACGGGGTCGCTGCAGCTGTTCCGGCGTGATGCGGATGTGGCGCGTGTGGCGGCGGGGGTCGTCGGTGGCGACCTGAGCGCGGAGACGCTGCAGTCGCGCCTGGCGCAGACCGACGAGGAGTTGAAGAAGCTGCGGCGCGAGCTCGAACAGATGCGCATGAGGTCGGCTTCGGCGGCGACGGCCGATGCGGCCTCGAATACCGTCGAGGTCAAGGGCGTGAAGGTGCTTGCCTTGCGTGTGGATGCGTTGGGCCAATCGCAAGAGGCCAAGAGCCAGATGCGCAACCTGGTCGATGAGCTGCGCGGCAAGTTGGGATCGGGCGTGGTGGTGCTGGGCGCAGCGACGGCGGAGGGTAAGGTGTCTTTGATTGCCGGGGTCACGAAGGACCTCACGGGCCGTGTGCAGGCGGGTAAGATCGTCGGACAGATAGCCGCGCGCGTCGGCGGCAAGGGCGGCGGGCGGCCGGATCTCGCCGAGGCCGGCGGCAATAATGCCTCCGCACTGGATGAGGCGCTGGCGGCTGCGCCGGGCGTGGTGGGTGAGCTGCTCGGGTAAGGCAGGCAAACAGGACGCGTGTGTGACCGTCCAGGAACGATTCGCTCGTTCGGTAAAGAGAGACGAGTTGTTCGGATCTGAGTGGCTCCGTCGCGCGGCTTTTGTTCAGGGATGAGGGATGAGGTTTCAGGTTGAGGGGTTTGACCCATTGCCTCGGGAGGGAACGCAGACTCCTGCGGGAATGACAGAGAAGGAGGACAACACAGCGGGTCCCCAGGGTGCACGGCTGAGTACCCACGGCTGATTCGCAGCCAGGGGCACAGGCGCAGCGCCTAAACTTAAGAGGCTATGACGGGTCCGCGGCGGAGTTCACCTGGAGTTCGGAGGATTCACCATTGCGCTCTCGGCCTATTCGCCTTGGGTGCGCTTGCGAGTGCGGGTTCTGCGTGGTCTTCGGCCAAACCGGTAGACGCGTGGCAGGCCGCCCTGGCAGCGCGGCAGGCCTTTGAAGCCGAGCCTAGAGAAGGGCACACCCGCATCGAGTTCACGCAGGTGATGGACAACTTTCGTGCGATCTATCATGCCAACCCCGCCGACCCTCATGCGGCACGTGCGGCCGATCAGGTAGCCGAACTGCTCGCCGAGCAGGGCAGGCAACTCGGCGATGCCAAAAGCCTGCGTGCGGCTGCGGGGCAGTATGAATTTGTAGCGAAGGCGTACCCTGGCAGTTCGCTCGCGGTGCCGGCACTCGAGCAAGCGTTAACGCTACTCGGCCCCGGGGCGGCTAACGATCCCGTCGAGGCCGCAAACGTACGCCGCCTGCTGAAGGGCCGCAACCCGCCGGGTCCTGCGCCCAGTCTGGCGACGCTTGCCTCACCCTCAGCGGAACCGCTGCAATCCAATGCGACCTCGAACTCGCTAGACCCTA
The DNA here is from genome assembly GCA_964247595.1 of uncultured Acidobacteriaceae bacterium. Lineage (GTDB taxonomy): Bacteria > Acidobacteriota > Terriglobia > Terriglobales > Acidobacteriaceae > Granulicella. Next base: position 77,992 of record CAXTUW010000012.1, on the reverse strand, counting down.
TCGCTAGATCTAGGCCTGTCCAGACGGGCTCGGCCGAAGATCCGGTAACCGTGGTTGCCGATCAGCCACACTATATAAAGCCCTCATCACGTGCCCGGTCTGCCACCGCGATGCAGCCGCCTCTTGCGCCGCAGCCGGCCGCGACCCGGCAGAGCGATGCCGCGATGATGTCTCCGATGGGGCAGGGGAGGCCAAAGGGCGAAACGCCCGCGCCGGCCGTGGTTACGGGTATCCGGCACTGGTCGACGGCGAGCTACACGCGCGTGGCGATCGATCTGGGCGGCGAGATCGAGTTCAAGGCCGCGCGTGCCGAACATCCGGATCGCATCTTCTTCGACCTGCATGGCGCAAAGCTCGCCGCGGGGCTGGCGGGTAAAAGTTTTGCCATCACAGATGACGGCTTTCTGAAAAATATTCAGGCCGGACAGGCGGGCGCAGAGGTCACCCGGATTGTGCTGGCCGTGCAGCCCGTGGCGGAGTACTCCGCCTTTCTTTTGCCCAACCCCTACCGGCTGATCATCGATATCCATGGCCGGGACAGTCACGGCACGGCCGGGCAGGATGCGAAAGGTGTTGCCTCCCCACATTCTTCCGAACAGGCAAGCGCCGCTCCAGCGGCTTCGGACCAGAACCGAAATGCAGACCAAGACCAGAACCAGTTCCCCGATCAGCCGCCCGCGCCGATTGCGCGCGTAAGCCCGCCCGCCATTGCCCCCGCGACGCCAAGCGAGGCTTCCAGTCTGCCGCCGATGCCGGTCACGGACGGCAGTGCCGGCTTCGGCTTGCCGGTTAAGCGGGACGCCCCCCTGGTGATGGGGGCGGCGGTGGCGCGGCCCCGTGTGGTGGTCTCGGCAAAACCGACAGCGTCCCGGCCCGTGCCGAACTCGGTCGCCTCCGTGGTGCCGGAGGGCAGCCGTGAGGTCGCGGCGGTCAGTGAAGGTCCCGGGGTCGTCGCCGCCACCGCGCAGCCGACATCCCAGCCCGTGGTGGAGCGTACAGCCAAGACCCCGGTGCGGGCTTCCAGATCTGGGGGCAATGCGGTTCCCGTATCCCCGTTGGCGACAGCCGCAGCCCCCCCACCCCTCACCGCGGAGGGCCAAAGCACGCTGATGCGAGCCCTCGGGCTCAAGATCGGCCGCATCGTCATCGATGCCGGCCATGGCGGCCACGATTCCGGCACGCTCGGGCCGGATGGCATCGAGGAGAAGGATGTGGTGCTGGATGTGGCGCTGCGGCTGGGCAAGCTGCTGCATGACCGGCTCGGCGCGGAGGTCGTCTACACGCGTGCCGATGACACCTTTGTCCCGCTCGAGACACGCACCGCCATCGCGAACAAGGCACAAGCTGACCTGTTCATCAGCGTGCATGCGAACAGTTCGGGGGACTCCGATGCACGTGGTGTCGAGGTGTATTACCTGAACTTCACGAGCGATCCGGAGGCGATGAGTGTGGCCAGCCGCGAGAACGCCGTGAGTTCGCAGCGGGTGAACCAGCTGAGCGACTTAGTGAAAAAGATCGCCCTCAAGGACAAGATCGACGAGAGCCGTGAGCTGGCCGCCGATGTCGACCAGTCGCTTTACGGTGGCCTGAAAAGAGGCAATGGCGGGTTGAAGGATCGGGGCGTAAAGAAGGCTCCCTTTGTGGTGCTGATTGGCGCGAATATGCCGTCGATCCTGGCCGAAATCAGCTTTGTGACCAATCCCACCGACGCGGTCAAGCTGAGTCAGCCGGAGTATCGCGAACGCGTGGCGGAAAGTCTCTACGGTGGAGTCGCCCGCTACGCGGGAACCATCAATGGAGGCAAACCCAAGCCGCGGCCGACCGAACGCGCCGAGCGATAGCTGGGGTGCGCTTGCCCTATTCCGGCTGCCTGCGACCTTTTGCCCCATGATGTAGTCTGACCCGATATGGGCCTTCGCTTCGGCTGCACTTTGAGATCTCTCGTGCTGGCGGGAACTGTCGTGCCTGCACTCGCCCCCTCCGCCTTCCCCCAGGCGCACGCTCCGGCTAGCCAGACAACCGGAAATCAGACCTCAGTGACCCTGTCTCCGCCATTGCTGCCGGCCTCTTTTGGCTCATACAAATCGACGGGCGCTGGAGCCGCGGCAACGCCGGAACCGGCGTTTTCACTCGTAAATGCGAACCAGGCTGCGCTGGAAGAGTGCGGGCCGGAGCGTTCCGCGGTACAAAACTACACAGGCGGCGGCAGGTCGTTCCATGTGGAGACCGCCCAGTTTAAGGATGCCTCCGGTGCGCTGGCAGCCTTTTCGATCCTCAGTCAGCCGGGTATGCATGAGTTGAAGGACTTCGGAACACGCTCCGCCGAGGGCCCTGGCGGTGTGCTGTTCGTGGAGGGCACCGCGGTTGCCGTGGCGTTCCCGGCGACCGCCGCCGATTTGCCCGCATTAAAAGCGATGGCAGAGCTGATGCCGAAACCCATAGGCAATGCGGCGCTGCTGCCGCTCTTGCCCTCGCTGCTGCCCACCCGCGGTCTGCAGCCGGCCAGCGTGCGCTACGCCATCGGCGAACGTGGCTACATGGCCGAGGGCGGCGTGTTGCCCGCGGCGAGTCTGGGCTGGGCACAAAGTGCGGAGGCCGTGACCGCAAAGTACAACGACAAGCGCGGGGCTGAGACGCTGACCCTTCTGCTCTATCCAACGCCGACGATCGCCGGAACGCATCTGCGTGCGGTGGATTCGATGGTCGCTGGCCTGGGGCCGAGTTTTGCCAAGGGCAAGACGCGCCGCGAGGGTTCATTGCTGATCGTGGCCAATGGCACCTTCTCGCCTGATGCGGCGCAAGCCCTGGTAGAGAACACGCATCTTCGGCAGCTGGTGAGCACCGATAAAGCGATGCCCACGCCCGAGGTGATCGAGACACGGCAGACCTTTGGCACGCTGGCAAACACCATTGTTCTGTCCTTTGTCTTATGCGCGGCGGCCCTGTTCCTGGGGATCTTCTTTGGCGGCGGCCGTGCGTTGATTCGTATCCTGCAAGGTAAACCGGCGGCCACGGAGGCCGAGTTCCTGAGCTTGCACCTCGAGCCTCAGAATCCCCTGCCGCGGTTTACCCCAGGCAAGCCAGGCGACCCGGCCTAGCCCAGCTAACCTCGCTTTCCATTCCAGCGGAGTTCCCGGTAGAATCGCGAAGGAGACGCCGACGTAGCTCAGTTGGTAGAGCAGCTGATTCGTAATCAGCAGGTCAACGGTTCAAGTCCGTTCGTCGGCTCCATAGTTTATGCGGCCTCCGAGGCGACTCGGGGGCTTTTTGCTTATCCAGCTACCTACAACTGATTACTCATCAGATGTGTGCAATGGGCAGGAGGTAGTTTGCCGCAGCCGTATCCCGCAGGGAATCAGCTGCAGAGTCTTCCTTAGCGTCTACTCAAAATGGAAAGTGCGATGCTTGTCTTTGGGCGGTTCTCGCGGGCATCACAACTAGGTTGAGGTGGTGCTTTGGAACGTAAGGCTTCAGAAACACGTGGGCTGCTTACGGGTGCCGTTGCGGGGCTGGTTGGATGTCTTGCCATGGCGGGTTTTCAGGAGTTGGTGGCGCGTACGTCAGAGTCTGAGGACCGGTGTGACCACGGGCCGCATGCACCTTCGCCGGATGAAGAGAGCACCACGGAAAAGGCCGCCCGCAAGGTGGCGCGGCAGTTTGGGCATGCGCTCTCGGTCGACGAGAAGCAGTTCTCCGGACGCGTATTGCACTATGGATTTGGGCTGTTCATGGGCGCGGCGTACGGCGCGGCTGCGGAATACCTGCCCGTTGTGGGCCTTGGCGCGGGCACCGCATTTGGGACAGTTCTGTTTTTGGGTACTGACGAGGGTGTACTGCCGCTTCTACACCTTGCCTCGAAACCAGATGAGACTCCGGCTGCGGATCATTTGTTGCACTGGGCATCGCATGTGGTCTACAGCTGCACCCTGGAGCTTACGCGAAGGGCACTCGTAAGGCTTAGCTAAGCGAGCGCCCCCCGGTAAACTAATCCTGCCAGCGTTTCCCGCGTTCTACGCCGATGCCGTGCTCATAAATCATGTTGCCGCCAAGATGAGCTGAAGCGGAGACAACGAGCAGTCCGGCAATCCCCCAAGCCCTCGCCGCGCTGCGCGAGCCGTTTTTGCGGCGCTCGAACAGGGACGCGCCGTAGAGCAGCGTTGCGGCCACATTCATGATGGCGTGCACGGCACCGATCTTGCGAGGCGCTTCGCGCTTTACCTCGGCCCAATCGTTCATGCCGGTGACTGAGGCCCCTAACGCCCCTACAAGACCGAGCGCCACGGAAGCGTCGGCTGCGAAGTCGAGTTTTTCGCTGCCGGTGAGTGCGCCGAGCAGATCGAAGATGCCGGCCGCAGTCCACGAGCCGGTGGGGATGTCGGTCATGATCGAGTGCAGCGGCTCATGCAGCCACTCTCCATGCAGCAGATCGCGGATCTTCATGCCCTGCGGCCCCTCGCCGCCGAGCACGGAGCGAATAGCCTTTTGCGCCGCGATCTCCGCATTATCGGAGATCCAAGTTTGTTGTTCTGCGAGACGGGCGAGCGGATCGATGCTGATGGGTACGGTGATAGACATGACATCCTTTAGCGAACACGAGTAAGAGATTAGGATGCACAGCCTTCAGGTCGCGCTTGCGCTCTCTTCGTTCTCGCGTGCGACCTTACCCGAATTCAAATCTGGTTGTTCAGGAATGCAAGACTCAGCCCGGCTCGGTATAACCCAGCGAGCGCCGCAACTCATCGACTACGGTGCGCAGCCGAATCGCTGAGGTCTGTAGATTGGCAAGCTCATCCTGCCAATTTTCAGCGTTGAACTGGCCCATGCGCATCTCGACCGCGTTCGTGGCCTGCTCCAGCTCCAGCATGGCCTCGCGGACCTCCCGGTTGTGGAACAGCGTGGCGTCGCGCGCGGGTTGGGACGCCGAACGGCAGCCGGCAAGCAGTGTCGCGGAAGACAGGGCAGCGAGGGTAAAATGGCGGCGATCGAAAGAATTCATGCCGCATACTACTCAGGTATTTCCCCTCGCTGCAACATCCCCGATGAACCCGAACCTACTTCGGCGCGGGACCACGCACCACCTGCACCAGATTATCCGTGCTGATCTGCCTGGCGAAGGCCGCCTTCACATCGGCTGCATTTAATTCAACATAGCGCTTGGCGGCACGGAGCGGCTCATCGAGCGGCAGACCGAGCTGCGCACGCGCGAGCATGCCGCTGGCGACGGCCTCTTCACTCGACTCCCCGAGGGGAATCTGCCGTAGCAGCAGAGCTTTGGCCTGATGCAACTCGCCGGGGGTGACCTCATCGGTGCGCATCTGATTCAGGTCGCGCTCCACAAGCGCACGCGCTTTGGAGACATTTGCGGGATCGCACCCATAGTCGACCGAGTAGGTGGCGCGCGTCTTCGTGGCGTTCAAGCCCACATCGACGCTATACACAAGGCCTGCCACCTGGCGCAGATCATGGTACAGCCGCGTGGCGTAGAAGCCGCCGCCAAGCACATGCGTCCCCAGTTGCAGTGGGTAGTAGTCGGGGCTGAATCGATTGACCTGTAACTCCTCAGCGAGCACCACAGTGTCTTGCACCTGCTGCGGATCCGGGATGGCCTGCGCGGACGCCTTGTTAGTGGGGACCGGCGGCAGTGTTGTTTCGGGCTTCGGGCCCGTGGCCTTCCAGTCGCCAAACCAATGCTCGATCGTGCCCCGTGCCTCCTCCGGCGTGATGTCGCCGATAACCACGATGGTCGTGAGGTCGGGGCGGATTGTCTTGGTGTGATACCCCTTCACATCATTGAGCGTGAGCTTGCTGACGGTGTCGGGCGTCGGCTCGCGCAGCATGGGATCGCCGACCGGCAGCAGCGCTTTGGTGCTGGCGCGGGAGGTACGGTAGCCGGGGCTCTGGATATTACCGGCGACAAATTGGGCCGTCTGCCCCTGCGTGACCTGAAAGGCCTCGGCGGGCAGGGCCGGATGGAGTTCATTGTCCGCAAGCAGCTGCACGCCCCGCGAGAAGTTCTCCTTGAGCACCGTCAGCGTGAACCGATCGCCCGCTGCTTCATTGGCGGCGATGTCATCCAGCGCCATCTGGAACGCGAGCCGGTCCAGCGTCTGCGTGCCGTACGAATAAAGCTCGTCGAGCACATCGGCCACACCCTCCTGGCCCGGTGGCGTTTCGAGATCCGCATCATGCTTCACTGCGCCTACGACGGTGACCGTGGGGCTGGTTTTATCGGTGCGCACGATCAGGCGAATGCCGTTGGCGAGCGTGGTGTCGGTGGGAGTGATGTACTCCGTCGGCGGCTTCAGCTGATCGAGTTGCGCGGCGGCCCACGGCGGCAGCACGACCGGCTTGGTCGGTGCGGAGGTGACCTTCTCCGCACCACCGAAGCCGCTCGATGCCACGGCCTGGCCTGAGGGAGCGGGCTTCAATGTGGCCGTGATGCTGTTTGCGCCGAGCAGATACTGCTTGGCCACGCGATTCACGTCGGCGGCGGTCACCTTGCGAATGGCCTCCACGTCCTCCTCGGGCGAATTACGGCCTTCGGCGGCAAGGGCGCTGCTCCACTCGGTCGCGAGCCCAGGGATTGAGTTGCGTTGGAACTCGGCCTGGGCGATCTCACTGCGTTTACTGGCCTCGACTAACTCCTGCGGGACGCCGTTCTGCGCATACTTGGTCAGAATGCCGCGCATCTCGGTGATAACCCCGGCGGGCTCCGCGCCCGCCGGCAGCGCCACGATGCCGAAGCCGACGCTGGCTTTCGGATAGCTCTCGGAGACCGAGAACTGAGCCGCCAGTGCCTTGCCCTGCGGCACCAGCGCGTACAGGTCGGCGCGCTGCGAGCCGAGCACATCGGCAAGGATCTCCGAAGCCGCATAGTCCGGCGAGTCCGTGCCCGGCAGGCGATAGGCAATAAAGCCGAGAACGTAGGGCAGGTTGCTTTCCAGCGTAAAGGTTTCCGCCTTTACCGGCTGCAGAGTCACCGCGGGATGCGGCGGAAGTGGATGGCTCGGGATGGGCTCGAAGAGCTGCGTGATTTGCGCCAGTGCGGCCTTTGGCTCGACATCGCCGGCGACCACGAGAATGGCATTGGCGGGCGTGTACCACTGCCTATAAAAGTCGCCCAGCATCTTCGCCGTGGTCGCATCGAAGGACGCCTTGGTGCCCAGCGGATCATGAGAATAAGGCGTGCCCGCGAACATATCCTCGTTTAGCCGGTTGAGGAATTTATAGGTGGGGTTGGAAAGATCGCGCGCGACCTCCTGCTCGATCGCACCGCGCTCCTGGTCCCACTCCGCCTGAGAGTTATCCGCGCCGCGCAGGCAGGCTGCTTGCGCCTGCAGCGCCACGCCCAAATCGGGTGCGGGCACCGTCGCGTAGAACTGCGTGATGTTCTGCTGCGTGTCCGCGTTGTTGTTGCCGCCCAGCTGCGCGTAGATGGCCGCGGTCTGGTCGGCGCTCATGCCCGTGCAGCCGCGAAAGGCCATGTGCTCCTCGGCGTGCGCCATGCCGGGGAAGCCCTGCGGGGTCTCATCGCCGCCGACCATGAAGTTGGTCTCCACCGTGACCACGGGTGCCAATGCGTCGCGCACAATCACAACGCGCATCCCGTTCTTCAGTGTGGCACGGGTGACGTCCGCGTCGGTGCGGGCGGTCTGCGCTCCGGCCGTGGTGAGGCATAGGAGGGAAAACGGAACAAGAAATAAAAAGGAACGATGGGCAAAGCTCACGAGCAAGCAAACCTCCGCGCAGAGTGCGCTACAGCGACAACACATCTACATTGTAGAGACGCAGCTTTGGATCTTCTGTGACAAGTCGTAGGTCTTCAGCGATGGATTGTGCTGCGATGAGACGATCAAAGGGATCACCGTGGTGAAACGGTAAGAGAGCTACGGCGCGGCGATGGCTCAAACGAGTAGGCAACAGCTGGATCCTGGTCTGTCGCAAAACCGCCAGCAGAGAATCCACGTCGTTCCCGGGGAGGTTAACTCGGCCTTGGGCCAGCTTGATGCTAATCTCCCCGATGAATGCGTAACTGAAGACCCGGTTAGCCGGATCGACAATAACCGAGCGTAATGTCAGCTTCAGATGCGCATCGCTGTTAAGCGACCATAGGACGACCTGCGTGTCGAGCAGTCATTTCACGGCTTGGGCGGATAGAGTTCGCTCTCGTCGAAGAGCTTTGCGATCTCAGCATTGGTCTTCGGCGAGTCCCAATCAAGCCGCGTTCAGGGCAGTGTGCTGGCGTAAAGCCTTCGCAATCACACATTTTGTCCAGAGACATCGCTATGACCGGGCCATAGACCTCAGATGCGCTTTCAACGGAGCTTCACAGAGGGGCGATGGTCATGCAGGGGCGAATACCGGGGTTGCCGAAAGCAACACGGCCCTGCAGGAACAGGGCCGTCATCTCCCAATGAAAGGAGGATGGAGCTATGTTGCGTATGCAATTGCGCTTCAGCCTTGCAATCCGTGTACCCTTGCGATGCATTGCAGCTCTGGTCTACCTGGTCAGATAGCCAGAACCGGCTTCCGGTGGCATGAACCCGCTGGAAGTCAAAAACAGAATACGCCTTCGTTCCCCGCCTGCAAAGCAAACTTTCGTCACTTCTTCTCAGCTCTATAGAACCCGCAAAGCGGGCTCGGGCGGAATTTGGAGGAGCCCAACTTCACGGAAGAACGCCTGTATCTTCTCCGCCGTCGCCGCGTTCACGACCGCCCGCAGCGCATCCGGATTCTTCTCTGCAGCCTGCTTCAGCGCGCGCACGCTGCCGAAGTGCTCCAGCAGCCGCTGTCGCGTGCGTGGGCCCACGCCCGCGATCTCATCCAGCTCGCTCACGCGGTCGCGCATCTCGCGACGCTTGCGATGGTAGCCGACCGCGAAGCGATGGCTCTCATCGCGAATCTTCTGGATAACGTGCAGCACCGGCGAGCGGCGATCGAGCACAATGGGATCGTCCTCCTGCCCATGCAGGTAGATGATCTCCTCGCGCTTCGCAATCGAGGCTAACGGCTGTGTGGTGAGCCCGAGTTCTTCCAGCGCCGCTGCTGCCGCATGCAACTGGCCCAGGCCGCCATCAATGAGCACGAGCGAGGGAAGGACCGCGTCTTTACCCACCGGCTTGGCTCCATTCGCGAATTTGCTGTAACGCCGCGAGACGATCTCCGCCATGGACGCAAAATCATCCACGCCGGTGACGGTTTTTACCTGGAATTTGCGGTAGTCCGCCTTCTTCATCGCGCCGTTCTCCCACACGACCATGGAAGCCACGGTCTCCGCACCCTGAATGTGGGAGATGTCGAAGCACTCTATGCGCTCCGGTGGCTCAGGCAGGTTCAGCACATCGCCGAGCGCTTCGGCCATGGCCTTGGCGGTGGGCTGCATCACGCGAAAACGCTGGTCGTAACTCTGCTTGGCGTTGGTGCAGACCAGGTCGACCAGCGAGCGTTTGTCGCCGCGCTGCGGGGCGGCAATCTCGATCTTGTGCCCGCTGCGCTCCCGCAGCAAATCGGCCAGTATGGCACGATCGGGGAAGTCGACGGGCACATAGATATGCTTGGGCACGTAGTTCTGATCGAGGTAGAGCTGTTTCAACAAGGCAGAAAAGAACGCCGCGGGTGAGAAGCACGGCTTGACCTCAGCCAGCGGCGCATTCACGGGGGCACAGTCCAGATCGATGGCAAGCTCCGGATCGCCGACTTCAAACGGCGAGGTCAGCACGGAGTGCTGGTCGGCGGCTTCGGTATCGGCAACGATGCCCGGCGCAGGAAATACCGGGTTGGGCTCAAATCTTTCTTCGGCTTCGGGATCGGTAGCCTCAACGACGGCCTCTACAGGCGAGGCAATGGCAGCGTCCTCGAACTCCGGCAGATCCTCCCAGAACAGATCGCGGCGATCGACGATCTTGCCGCCCCGCATGTGGAAGAGATTGACGGCGAGCATGTCATTTTCAAAATGGAAGCCGAACACATCCGCATCATCCGATTCGGTCGTAGCGATGCGCTGGCGCTCACCGGCTTGGTGCACGGTGCCGATTTGGTCGCGCAGCCGCGCCGCGAGCTCAAATTGCATGTTCTCGGCCGCAGCGGCCATGCGTTGCATCAACCGCCCTTCAAGCTCATCGGTCTTGCCATCGAGAAAGAGCTGGGCATCGCGCACCGCCGCGCGGTAGTCCTCGACACCGACCAAACCTTCCACGCAGGGTCCAAGGCAGCGCTTGATGTAGTACTGCAGGCAGGCACGCGGATGGTAGCGGCTCAGGTCCACTTTGCAGCTGGGAATCAAGAAACTCTTGCGCACGACATCGGCCAGACGGTGTGCCAAATTGCCCGGAAAGTATGGGCCGAAGTAGGCTCCGCCATCCTTGCGCAAGCGCCGCGTGACGAAGACCTTGGGATGCTTATCGCCGAGTGTGAGCTTAATGTAGGGGTACGTTTTATCGTCGCGCAGCAGAATGTTGAAGCGTGGCTTGCGCTGCTTGATCAGGTTGTTTTCGAGCGCCAGCGCCTCATGCTCATTGGCCACGAGGATGTATTCGAGGTCGACCGCCTCACGCATCAACGAGCCGGTCTTCGCATGCGCCTGCGAGGCCGCGAGGAAGTACGAACGCACGCGCGAGCGCAGGTTCTTGGCCTTGCCGACGTAGATCACCACACCCTCGGCGTTCTTGTACAGGTAGCAGCCGGGGCCGGTCGGTAGGGTGCGGATTTTCTCGTGCAGGTCCATGCGGAAAGGCGTCTAGCAACAGATTAGACGGTTTGGCGTGGAGTAACGATGCGGGCTCTGCACCGGCTGGAAAAGCAAACGCTACGAACGCAAAGGAGCGCCACGTTTGCTTGGCGCTCCTTTCGCCTTTTTTGCGTTCCGTTGCGTCCGTGGCGTTTGCCTTGATCCAGGCCCGGCACTCGCCGCGATAGCATCAAGCCATGGCCGAAGCTGAGAAGAATCACGTCGATGTAAAACAACAAAGCGCAGGCGAAGCCGTGGCCGAGGCCGCTGCCATTATGGCGCGTCTGCGCGGGCCGGACGGCTGCCCCTGGGATCGCGAGCAGACCTTCGACACCATCAAACGCTACACCCTTGAAGAGACCTACGAGGTTTTCGACGCGATCGAGCGCCGTGTCTGGCCGGAGTTGCGCGATGAACTCGGCGACCTTCTGCTGCAGGTGCTGTTCTATGCGCAGATGGCGGAGGAGGCGGGGCATTTCAGCCTGCGCGATGTGGCCGAGGCGTTGAAAGCGAAGCTGGTTCGCCGGCACCCCCATGTCTTCGGCGACACCGTTGCAGCCGACAGCGGTGCGGTTTTTCGCAATTGGGAGCAGATCAAGCGCGAGGAGAAGCGCGAAGGTGTACAGGCTGTGCACGGAGCTTCCGCGCTCGACAGCATCCCGCGCTCCATGCCGGCGATGCTGGAGGCTTCCAAGCTTGGGTCAAAGGCGGCCAAGGCCGGCTTCGACTGGCCGGATGCAACGGGGTTGTTCGAGAAGCTGGAAGAGGAGACGGGGGAGTTGCAGGCGGAGATTGCCGCCGGAGATAGGGACGAGATCGAAGCTGAGCTTGGCGATCTGCTGTTTACTACCGTCAACCTGGCACGTCACCTCGGCGTTGATCCGGAGTCGGCTTTGCGCCGCACCAACGCCAAGTTCCGCAGCCGCTATGGGACGATGGAGACCCTGGCCGGTGGCCCTGACGCATTCGAGGCTGTACCCCTGGAGGGTAAGGAGGAGCTGTGGCTGCACGCAAAGGCCGGAGAGCAAGCGCCCACACTCGCAGCCTTTCCGGAATGAACGAGGCCGTGGATACAAATGACAAGATGCTTCGCCCTGACGTGGTTATTCGGTCGGCAAGCGGTCTTGATGAGTTGGAGGCCTGCGTGCAATTGCAGGTCGCGACCTGGGGCTACGATGCCGCGGACATCGTGCCGCGACGGTTGTTTTCTCTCGCGCTGCGGATCGGCGGGCAGGTGCTCGTCGCCTTAAAGCGGGACAGGCTGGTCGGTTTCCTCTTAGCTCTGCCAGGCTACCGGAATGGGCGCGGCTATCTGCACTCGCACATGCTGGCCGTTGTGCCGGAGATGCGCAATGTGGGCCTGGGCAGGCGACTTAAGCTGGCACAGCGTACGGACGCACTGGCCCGTGGGATCGAGCTGATCGAATGGACGTTTGATCCGCTGGTCGCTAAGAACGCGTATCTGAACCTGAATAAGTTGGGGGCGCTCGCCCGGCGTTATGCTCACGACTTTTACGGTCCCACCAGCTCGCCGCTGGGGAGCGGCTTGCCTACAGACCGGCTCTACGCCGAATGGTGGCTGCGCAGCCGACGTGTCGAGCAGACCCTCGCCGGCGGGCTGCCTGCGTTCCCGGTGGAGCAGCGCGTTACGGTTCCGGGCGCGCTTACGGCGTGGAAGGCATCCGTCCAAGGCCGCGTGTTGGCGCGGACGTTACAGTCCACCAATGCTCAGGCTCTTCAGTCGGCATTTGCTCGCGGGCTGAGTGCCTTTGCCTTTGAGCGTTCAGCCGATGGCGGCGGGAGTTATCTGCTCGGTCGCTGGGATGAGCCGTTCCTGCTTTAGGAAAGCTTTAACTATATCCATAGCGAATTCTCTGTTGGCGCGCAGTGCAAACCTTGGTTGCGATCCCGCCACTCCACAGCATCGGCTCCGTCCGATCCTCAATAAAGCGCCTCATGCACCGGAAGTTTCAACGCGTCGGTACCGGCATTGCAAGCAGCTCGCGTACGGCATCCCCAATGGAAAGTGGCGCGGGTAAGGTATGCGCATCCCAGGCATTGCTTTGCCCATCCTCGCTCACGGTGTGGATCAGCATCTCGCGTAGGGTCAGGTGGTCGCTGAAATGTGAGTAGAGCCAGCGATGTTCGGCAACCTGCGTCTGCTCCAACTCCACGGTGCCGCCCTCCTTGACTCGCGCCAGCATGCCGCCCCAACCAAACTCGACCGGGTGCAGGATCGTGCCCTGGATGCGCAGCACGCAACGCGTTTGCGCATCGATCCATACGCGGCCGGCGAAACCGGCAAGGCCTTCAGTGACCAGTGTCGGCGGCTTGTAGTGAGGATCCGGCGTGAAGTCAAGGACAACCTGCAAGCCGGACGCATGCGGCAACTGCGGCTGTCTGGGCGCATAGCTCCAGAGCATGGCACCCGGCAAAGCATGCACAAGCTCGAGCGCGTATTCCCGGCCCGCGCGCTCGCGGCGATGACGCCTCACGAACGACTCGGGGTCATTCAGAATCTCATTCAGACGCGCACGCTCCGCACCATCCTCCTCCGCCGTGAGCGGCACGGCGTGACGCTGGACGGTGCGGGCCACCGTGCCTTCGCGGCTTTCGATCACCTCACGGGTGGTGTCGCCGCGTGTGTCGGTCTTGCGCACGCGGTAACGAATCGGCACGCTTTCACCGGCCTCAATGATGTGCGCCTGATTGCTTGCCCCCACATCGGCCCAAGCGCGCGGCGGCTGGGCCAAGGCCTCCTGCGCGAGCGCCGGTTTCTGTACGGCTGCAAGCACGAACGTCCTCTGACAGAGCGGGGAAATGTGCATCGCAACCAGGACGACGAGGAGGGCCCGAGAGCGCCGGACCCCCACAGGGCCCACTCGCTCCTCTACCGATGTGTCCAAGGTTGGCATCCTGAAACGAATAGACGTCTCGCAGGCGAAAAAGCTCCACACCGGGCTGACAGGCGACCTGAGCCAGCAGCCAATTGCATCGGTGTACGCCGGAGATTCTCTTTGCCCAATCCATAGGCGCATGACGCAGCGTAAGGTAACAGGAGTTGCTAGGCTTACTCTGGGAATAACTTTTATGATGCATCTGTTTAAGCGGGGCGGCGGGACAAAGGAATCGCAGGTCGAACGTATGCGGCCATCGCGTGGCTGGGCTGAAGTGCTCAAATATATGCGCGCCGAGCCTGCGCGTTCGCTCAGGGTATTGGACTTCGGTACAACGTCACCGACGAATATAAACCTGCTTACATCGCTAGGACACAGCGTTTATATGGCGAACATCGTGGGGGAGGCGCTCAAGCCGGAATGGATGAAATCCCCGGCGAGCGAGACGCGGGCCAACACTACGCCTGAGTACGATGCCGAGCGATTCTCGGCGGCGAATCTCGACTTTTCCGGTCGCGATTTCGATGTCATTCTGCTGTGGGACACCGCAGACTACCTGCCTCCGCCTCTGGTTCCCGCGCTCTTCGAGCGGTTGCGTGCGGTAACTCGCCCGGAGGGCCGTCTGCTGGGCTTCTTCCATGGCAAAGCCGATGGACCAAACACGGGCTATGCGAGATACCAGCTAACCGATAGCGATCAATTGAAACTGCTGGGCAATGAGCAGCTCGCCATTCGCCAGGTGGTGCAAAATCGCCAGGTCGAACGCTATCTGGAAGGCTTCAGCACCATTCGTTTTTTTCAGGGCGCGGATAATGTTCGCGAAGTGTTGGCCATACATTAAGTTCTATAGGGGGATGGCAAGGGCTTCTCTCACCAGCCCCCTATTTTCGCTTATTTGCCTGTCAAAGTTTATTTATCTGAGCCTTTACGGCGCTCGGCCCAGCGGCGCTGCATTGCTTCCTGAATGCGCTTGCGGCCTTCGGGACTCAAATTACGCTTACGTTTGCGCGATCCGGTCTCTGGCGCTGCCGCTGTTGCAGTAGCTGTGTTTTTGCTTCCCTTGGGGCGGCCGCGGCGGGGCTGCGTGGGGACGGGGCTGGTGCCGTTCAGCGCTGCAACCGCTTCGCGGGCTCCCTGCAGGCGCGCGATCTCCGCGTCGATGGCGGAAAGAATCTGAGTTACATCCATGGTAACTTCCTCTCTTTTTTTCGTGGACTGGCTAACAGCGCTCCACGGGTGCTTATATTTCCAACTCTACTCACCATGTGATGCAAGTTGCAAGACGAGGGAACTAACACGACAACCAACTTATAAAACGAACGCCGGAATTTTCCGGGTGCTAGACTCTTCCCGATGCGATCGGTTCCTATACGGCTTTATGGGTTGGCGGTCCTTTCTGCCGGATTGCAATTGTTGCCGTTCCCGCTGGCAGGGCCGGTGCCACCATGGCGCAGGCTGTTTTGCTGGCTTTGCCTCCTACCCCTGCTCGCCGCGCTCTCTGCGGACGACAAGAAGAAGCGTCCGCTTCGTCCGCTGGCGTCGGCTCTGCTGGGCTACCTCTGCGGCGTGCTTTGGTTCTTCGGAAATTGCTATTGGATCTACCAAACCATGTTTTTATATGGTGGCCTGCCGTCGCCGGTATCGCTCGGCATACTGATTCTTTTTTCTCTTTATCTTGGGCTGTATTTCGCTCTGTTTGGCGTATGTTTCTCGCTGCTGCGCTCCTGCAGGGGCAAGGGGACGGCACTGCTGCTTTCGCCGCTGCTCTGGGTTGCGGTGGAGCTCGCCCGCGCCCGCATCACCGGATTTCCCTGGGATCTCCTGGGGTATGCGCAAATTGATAACTTCTGGCTTACCCCGCTTGCGCCCTGGACCGGGGTGATGGGTCTGTCACTCGCTGTGGCTATCGGCAATGCGCTTTGGTTTTGGCAACCGACATGGCGAGCCGTCCGCCTGCGCTGGGTGGGGCCGGTCCTGGCAACGGCATGTCTCGGCTTGAGTTATGCGGGATCGCGAGAACACGTTCCAGCGCGCCAGCCCGCGAGCGCAGCCATTTTGGTACAGGATAATCTGAGTGTAGGCAGCCAGGCCCAGGGTCCACGCGAGGCGCAGCCGGAGTTATTGGAAAGTCTCTTTGCGCGCACCCTGCATCCACGAATTTCTCTACCTGTCATGGATCTGGGGCTGAAGCAGCTGCGGCCCGGGTTACCGCAGCCGGAAGTCGTACTTTGGCCCGAAGCTCCCACTGAGTTCGCGGATGCCGATCTTCGCTTCCGCGAGGTGATGGGCCGTGTGGCGGTGGCAACAAACGCGCCGGTGATCGTCGATGCACTTGGACAGGGTGTCACTCCGAATAAGACTGGGCAATACGATGAGTTTGTCTCGGCAAGTTTCTTTCTGCCGGATGGAACGTATGCCGGGCGTTACGACAAGATGCATCTGGTTCCATTTGGCGAGTACACACCGTACAAGCAACTGTTTTTCTTCGCCGGTCACTTATTAGATGGATTGAACTTTGTCCCCGGCACCCGGCGAACCCTGTTCAGTGCAGAAGGCCATCGCTTCGGCGTATTCATTTGTTATGAGTCGATCTTCGGTGATGAGATACGGCACTTTGCTCTGAGCGGGGCGCAGGTCCTGGTGAATTTATCCGATGATGGATGGTACGGCGATACCAGTGCGCCATGGGAGCACCTGGACATGGCGCGCATGCGCGCAGTCGAGAACCGCCGTTGGTTGTTACGCGATACCAACACCGGACTGACGGGCTCAATCGACCCGGATGGTCGCATTGTCGCTGCAATGCCGCGCCACATTCGCGGAGCGATCGAGGTACCGTTCGCATTTCGGCGCGAGATCACCTTCTATACGCGATGGGGCGACTGGATTGGGTATCTTTGCACAATTGTGATTGTTTCTGTACTGCTTGGCTCTTTTCTACAGCGGCGCTACCCGCGCAATCGCAGCCGCGCCGGGTAAACTAAAACTCATGTTGGATGATTTGGAGTTTGCTTACTCCCCGGTTCGCGCGAAGGTTGCCGAGCTGCGGGAGTACCTTTGACGCCCCACGCCTGAAAAAAGAGTTAGCCGGGGTGGAAACGAAGATTGCCGATCCGGCGGTCTGGGCCGATGCCGCGAGATCGCAGCCGTTGATGCGGGAACGCAAGCGGCTGGAAGAACAGCTGGGCTACGATACCGAGCTGGCGCGCCGCATGGGCGATATCGACTCTTACTTTGAGCTGATGCGCGAAGGCGAAACCTCCGTCGAAGGGGATCTCAAACGCGAGATCGACTCGCTCAGCACGTATACGGAGCAGCTCGAGTCACGCACGATGCTGTCGGAGGAGCACGATGGGCTGAATGCCATCGTCACCGTGCATCCGGGCGCGGGCGGCACGGAGTCGCAGGATTGGGCCGAGATGCTGATGCGCATGTACCTGCGCTGGGCCGAGCGCGAGGGCTACAAGACCGAGATCAACGAGATCCAGGATGGCGATGAGGCGGGCATCAAATCGGCCACCTTCACCATCACCGGCGAGTACGCCTTCGGTCTGCTGCAGGGGGAGACCGGTGTGCATCGGCTCGTGCGCATCTCGCCCTTCGACCAGGCCAAGCGCCGCCACACAAGCTTTGCCTCGGCCTATGTCTCGCCGGAGATCGACGACTCCATCGTGATCGACATCAAGCCCGATGAGCTGCGCATCGACACCTACCGTTCGGGCGGCAAGGGAGGACAGCACGTGAACACGACGGACTCCGCCGTGCGCATCACGCATCTGCCCACGGGCATCGTCGCCGGCTGCCAAAACGAGCGCTCGCAACATAAGAATAAAGACAGGGCGATGAAGATGCTGCGCTCGCGGCTGTACGAGCACGAACTGGCGAAGAAGCGGGCCGTCTCCAAAAAGCTTGAAGATTCCAAGCTGGAGATCAACTTCGGCTCACAGATTCGCAGCTACGTGCTGCAGCCCTACCGCATGGCCAAAGATCTGCGCACGCGTGTCGAGGTTGGGGATGTGGATCGGGTGCTCGATGGAGACCTTGATCCCTTTATCCGCGGCTTCTTGAAGATGCGTCGCGAGGGTGGAGTTCCTGCCGCGGTGGGCGAGGTTGAGGATGAAGGTTGACCCGTAGACCTTCGTCGGGCCAGCTACACTTTATTGTCCCCAGTGCGCCCCGGGTCGAGGAGAAAGCGAAGATCATGACAAAAATTGAGATGTCCTTACCCGATCAACTCGCGGATCAAGCAAGACGGGCCGGACTGCTGGACCCAGCCCGTCCGGAAGGCTGGCTTCGCGAGCTACTCTGTGTGCAGGGGAGAGACAAGCTTTTTTCAGCCATGGACCGCATGGCTGCAGCTCAAAACCCAGCTGCGATGACCCCGGAAGAGATCTCCGAAGAACTGGCCACCATGCGAGCTGAACGGTGCGGCTAAGGCAGCGAATGCGCTTTGTCCTGGACACGAACGTCGTAGCATCGGCCCTGCTGTGGTCTGGACCACCTAGTCACCTTTTGCTTCTAGCTAGAACGGGTCGAGTGGAACTGATCACGAGTGTGCCACTGCTTGCTGAGCTAGCGGACATCCTGGGAACGGCGAAAGTTCCAAGAAAGATTGCTGCCTCTCAGCTTTCAGTGCAAGAAATTATGGATGGCTACGCATGATTAACCGAGGTCGTGAGACCTATCGCAATTCCACGGACCGCGCCTGATCCTGACGATGACGTGGTTCTTGGCACGGCACTGGCCGGTAAAGTCGCTGGCATTATTTCGGGTGATAAACATCTGCTCGCAATGCGTACTTTCAACGTTTTTCCTATCCTTCGAATCACCGAAGCTATCGAGCGAGTCGGTTCTTAGCACAGATCTTTAACTGAACTCGCATTCGAACCTGAGGTTGGCGATGGCGGCGTGTCAGTCGTTCTTGCCTTCCACCCAGCGATGCAGCGCGCTGACATGCAGGTTCAGCGCTTGGGAGGTGTAGCTGAGCATCTCATGCCCCATGCGTTGCACGCGGTCCAGGTCATCCAGGTGCCCGACCGAGGCGCGTGGGGAGGTGTACACGGTCAGCCCCGCACGGCGGCAGAGCAGAGCGATACGGAACAGGTGCGTGCCATCGCTGACCACATCAAGGGTGTGCAGGTCGTGTTCGTCGGCGATCTCGGCCAGCCGCTCCACCTGCTGTTCCGTATCCACGGAGGTGGTCTCGGCGAGGATGTGGTCGGGCGGCACCTCGTTGGCCAGCAGATAGTTGCGGCCTGCCGCGCCTTCGGTGTTGCCGGCATCCTTTTCGGAGCCGCCGCCGAGGGTAACAATGAGCGGTGCCAGGCCGCGCTGGTACAGCAGAAGCGCTTTGTCCAGGCGGGCGTGCAGCACCGGCGATGGATGGCCCGCGTATTCGGCAGCCCCGAAGACCGCGATCGCATCGGCGTGCTGGGCGTTATCGATGTTGGCGGTAAAGCTGATCTGGCGGTAGACCCAGACAAACCACGCCACGGTGCCGAGCAGCACGATGCCGAGCACAGTGGCAAACATGCGCCTGGAAAAGCGCTCATGGGCGCTTTCAACCCTGGTGGCTCCCTTGTCTCGGCTCATCGGCGGTGAACCTCATTATGCCGTTTCACGCCGGCCTGTGCGAGTCTCAGGTATTAGGACCCTATCGCCCCATAGCCAACGCGATCTCATGCGTGGGGATGGCACCCTCGCGCAGAATCATCCAGGAGTTTTCACCACCGCTCAGATCCACAATGGTCGTCGCCACGGCGCGGGCAGTCGGACCGCCATCGACGATCAACGGAATCTTATCGCCGAACTGTTCGCGCACGCAGCCCGCCCAGGTGCACTCGGGCAGGCCGCGCAGGTTGGCTGAAGTCGCGGTAATCGGCAGGCCGAGCTTACTGACGATCGCGCGGCAGATAGGCGCTTCCGGCACACGCAGAGCCACGTTGCCGGTGTTGGCCGTGACGCGTAGTGGTAGCTTGCTGCCGGCGCGCACGATGATGGTCAGCGGACCGGGCCAGAAGCGTTCGGCAAGCCGGTCGAAGCCGCCATCGATGCCGCGCGCCAGTTCATAGGCCTGGGCGACGTCGGCGATCAGCAGCGATAGCGGTTTGTGCCGTGCCCGCGTCTTCAGGTCGTAGATCCGGTCCACCGCGCGCAGATTCACCGGGTCGACAGCCAGGCCGTAAAAGGTGTCTGTGGGAAGGGCGACCACATCGCCCGCGTCGAGCGCCTGCGCGACACGGCGGACGTGCTCTGGCTCCGGCTCATCCGGATGTATGCGTAAAATCTCTGCGTCCAACGTCCCCTATCGCTCCTTGCCGTTCTTTTCAAACTCTACCTCATGCGCGCCGTGGCGATAGGGGCAGGAACCCGCGCGTAGACTGTGGCGTATGCCCGCGCCCCCACCCGTCATCACCAGCCGAACCAATGCGCGGGTGAAGGAGCTCCGTGCCTCGCTGAGCGGCACGCCAAAAAATGCGGGCGATCTGCTGGGCCTTGAGGGCGAGCACCTCATCCGCGAGGCCCACCTAGCCGGTGAGACATTTGAGACGGTTTATTGGCGTGAGGGCAGCGAAGCGGCCATGGGGGGTGCGGGCCGGTACGCTGACCTGCGCACCCGGCAATGGGTCGTTCTTGCCCGTGAGGTCTTCGATAGTGCTGTCAGCACCGCCTCACCGCAGGGTATCGCCGCGACCTGGAGGATTCACGAGATCGTGCCTCGTGCCGAGCATGCAGGGGACGTTCTGGTTGTCGAAAACCTTCAGGATCCTGGCAATCTCGGCACACTGATCCGGTCCGTGGCGGCGTTCAATATGGAGCGCGTACTGGTGACGCCGGAGACCGTAAACCCATGGAACCCGAAGGTGGTACGGGCCGCGGCCGGTGCGATCTTTCATGTGCCGGTCGAGCGCCTGCCGCTCGAAGAGATTGTGGAGCGGCTGCGTGCGGAAGGCAAGCGCCTCTTTGCCGCGGTGAGCGGCTTTCCCCATGGCGGCGAGCATGATTTTGGAGAGAGTACGGCCCCCCATCGGGTCCTCACAGGCCGCCGGGACCTTAGGACGATCGTCGACCCTGAACGGTTTCCCCTCCCCAAACCTCCGGCGGGTGGGAGGACCCACCCGGCCGCCTTCTCCTATGATGTTGACTTTGAACGGCCCTGCGCCATCCTGGTCGGCAATGAGGGTGCTGGGCTTTCGCCAAGGGCACGCGCGCTGGCCGATGAGCAGGTCACGATCCCGTGCCGTGTCGAGTCGCTCAATGCTGCGGTAGCCGGCTCCGTGCTGCTCTACGAAGTGATGCGGCAAGATCCTCTGCGGCAATGGGCGCGTGCCCAGGGATTGCGGCCATGAGCCTCTTCGATACCACGCCGCTGAGTGGGGCAGGGCAGCGCTCTGCACAAACCGCGCCCTTGGCCGAACGCATGCGGCCGCGCTCGCTCGACGAGTTTTTCGGCCAGGGGCATCTGCTCGGCCCGGGCAAGCCGCTGCGACTCGCGATCGAGCGCGACGACAGCACCTCGCTGATCTTCTGGGGACCGCCCGGCGTGGGCAAAACCACATTGGCGAAGATCATCGCGCGCTCCACCGAGGCCAGCTTTATCGAGTTCTCCGCCGTGCTTTCCGGCATCAAGGAGATCAAGCAGGTGATGGTTGAGGCCGAAAAGGCCGCGCGCTTCGGCTCGCGTACCGTGCTGTTCGTCGACGAGATCCACCGCTTCAACAAGGCGCAGCAGGATGCCTTCCTGCCCTACGTCGAGCGCGGCTCAATCCGCCTGATCGGTGCGACGACGGAAAATCCATCCTTTGAGATCAACGCCGCTCTCCTGAGCCGTTGCCGCGTGTACACCCTGCGCGCGCTCGAACAGCACGACATCCTCGCCCTGCTGGGTAGGGCTTTGGCGGACCGTGAACGCGGGCTGGGCGCGCTCGGCTTGGAAGTGGCAGAGGAGGCGCTTGAGGCCCTTGCCGGCTACGCGAGCGGCGATGCGCGATCGTCGCTGAATGCGCTGGAGGTCGCGGCCCAATTGGCTGCCGGACGCGGCCAAATGGCTATCACACGCGAGCTGGCGGCTGAGGCGCTGCAACAACGCGTATTGCTCTACGACAAAAAGGGTGAGCAGCATTACGATCTGATCTCCGCCCTGCATAAGAGCGTCCGCAACTCGGACGCAGACGCCTCACTTTACTGGCTGGGCCGCATGCTGCGCGCCGGGGAGGACCCCATATATGTCGCGCGCCGTGTGGTGCGCATGGCTGTTGAAGACATTGGCTTGGCCGCGCCGGAAGCGCTGAACCTGTGCCTGTCGGCGCGCGATGCCATGCACTTTCTCGGTTCGCCGGAAGGGGATCTTGCGCTGGCGCAGGCGGTGGTGTATCTGGCGCTCGCCCCCAAGTCGAATGCGGTCTACACGGCCTATGCGGAGGTGCTTGCCGATATTGAAGCCAAGCCCGCCGAACCGGTGCCTCTGCACCTGCGCAATGCCCCGACGCGGCTGATGAAAGAACTCGAGTACGGGAAGGAGTACCAGTACGCGCACGACGTCGAAGGCAAGGTCGCCGCGATGGTCTGCCTGCCGCCCTCGCTCGCCGGAAAACGCTACTACCAACCCACGGACGAGGGTCGGGAGCGGCTTTTGGGACAGCATCTGAACGAAATTGCGGCGATAAAGCAGGCAAAAGGAACGAAAGAACCGGCCTAGCCTTCCGTTCGACGCGGAACCAGATAAACCCCTATCTGTCAGCAACATGCCTGGCGAAAGACAAGCTTCGTGTGGCCTCTTGGCGCTGTGAGTTGGAAGCTGATTACCATCTAAGCGCGTAAATTTTGATGTCACGCATCCGGGTCACGATAGATTTCACCAAAGTTGCATCGGAAAACGACTAATCGGGGTGTCAGGCAACCTTTTACCCCCTTATACTCGATGCATAGCCAAGGCTTATTCCCTGTGTGCTGGATGTGCATTCTCCCCCAGCCCCCCTCGCAGGTGTTTTTTTGAATGTCGCTAGCTGACCAGCATTCGTCAGAGATGTAGTTCAGCGGCATACCTCCTCAGAAAAGGTCAAACTCGAATGCGTATTGCCTCTGTTGCCACAGCCTATCCACCGTATCGCTATCCCCAAGCGGTACTTACAGCCGCCGTTAAGCGCGTTTTTAAAGACAAAATGGACGAAACCCGGATCATCGACCGCCTGCACAGTCACTGTGGCGTCGACTACCGTCATGTCATGTTCCCCATCGATAACCTGGGGATGTATTCAGGGTTTGAACAAAGTAACGATGCCTGGGTCGAGGGAGCTCTTGAGATCGGGCAGCAAGCTATCGAGACGGCGCTGGATCGCGCGGGCCTGGAACCTACTGATATCTCTGCGATCTTTGTGGCCTCCACCACGGGCCTCGCGATGCCCAGCCTAGATGCGCGGCTGATCAATCGCATGGGATTCAAGAACAATACCAAGCGCACCCCGATCTTTGGCCTGGGTTGTGCGGCCGGAGCCGTCGGCATCTCCCGGGCAGCGGACTATGTGCGCGCCTACCCCAAGCAGTACGCCATCTTCCTATCCGTCGAGCTGTGCTCGCTGAACTGGCAGGATGCGGATCAATCGGTCGGCAATATTGTCGCCTGCGGCCTGTTTGGCGACGGTGCCGGGGCGGTCGTCGTGGCGGGTGAGGACACCTACCACGCGCAGCGTCCTAGCAGCCTCAGCAAGCCGTGCCCGCGCGTTATGGATACCCGCTCCACGATGTACCCGAACACGGAGCATGTTGTCGGTTTGAAGTTCAAAAACACCGGCTTCAACGTGGTGCTCTCCCCGGAGATCCCCGGTTTGATTCACAAACACATGCGCGGCGATGTGGACAGCTTCCTGGCCGATAACAACCTGAACCTGAAGGAGATCTACAGCTTCATCTTCCACAATGGCGGTCCCAAGGTGCTGCAGGCGATGGAGAAGGCTCTGGATCTGCCGGCGGGCGCTCTGGACTCCTCCTGGGAGCGGTTGCGCGAGGTCGGCAATGTATCTTCGGTGTCGGTCCTTTCCGTGATGGAAGAGGAGTTCACGAACCGCCCCGGCGACCCCGGCTCCCACAGCATGATGGCGTCCATGGGCCCGGCCTTCTGCTCGGAGCTGATCCTATTGCAGTGGTAGGGCGGCTGCCGAATCAGTAAAGCAAACTGAGAACGGAGGCCGATGGGCCTCCGTATTCCTTGCTGCCATGCGCACCCATGCCGTGCCATGTCGGGAACACGGCAGCAACCCTACCGCGATCCGCTTGCCGACCCCAGCAGCAGATCCTTATCGATCGCCTTCGAAACGATATCCTTGGTCAGCAGCTCCGGCAGTACATCCGGGTTTGCGGACTTGCCGGCGGGGAAGATGAGGTAGGTCGGCACGCCTGAGCGGTTCACGCCGGCAAGCTCGGCGGTGATCTTCGGGTCGTACTGCGTCCAGTCTGCTTTCAGCAGCCGGAAGTGCCCTTTGGCGAGCTTGGCTTCAATCTCCTCCGAGCGCAGCACGGCGGCCTCATTGACCTTGCAGCTCAGGCACCAGGCCGCGGTGAAGTCGATAAAGACCGGGTCGCCGGAGGCCCGGGCGGTGGCCATCGTTTCGGGTGACCACGGCAACCAGGTCTCGGCCTCAACGGTTTGGGTGTGCAGCGGCAGGGCCAGGGCCAGGGCAATCAACGCAATCGCCGTGAGCGCGGAGCCCCAGCGCGCCGGCCATCGCCCCAGCGCCCAGCCGGCAATGGCGAGCACCAAAAAGCTCAGCAACAGCAGCGCGATGCGGTTGATGCCGTCCGTGCCGAACAGCTGGCCGTAGACCCACGCCAGCCAGATGGCCGTCGCAAACAGCGGCACGGCGGTGAACTGCTTGAGCGTCTCCATCCACGCGCCCGGCTTGGGCAGCAGGGCAGTCCACTGCGGCTGAAAAGTTAACAAAAGATAAGGTAGCGCCAAACCCAGGGCGAGCGCGGTAAAGATCAGAAACGTCAGCGCGACCGGCTGCGAGAGCGCGAAGCCGACCGCCGCGCCGAGCATCGGGCCCATGCACGGCGTCGCCACCACCGTGGCCAGCACGCCGGTGAAGAAGCTGCCGGCAAGGCCCCCCTTCTGTGCCAGACCGCCACCGGCGCTGGTCAGCGACAGGCCAATCTCGAACTGCCCGGCCAGCGAG
Source organism: uncultured Acidobacteriaceae bacterium (assembly GCA_964247595.1). Taxonomy (GTDB): domain Bacteria; phylum Acidobacteriota; class Terriglobia; order Terriglobales; family Acidobacteriaceae; genus Granulicella. The sequence continues at coordinate 53,198 of CAXTUW010000012.1, read as the reverse complement.
AGCCCTAGAAAAAACACCAGCGTGGCCAGCACGGCGACAAAAGTCGGCGACTGCATCTGGAAGCCCCAACCGACTTGTCGGCCGCCCGCGCGCAAGATCAGCAGAACGCCCACAACCGCCCAGAATGAGACGAGAATGCCCAGGGTGTATACCAAGCCGTGCAGCCGCTGGTGACGCTTCTCCTCCCGCGAGGAGTTCACCAGGGCCAAGCCCTTGAGGAACAGCACGGGAAAAACGCAGGGCATCAGGTTCAGCAGCAAGCCGCCGCCAAAGGCCAGTGCCAGTTCGCCGAAGAGCGTAATGCTTGGGTCGGCAGGGGACGTCCCGGAGCGGTTCGCCGCGGGTGCAGCTATCGGGGCGACGGCACCGGGCGTTACCGGCGTGGTGAACTCATAGTTCTCGCCGTCGGCAAGCTCCGCCAGACCGTGAAATGTCTTGGGCAGGGCTGCGGTGTCCGGAGCGCGGTCGATGACGACACGCAGGCCGTCGTTCAGCGGCTCCGTGTTCTGCGGCGCGGCATTGCTGATCTGATCTCCATCGAAGGGGTAGATCTGCACTCCGTTCGCTTCCTCGCCCGTGTGGAGCGTGAACCCGAGCGAACGTGCGTCGGCCACGGCACTCACGCTCATGTTGGCGGGCAGCGGCTTGGGGATGCTTTTGATCGCGGCACCGAGGGCACCCACCAGGGGCGGGTCCGGTAAACTCGCCGGCGGCCCGGGCACGACATCCAGGTCGAGTCCGAGGTGGGCCTTGCCGGGCAGGCACTGCGCCGCGCACACCAGCCAGTTCACATGGGCGTCCAGGTGCACCTTGCCGGGCTTGAGGTCCTTTGCCGCATGCAGCATGACCGGAAAGGCCGCTTGCGTTTCGTAACCGAAGTCCATCAGCGGGCCGAGCGGCAGGCGCTGGGGCGGGGGAAACTGCATCGGATCGGCGGTGATGCCGGCCGGCAGCGTCCACTTCATTCTGGGTGGTTCACCGCTGTCGCCGGCATTGATCCAGTACACGTGCCAGTGCTCTTCGAGAGTCAAGATCAGGCCTGCGTCGACGGTGCCGCCGGGGGCGATCTGGGGCCGCAGGGCCGTGAGCTCCGCAGTGAGGTGCTCCGCTTTTACAGGTCCAGGGCCGCCGCTGCCTACCTCAACCAACTGGGCCCGCGATGTGCCGGAGAAGAGCAGGATCGTCGCGAAAGCCGCGAGCAGGAACAGGCAGGGCCCGGGTTGGCGGCGACGGATGCACATACTTACATTGTAGGACTCGTTTGCATCAGTCTTCGCCTGCGTGCTGGAGCCTGTTTGGTTCGAGCATCAATCGACGTGTCAAATCGATTTCAGACATTTCTTGCGGATCCTAATTCTCCACTCGCGAGAAGACGGCGGTGCTCGATCAGGATGCATCGGTCCATGACAACGTGGATCCCGGCCGCCTCCGCCGCACGCGCCGCCTCGGGGTGCACGATGCCCAGTTGCACCCAGAGAGCTGGGAGTCCCAGCGCGATCATCTCGTCCACGATCGCAGGAAGGAAGCGCGGCAGGCGAAAGACGTTGACGATGTCCGGGCGGATCGGCAGGTCGCGCAGGCTGGGGTAGCTGCGTTCGTCCAAGACCGTTGCGATGGCAGGATTGACGGGCAGTATGCGGTAGCCGGCGCGCTGCATGTAGGCGGAGACCGAATGGCTGGGCCGGTTCCTGTCGTCGGAGAGGCCGATGACGGCCAGTTTGGGGGTGCTCCCGCCGGTCGTACCGCGCAGCATGTCGAGAATTGTCCCCGGTTCATTCATTTGGGATCTCTGGTCTTAGCTGAATCAGGCATAAAGAGTTTCCACTCCAACCCATTTCGATGCGGGTGCCCGCTGGAACGTGAGGCGAGGAGCGAAGAGGCTACCCGGGCGTGAGCAGCGTGGCCATCCTGGGCTCGGGTACAATGAAGGGGTATTCGGAGTCTCTTACGACCCGGCGCGGGAGCAGGTTTGGAAGACGGTTTTATCGATGACAGGGCAGGTAAACGGCGCTTCGGAGCTGTGCGCAACGCACGGGTCTCCCGGGTGGGTTTTGGATTTCTGGGTGCCCTGGTCGGTGTGCTGGGTTGCGGGCAGACCTACCGTCCGGTTGTGAGCGCCGTCAATCCGGTCGGCCCAGCCGCACAGCCAACCAAGTACGCCGTCGCTGTGTCGAGCCCGAGCCCGACCGGTGCCGGGCTGATCACGGTGGTTGACTTTTCCGGCGATACCGTTGTCGCCACCCAGCCCATTCTGGTCAATCCGACCTATCTCGTCATTTTGGCTGCAGGGGGCAGTGCCTACGCCATCAACGGGGCCGATGGGCTTACGCAGATTCCGAACATCACCAGCCCCACAAATCTGGGACCCAACGCCGTTGTCGAGACCACACTGCCTACCGGAGCGAACGCCCAAACCCTGAACGCCTTCACGCTTGGCAATACGCAGCGATTGCTGGTGCCGGAGGCAGGCCGGTCTGCGGTTGCCGTGCTTTCCTTGCCTGCGGCCGGTCCGGCGCTGCAGCAGGAGATCACCGTCGGTGCGAACCCCACCTATGTGGTGGGCAATGACGGCACGCCGCGCGCCTATGTGCTCAGCGGCACGGGCCAGGCAGCCGCGATCGAAGGCAGCAGCCTCTCCGTGTCGGCGACCATTCCGGTTGGGACAAACCCGGTGTACGGTGTGCAAACCGCCGATCAGCGCCGCGCTTTTATCACCAACAAGGGCTCGGGCACGGTCTCAGTGATCAACGTCACCAACAACGCCCTTGATGCACCCAACAGCACCATCGCGGTGGGGCAAAATCCGGTGTGGGCCGATCTGGCAACCACTACCAACGAGCTCGTGGTGCTGAACGCGGGGGACGGCACAAACCCAGGCTCAGTCAGCATCGTCAGCATTCCGCTCTGCAATGCGCTCGCGCAGCCCAACAATCCTTCCTGCAATCCGGCAAACCCGGTGGATGGCACAGGTTTCGGCAGCGTAATCGCCACGGTGCCCGTCGGTGTGAATCCAACCCAGGTAGCGGTGCTCGCTGACGGCAGCCGTGCCTATGTTGTGAACCAGGGGCGTTTACCCCTGACGCTGGGACCCAATGACCCGGGCGTGAGTGGCTCCGTGAGCGTGGTGAACCTGGTCAGCGGCACCGTCACCGCCACCATTGCTGCCGCCTCAAACCCGAGCACGCCAACCGCGGTGCCGACCTGCCCGGACGGGTCGACGCTGTCCTGCATCTACGGCAACCCCAATACCCTGGCCGTGACGAACAGCACGCCCACCGGTAAGGTCTATGTGACTTCGAATCAAAGCAACTACATGACCGTGATTGAAACCGATACCGATAAGGTAGATACGCACGTCAACCTTCAAGGCATCGGCGTGCGGGTGCGAGTCACAGCGCCCTAAGGGTGAGGCAAGTCTGCTGTTTAAAGTCGATATCTAACTACCACTCGTCGATCGTTACTACTCGCTGGTATTAGTTACTACTCGTTCATATTCAGTTACTACTCATTGATGTTAGGCCGGTACTCCCCGCACCCTGCGCAAGACCGTCATCCTGAGCGCAGCGAAGGATCTCTGTATTCCTTCACGTAGCCTGCAAGCTGCATGAAAGAAGATCCTTACTATGCTGAGAATGAAAGTGCGCGACATGCTCAAGAGAAGCGTGTGCATACGGTACCCCAGACACAACGGTCTTAAGATATATCCGTAAGGCAGCCTGAGCCGCCCCAGCGGCTTGCCCCTACCCTCCAGCGAGCACAATCGGTGGGGTCGGCTTTGCCGCTCCGCCATCGTCCTCGACGGTAACGCCGAACCCCTTGGCGACGATGTACTTCGGCAGGGACGGCAGAACCACCGAGGCATTGCCATTGGCATCCGGCCGAAATAGCCCTGCGGGCATTGGGCTTGTGCCGCTCGCGGGCAACAGCCAAAGCTCATAGGTCTTTGTATCCGGCAGCACTTTGAGGTGCGAAGCCACAAAGATGAGCTTGCCTGTGCTGGAGACGTAAGCCGCATGCGCCTCCGGCTTGGGAGCGGCATGGCCAGGGGTGGGCACATGCAACGCCACCTGCAGCGCCAAAGGATCGGTAAGCGTCTGCAGCACCTCGCGGGCTCGCTGCACGTCTGCATTCTGAACCACGCCGCCACCATGGTCGAGTTCATGGGACTGCACGCTGATCTGCCGTTGCAGATCGGAATTTTGGTAGAACTGCCAGCCGGCCAGCGCGGCGAGACTCGCGGCCAACGCCCAGCCACCCCAGTTCAGGAAGCCCATGGAGCGCTTCGGCTCACTGACATAGTCCCGCGAAAACTCCAATGGGGGCAGGGGCCGCGTCGCCACGACAGGTTCAGCCACAGGTGCCGGTTGGGGAATAAACTTTTTCTCCTGCGCGACGGCACGCATCAGCCGCTCGCGCGCTCCGGAGGGCGGTGCCTGCATCTCGGCGCTCATCGCGTAGCCCACCAGATCGCCTTGCAGGCGAGCCACTTCGCCACGGCAAAGATCGCAATGCTTCAGGTGGGCGACCGTAAACGCGGCCTCTTCGGGCCCCATCAGCGCCAGGGCAAACAGCGCAAGATCGTCTTCAGGAATGTGCCGGGCTACAGTCATGCGCCAAATGCCTTTCTCAGCGTCAACAGCGCGCTGCGGATGCGGGTCTTTACGGTGCCGAGGGGGTCGCCGGTCATCTCGGCGATCTCCGTGTGGGTCAAGCCGTCGAAGAAGGCCATCTCCAGGGTCTTGCGCTGCTCTTGGGGCAGGTGCAGAATCGCCGCACGTGCCCGTTCCATCATGTTGTTACGCTCCGCCTCCTCGGCGAGGTTGAACGATGAAGCCAGCGCGATCTCTTCTACCTGATCGGTCGGCCGTCTACGGCGCAGGGTGTCGATGGAGCGATTCCGGGCCACAACCGCCAGCCAGCCGCCCAGGCTGCCTTTGGTCTCCAAGAAACTCCCCGGATTGCGCCACACCTGCATGAAGATCTCCTGAAGCACATCCTCCGCAGAGGCGGGCTCACGGAGCACCCGAAGAGATACTGAATAGACAACCTTGGAGTAGCGGTCGAACAGTACAGCCATGGCCGCCTCGTCTCCTCGACGAACGCGGTCCAGTAACGTCACATCTGCCTCGGCGGGACTGCCTTCGGCGGATCTCTCCATCGTGCTATTCATCGAACGCACTCATGCAGGGAGCAGATTGCCAGTTGCTCATGGCAATTGGTGTTATTGCGGAAACTCTAGTAACACACTTTGGATGCATGCCTACGCTTGCTCGTCTCTCACCATGGCTGGACATCGTGTCTGAAGGAAAACTGGACATCGTCCCTGGATTGAAAACTGGACATCGTCCCTGGATTGAAAAACAGTGTAGCCCATCCGCGTCCCCGTCCGATTTGAGGCAACGGTACGCCTGCCCGGAGGCAAGGCCTGGCGGCCGGGGTTTATGGACATCGGCGCTCTCTGCGTATGCTGGCTGAAGCGTATGCCCCCCTCGCCCCCAGCAAGACTCCGTCTGGACAAGCTGCTTGTCGATCGCGGGCTTGCAGCCTCTCGCGAACGCGCCCAGGCCCTGATCCTTGCCGGCCGCGTGCTGGTTGCGGAGCAGAAGATTGAAAAGCCCGGCACCGCCGTCGAGCCCCAAGCCGCCGTGCGCCTGCTTGGGCAGGATATGCGCTACGTCTCACGCGGCGGCCTGAAGCTTGAGGGCGCGCTGCACACCTGGGCCCTTGACGTCGCCGGCCTGCACTGTGCCGACATCGGTGCCTCCACGGGGGGCTTCACGGACTGCCTGCTGCAGCACGGAGCCGCCTCCGTTCTCGCGGTGGACACCGGCTACGGCCAGATCGCGCATAGGCTCCGCGTCGATCCCCGCGTCACCCTGCTTGAACGCACCAACGCTCGCACGCTCGCGCCCGGGGCCCTGGCAAGGACCTCAACTCTCACCCCCTCAAACCTCACCCCCTCACCCCTCAAACCTGAACAGCTCCCCATCCACCCCATCACCTTTTTTGCCATGGATGTCTCCTTCATCGGCGCAAGCCTCGTCTTGCCCGCCGTCATAGCCGCCCTGGCCCCCCAGGCTCCGCTTGCCGAGCGCTGGCGCGGCACTGCCGTCATCCTCGTCAAGCCTCAGTTTGAAGCCGGCCGCGAGCACGTCGGCAAAGGCGGTATCGTGCGCGATCCGCAGGCACACCAGTTCGCCGTCGATCGCGTGGCCGGCACGGTAAGCGAACTTGGTGGAAAAGTTCTTGCCGTGATCGCCTCACCCATTCTGGGCATGGAAGGCAATCGCGAATTTCTTCTGCACGCCCACTTCTGACCTTTACTGTCATTCCCGAAGAGAGCCTGCTGTTTCCATCCAAACCTGGGTGCTGGGTGCCCCACTCATCGCAGGGTTCCATCATGCGATGAATGGGACGGCTCAAACTCATAGCCTCCCATTCCTCGCGATACCCAGCACTGAGTGGGGCAACCCCAAACCTTGGCCGGTACCACACCCGCCCCGCGAGTACACTAAGCACGATGCCTCTAGCCGCGATCATCTCCAAGCCCCAGAAACCGGAGCTGGAGGACATCCTTGCCGATCTCCTCGCCTGGCTCACCGCCCACGGCTTCCGCTTCGTGCTGGACCCCAACAGCGCCGGCTATCTCCACCGCCCCAACGAGGCTGTCGAGCGCCCCGAGATGCCCGAGCACAGCCCCGACATCGTCATTACCCTCGGTGGCGACGGCACGCTGCTCTCCGCCGCCCGCGCCTTCGCCCACGTTGAGGTGCCTCTGCTCGGCGTCAACCTCGGCTCCCTGGGCTTCCTCACCGAGGTTCCGCTCTCCGAGCTGTACCTCACGCTCGAAGCCTGGCTCGCCGGCAAGGGCGTTATCGACATGCGCAGCCTCATGCACACGGTCCTGGTGCGCGACGACCGCGTCTTCCGTCACTGGGAGGCGCTGAATGATGTGGTGCTTGCCAAGGGCGCCATTGCCCGCATCGGCGAGTACGCCATTGAGCTCGACGGCGAGTTCGTCGCCCGCTTCCGCGCCGACGGCATCATTGTCGCCACCCCCACCGGCTCGACCGCCTACACGCTCGCCGCTAACGGGCCTATCGTGATGCCGAGCGTGGACGGCCTGGTGCTCACCGCCATCTGCCCGCACCTGCTGACGATCCGCCCCATCGTCGTCCCCGGTTCCTCCGAGATCGCGGTCACGGTCGATGTCGTCCCGCACGAGACCTACATCACCGTCGACGGCCAGGAGGTCGTCGAACTCCTCCTCAACGATCGCATCGTCTGCCGCCGCTCCGAGCATTCCATCCGCCTGCTGCGCCTGCGCGAAAACGGGTTGTTTAACGTCCTACGCAGCAAGCTAAGCTGGGGCGAGCAGTAGCCCTCCTACACTGCCCTCATCCTGACCCTGAGCTTGTCGAAGGGTGCAGCGCGAAGCCGCAGGATCCCGTTGTATGCGCGAAGCGAGGGCCGAAGGCACAAGCTCGTTCCTCATTCCCAATCGCAGACCTCCGGGGAGGGAACCTGCCGCAAATCCTGCCACTTTGCCCTAGCTCTCGTGGCACAATGGCACAGAGGTGCAAAATGGCTGCTCAAGCGTACAAAATCGCCGACTGGTTGGGAACGGATTCGAGGACTGAACTTGGTCTAGCGCAGACGGTTCGGCATGGTTTGCCATTGAACACCCAGGCCTCCTTGCTCTCGCACGGCCTCACCCGGGACGAGTTCCACCTGATCGTCATCCCGCAGCGCACCTTCCGCCATCGCACCGAACGCCTCAACAAAGGAATGGGGGAACTGCTCAGTCCCGATGAATCGGACAAGGCGTTACGTGCCGCGCGCGTTCTTGCCCTGAGCGAAAAGGTGTTTGCGAGTAGAGAGAAGGCTCTCAGCTGGATGCGTCAGCCTAAGAAGCGTTTCGAAGGCGAGACCCCAATGGCCATGTTGCAGACCGAGGCAGGAGCACGGCTGGTCGAGGGGATGCTGATTCAGATCGATGAAGGCATGTTCGCCTGATGACTCTGTGGCGGATCAGCAACTACGCTGACCTGCTTGGAATGGGCGGCATGCAAGCCTCGGCGCGATGGCATACTGCTGGTCAGCCGGTGGTGTATCTGGCCGAAAATCCTTCCTCCGCGCTACTAGAAATCCTTGTGCATTTGGAGCTAGACGACGTTCATCGACCGGACACCTATCAGCTTCTAAAAATCCAAGCGCCGGACGATTTGCTCCACGAAGAGATCCCGTCGTCCATGCCGGAAAGCTGGCAACACGACGAGCTCGAAACCCAAGCTATCGGCGATGCCTGGCTCGCCCGAGGCGAGACTGCACTGCTGCGTGTGCCCTCCGCCATCGTGCCCGAGACCTGGAACTGGGTGCTGAATCCCCGCCACGCGCAGGCTCGACAACTCACGATCGTACGGGTGGAAAGATACCCGTATGATGGGCGGCTCTTCCCCAAGTGAGAGTTGCGACGATCTGAAGGATCGGGTGAGTTTGCCTGGCCTTTGCCTTTCTGTCGTTCCCGAAGGGAACCTGCGTGCATTCAATCCCGCAACGCCGCAACCGCTCGCCAATCCACGCTGGCCGAGGCTCCTAGAAACTCCTCCCGCTCCCCGCAGACCGCAAGGCTACCGTCCGTATAGCGATACGCCACCTCAGTCTTAGGATCGACCACAAAAATATGCCTAACTCCCATAGCGGCATAGTCAGCAAGCTTCCGCATAAGTCGCGACATCGTGTCCTCCGGCGACAGCACCTCAAACACGGCTATGGGTGGATGCGTCAAGATCTGCTCAACCGGCAGGGAGCGATCGAAGACAACGACATCCGGAACACGATAAATGGTGGGGCTCACCTGCACCCGCAACTCAGCGCGCACACGAATGGCCCACTCCTGCGCATGCTGGTTAAACCAAAGCTGAAGCGCCTGCTGCCAGGTCGCGTGATCGTATTCGCCCATGGGCCGCTCTTCCACCTCACCATCGACAAACTCGGCATCGGGTTCGTAGGACGTGTGTAGGTAAAGCTCTACGGGCGTCGTTGCCAGGGTAGCCATGCAGGTGTCCTCGGTTGCATCCTATCAGCCACTTCCGGCCGGCCAGCCCACGGAGACGGGGTATGAAATCACCGGATTCCACCCCACTCATCGCGATGAAGTTGCGATGGATGGGCACCCAGCACAACTAGCTCTTTGAAAGGTGGTGAGGCTCCGAATCATCCGTGACACGCCAACGCTTACCAGCGTCTCGCGCTTCAAGCGTAAGCCGCGTTACACGTTCATCATTCTCATAATCAATCACGTCAGAATCGAATATCAATCGATCTGGTGCGTGGACAAAGCATGCTAGCCGAAATAGAGATTGCGGGTTTTCGTCCAAGATCAGATTGAAATACATTCCTGGAATCGAAAAGCAAAATGTAGCTCCATTCGGCAGGTCAGATCCTACAACGGAGTGGCTTAGCCTAGTAATGTTAGAACGGTGGCGAATGCCTATAATGAGAGTTGCAGCTTCTGGAAAAGACTGCTCTCCAAGAAGGTACGCCCGAAACTGTGGATCGTATGCGCCCAGCGATATTGGATGAGTTGGTAAAAACTGAGCTCTCCAAATCATTGAGGCTGCAAAGTATTCCAGCGCTCTATGACTGATGCCTGCAGTGTTGTGAGTTCTATACAGTGCCGTATCGATATCGTTAGATTGACAGGGCGCTGAAAGCACCAAATCTTTAAGCGGAAAACTCAAGTCCGCCTGTAGACATACGCTTGAAACCCAGCGCTCGCCTAAAGCGCCAAAGCGGTCACCGTCACATTTAGAACACAGAAGGGGAGACCGCTGTTGAGAACAGATTTGTCTAACACCCTTGTTGCTTATCTGAACAGGATTGGGATTGGCCAATGTATCGGCTCGTAAACGCTTATAGACAAAACTTGGCAGTTCAATATGCGACCTTACAAGGCTGCCGTAGGCACCGCATAGCTTACATACTCCCAAAGCTGACATGCGCGTAGTCTACGCCTACACCACGCGGTCATCCGGGTTCACGACAGGGTATATTCCTGCATATTTGAAAAAGCGGGCGAGCCAGTGCGTACGTTGCTCATAGGTAAGCTCTACATCAACCGCGTAATCACCTGATTGGTCACCAGTGCCGCCACGTACGCCACCCCGGTCATATACAAAAACTGCAGCGCCGGCAGCCGCCAGCTGTTCGTCTCGCGCCGCACCACAGCCAGCGTCGAGGTACACTGCATCGCAAAGGCAAAGAACACCACCAAGGCAATCGCGCCGCCAATCCCCATGTCATGCCGCAACGCCGTCTGCAGGCCGAGCGAGTGCGTCTCGGGGTCGACACCATATAGTGTGCCCAAGGTCCCGACGATGACCTCGCGGGCTACGATGGAGCTCAGCAGCCCGATGCCGATCTTCCAGTTGAAGCCCAGCGGCCGTAGTACCGGCTCGATGAACTGCCCGAGCCGCCCGATGAGGCTGGTCGCCAGGTTAGAGAAGTTCCCGCCATGCACCGGCAGCACACTCAGCACCCACACCAAGAATGTGACGCCAAGAATGATGGTGCCGGCCTTCTTCAGAAACAGCTTGGCGCGGTCGTACACCCGCAGCGAGAGCGCCCGCGGCGTCGGCCAGCGGTACTGCGGCAGCTCCAGGATGAACGGTGTCGGTGCGGCCTTCAGGACCGAGCTCTTCAGCATGCGCGCTGTCACCAACGCGGCCAGAAATCCCAGCGCGTACAGCCCCAGCATCACCAGCGCGCGCAGGCCGATCAGGTGGCCGAGATACAGGTGGTTGGGGATGAAGGCGGCGATGATGAGGGTGTACACCGGCAGCCGTGCCGAGCAGGTCATGAACGGGGCTACCAGGATCGTCGCCAGCCGCTCCCGCTTGTTCTCGATCGTGCGCGTCGCCATGATTGCCGGCACCGCACAGGCGTAAGCCGAAAGCAGCGGGATGAAGGCCTTACCGTTGAGTCCAACCGCCCGCATCGCACGGTCTGCAATGAGGGCTCCCCGAGCTAGATAGCCCGAATCTTCGAGAATGCCGATGAAAAGAAACAGCAGCAGGATCTGCGGTAAAAACACCAGTACCGACTGCACACCGTTCCACAAGCCATCGCGCAGCAGCGGCCGCAAAAAGTTATCCGGCAGGGCATTGGCGGCGTGGGCTCCCCAGCCGGTAAGCAGCTTGCCGAGCCCGTCCGAGAGCGGCTGCCCCAGCGTGAACACCACCTGAAACACCGCGATCACGACCGCTAAAAATATCAGTGGACCCCAGACGCGGTGCAGCAGCACGCTATCCAGCCGCCGCGTCCACACAGGGGCCTCGGGCTGGCGGTAGTTGGTGCGCTGCGAGACCTGCGCGGCCCATTTGCGACTGGCGCCGGGGCTCTGCAGCACCGGCAGGCGCAGCGACTGCGGCCGGTGCTCCACCGTCTCGCTCAGCGAATGCAGATAGCTTGAGATCAGGTCAAGCCCCGTGCCGCGTGCGCTCGAGATCAGCGCCACGGGATGGCCCAGCTCCTGCGACAGCGCCAGCGGGTCGAGCTTGCCGCCGCGCGCCTCCAGCAGGTCGCTCATGTTGAGCAGCACCATCGTCGGCAGGCCGAGCGAAAACACCGTCTGCGCCAGCATCAACTGTCGGTTCATGTGCACGGAGTCGAGCACGAGCAGCACCGCATCAGGCGGGGCGACGCCCGGCATGCGGCCGGTAAGCACATCCACGGCAACGCGCGCATCTTCGGAGTAGGTGGCAAGCGAATAGATCCCCGGCAGGTCGACGCACGTCAGGTCCGGGCGGCCAATGCCTTTCATGCGGCCGGAGTGGTGCTCCACCGTGACGCCGGGGTAGTTGGCGACCTTTTGCCGTAGCCCCGTCAGCCGATTGAACAGCGTGGATTTACCGCAGTTCGGCGGACCGACCAGCGCGATGGTACGTAGCCGGTTGCCGGCTTTTCCGGAGGGCTCGGGGGAGCCTACGGGTGGTTCGGCGACGGCGACATGGCAGCTCATCGGGTGGTCTCGTCCTGAGTTTCCGGCGCGGCTGCGGGCTCGGTCAGGATGTGGTCGGCAGTCTCGCGGCGCAGGCCGACCTCAATGCCATCGATGCGGTAGACGGTGGGATCACCGGCCGGCGCACGCCGCAATACCTCAAAGCTCGCCCCGGGAAGAAAGCCCAGGTGGGCCAGGTGATCGCTGATCTCTTCAGGTAGCTCCAGCTTTTCCAGAACACCCGAATCGCCTACCCGCACATCGCTCAATGCTGTCATTGCCCTGCCAACCGCCTGATGTAGGACTGAACCAGTCCTCGATCAATCATACGCCTTGCAGGGGCGGGTAGAACGACTCAAGTGAGCGCAGTGACGCGACAAGCAAACGCAGGTCTCCCTCGGGGAGGGACAACCAAATGAATGACACTCGAGAGGAGAGGGGGGGGGATGGTGCGCCCGGAAGGAGTCGAACCTCCGACCTACTGGTTCGTAGCCAGTTGCTCTATCCAGCTGAGCTACGGGCGCACATTGCACTTACGGCAACTGTCTAAGCATAGCTGAGGACAGCTAGGGGAGCAAGCCTTGTAGGGGGCTTACTTGGCGACGACGGGTGTGGTGGACGGTTCAGCCGGCGGCTGGTCGGGGATCAGCGAGAGGCGCTCCGCCAATTCAAGCCCCGTGCGCCGCAGCAGGCCATGGATTACGGCCTCGGTCAGGCGCGAAGCGTCGAACTCCACACGCACGGTGCGGGCTCTTTCATCCAGATGCAGGCTGCGGATGCCATACACCTCGCGCACCTTGGCCAACGCCATGCCGGTCGTCTCGCCCGGCGGACGATCGTAGCGGTACATCACATCCAGCTGTGTCATTTCGTTTTATGCTAGCAGAGCAGCAGAGGCCAAGGCGGAACGCGAAGGCCACCAAGAGTTTACGTGAAGGCTGCCAAGGGGTTACGCAAGGACCGCAAAAGAAGCAAAAGTACGTTCGAGATTGCCTAGAGCCGCAAAGACCTCCGCCGCGTACCTTTGCGTTCCCCCTTTGCGTCCTTTGTGTTCGCTGTCCTTTTCGCCTAACCGGCCAGACGGCGCAGGGTACCCACGATGTCAGGGCTGGTCCAGTCCTGCGGACCGATAAATTTGCGGCGAATCAGTCCTGTTTTGTCAATGATGTAGCTCTCGGGAAACCGGTACGTCCCGTACCTTACATTGGAGACCTGCGCCGCATCGAGCACCGTGTACAGCGGCAGCGGATGACGTTGCAGAAAGCCGTTGTAGGCCGCCGGGTCCCCGTCCGTGGCTACGGCGACGATCTTCACCTGCGGCAACTCGCGTTGCAGCGCCTCCAACGACGGTAGCTCCTCAATGCAGGGCGCGCACCATGTCGCCCAAAAATTCAGCAGCACCACCTGCCCACGCAGCTGAACCAGATCCACGGCATGCTGGCCGTCGTTGACGCTGAACAGCGGTGCCGGGCGATCGAGATACACGGGATGATCGCCGCGATCGCAGCCCGCAATCGAGGCGAAAGGGAGTACCAAGGGCAGCGCGAGCAGGAGCGGCAGTGCTTTGGGAGCGGCTCGGCGGTGTCCGATGCGCAAACCTTCGCTTGTCCTTTTAACTGCCATCCATTCCTATAATACGAAGTTGTGGCGACGGAGCGGGACAGGCAGGACGAGCAACGCCGAAAGACGGCCGGCAACTACACGCCGGTGCTGGGTCTGTTCTCCGACGCCGAGCCCCGACCGCTCCCCAGGCTGGAGGGCACGCAACCCTCCCTGGAGCCGAAGCCGCCCGCGCCGCTGGAGCTCTCAGTGGTCGTGCCCGCGCGCAATGAGGAGGCCAACCTCGCCGCGTGTCTCGACACGCTGGTGAGCCAGGGTGAGGGCATCTTTGCGCTCGGCACGGATTGGGAGATCCTGGTCGTCGATGACGACTCGAGCGACCGCACACGGTCCATCGCGCAGGAGTATGCGTCGAAGCATGCGGGGGTCCATCTGCTCTCCGCGCCGGCCTTCGAGATGCAGGGCGCGACGCGTGGGTTTACCGGCAAGACCAACGCCTGCTGGGCCGGTGCCCAGGCATCGCAAGGCCGCTGGTTGCTGTTCACCGATGCCGACACGCTGCATGAACCCGGCGATCTGCGCCGCGGCCTGCATGAGGCGGCACGCAACGAGGTAGCCCTGCTCTCGTATTCACCCCGCCAGATCCTGCATGGCTTTGCGCAGCACACGCTCATGCCGCTGATCTTCTCCGAGCTTGCCGGGGCGTACCCGCCCGGTAAGGTGAACGACCCCAACGACCGCACCGCCGCGGCTAACGGGCAGTACATGCTTGCCGAGCGGGATACGTACTTTGCCGTGGGCGGGCACAAGGCTGTGGGGCGGTCGGTGCTGGAAGACGTGGAACTGGCATACCGCATCAAGCGCGCGAAGAAGGCAATTCGGTTGCGGTACGCGCCCGAGGCGCTTTCGACGCGCATGTATCGCGGCTTCGGCGACATGGTCGAAGGTTGGACGAAGAACCTTGCCCTGCTGTTCCCACACACGCTGCGGCTGGCACTGTGGCGCTCGCTGGATATCCTCTTGCTGCTGCTGCCGGCACTGATCTGGCTGCTGCCCTACCTGGTGACCTGGCAGCGTGTGGCGCTGCTGGCGCTATGGGCTCGAACGCTGCTGCGGCTCTACCAACGTATCGCCCGTGCGCATTTTCCGGTGCTTGATACGCTGATCGCGCCGTTGGGCTTGCCGCTGTTTGTGTTCCTGCTGCTGTCCAGCTTTGTGCGGCACAGCATATTGCATACGGTTTCGTGGAAGGGCCGGGAATACCACACCTAAACTAACCTATTTCTTTATGCCTTACCTGAGCCGAACCGAAGCAAACGGATTTTGCTTCCCTATGGCGCGTTGCGGGCATCGAACTTGAAGGCGAAGACACGCCCTCGAATCTCAATATCGGAAACCTTGTAACCCTCCACGAACCCATGATCCTGCTCACCCGCAAAGCCGACTTCGCCGCCGCTCACTTCTATTGGAACCCCGCATGGAGCGAGGAAGAGAACCGCCGCGTCTTCGGGAAGTGTTCCAACCGGCAAGGCCACGGCCATAACTACACGCTGGAGGTCACAGTGCGTGGCGAGGTCAATGCGACCTCTGGGTTTGTGGTCGACCTGAAGCAGCTCAAAGACATCATGGAGCGCGAGGTGGTGTCTGCCTTTGACCATCGCCATCTGAATTACGAGGTGCCCGAGTTCGCCACAGCACAGCCGACGACGGAAAATATCGCGCTCGCAATTTGGAACAGGCTCGAAGGCAAGGTGCCGGGGGCGATGCTGCATCGTGTACGCGTGTATGAATCGCCTGATCTGTTTGCTGATGTGTATGGGGGTGCGTTTTGAGCTCCGCCCACAACACTGTCGCGCACCTCAGCCGGCGCTATCGCTTTGCCGCTTCGCATCGGCTGCACGTGGAGGCCCTCGGTGCCGAGGGCAACCGCGAGCTCTTCGGCAAGTGCAACAACCCGTTTGGCCATGGCCACAACTACTTCGTGCAGGTAACGGTGGCCGGGTCGGTCGATCCGCACACCGGCATGGTCGTCAACCTCGGCGACCTCGACGCATTTGCAAAGCGTGAACTCCTTGACCGCTTCGATGAAACCAACCTGAACGAGCACGCGGCATTTCAGCACCTTGTTCCAAGCACAGAAAATTTGTGCCTGGAGCTATGGAGCATCTTTGAAAAGTTCACGGCGCAACATGCGCCGCTGCAGTTGCAGCGCATTCGCGTGGAAGAGACCAACAACAACGCCTTCGACTACTTCGGCCAGGGATCTCCCATAGCATCGCTAGCCTAAATTGCATCCTTGCTGGAAAGGCAAACCGTACCCGCATGACGACCAAAGCTCCCATCGAGGCTCCAGGCCGGCAGCACCCCGGCGAGACCGCTGCCGAACAGGCGCGGCGTGCCGAACCGCTCACATTAAAGGGGGCGAGCCTGAGCGAGATCTACGCCGAGGTGCTCACACGCATCGGTGAAGACCCCGCCCGCGATGGTTTGGTGAATACGCCCAAGCGCATAGAAAACTCGCTTGAGTTCCTCACGCGCGGCTACCGTCAAACCGTCGAAGAAGCCATCAACGGCGCGCTGTTCGATGTGGATTACGACGAGATGGTAATTGTGAAAGACATCGAATTTTACTCGCAGTGTGAGCATCATCTGCTGCCCTTCTTCGGCCGCGCGCATGTGGCCTATATCCCGCAAGGCAAGGTCATCGGGCTCAGCAAGATTCCACGTATCGTCGATGTCTTCGCGCGCCGTCTGCAGGTGCAGGAGCGGCTTACGCGCGAGATTGCCGACGCCCTCGAAGAGGCGATTCACCCGCAGGGTGTTGCCGTTATTCTTGAGGCACAGCACCTCTGCATGATGATGCGCGGCGTGGAAAAACAGAGTTCCCATACCGTGACCAGCGCCATGCTCGGCGTCTTCCGATCGCAGATCCAAACCCGCAACGAGTTGCTTTCCCTGATCGAGCGCCCACGCTGAACAGCGCTTTTCGGCTCACTATGAACGGTCTTCTCATTCTCGATAAGCCTGCCGGCATGACCTCGCACGATGTCGTGTCTATCGTGCGCCGTGCGACCGGCGAGCGCTCGGTGGGGCATCTCGGCACGCTCGATCCGATGGCCACCGGTGTGCTCCCTTTGCTGCTGGGCAAGTACACACGCCTGGCGCAATTCTTCGGTGCCGCGGAAAAGCAATACACCGGAGCCATCCAATTTGGATGGGCAACGGACAGCTTCGATGCCGATGGCGAACGCACCTCTGAGCCGCAGCCACTCACGCTTCCGTTGCAACGACTGCGAGAGCTCGCTGTTGCATTCCAAGGTGAGATAGATCAGGTGCCGCCCATCTTTTCCGCGAAAAAGATCAATGGCGTGCCTGCCTATAAACTCGCGCGCGCCGGCAAGGATGCGCCCGTGAAGCCGGCCCGCATCACGATCCATGCCTTTGTGCTGACCGAGCTCGAAGCCGATCTCGCCAGCTTTACCATGCATGTCTCTGCCGGAGGCTATGTGCGGTCGGTCGCCCATGAAATCGGGCAGCTAGCCGGGTGCGGCGCCCATCTTGCGAAGCTGTGCCGGACAGCTGCGGGGCCCTTCCGGCTCGCCCACGCGCTTTCACTCGATCACCTGAAGACGTTGACCCCCGCGGAGATCGACACGCAGCTGGTTCATCCTCGTCTGTTGCTGCCGGAGATGCCCTGCGTCACCGTCGACGAGACGATTGCCGGCCGCATCCGTAACGGCATGCAGGCGAATGTGCCGGAGTTTTCCCGCGCTCCGCTTGTGAAGGTGTTTACCGGCCCGAGCGAACTGCTGGCGATCACGCGCCGTATCGCGGGCACGCTGGTTCAGCCGGCGGTTGTGCTTGGATAGGAGTATGCACTCCGCTCTGGCCGACTACTCGAAAGCAGGCAGCGCTTCGAGCTCGTCATGTTGAAGATCCGTAGCCTCTTCTAGCTCGTCATCCTGAGCGCAGCGAACGACCTCTGTATTTGTCACGTAGCACCCCGGCAACCCGCAGGAATACCGAGGTCCTTCACCGCGTTCAGGATGACGGCGAACGCTGTTTCTCCTGAGAACTGCAGAAAACTCTAGCTGCTGCGCGACATCGACCTGTGCAGCAGCGGCATCACGAGGTGCTCAATATTAATCGCCACCTGCTGATTGCCCTTCGCGGTGGCATGGATGCCATCCTCCTGGATGTCGCCCGGCACGCCATACACATCCTGCAATACAAAGGGCAGCAGCGGCACATGGTAGCGCGTCGCAATGGTCGGGAACATGGCATTGAAGCTCTGGACATAGGCACCGCCATATTGCGCGGGCAGCGTGATGCCGGCCAGCGCCACCTTGGTGCCATTCGCTTTGAGCACGCGCACCATGGTGTCGAGATTCTGCTGGGCCTGCGTGGTTGACAGCCCGCGTAAACCGTCATTGCCGCCAAACTCGACGACCACGATCTGCGGATGCATCTGCACCACCTCGTCGAGCCGGTCGATGCCGTCCTTGGTCGTGTTGCCACTCACACCCGCATTCACCACCTTGTACTCGTAGCCGGCGCGGTCGAGCAATTGCTGCAGGTATGCGGGGTAGGCCTGGTCCGGATCGACACCAGCGCCCGCGGTGAGGCTGTCGCCAAAGCACACCAGCAGGGGACGTGTGCTTACGCCCGCCACCTGATGCGTTGCGGGCCGCTCGGCTCGTCGATCAACACGTAGCTCGGTACGCGGCTCGGCACGCATGGCGGCTTCGACGCGATGAACGCGAAGCGTGGGCACCGACGGTAGAAACGCGAGAGTCGCTAAGATAGAGAGGAGTCTTGCTGGCGGCACCGCTTGATTCTATCGAAAGGTCGATGCCCTTTGCTTACGAATCCCTCCGAAACCTCGCATCGATTCGACTCCGGCATGGCGAATCCCGGCACAATGGATTCCGGCACAGGGTCCGCTCCCATGATCGCCGTGAGCGATTTACGCAAGTCGCTGCGCACCGGCGCGACAACCGTGGACATCCTCAAGGGAATTGATTTCGTCGTAACGCGCGGCGAGTTTGTGGCCATCATGGGCGCTTCCGGCTCCGGCAAATCCACGCTGCTTGGTCTGCTGGCGGGGCTCGATAACCCGACCTCCGGCACGGTGTCGCTTAACGGCACGGTAATCAGCCATCTTGCCGAGGACAAGCTGGCTCAGCTGCGCGGGCGCACCATCGGCTTTGTGTTTCAGAGCTATCAGTTGATCCCCACGCTGACCGCGCTTGAAAACGTGCTGCTGCCGTATGAGTTGAATGACGAGACCAACAACAGAAACGCCGGCCTGGAGCGTGCGCGTGCGCTGCTGGATTCGGTCGGCTTGCAAGCCCGTGCGGACCACTACCCCGTGCAACTCTCCGGGGGTGAGCAGCAACGCGTGGCGCTGGCCCGTGCCTTCATCCTGCGACCCCCGATCGTGCTTGCCGACGAGCCTACCGGCAATCTCGACTCTGCCAACGGCCGGCATATCCTTGATCTGCTGCTGCGCTTGAACCAAGCCGAGGGTACAACGCTGGTGCTGGTCACGCATGATCCCGCGCTGGCGGCCCAGGCTGGCCGGCGCATCGTGTTGCGTGATGGTGTGGTGATCGCCGATGAGCGCGGCGAAGACGCGACGCCTGCAGCGGTAGCCGCCGGTCTCGGAGCGTAAAGCCGATGCCCGCTCTTTCTTTTGCTACAACGGCGCGCATCGCCACCCGCGAACTGCGCTCCTCCAAAGGAAAATTCGCCTTTGTCGTGCTTTCCGTGGCCATCGGCGTGGCCGCACTCACGGGCGTGCGCGGCTTTTCGGCGGCGTTCCGCTCCATGCTGCTGCTGCGCGCCCGCACAATCATGGCCGCGGACCTTACTGTCCGCTCGAACACCGCGCTCCCACCGGCTGACCTCGTCAAGCTGAACACCCTCGCGGCGAACAGCCGGGCGCAGCAGACGCCTGTCACGGAGCTGCTCTCGATGGCTTCGGCGACGACGTCGCTCGATCCGCTGCTGGTCTCGTTGAAAGCCGTCGATCCGGCGCACTATCCCTTCTATGGCAAGGTAAGACTCGACCCTGCCATGCCGTTATCGCAGGCGCTCACGGATACCAGCGTTGCCGTAGCGGACGACCTATTATTGCGGCTGCACCTGCACGTCGGCGATTCCATCCGGCTGAACGACCTGACCTACCGCATCGCCGCTACCGTGCTTGAGGAGCCCGATCGACTCTCCGGAGCCTTTGCCGCGGGACCGCGTGTGCTGATCTCGCAACACGCCCTGGATCAGACCGGTCTGCTCGGCTTCGGCTCCCGCGCGACCCGGCGCGTCCTGCTGTTGTTGCCACAAGCCTCTGCAGGCAGGGCGGCTTCGGACGATACCGTGTCCAAGCTCCGCGAGCAGATGCAGGAGGCCCTGCCTGAGGCGCAGGTCACCGATTACCGCGACGCCAATGAGGGCCTGACGCGGGCGCTGGATGGTGCCACGGGTCTGCTTTCATTGATGTCGCTTGTAGCGCTGGTGCTCGGGGCCATTGGGGTCGCCATGGCGATCCGCGCCCACCTAGCCCAGCGGCTCGACTCCATCGCGATCATGAAGGCGCTGGGTGCGGGCTCAGGCCACATCATCCGCATCTACGTGCTGCAGACGTTGATCCTCGGCCTGTGCGGTGCGGGCTTGGGCATTCTGCTGGGCTTTGCCGTGCAGCTGGTTTTGCCGCTGTTTCTGGCGCGGCTGCTGCACCTCACGCCCGCGTTCCACCTCGATCCACGCGCGTTGGCGCTGGGCCTCGGCGCGGGCCTGCTCACGACATTGCTCTTCAGCCTGCCGCCACTGCTGGATATCCGTGATGTCCGCCCGATCCTCATCCTGCGCCGTGCCGTGGAGACCAGCGACGACCCTTTCGCGGGCAAGCTCGCGAAGAAGCTTCGCGGCTCCTGGGTGCAGATCCTGGCATTCGTCATCATCCTTGCCGGCTTGATGCTGCTGGCAGCCTATGTGTCGGAGTCGCGGCAGATCGGCTCCATCTTCGGCGCGGGCCTGGCGGCGGTGCTGCTCATCCTGCTGGCCTTGGCTGCAGGCCTGCTCGCGCTGTTGCGGTACGCCCTGCGCCGCACCAGCCTGCATCTGCCTTCGGTGCTGCGCCATGGCCTGGCCAACCTGTACCGCCCCGGCAATCCTTCCGCTGCCCTCCTGGCCGCGCTGGGTCTGGGCGTGATGCAGATCGCCACGGTCTACACGGTGCAGCACGCGGTCGTCAGTGACATCTCGACCACCACGTTGAGCCAGCTGCCAAACCTGTTTCTGATCGACATCAGCCCGGGGGAGGTGGCGGGCGTGCGCAATCTGCTGGCCGCCCAAACGTACGTGAAGGGCGAGCCGGAGATGCTGCCTGTCATCGCCGCGCGCCTGAGTGCCATCGACGGCACACCCGTCGAATCAATCAAATTTGAGCACTTCCCCAAACGCTTTCTGCGTGCCCTGAATCTGGCATGGCCGCCCACGCCGGACCAGCCGCCACCGGGTGACCGCCTCACCGCCGGCAAGTGGTGGACGGCGGCGGAAAGCGCGGACGCGGCGCAGCACCCGCTCATCGCGATGGATCGTAACTTCGCCAAGAATCTTCATCTGACCCTTGGCCAAAATGTCACCTTCGTTGCCGTCGATCAGCCCTTCACCGCACGCATCGTCGCCTTCTACGAGCCCGATTCGCAGCACGCCTTCTCGCGCGCCCAGTTGATGCTTCCCCAAGCCGCTTTGCGCAGCTTTCCCGCCATCTGGTACGGCGGCGTGCATGTCGATCCGGGGCACACGGCGGAGGTGCGTCGCGCGCTCTACCGGGGCTACCCCTCGATCAGCGTGATCGATGTTGCGGCAACGATTGAGACCGTGCGCGAGGCCGTGCTGCAGATTGTCTATGTCATCCAGTTCCTTGCGGCCTTCTCAACGTTTGCCGGCATTGTCATACTTGCCAGCGCCATCGCCGGCACGCGCTACCGGCGCATCCGCGAGGTAGTCGTGCTGAAGACACTAGGTGCCACCCGCGCCCGTATCGCCGGAATCTTTTCCATTGAGTTCGCCACGTTGGGCCTTATCGCGGGCGGTGTCGGATTGCTGTTCGCGAACATCGTCTCCCGCATTCTGCTGCAGCGCGCGCTGCACTTCGATTACCACTTCCAACCCTGGCTGACCCTGGGATTTTGGCTGCTGGCCGGCCTGCTCACGGTCACCTGTGGATGGCTGGCGAGCCATCGCGTGCTCGGCCAAAAGCCGCTTGAGGTATTACGCGAAGAATAGCGGTGCTGCGCAAGGAGTAACCGCAGTTTGACCCCACCCGACCCTCTTCCGTACACTCAGGGAGGCGTACTGATGCTGCTCTGCTTGCGGAACTCCAGGTGCCGGATCAGGCAATCACGCGTTGCCCCCTCGTTCAATGGTAGGACAGTCGGCTCTGAACCGATCAATCGGGGTTCGAATCCCTGGGGGGCAACCAATGCTTCTGGGCGCGAAGCGCGCTTCCCCTATTCTCGTATTCCTAAGAATGACAAGGCTCGGCGAAGGCCGATCATCGCATGTCGCCCAGCCGGTCCGCCGCAAAGACCAAGCCCAGCGTGACCAGCGCGATAAAGATCTCACCCAGCACACCGACAAGGATGGGCCGCCAGCCCTGATTCACCAAATCGCGCAGTTGTGTGCGCAGGCCCACCCCCGCAAACGCAGGCAAGAATGCCCATTTGGAGAGGTTTGACAGAGAGTTGAGCTGGCCTGCCGTGAAGAAGCCCGCTGTTGCAAGCACGGAGATGGCGATAAATCCGAGGATGAATTTGGGGAACTTCTGCCACAAAAATAGCGCCTTGTGCTCCACCCGGTTGGCCTGCCCGCGCGACGCCCAGTACACCGCATACCCCAGCACCACAAAGCCGATAAAGGCCGAGCGGGCCGTCTTAGCGAGCACGGCGAAGCGGCCTGCCTCGTCGCCGTAGAGCGCCCCCGTCACGGTGGCTTCGGCAGTGTTGTCGACGGCCAGCCCGGTCCAGAGGCCAAAGGTCTGCTGGCCCATATGCAGCGCATGGCCGATGGCGGGGAAGGCGAACAACGCGATCGCGCCCAGGGCCAGAATTGCTGCAATTGCCGTTGAGGTGTCCTCCTCCTCCGGCTCGATGGCCCCCTGCGCGGCCATGATGGCCGTAACGCCGCAGATGGATGATCCGATGGCGAGCAGGGAAGTGAGCTTCGGCGGCAGGCGAAACAGGCGGCCCAGCAGCGTCATCACGGTGAGCGAAAGCGCCAGTTCGATAAAGACAAGGGCAAGCGACAAGCCGCCGAGGTGCAGCATGTCGCGCAACAGGAACTTCGCGCCGACCAGCACGATGCCGAGCTTCAACCACAGCTCATAGGTGGCGATGCCGGGACGAAACACGCGCGGCACACGGAGAACATTGGAAACGAAAAGGCCCAGGAGGATGGCCCAAAGCACATACTCCACGCGAGGCGCGGGCATATGCTGGGCGGTCCGCAGCCAGTCGCACAGGCTTTGCAGCCCCTTGCCGGCCAGGCCGATCCCAAACAGCAGCGCGGTGCCTGGCAGCAAGGCCAGCCAATGCCGCGGATCCCGGAGAGTGGATGCCGGCGGGGAGGCTGGCTGTGGCCCGGCTGGCTGGGGAACGACCGGCGGTGGAAGGGCTTGGGCCGACACGGGAGGCGCTTACCAGCCTATGTGGTGGATCACATTGCAGCGCAGCAGCGTCGCAAACGCCAGCGCGATTAGGATCGCGGCAGCGTCGGCATTGAACCCAAGCTTGTGTGCCGGGACGGCGGCGGGACTGGGTTGGGTTGCGTGCGCATCAGAAAGGCGAGGGACCATACACTTCTCCTGAATCTTAATTTTGGGGGTGTTTTGAGAAGGTTGCCGGGTTCCAGAAGCACAAAACCCACGCTGCGCTTGAAGCCGCTGCGTGGGTGCCTTTGGGAGCGAGTGGCTGAGGGGGAAAAGACTCGCTTAGAGCAGACAGGCACCGGCGCAACAGCGCGGCATGTGACAACACATGCAACAAAGCGCGGCGGCGGTGGAGGTCTGCTTCATATTTAGGCTCAGCCTACGAGGAGTAGATGCGGGAGTCAAGGGAGTGGTTACAAATTTCAAGCCACATTTCGTTCACCTACACATCGGGGGTGAGGAACTCAGCAGCGAGGTTGAGCCTTACGCTCCAAGCGCTGCCGTTACAAGCGCCTTGGCCTCTTCCTGAATGCGCCGCAGGTGCGCTTCGCCCCTAAAGCTTTCCGCATAAATCTTGTACACGTCTTCAGTCCCAGAGGGCCGCGCCGCGAACCAGCCTTCGTCCGTGGTCACCTTCAGGCCACCGATGGGCGCATGGTTGCCGGGCGCATCCGTGAGCACCGCCGTGATCGCATCGCCGGCCAGCTGCTTGGCTGTAACCTGCGACGGCGAAAGTTTTGCGAGCTTGGCCTTGTCTTCCTTCGTGCAAGCCGCGTCGATGCGTTGGTACACGGGCGAGCCGTACTTCACGGTGAGTTCGCCATAGAGTTCCCCGGGATCCTTGCCGGTCGCTGCGGTCATCTCGGCCGCCAGCAGCCCGCAGATCAGTCCATCTTTGTCGGTGGTCCAAACGGACCCGTCACGACGCAAAAAGGTGGCCCCGGCAGATTCTTCGCCCACAAAGCCCAGCGTGCCGCCGAGCAGCCCGTCGACGAACCACTTGAAGCCGACCGGCACCTCCAGCATCGTCCTACCAAGCCCTGCAGCAACGCGGTCGATCATGCTCGACGACACCAGCGTCTTGCCGATCCCCACCCGCTCGCTCCATCCCGGCCTGTGCGTGAACAGATACTGAATGCACACGGCCAGGTAATGGTTCGGATTCAAGAGCCCCGCCGAGCGCGTAACGATCCCGTGGCGATCGTGGTCCGTATCGCATCCCCAGGCCACATCAAAGCGATCCTTATTGGCGATCATGCTCGCCATCGCGAACGGGGAAGAGCAATCCATGCGGATGCGGCCGTCCCAGTCCAGCGTCATAAAGCGGAAGGTCGAGTCCACGTAGGGGTTCAAGATCTCGAGCGGTAGTTTGTAGGTCTCCGCAATGCGTGGCCAGTAGTGCACACCTGCACCGCCGAGCGGGTCTACAGCCAACTTCAATGTGGTGCCGCGCAGAGCGTCGAAATCAATCACATTGCCGAGATCGGCGACATAGGCCGTGATGTAGTCGTGCCGCTTCGTGGTCTCGGCATTGAGGGCCTGCCTGTAAGGCACCCGCTTCACGCCCGCCAGCTTCGCCGCGATCAACGCGTTGGCACGATCCTGAATCCACTTCGTCGCCGCGGTATCGGCGGGGCCGCCGCTCGGCGGGTTGTACTTGAAGCCGCCATCCTCGGGCGGATTATGCGACGGCGTGATCACGATGCCGTCGGCCCTGTGCAATCTCGCATTGGCATTGTGCGCCAGGATGGCGTGCGACAACACCGGCGTGGGCGTGTAGCCGAGGTCGCGATCGATCAGCACCTCGACGCCATTGGCCGCGAGCACCTCGAGCGCGGTCACAAAAGCCGGCTCGGAGAGCGCATGCGTGTCCTGCGCGAGAAACAGCGGCCCGGTGGTCTTCTCGCCCGCCCGGTATTCGCAGATGGCCTGCGTAATGGCAAGGATGTGGTCCTCATTGAACGCTGCATGGAGCGACGATCCGCGATGCCCGCTGGTGCCGAAGCTGACGCGCTCGGCGGGGTTCGCCAGGTCGGGGTGGAAGGCATAAAAATCCGTCAGCAGGCGGGGCAGCTCCACCAGGTGGTCGGGCGAGGCGTGGTGGCCGGGGGTGTTTACAGCGGGGTCGTTTGGACTTTGCAGGGAGGACGGCATACCGGTGGTGAGATGCGTGAGCGCGAACCCAGGTGGGATTCTCGGCCTGGGGCTCCGTGAGATCTCTGAAGAGAGCACTCCACTTTGCGGCGAAGCTGCAAGGGATTGGCCCGGCTTTGATACCAGTTCTAAAGGTTCCGCCATTCTAAAATCAGGGATGTCACGATTCCTTGAACGACAGCTACGATCTCTATCGCTAACCGATGCGGCTGGATGCGATACACGATGAGGTAAGACTCAACAGGCCAGAAGCGTACTTCGCAGCTGGTGAGGTCTTTGCGCGTATGACCGATATCTGGGTTGGTGGCCACGGCAGCAAACCCATCGAACAGTGTGGCAAGCCAACAGTCGGCCGCATCCAGATTATCTCGTGCAATGTATTCCCAGATGGCATCCAGGTCCGCTTCCACCTCGCGGGCCAATACATAGGCGCTCACCCGGCCTATTGGTTCCGCCGCGCCTGTGACTTACTTTCGATCCGCGCCCTCGCCTCCGCACCTGATACAGACTCGCCCCGATCAAGATTCACAAGTCGCCCTGCAATCTTCTTGTGAAATATCGCTAAATGGGCGCTGCGTTCCCCATCGCGCTCTTCCATCAAACGCAATGCCTCGCGTACGACCTCACTTGCGGACGTGTACCGCCCCGAAGCGACCTTGGTGATAACGAATTGGTTCAGTTCCGGAGTGAGTGAGACGTTCACGGAGCACCTCCTGTCTGACATGCTGGTGCGGTTAACAAAAATGTAAATCTTGGTTATTCGGCAACCAGGCACTGGTATTCTTCTCGGCACAGCGCGTAGGCACCTGGTGCCGGGAGGCCCAAGACTGACCATCGTAGCGATCCCGGTGCTTGGAGTGGCGATAGCGGTAGGGGCCGTGGCAGCGCTCGCATCTACACTCCCATCCACGCCCGTGCTCCTCCTGCGCTGGCTGCTCGTGTTGCTCCTGGCAGCTTTCGCCTACCGCCGCCGCAGCCTCACCCCTTGGATCTTTGTCGCCATGGTCGCAGGGGCGGAGTTCGGCTTCGATGCGCCGCATGCCGCTGAGCAAACCCGCGTGTTCTCCGACATTTTTCTGCGGCTGATCAAAACCATTGTCGCCCCGCTGATCCTCTCCACACTGGTCGTCGGCATCGCGAGTCACGGCGACCTGAAGAGCGTGGGGCGCATGGGGCTGAAGTCGCTCGTGTATTTCGAGGTCGTCACGACGCTTGCCCTGGTTATCGGGCTGCTCGCGATCAACCTCAGCCACGCCGGCGTGGGGCTTGCACTGCCTCCTTCGCACGCCCATTCCTCCGCAATAGCCGGGGCCGTACAACAGGGCCCCGGGCCAGTGCACTGGGACGACTTCCTGCTGCACATCTTCCCCGAAAACCTCGCCAAGTCCATCGCCGAAGGGCAGATCCTGCAGGTGGCCGTCTTTGCGGTCTTTTTCGGCATCGCACTCGCGACACTGCCTGAAGCCAAACGTGCGCCCGTGCTGCGCTTTGCCGAGGGCCTCAGCGAGGCGATGTTTCGCTTCACCAATATCGTGATGTACTTCGCGCCGATTGGCGTGGGTGCGGCGATGGCCTACACCGTCGGCCACATGGGGCTGGGCGTGCTCGTGAACCTGGGCAAGCTGCTCTTGACGCTCTACGGCGCTTTGGTGGTGTTCGCGCTGGCGGTGCTGCTGCCGGCGGCGCTGCTGTTCCGTGTGCCCGTCCGGGGCTTTCTCGCGGCGGTCGCCGAGCCCGCCACCATCGCCTTCGCTACCTCCACCAGCGAGGCTGCGCTACCCCGGGCGATGGAGAACATGGAGGCTTTCGGCGTGCCGCGCCGCGTCGCTTCCTTTGTCATCCCGGCGGGGTACAGCTTCAATCTCGACGGCTCCACGCTGTATCTGGCGGTGGCCAGCATCTTCGTCGCGCAGGCCGGCGGCGTGCACCTGTCGCTCGGCCAGCAACTGCTCATGATGGGCACGCTGATCCTCACCAGCAAGGGCGTTGCGGGGGTGCCGCGGGCCATGCTGGTCGTGCTGCTGGCGACGGTGTCCACGTTTCATCTGCCGTCCGAGCCGGTGTTCCTCATCCTCGGCATCGACGCCGTCATGGACATGGCGCGCACCACCGTCAACGTCGTCGGCAACTGCCTGGCGAGCGCTGTCGTGGCGCGCTGGGAAGGTGTCTTCCGCACCGAGGCCCCCAGCGTTGCCGTGCTCGCCGGGGCCGAGGACTAGCCCTCTGCCATGCGACCCCGGTTGAGCAAGCTACGTCTCACCAACATGCATCCTGCGTGCCGGAATCTTTATGCCGTTGCTCTGCTCGCCCTGTTTGCGGCCGCCTCGCTTTGCGCACAGGGGGCCGAATCGCAAGCGCTGCCGGCCTCCGGAAACCATACCGCCCCGGTGAACGCGGTCGTGGCCCCGGCGAACGCCATCGTTCTGCCCGCCGTTGTCTCTGACAAGCGCGGCGTGATGAAGGACCTGAAGGCGGAGAATTTTGCCCTCAGCGTGGATGGCAAGCCCCAGGTGATTGGCTCCGTGCGTCCGGCAGCAGAGATCCCACTGACCGTTGGGCTGCTGGTGGATGTAAGCCCCACACAGGAGAACGCGCTTGATACGGAGGAGAAGGCGAGCGCGAAGTTTCTGGAATCGCTGCTCACGCCCCGTACGGGTTCGCGTCCGGCGGATAAGGCGTTCGTGATGCAGTTTGGCCGCACGGCAGAGCTGCTCCAGGACATCACCGACTCCCATCCGCTGCTGGAGGCCGGGCTGAAACAGGTGGGCACCGTTGCCCCTGCGGCGGGCGACGAGGACAAGGACGCAGACGTTCGTGACCTCGACGCGAAAGATCCCGCTGCGAAGGATCCCGACCCGAACGGATCTGCCAACCCAAACGGCGGCGGCACGAATGGGGGCTCGCCGGGCGGCAATGGACCCTACGGCCGCGGTCCCTATAGTCGAAACGGTGGCGGCCAGGGCAGTGGCAGCCAAAGCCGTGCCAACCGCGCCCGGCGCGGCACCGTGCTCTACGACACGCTCTACCTGGCGGCCAATGACGTAGTCGCAAAGCAGCCCGGCCGGCGCGTCTTGATCGTGGTGACCGACGGCATCGACCGGCACAGCAAGGAGTCGCTCAAGGAGGCACTCGAGGCCTTGAGCCGCGCCGACACCGTCGTCTATGCCGTCTACCGCAAGGGCGGGGAGCGAAACAGCGGCTTCAGCAATGGCTACCCGGGCAGCGGAGGCTATGACCCCTATGACCCTTACGGTGGAGGGTACGGGCGACCGAACTACCCAGGCAGCGGCGGCCGTCCCGGCAGCGATGGCACCTATGCCGATCCGGACGGGAAAAAGGTCCTGGGACGCATCTGCGCGGAGACCGGCGGACAAATGTTCGAGCTCAAGGGAAAGGGTTCGCTTGACGCCATGTACAGTCAGATCGAAGACGAGCTGCGTGGGCAATACCAACTGAGTTTCGTACCAAGCGAAGAGGCCCGGACCGTGGGATACCACAAAGTCCAGCTCAGCCTTATGAACTCCAACGCAAAGAAAAGCGAGGTCCAGACGCGAGAAGGATACTTTGGGGGACCGCCTCCCAGCCGCTAAACGTGTGCGGATATGTCGCAATGCGACAGCGCGATTCTGTTGCACAGACCCTATGACCTATTGGGTAAGCAGAGCAGATCGCTCCGCTGCGGGGAGCCAAGTGCGGTGCTGCGCTGCGGGCGACTAGTGCGGCGCACAATCTGTGTCCCGCTCCGCGTCAACCGGCTCAGGCGGCCTTTGGTACCTGTGCCGGACGGTCCGGAAGATATTGCGCGGTGGGGTGCTTGTCATAGGGCACTTTTTTCACATGCCGGGCACGCCAGCCCACGATGAGGGCGGCGGCGATGATGATTCCTAGAAGCGCTGTGGCGGCCATCAACGCCACCAACCCGAAGCTCGGTTTATCTCCTGCTGTCTGCTCGATATCCATTCAGCTTTGGATGCAGCCTGTGGCGTGGACGGGTTGCGTGGCTCAGGTCTGGTTCAGACTTTAGCCCACCCCTTTTTTTAAGGAAGCGCACACCTGCAAAATGCTTTGCGGCATTTGGGTCCCTTCGCGCATCATGGTGAACGGATGAGCAACTCACAGCACATGCGATCGCAGCCCCCGATGCCGGTCACGGCGGCTCTTTTAAGCCTCCTCCTCCTCCTCCTCCTCCTCGCGCTTACCGGTTGTCGGCAAGCGGCACCGTTGCCCAATGACACAGTGTCCTCTACGCCTGCCGCAAATGTTCCGGCTACGCCCGCTGCGCGCAAGGCTCAGCACGCGCCGTATACCAAGCCTTCGTCGGTGCCCAAGCACCTATACCCACCGGCTGGGCAGGCTGCGCCCGACATAGCCAAAGCGGAGAAGCAGGCCCGCGCTGAAGGCAAGCGTGTGCTGCTGGACTTCGGCGGCGACTGGTGTGGCGACTGTGAAGTGCTCGACATCTACTTCCACCAGGAGCCCAATGCCTCGCTGTTGAACGAGAACTTCGTTCCGGTGAAGGTCAATATCGGCTATGAGGATCTGAATCTGGACCTCGCGCGCAAGTACGGTGTTGTAATCACCGGCGTTCCCGCACTGGCGGTGTTATCGGCTGACGGGAAGGTGCTTTACGCGCAGAGGGAAGAGTTTCGCGACATGCGATACATGGAGCCGACCTATGTCACGGCCTTCCTGAATCGGTGGAAGCCGCAGCCCGGCTCCTAGGCAAACTTCTTAAACCCGGCTCCCCCGGCGGGAGCCTGAACGGAAAACATGCGCTCCGCCCCGGCGGTATCGGATCTTTGGGAACAGGTTTGCATCACGCCCATGCATCGCTCCTGGACGCATCTCTGGACCTTTGCCGACCTCCTGCGCCGTTCCGCCCTGGCCGCCGTGGAGCATGATGCCCTGACCGTAGCCCAGGCCATCGCCTACTCGACCATTGTGGCGCTCTTCCCGGCGCTCATTGTCGCGGCCGCCGTGGTGGGTCTGCTACCGGACTTTCTGCCGTTTCGCGCCCAACTCGCGGTATTTTTCGGCCGGATCGTACCCTCGAGCGTCCTGCCATTGCTGGAGGGTTACTTCAGCGTGACGCAGCGCTCGCAGACCGCCGGTGCCCTGCTTGGATCGCTGGCCGTCAGCCTCCTGGGCGCGGGCAATGTAATGGCGACGCTGATGGAAGGCTTTCGCCGTGCGCACGGGCTGCCCGTGGTGAAGGGCAGCTTCGCCAACTTCATGGAGCGGCGCGCCCGGGCTTTGGCGCTGGTGCCGTTGTCGCTGGTCCCCATGGCCGCGGCGAGCGCGCTGGTGGTGTTCGGCCACTCGCTCACGCACTGGACCGCCAGAACGGTCCCTGGGGCTTTGCGGCCCAGCTTCCTGGTGCTCGCCTTGCTGCTGCGTTGGGCTGTGGCCCTGGCAGGCAGCACGGGCATCCTGGCGGTGATCTATCACCTCGGCACCGATCCCACGACCACCATGTGGGAGCGGCTCCAGCCCTGGCTGCGCGAGCCCTGGAACCTGCTACGCCACCAATGGAGCTGGCGCGCCAGTCTGCCCGGTGCCACGCTGGCCACGGGACTCTGGTTCCTCGCCACGCTGCTGTTCGGCTACTACGTCACGCGTTTTGCCAACTACAGCCGCATCTACGGATCGCTGGGTGCCGGCATCGCGCTCATGATCTGGCTATACATCATCGCGCTGTGTGTGCTGATCGGCGCGGAGTTCAACGCCCAGCGCGCCTTGGCCAGGTCACCCGTTCTAGAGCCAGGTCACCCGTTCTAGAGTAAGGGTGCCCCGGTAGCGTCATCGCCACCACGGCTGCGCTTCGATCGGGATGACACCGCATGGCGGTTTCGAGCACCGCACATGCTGCGCAAGTTTTATCCACGCGCCCTCCGGCTAAACGCTGCGGAGGTGGCCTTCTTTACGCCTCCAACCAAGGCAGCAGGGATACGATACGTTCTGCCGGGTAGAATGCCACTTGGTAGCCGGAGGAGCCCAAATGGGGCTCTCGTTAGGCGGCTTTGAGCGGAGATGGGGATTGATGGACGGAAGCAAGGGCTGGGCAGGGAGTCGCATGACGCGGCGAGCGAAGATTGTGGCGACGCTGGGACCCGCATCGGGTACGGAAGAAGTCTTCCGGCGGCTGGTGCGCGCGGGCCTCGATGTTGCCCGGCTGAACTTTTCGCACGGCTCGCATGAGCAGAAGGCCGAGCTCATCGCCATGGTGCGCAAGGTGGCTCGGGAAGAAAGAAAGCCGGTCTGCATCCTCGCCGACCTGCAAGGGCCCAAGATTCGCACCGGCACCCTCGTCGGCGGCAAGCCCGTGCTTCTCGAGGCCGGGGAGCAGCTATGCATCACGCCCGAGCGCATCGAGGGCACCGCCGAGCGGGTCAGCACGGTGTTCACCACGCTGGCGGAAAATCTGCACCGCGGTGATCAGATCCTGCTCTCCGACGGCCTGATTGAACTGCGCGTCGTGGAGATTCGCGGTGCCGATGTGGTCACGGAGATCATCAACGGCGGCTACCTGGGCGAAAAGAAAGGCATCAACCTGCCCGGCATCGCAATCAAGGTCCCGTCGCTCACGGAAAAGGACGAGATCGATCTTGTCTTCGCAATCGAGCAAAAGTGCGACACCATCGCCGTCTCCTTTGTGCAGACCGCCGACGATGTCCGCTATGTGAAAGGGCGCATCGCCGCGCTGGGCTCCGATGCCTGGGTGATCGCGAAGCTGGAAAAGCCGCAGGCAATCGATCATCTGGACTCGATCCTGGAAGCCGCCGACGCCATCATGGTCGCGCGCGGCGACCTGGGCGTGGAGGTCCCCCCCGAAAAGGTGCCGGCCATCCAGAAGCACATCATTCGCCGTGCCACTGAGTACCGTAAACCCGTAATCACAGCCACCCAGATGCTCGAGTCGATGATCGACAACCCGCGCCCGACCCGCGCCGAGGCCTCCGACGTCGCCAATGCCGTGTACGACGGCACCGATGCGGTCATGCTTTCGGCTGAAAGTGCCGCCGGCAAGTACCCCGTCGAGGCCGTCGCCATGATGAGCAAAATCGTCATGGAAACCGAGGAGCAGATGCTGCTCGAGCCACGCCAGCCGGTCGCCTGGCAGCGCCGTTCGTTGTCAATCCCGGAGACAATCTGCGAGTGCATGGCGCACTCCGCCCAGGATATGGACCTTGCGGCCATCGCTATCTTTACCGAGTCCGGCAATACCGCCCGCCTGCTCTCGAAGTACCGCCCCGAGGCACCCATCTTTGCCATGAGTCCGTTTGAGGCCGTCGTCTTCCGCACCATGTTGTTGTGGGGCACCTATCCCATTCTCGTCAACCGCTTCGAGGGCACTGACACGCTGGTCGATGTGGCCGAAAAGATCCTTGAGGGTTCAGGCTTTGTGCAGCCGCGGCAGGTGGTGGGCATCGTGGCGGGCACGGCCACGATCACGGGCGCGACAAACTTTATGCGTCTGCACTCGATTGCGGAGCGGTAAGGGGCGGAGCCTTATGAACTGCCTTGTACACTCTGTCCTTCCCCGATTCATCGCGGCCACTCTGCTTGTTGTCGCGGGGCTTGCTGGCTCTCCGGCCCCTGCCCAATACGGCATGGTCGTCAATCCGCACCTTTACGCCGAAACTGCGAACCCCGCCGCGGATATCCTCGCTGCCGAAAAGACCGCCCGTCTCCGGCATAAGCGCATTCTGCTGGAGTTTGGCGGCAACTGGTGCGGGGACTGCCAGGTGCTGGACTTCTACTACCGCCAGCAACCCAACGCCGACCTGCTGGCGAAGTATTACGTCATTGTGCGCGTGGATATCGGTCACATGGACCACAACGTCGCCACCGCGGATAAGTATCACGTCCCCATCACTCACGGCGTACCCGCGCTCGCTGTCCTCGACGCGCAGGGCAAACTGCTTTACTCGGAACACGAGAAGGAGTTCGAGCACACCAGCCCCGAGGCGATTACGGCGTTTCTGAATCGCTGGAAGGGCTGATGACGTCAGCTGATCTCAACTCGCGCATCGCCGGATCCACCTGCAGGTAGATCCGGCGAGACCCAGGGGTTGTGAAGCTGTGCGGGTGTGTCTTCGACATCCCGCACATTGCGCGTCACCAGCGTAAGCCGATGATGGATGGCGGTTGCCGCGATCAGGGTGTCGACCACGGCTCGGGACCGCTCGGCTGAAAGCTCTCCCCAGATGCGTGCCACCGGCATATCCACTGGCAGTATCCGGTCCGCAAAGTTAGCCTCGAGACCGTCGATCCACTCGGAGAGTTGCTGACCGCCCGGCAAGTTCTTTTTACTGAATAGGGCTGCACCCTTGCGGAGTTCTCCTACCGTAAGCGTGCTGATGAACGCCTGTGTCCTGGAGAGCCGCTGAAAAAAGCGCAGCACAGGAGCGGCCGGACGGGTCTTGCGCAACTCGGATACGACATTGGTATCCAACAGATATCGTTCAGAACTCAAGATCGATCTCACGATCGTCTGTGGAGTGATCCCGCTCGATGTCAAAATCGTCGAACTTCGGACCGCTCAGCAGATAGGTGATAAAGTCCGGTTTTGCGGGCTCCACCGCCTCCAGCTTGCGGTACGCGTCGATCGACAAGACAACCGAACGAGCCTTGCCATGATGCGTGATGATCTGGGGACCGTCGGTCTCGGCCTGCCCCAGCAATTCGCTCAGATTATTGCGTGCTGTATTGACCTGCCATGTCATAGGTCCCCTCCCGCATCCCAATAACCTTAATATAGCGCGATTGCGATAATAAGTGTACACAATTAAGCCGCGACAAGAAGCGATATTCATCTGTCTCCGGAAAACTTACCAGCCGCTCCTCGTAAGATGAAGGCGTGGGCCGCATCCGTATCCTTTCCGACCAGGTAGCGAATCAGATCGCTGCTGGCGAAGTCGTCGAGCGCCCTGCGTCCGTGGTCAAAGAGCTGCTCGAAAACGCTTTGGATGCCGGCGCGACCCGCATCCGCGTTGAGGTCGAAGCTGGTGGCCGCAAGCTCATCCGCATCGTCGACAACGGCCACGGCATGGGCCGCGATGACGCTCTGCTGGCCTTTGAACGCCATGCTACCTCCAAGCTCCGCTCCTCCGACGATCTGCTCTCTATCGCCACGCTCGGCTTCCGCGGCGAGGCCCTGCCGTCCATCGCCTCGGTCGCCCGCGTCAGTCTCGAAACGCGCCTTGCCGAGGACGAGGTCGGCACCGCGCTCGAGATCGCCGGCGGCAACCTGCTGCGTGTCGAAGACGCCGGCCTGCCTCCCGGCACGACGCTGGCAGTACGAGATCTCTTCTTCAACACGCCCGCGCGCCGCAAATTTCTGCGCTCCGAGCAGACTGAGCTCGGCCACGTCGCCGCGCTTGTCACCCACTACGCACTCGCCCATCCCGGCAAGCACTTTGAGCTGCACTCGGCGACCCAGTCCCTGGTCACCGCGCCCGCCGTGGCCAACGCCGGCGAGCGGCTTTATCAAATTTTTGGCCGCGAGGTCTTCGACTCCCTCATCCCCGTCGCCGCCGAGATCGACTTTACGCGCGCCGGCCTGCCCGAACCCCCGCCCTGGAAGCGCGACGAGGACTACGAGGCCCCCGAGCCCGGCCTCGTGCGCCTCACCGGTTTCGTCTCCAAACCGGACCTGCAGAAGCTCAACCGCAACTCCATCTACAGCTTCGCCAACAGCCGTCTCATCCGTGATCGCCTCATCCTCCATGCGCTCACGGAGGCCTACCGCAACATCATCCCGCCGACCAGCTTCCCGGTGGTGCTGCTCTTTTTGGAAATGCCGCCTCAGGAGCTCGATGTCAACGTCCACCCCGCCAAAACGGAGGTCCGCTTCCGTCAATCGGCCTTTGTGCATGACTTTGTGCGTGACTCCGTGCGCACGGCGTTGATGAAGGCCCGACCCGCCGCCAGCTTCTTTTCTGCCCTGCATGCAGGGCCCACGGCCAGCGAGTCGCTCACCGTGGACGTCAGCCCCTTGCCCGGCCTCGATGCTCCGATCCATGCGCCCCAGGCCGACCTGCATGAGCTCGGGCCCCAGAGCGAAGGTGCGATCGAGCCGGGTGATATCGCGGCCTTTGAGCTCTCGGGCCGCCTCGTCCCTGCCTCGCCGGGGCGATTGGCCTTTGCCGGTCCCGGCCTCGCGGTGGGCTATGACGATCCGGCGCTCGCGACCGAGCCGGAACCAGCGGAACTCGCGACAGCCACCCCGCCGCCCACCCTGAACTCGCTCGCCACGCTGCGTCCCTTGGGCCAGCTGCGCGACAGCTTTATCCTCGCCACCAACGAGGAAGGGCTCTGGATCGTCGACCAGCACGTCGCCCATGAGCGTGTGCTGTTTGAAAAGATCCTGCGCGAGCGCCAGACCGAGCGCGTACAGCGCCAGCGGCTGCTGATGCCGGTCCTGGTCGAGCTGCTCCCGGAGCAGATGGTCACCTTCGCCTCCATCGCCGAGGAACTCGAGCGCAACGGCTTTGAGGCTGAACCCTTCGGCCCGCGCACGCTCGCCGTCAAGGCCACGCCGGTCGGCCTCGAAGGCCGCGAGCTCGAACGCATGCTCGAAGAGGTGCTGGGCGTGGCCGAACGCGAGCAGCAGGCCGAAAACGAAGAGGCCCGGCGCACCCGCATTGCGGCCTCCATCGCCTGCCACGCGGCGATCAAGATCAACACGCCGCTCGAGCCCGCCAAGATCGACTGGCTGCTCGCCGAACTCGCCAAAACCGAGCACCCGACGAGCTGCCCGCACGGCCGGCCCATCGCTCTGCGGTATTCTCTAAGAGATATACAGCGGGCGTTCGGGCGCATCTAGGTTTCTTCTAGCTGCGTCAGTGTCTCCGGGGACCTTATCAGCATCGCGCCACGCGCATTGAAATACAGCAGCTCACCATTCCCAAGCCGGCCCATATGAGAGCAGCCTTCCCGCGCTTGCGCACTTTGAGAGTTTTGAAAGACGAGGCAACACCTTGGCAACAACACCGGATTTACAAGAGCCGCAGATCGCGGCAGCGCGCGCGAAGGCTTGGCATCAATCAAGCGAAACCGAGGGTTCCGAAAGTACCAACAGCCCTCTTCTGACCATGGAAGCCGCCCGCGGGTTTGTCAACGAGCATGGCCTTGTGCTGTTTGCGCCCCGCCCACTGGGTGCCCCCGCCCCCTCGCTGGTTGAAGCGACTCTGGGCCAGGCTAAGGCCTCCTCCACACTGGCTGAGTCTGAGACCGCCCGCGGTCTGGCGGCACGTCTTATCGCTGAAGGCTCCGCCCTGCCGTTAAATCTTCTCGGCGGCCCCGGCGACGTACCCGACTTCCTCGTTTCCACCGCAGCCTTTCCGTTTGTCTTCACACTGCGCGGCGATAAGGGATGGAAGCGCCCCCCGGAGACCTCCGGTGCCGTCAAGGTTACGCCGCTCGCCTTGCGCGTCTATGAGCTGCTGACCGAAAAGGGTGCCATGACGGTCGCGGCCATGGTGCCGGAGATCGGCCGCGAGGTCACCGACTCCGCCGTGCTGCGTTCGCTCAATGAGCTTTGGGCAATGCTGCGCGTCTTTCCTGCCCTGCAAGGGGGCGAAGGCGAGACCCTCTGGGAGTTGACCACCACGCGTTTCGCCAAGGCGGTGAAGGCCGGTGCCAATGCCGGTCAACCGACCGCCCTCAGCGCCCTGATCTCGCTCTACCTCGGCCAGGTTTACGTCGCGAGCGAGGAAGAGATTGCCAGCTTTCTCTCCCCATTAACGGCCCGTTCGCGTGTGCGTGACGTGCTCCACGGTCTCACCGCTGGTCGCCAGCTCAGCGAAGGCGTCATCGAAGGCAAAGCCGTTCTCTACATTCCGGACAGCTTGCCTGACTTCTCCCCGTCCGGTGCGACCGACGACGCCGATCTCGAGATCGGTGCCGACGAGCCGACCGATGCCACGGCCGATTTCGACAAGGGCATCTCCGATAAAAGCATCTTCGATAAGGGCATAGAAGGGGCCACGCCCGGCACCGGGGAAGGCCGGATACGCCGCTTCGAAGCGGGCGCTGCCGCCCCCCTGCGCGGCAAACCGATGCGCGGCAAACCCGCGGTTCGCGAAGGGGGTTTCCGCCCCGGCTCGCGCTCCGGACCCCGTCCCGCCACGCCCCGCAACGGCCCACGCCCGGATACCGATCGCCCCCGCTCCGCAGAGGGGTACACAGGGGGAACATCTCGTCGTCCAGACGCAGCGGACCGTACGGACCGGCCCCAGCGCCGGGACGTCGGCGAGCGTTCAGAACGCCCGGAACGCCCGAGCTTCAACCGGCCCTGGGATGAGGAGCGCGCGAACCGTCCCGCAGGGGAGGGCAGTGCCGCTCGCCCGCCTCGGCCGGCACGGGACAGTGGCGAGGGCCGTCCGCCCCGCCGTGAGAGTGCTGAAGGACGCCCGTTCCGTCCCGCCAGTTCCGAAGGGCGTCCGTTCCGTCCCGCAGGGCCGCGGGAGGACACCCGTCCGCCGCGTCGTGAGGGCTCTGGCGACCGCCCCCCGTTCCGCCGCGAGGGTGGTGCTCCGGGTGGGGCTCGTCCGCCCTTCCGCCGCGAAGGCGGCAGTGACCGTCCTCCTTTCCGCCGTGAGGGCGGCAGCGACCGTCCGCCGTACCGGCGTCGCGATGAAGGGGAGGGAGACCGTCCGATGCGGCGGCCCTTCTCGCCGGGTGCGCGTTCCGGTCCACCCTCTGATCGCGGCGACCGCGCCCCGCGTGGCGATCGTCCCGGCTTCGGCAATCGCCCCAGCTTTGGCGACCGTGCCGAGCGCCCCCGTTCGCCTCGTCCACCTTCCGATCGTCCACTCTCTAATCGTCCGCCTTCTGCTCGGCCATCTTCGGACCGGCCCTACACGCCCCGGCCCTACGTCAAGCGTGAGGGCTCGTTTGAAGGTCGTCCACCCCGCCGTGATGGCGATCGCCCCAGCTTCGATCGTCCACGCGGGGATCGTCCTTCCTTTGATCGCCCCCGCTTCGGTGCGGGACCGCGCCGGGAAGGCGGGTTCGACGCTGGTGGGCCCAGCCGAAATTCCAGCCAGGGATTCAACCGGACCCCTGGTAGAGGTCCCGGCGGCGATGCTGGTGGCCGTCCGCCCTTCCGTGGCGGCTCCCCCGAGCGGCGCGGCCCGGGTCGCCCCCAGGGTGATGGCCCCCGTCCCCCCTTCCGTCCCCGTCCCGCGGGCGGAGCGGGCGGTGGCTTCAGCCGCGGCCCGCGACGCGATGCTCCTGGAGGTCCTGGAGGTCCTGGAGGTCCTGGAGGTCCTGGAGGTCCTGGAAATTCTGGAGCTCCGGGGAAGTTCACCCCGCGGGGAGCCGCGAAGGGTCCCTTGCGCGACCGTCCGGCGGTACCGAAGCGCAAGCCCGAGGATGAAGGGTAATGGCGAACTCCGGGGTGTCCCTTGGAACAAACCCGCCGCCGCGCACCCGTCCCGTTATCGCCATCGATGGGCCGGCGGGCGCAGGTAAAAGTACCTTGGCGGCGCATCTGGCACGTTACTTCGGTTTTCTCAATCTTGAAACAGGGGCGATGTATCGAGCCTTTGCCCTCAAGGCGATCGAAAACGACATCGACGTCGACTCCGAGGCCGAACTGCTGCGCCTGACAGAGACAACCCGCATCACGCTCGAGCCGGCACACGAAGGCAACCGCGTGCTGCTGGATGGGATCGGCGTCACAAACCGGGTGCGTGAAACCGATGTGACCGCCGCTGCCTCGCGTGTGTCGATCCATGCCCATATTCGCTCCTGGATGGTCGACCAGCAGCGCGTGTTGGGGGCCGCCGGCGGGGTCGTCATGGAGGGCCGGGATATCGGAACCGTTGTATTTCCAGACGCCGAGGTCAAAATCTTCCTGGATGCGGCCCCGGAGGTACGTGGGAATCGCCGCTACCGGCAGGCGGCCCCAGGGGTACCCGTACCCGAGCGGGAAAAAGAAGCCGAGGTGATCCGCGAGCTCAAGGAGCGCGATCAGCGCGATCGTAACCGGGCCGAGTCCCCCTTGCGCCCCGCCGCGGATGCCGTCGTGCTCGACTCCACGGAGATGACGTTGGATCAGGTACTGCAAATGGCCGAGGAACTTGTGATGGAGCGCACCGGCACACCTCCGTTGCACTGATTCCAGTGCAGTTCCGTAAGGAAACCACAAAATCCCTCTAGAAAACTTTGGTCACCGTGCTAACATTTGCTCACCGTTTGAAACAAGTCAGTTTCTGCCGAATACAAACGGCGGTCGAAGCCCAGATTTGGATTCAGCGTCACACCGAAACACAAGGAAATTGCGAGACATGGAACAGGGAACAGTAAAGTGGTTCAACGACGCTAAGGGCTTCGGCTTCATCAGCCGTCAAAACGGTGAAGACGTGTTTGTGCACTATTCGGCTATCAACACCAACGGGTTCAAGAGCCTCCAGGAAGGTCAGGCGGTTCAGTTCAACGTGGTGAAGGGACCGAAGGGTTGGCAGGCTTCGGACGTGCAGCCGCTCTAAGGCCGCACGCCAAAACGGGATAAATTCGGCAAAAAGGGAGGCCTCCGGCCTCCCTTTTCGACATGGGTCCTCTGGACGACACGGCACCTCCGGACGATAGAGGGCTACGGCTGCGGTGTATCGGCCGGCGGCGGTGGCGGCCCAGGTTTTACGACCTCGGGGACCGGATCTCCGTTCGCATCGACCTCCCGTTGTCCGGGCAAAATTTTCGCGCTCGTATGGAAGCGCTTGTAGTCGCTGGCGACCAGGTTCATCCTGCCCTCGAAGCCCGCAAACAGCAGTACGCGTACGCTGCCTTCGCCATGGATGGTGGCCGGCAGCCATACCGCATCGTCCACACGCTTGGCTTCAAAGTGAAAGCTTGTGCCCTTGCGTACGTCCGCAAGCAGACCTCCCCCAATCTTGAAGTCGTTCAGGAAGTGGCCTTCCGCGCGCACCATCACATGCTCGGCCTCATCCACCCAGATCGTCCCAACCAGGTCTTTTACGACGTTCTCCACGGCTGAGTGAGTCTTTGCACCCGGGTTGCCGTTGTAGTCGAGTACGACCGTCGGCCGTCCAGCCAACTCAATCCGCCGCTCGTTGTGGAACGTGCCCAGCTCGAGGATGCGTGCTGTGGAAAGGATCGTATCGCCGCGTTCGTCGGTCGGCTCGCCTTTGGTTGCGGCTTTTTCGCGCCGCTCGTGTGCCCGGGCAACCTCTTTATCGACCCGTTCGCTCTCTTTTGCCCTCTCATCGGGCGTCAGCGCCACCCCATTGCGCGCGACCACGCGGTTGATCCGAACCCCCTGAATCGTCAAGCTTTCTGAGTCCGTGACCTCCGCTTTCTTTACACTGCCATCCTTTTTCAGCTCATCCTGCTGCAGATGCACGTGGTACGTGTACTCCCGGCGCGCTACTTCGAACCTTTTTTCATTGCGCTCCACGTCCAGCAGCAGCGTGCGGGCATCCGGCAACGGTGCGGCCATGGCTGCGTTCGGCTGCGCTTCCGGTATGGCGGAGACCGTAGCCGTACCCTGTGCAGGTGTTGCGGGAACCTGCGCGCCGAGGCACGCCGCCGCAAATACCGGCAATAACGCGAGCGGGAGCCAGGGCAGCCGGAGCATACCTGAATATACGATTGGCGGCTGGCAAGAGTTCCTCACCTGAGGATGCATAGCGGTTGGTACGCCGCTATGCGGTCGGCCTGCCCATGGCAGCGTACAGCGAAGCATCCAAACTCCCGTGAGTGAAACCGGCAAGGTCGACTCCACGGATCTCAGCATCCCTATCCGCGCCGCCGAGGCGTCCGATGCGGCAGGGCAGGGTGCCTTTGACCCCTTGCGCCTGCCCCTCTTTCGCGATCGCTGGATCGCCTCGACCATCTCCGGCGTCGGCACCTGGATGCAGGACACCGCCGGCACCTGGCTGATGACCGTGCTGACCGCCTCGCCCCTGCTGATCGCGCTGATGCAGACCGCCGCCAGTCTTCCGGTGCTGTTTCTTGGCCTGCTTGCCGGCGCGACCGCGGACATCTACGACCGCCGCCGCCTGCTCATCTTCTGGCAGTGCTGGATGTTGGCGAGTGTGGCCGTTCTGGCGATTCTCACCTTCGCGGGCTGGGTTTCGCCGGTGGCGCTGCTGGCCTTCACGTTCCTGCTCAATATCGGTTCGGCGATGAACAACCCCGCCTGGCAGGCGATCGTGCCGGAGCTGGTTCCGCAGGCGCAGCTGCCCAATGCTGTCACATTGAACGCCGCGAGCAACAACCTGGCCCGTGCGGTCGGCCCCGCGCTGGGCGGTTTGCTGGTCGCGGCGTTCACGCGCGCCGATACCGGGGCGGGCTGGGTCTTTCTGCTCAACTCGGCCTCCTTCGCCGGAGTTATCTGGATTCTCTGGCAGTGGCATCGCCAACCGCTGTTCAAAAGCGCCTTGCCCGCCGAACGTATCGCGGGCTCGGTGCGCACCGGTCTGCGTTATCTTCGCTACGCGCCGGATCTGCAAGGCTCGCTGGTGCGGGCGTTCGGTTTCACCTTCTTCGTCTCGGCGGTGTGGTCGCTGCTGGCCCTGGTGGCCAAAAGCGATATGCACCAGGGCGCAATGGGGTACGGCATCCTGAACGGCTCGCTGGGCGTCGGTGCCGTTATCGGAGCCACCACGCTGGCTCGTATCCGCCGGCAGGTGGACGCAGACACACTGCTGACCGCCACTTCGCTCTACTACGTAGTGGCGTTGGTGATCTTGGCGCTCGTCCGCAGCCC
Organism: uncultured Acidobacteriaceae bacterium; assembly: GCA_964247595.1. Lineage (GTDB taxonomy): Bacteria > Acidobacteriota > Terriglobia > Terriglobales > Acidobacteriaceae > Granulicella. Next base: position 11,033 of record CAXTUW010000012.1, on the reverse strand, counting down.
CACTGCCGTTATCCTGACGCTGCTCGGCGCGGGTTTCGCCTGGACGAGCACCATGTCCACCCTGAATGTCAGTGTGCAGCTCTCGGTACCGAGCTGGGTTTCCGCGCGCCTGCTGGGGCTTTATTTGATGACCTTCCAGGGCGGTCTGGCGCTGGGCAGCGTCGTCTGGGGAGCCGTTGCGGAGCGCAGCTCCACCCGCGTGGCGCTGCTCTGGGCGGCTGCGGGCATGGCCGCTTCATTGCCATTCTTGCTGCGCATTCACATCCTGAAAGGTACGCTCCCGGACCTCACGCCGTACCAGCCCAAACGCCCCGCGCCCACCTTCGCCACCACCGAACCGGAGGATGGCCCCGTGCGCCTGTCGGTCGAGTACACCGTCGCGCCGCCGGATCTCCCCACCTTCACGCGAGCCATCTATGAGTTGCAGGATGTCCGCCGCCGCGACGGCGCGATCCGCTGGGGCATCTACCGCGACGCCGCCGATCCCACCCGCCTCAACGAGACCTTTGTGATGGAAAGCTGGCTGGACTACCTTCGCTCCCGCGAGCGCACCACGGCCGCCGATCAGGCAGTGCGCGAGCGTGTCTGGGCCCTGCACACCGGCCCGGAGCCGCCGCGTATCACGCATCAGGTGTGGGTAAGCGAGGTCCCGGACGACACAGGTCAGCCATCTCCTGTAAGCAAAGCCGTCACCCCCACACCCCTGTCCTCCTGAGCGCAGCGGAGGACCTCCGTATCTCCCAGCGCCGACCAAGATCGCTAGTCACCCAAGCTCTTGCGATCCCCCGGCCGAGGCCCGCGAAACGCCCCAATCGGCTTGCCCCAGTCATCGGAGCCATCGCGGGCGGTTGAGATAGCGCAGGTAAACGGATGACCTATGTCGTAAGGGCCTATATAGGTGTATCCACATGTAGGTCAGCCCCTAGAACATGTCATCTGGACCGAGCGCAGGGAGTGGAGACCTGTGTTTTGCCTCGAGGCCGAGACGATCATCGCAGCTTCGTACTCTGGCTCCTGCGCATCTGCATAGAATGTTGTTATGACGTGCCGGACCGTACCGCTGCTGAGCCCGAATGTGCCGAGGGAGAGTTGGAATGAGGGCATGGCTCCCGAGGAGTACGCGGTGCACTATTCCGTTTTGCCGGAGGACACCGGCGTCCCAAGCTGTACCGTGTGCGATAGTCTCCACGGAGCGGAGGCCCATGCGCGCGAGCAGGTCGCGCTGCACCCAGGGCTGCGCTGCCGTATCTATGGCCGCGACGGTTTTGTCGGAGCACCGGTCCTGGAGATCGTCGGCTCACGATTCAAAGGCGAAAGCGATCTCTCACCCCGGTTGCGACGCTGGTCGGGCGGTGCGCTGCTCTTTGGTGGAGCCGTGCTGGTGGGAGTGGATTGGAGCACGGGATTCCGTCTCTCCTGGCCCGGCCTGATCGGCAGCCGCCTTCTGATCCCCGGGTTTGCCCTGCTCGTAACGGAGGCTCTCCTCCTGGTGCACGCGAAGCAGAAACGCCTCGACTTGCGCAGACTGGAAGCGCACAAAGGGGAGGCTGGTTGACGCTTCTTCTGCTGCAAATCGGTGTCGTTCTTGTAGTCACGCTGGCGTGTGGTTTCGTGGCACAACGCCTGGGCCAAGCCAAAGTCATCGGGGAGATTATTGGAGGCATCCTGCTCGGCCCCTCCGCTTTGGGCCACCTGGCACCGCATCTCTCAAGTAATTTGTTTCCGCCGGCGTCCCTTGGCCCCTTTGATGTTCTGAGTAATCTCGGCCTCATCCTCTTCCTGTTCCTGATTGGCTGCGAACTGGATGTGGATCACCTGAGCGAGCAGAAGTTTACGGTCACGCTCTCCAGCGCGGGCAGCATTCTGCTTCCGTTCCTGCTTGCGGCCACTGTCGCACCTTTTCTTCGTCCTCGCTTTGCCCCGCCGGGCACCGGAACGCTCGTCTTTCTGCTGTTTCTCGGCATTTCGGTGAGCATCACCGCATTTCCGGTGCTGGCACGCATCCTGGAAGAACGTAATCTGCAAAAGTCTGCCCTGGGCGCCACCGCCCTGATGTGTGCGGCGCTCGATGATGTATGCGCCTGGCTGCTGCTTGCCGTCGCGCTCACCTTGTTGCCTTCCAAAGGAGCCTCCGTCTCGCTGCTGCATCGCCTTCTGTGGCTGGCCGGCTACGTTCTAATTATGCTGGGCTGCGTCCGTCCTCTCGGTCGCTGGCTGGGCAGGCGCTGGCATCACCGGGAGTTCTCCTATGAGCTGCTCGGGCTTACGGTGGCCTTCGTTCTCGGTTCCGCTGCGGCCACGGACTCCATCGGGATTCATCCCCTCTTCGGAGCCTTCCTCGCCGGCGTCTGCTTCCCACGAGTAAAAGCCTGGCAGGCTGCCCTGCGCGCCCGGCTCGACACCATCGTCTCTGTGCTGTTGCTGCCCATCTTTTTCGCGCTGACAGGCCTTAGAACGCAGCTGTCGCTGCTGAGCGGCTCGCGCGTTTGGCTCTGGTTTTTACTGATTCTCTTTATCGCCATCGTGGGCAAGGTGGGAGGTGCCGTGATCGCCGCGCGATGGATGGGGCAGTCCTGGCAAAACGCGTTCGCGCTCGGCACGCTGCTCAACACGCGTGGGCTGGTGGAGCTGATCGTGCTTAACATCGCCTACAACGCCCACGTCTTCTCGCCGACACTGTTCGCGGTGCTTGTCTTAATGGCGCTCGTCACAACGATGATGACGACACCGTTGCTCAACCGGCTTAGTGTAGGCGAGCGAGCCCTACAACCCGAAGCTTCGGAACTGCACACCTCCGCCGTATAAGCCTGCGTCGTGGAAGTCGCCATCCTGAACGCAGCGGTTTAGGCCGAACTACCTGTCCTACATAGTTAGTCGATTGTTATCCCGCAGGGATCTGCTGTTGTCCTTTCTTACCTTCTACGGGGCGACACGAAGTGGCCATGCGCGCTACGGTGGCCCTTCTAGCGCAAATCACCTGAAGGGATACAGCGCCTTTGCATTTTTTGCCACTCCCGAAGGGAATCTGCGGTTCGCCTCTCTGCACAGCCACAGGTAACTTGCTCTAGCCCAGGGTAGAAGGAGCCAGTATCCCTAGTGCCCGAACGCCACATCGATCAGCGTCTTTTCCTCGAGCTCATGCGCCTTGGCCGAACCGGTCGCCGGGCTCGCGGAGGCCGTCCGCTTGACCGAGATCACCGGCCGGTCATGCGCCATCTGCCGCAGCTTGGGCATCACGTAGGAGAGGGCACCCATATTGGCCGGTTCCTCCTGCACCCACACGATCTCTTTTGCCCCAGGGTGCATGTCAAGCGCTGCGGAGAGCTCCTGCGCCGGCCAGGGGTACAGCTGGTCGACAAAGAGAATGGCGACATCTTCCGCCTTGCGCTTGGCACGCTCGACGCGTAGGTTATGCCCGATTTTGCCGCTGCAAACCAGCAGCCGCCGCGGATTTGTGACGGTGGTATCGGCGAGCACCGGTTGAAACTCCGCCACGCCGAGGTCCGCCACGGTCGACATTGCATCGGGGTGCCGCAGCATCGACTTCGGGGTAAACACCACCAGCGGCTTGCGCCACTGGCGCATCGCCTGCCGCCGCAGCAGGTGGAAGTACTGCGCAGCCGTGGAGGGCTGCGCGATCTGCAGGTTATCCTGCGCGGCAAGCTGGAGATAACGCTCCATGCGTGCCGACGAGTGCTCCGGCCCTTGCCCCTCATACCCATGCGGCAGCAGGAGCACAAGCCCGGAGAGCAGTCCCCACTTGGCCTCACCGGCGGCCAGGAACTGATCGATGATGATCTGCGCACCATTGGCAAAGTCGCCGAATTGCGCCTCCCAAAGCACCAGAGCCTCTGGGAAATCGCGTGCAAAGCCATACTCGAAGCCGAGGCACGCCGCCTCGGACAGCATGGAGTTGTAGACCTCCCACTTGCCCTGGGGCTTGCCCTCGGCAGCGGGAGCGATGTGCGCTAACGGCGACCAGCGCTGCTCGGTCTCCGTGTCGATCAACACGGAATGACGCTGGTTGAATGTGCCGCGCTGCGAATCCTGTCCGGTCAGCCGTACCGGCGTGCCTGCCTTCAACAGGGCCGCATAGGCCAGCAGCTCGGCGAAGCCGTAGTCGATGGGTCGCTTACCCGCGCCCATCTCGGCACGCTGCTCCAGCAGTTTGGCGACCTTGGGGTGCACATGAAAACCTTCGGGCGAATGCGTCAGCGCCGCCGTGAGCGAACTCACTTCGGTGGCGTCGAGACCTGTGCGCGGATTATCATCGGCAGCCAGCGGACCGCCACGGTAGGGCTTCCAGTACTCCGGCAACTCGTGCATGCGCTTGACAACGAAAGCCCCGGGCCCCTCCTGCTTCACGTCGTGCTGGGCGGCTCGGCGCTGGTCTTCGAGGAAGCCGTTTTGAACCTCCGTGGCCTCGGCTGCGATGTCGACGCCGAGCTTCTCTGCGTAGAGCTTGTAAAGCGGCGGATGATCCTTGATCTTGGCGTAGCGGCGCGGCTGGGTAACCGTCGGGTCATCGACCTCGGAGTGCCCGTGACGCCGGTACCCGATCAGGTCGACCACCACGTCTGAAGCAAAGGTCTGGCGGTAGTTGGCGGCGATCTCCGCGACGCGCACCACAGCCTCGGGGTCCTCGGCGTTGACGTGGAAGATGGGAATCGGCAGCCGTTTCGCCAGATCGGTCGCAAAACGCGATGAGTTCGACTCTTCCGGCGTGGCCGTGAAGCCAAGCAGGTTATTCACTACCACCTGAACGGTTCCGCCGACGTTGTAGCCATCGATACTGGCCAGATTCAACGTTTCGGCCCAAATGCCCTGGCCCGCAAAGGCGGCGTCCCCATGGATGATGAGGGGCAGAATCTCTCGTCTGCCATTCTCTCCGATGCGCTCCTGCCGCGCGCGGGCGCGGCCCATCACAACCGGATCAACAGCCTCAAGGTGGCTCGGGTTGGAGGCCAGGTGCAACGAAACGGTTTTCCCATTCGCCGTGATGAGCTCACCGGTTGCGCCCATGTGGTATTTCACGTCTCCACCGCCCATGGTGGAGCGCGGATCCACATCCTCAAACTTCGAGAAGATCTCGTGCGATCCACGGCCGACCGTATTCACCATCACATTCAATCGCCCGCGATGGCTCATCGCGAAGAGGGAGCGTGTGACGCCGGTCTCGGCCGCTGTCGTAAACAGCTGATCGAGAAAGGGAATTAAAACGGTGAGCCCCTCCAGCGAAAAACGTTTGGTCCCGAGATACCGCTGCTGAATCACACCCTCGAAGATGTCCGAGCGAATGAGATCGGAGAGGATTCGTTTCGGTTCCAGGGTGGTCTTGACCGCTGTCGCCGGCCGCTCAAGCTGTTCCTGGATCCAGGCCCGCTTCTCTGGGGAAGCGATATGCATGAACTCCACGCCGATCGTGCCGCAGTAGAAGCCTCGGGCATCGGCGGAGTCCGGCCCATCCGGTGCCGGTGTCGGAAAGGGCTCCGGCGCTAGATACTGTCCGAGCGGATCCAAGGAAGCCTGTAGAAATCCCCATCGGCGAAAGATATCGAAGACGAACTCACGCTGTCCGCCTGTGCCGGCATCTGTGCTGCCCTGGGCGGCTGGGGTGGGCTTACGGGAGAGTTGGGTTGCCGGGGCAGTCTTTGTGGCCATAACCCGATCCATGCTAGACCCTTCATACCGAAATCGGCAGTGTCTGTGCGGTTACCGCTGCCGGTCTGCCGTGCCACTTTCGAGGGAGGACACCAGCTTTGCCGTGCGCAGAAACCCAAAGCCGGCCCCCGGCTCCAACCGTAAATTCTCCAACCGACGGGAGTGCACCACCACGACGTCCGGATACCAGAGCGGGATGCTGGGCATGTCCGTGGCAAGAATCTGCTGTACGGCAAGGTAATCCCGTTTGCGCGCGCTCTCATCCGTCTCGGTGGCCGCTGCCCCCAGCAAATCCTCCAGCCTAGGATTGGCGTAGTGCCCGCGATTGCCTCCGTGCGGTGGAAAACTCTCGGCGGCGTAGGCGTAGCGGAAGATGTCCGGGTCTTCATTGGACCCTGTCCAGCGCAGGATGTACATCTGAAACGCCCCGCGGGTGATGTCCGAGTAGAACGTGCCGAACTCCGCGCTGCGCAGCCCCAGTTCAATGCCCACAGCCCGCATCTGCTGTTGCAGTACCTGCGCCATCAGGCGCGTGGTCTCGTCCGTTGACGTTTTCAAGGTGAAGCGCAGCCGTATCCCCTTCGCATCCGGGTGCAGGCCGGCTGCATCCAGCAGCGCCTGTGCCCGACCCGGGTCGAAGGCATAGCCCGGCAGCTCCGCTGGGCTGGCCTCGGCCCAATGTCCAGGCGGCAAAAGCGTATCTGCCGATACCGCATGGCCCCGCCACAGCGCCGAGATGAGAGCCCCTTTGTCGATCGCGCAAGCGATGGCCTGCCGCACGCGTGCATCCGCGAGGGCAGGGTCGCGCACATTGAAGTTCGCGTAGTACACATCGGCCCCCGGCCGCGTGGCCGTCCGCAACGAGGCAACGTCGGCCAGGGCGTGCACCTCATCCGGCGTGATGGCATTGCTCTCGGCATCCGCCGCACCTTTTTTCAACTCCAGTGCCATGGAGATGTTGTCCGGAACGACCTCAAACCGCACCCGCGGAATACTTGGCACCCCGCCCCACCAATCCGGATTGCGCTCGAGCAGAACCTCTTTATCCTGCACCTGATCGACGAAACGAAACGCCCCGGTACCCACCGGGTGCAACCCCTCGTCACGCCCCGCGCCTTTTTCTACCACCGCGAAGAGCCCATCGCTCAAATTGAAAAGTAGCGCCGGATCGGGCTGTGCCGTATGCACGGCAAGCGTCAGCGGGTCGCGTATCTCTACCACTGTTACGCCTGCGAACGAGCCGGCCTTCGAGGTCACCAGCGATCCATTGGTCATGCTTCCAATGGACCACGCAACATCCTCAGCGGTCAGCGGCTTGCCATCGTGGAATCGCACGTCCGGTCGCAGGTGAAATACCCAGGTCTTCGGATCCGGCCGGTCCCAGGAGACGGCCAGCGCGGGCCGCAAGGCAAACTGCTCGTCCTTGCGCACGAGCGCGTCATAAACCAGCGCCCCGATGCGCTCAGACTGGGCATCCGTGCCCTGGCGCAAATCGAGGTTGTTGGGTGAGCTTTCGATAAGAAATCGCACCGTCCCCGGGTCGCTTTGAGAGCTCCGGCAACCCACAAGCGGCAGAACCGCAACGAGCAGCGTGTAGAGGAGCAGGAGAACGGAGGCCGGCATACTCCTCTTTATCGGCAGGGCAGAGGAAATCTTTAGCCGATCCCACTGCATTTTTTGCCCCCGGGAGTGAGCGATCCCACTACCTTGATCGAGAAATCCCGGATCATACACGCGAGATTCGCCCCAAAACCACTGCCCTGGAGGCACCGGTCGCCGCGGGCACATTGCCCGGCAACCCGTGCCAGCTCAGCCAGCCAAGCAGCGCAAACGCTGCCGCCTCCTTGGCCTCCACGGCCAGCCCAGCGTCTTCGGTTGTGCACACGGAAACATGTAGCGGCTCAAAACCGTTCCGTAATGCCTTCAACAGCGTCGCATTATGCGCACCGCCGCCGGAGACCAAGACCTCCGTGGCGTTCGCCTCCGGTGCCCATCGACCCAGGTGCGGCCCCACGAAACGCCTGTACGCCTCCAGCACGGTTTCCGCCGTAAACGCCGTAGCTGTGGCAAGGATGTCGGCGGTCGGTGCACCTAACGCCTCACAGCGACCGAGCAGAGGCGCCGCGAACTCCGCCCCGAACTGCTCCCGTCCGCAGCTCTTCGGCGGAGCCGCCGCCAGGAACGGGTGGGCCATCAGCGAGCGCAGCACCGGATCGATCACCATGCCGCGCCCGGAGACCTTGCCGCCGCAGTCGTAGGCCTTGCCGGTCAGCCGCTCCATGCAGGCGTCGATCACCATGTTGGCCGGGCCTGTATCGAAGGCCAGCACCCCTTCCACGCCACAGCCTGCAGGAATCGCCGTCAGATTCGCTATCCCGCCAAGGTTGAGCAGCACGCGGTTCTTTGTCGCATGCCCAAACAGGCAAAGATCGAACATCGGGACCAAGGGTGCACCCTGCCCGCCCGCGGCCATATCCGCTGTCCGAAAATCACTCACCACGGGCAGTCGCAGCCGCTCTGTCACCCGTGCCGGCTCGCCAATCTGCCAGGTGCACCGCGTCGGCGCACCCAGATACGCCGCCGCCTCAGCCTGGTGATAGATCGTCTGCCCGTGCAGAGCGACCAGCTCCGGCGTCAGTCCGGTCCGCCCGATCGTTTCCGTCACCGCCGCCGCGTACACCTCGCCGAGCCGCCACGAGAGCCGCGCCAGCTCTGCCGTAGAAGTCGCCTGCGCCTTCATGGAATGCATCGCCGCCAGCACGGCCCCGCGCACCTCCGCCGCGTAGGGGAAGGCGCGGTGCGCCAGCACCTCCACCCACGGCAGATCGCCCACCTTCAACCCCGGCGAGACCCGGCATATGGCCACGTCGACACCGTCGGCAGAGGTGCCGCTCATCACCCCGGCCACCACCATCGCCTTGGATTGCGTGAAGGCCCCTGCTTTTGCCTTTCTTGTTGTCATTCCTGCAGGGAACCTGCTTTTGAGTGCCACAAATCGCCGCTCGCTCACGCTGCACCGCCCTTCAACTCACGCTGCAGCTCCGCCAGCAGACCCAGCGCCTCGCGTGGTGTGAGCCCATCGATGTCGATCGCTTCCACGCGGTCCACAATACGCTGTGAGAGCGGGGTAAACATCGTCATCTGCACCGCCGGCGCGCGCTCGGCAGACACCGGTGCCGCCTCGCGTACCCCCTGGGCCTCGGCGCGTTCATGCACGCGCAGCACTTCCCGGGCCCGCTCGATCACCGCCCCCGGCAACCCGGCCAGCCGTGCTACCTCAATGCCGTAGCTCTTGCTCGCCGCGCCCGCCTCCAACGTGTGCAGAAACACGATCCCGCCCTCCCGCTCGCGCACGGTTACCCGCGCATTCTTCAGCCGCGCCAGACGATCTGCCAGCAGCGTGAGCTCGTGGTAATGCGTGGCAAACAGCGTGCGCGCGCCGATGCGGTCGTGGAGGTGCTCCACCGTCGCCCAGGCCAGCGAAAGGCCGTCATAGGTGGCCGTGCCGCGCCCCATCTCGTCCAGCAACACCAGCGAGCGATCCGTCGCCGTGTTCAGAATCGCCGCCGTCTCGGTCATCTCGACCATAAACGTCGACCGCCCCCGCGCCACATTGTCTGCCGCCCCGATACGCGTGTAAATGCGATCGACAAGTCCTAAAGTCATGCGCTCGGCGGGCACAAACGAACCGCACTGCGCCATGATCGTCAACAGAGCCGTCTGCCGCAAAAACGTGCTTTTCCCGCCCATATTCGGCCCCGTAATCAACAGCAGCGAAGGGCTAGCCTCACAGGTCGCCACGCCAGTATCGGAGACCCCAGAACCGGAGTCCTCAGAACTGGGTGCCCCATCCTCCTCGACAGCCTCACCATCGGTGAGAGTGGGGTGCTCCCGCCCACGCCCAAGCTCGACACCAACGCCTGAACGCCCGAAGTTGCTTTTGAACTCGTCTTTTTGGGTGTCATTCCCGAAGGGAACCCGCTTCTCGCCCCGGACAGCCGCAAGCTCGCCTCCCGCGCACAAACTCAACGAATTGGGTACAAATCGCCCCAAACCCAGCTCCTCCAACCGCCGCTCCACCACCGGATGCCGTCCGGCCGCGAACTCCAGCGTCGTCCCCGCATCGACGGTTGGCCGCACCCACCCGCGCAGCGCCGCCAAATGCGCAAAACACGCCTGCAGATCGATCTCCGCAACCTCCCGCGCCGCCTGGCGTACCCTCACTGCCTCGGCCAGCAGCAGCCGCCGCAGCTCCGCAAACAGCCGCCGTTCGATCTCCCCCGAACGCTCCTGCGCCGTCAGGATCTTTGCCTCCAGCTCCTTCAGCTCCGGTGTCGTATAGCGCTCCGCGTTCACCAGCGTCTGCTTGCGCTCGTAATCCGGCGGCACCGCCTTCAGGTTCGACCGCGTGATCTCCAGGTAGTACCCAAACACCGAGTTGAATCGCACCTTCAGCGAGCCGATACCCGTCCGCTCCCGCTCCCGCTCCTCGATCGCCGCAATGCGCTGCCGCCCGTTGGTGCTCAGCTCGCGCAAATCGTCGAGCTCCGCGTCCACCCCCGCCCGCACCGCCCCACCATCGCTCAACAGCACCGGCGGCTCCTCGACGAGGGTCCCCGCGATCAGCTCCTCCAGATCCGCCAGAACATCGACCGCGGCCAGCTCACCCCAGCGCCCGCCGGTTCCGAACTCCGCCACCGCCGCCCGCAACCCCGGCAGGCAGCGCAGCGTCGCCCCCAGCGCCACCACCTCGCGCGGTCCGGCGGAGTCGAGCGCCACCCGCCCCAGCAGCCGCTCCAGATCGAGCACACCCGCCATCGCCCGCCGCACCCCCTCGCGGCGGCGAAGGTCCCGGGCAGCCTCGCCCACTGCCTCCAGCCGCGCCTGGATCGCCCCGAGCTCCGCCATAGGCCGCAGCAGCTGCGCACGCAGCAGCCGCTTGCCCATTGGCGTGCAGCACGCGTCGAGCGTGTGCAACAGCGTCGTCTCCGAACCCTCCCCCGAGAACAGCGGCTCCACCAGCTCCAGGTTGCGCACACTCACCGCATCGAGCTCCAGACACCCGCGCCGCTCATAGAAGCGCACCGTGTCCAAGTGTTCGAGCGCCCCCTGCTTGGTCGCCCGCAGGTAGTGCACCACCGCCCCAGCTGCGACCGCCGCCGCCGCATGGCCTCCCAGCCCCATGCCGTCCAGCGAGTGCACCCGCAGCCCCTGCCGCAGCAGCGGCACGGCATACTCCTCGGCAAACACCCAATCCTCCAGCTCCGTCACCGCCCCCGGCAGCTTGGAACCCTCACCCTCGTCGCTCTTATCTTTCTGGTTGTCATCCCCGAAGGGGATCTGCGTTTTTCCTTTCGCACCAGCCCCAAACC
>CAXTUW010000011.1:0-106560 GCA_964247595.1 uncultured Acidobacteriaceae bacterium | reverse complement strand
CACACACCCACCCATATCGCTCCACTCAGAGCAGCGGTACAGACCACACGCTTACTGAGTTACGGCCTTCCAGTTCACTGTCACGGCAGAGGTCGCGGGTTCGTGCCCCGTCATCCCCGCCCTACATTCTAAAGCACTTCCACGAAACCTCCTCAATAGCTGCTCGTGAGAACTCCGGACTTACCTGGTGAGAGCAGGTCTGACTGGACCTGCCCGACGTGTGTTTATGCCATCACTGATTATGAGTGGTTGCACCAGCAGGTAGACACGGGGCCGAGACACCCGGCCCCGTGTGCCTTAGTTTGTGTAGCGTGGCGCTGGTTTGCCGGTCTGCTGCGAAGCTCCGAATAGAGCTGAGCCAGCCTCGAAGTATTTGGTTACGGCTGCTTCATCCTGGACGGACGGTGCCGTGACCTTTTCCTTGCGCTCCAAACCGAGGAGCGCTGCGTCGACCAGGTCCTCCGTCGACATCACGATACTGGGGTCGATGTTGGATAACGCGTATCCCTGCACATCCCAGATCTCGGAGACGGTGGCTGCCGGGGTGACGAGCTGCACCACCACATTGGTACCGGCAAGCTCGGCCTGGAGAGACTTGGACAAGTTCTGCACGTATGCCTTGGTTGCACCGTAGATCGGGGTATAGGGATAACCGTCAAAGCCGACTGCCGACCCGATATTCACAATCGCACCCTGGTTTCTGTTTTTGAAGCCTGGCAGCACGGCCATGGACAGCCGGGTGAGGGCGACGATGTTGATGTTCACCAAGGTGCTCAGCTGATCCACCGTTGCGGCATCAAGAGGACCAACAAAGGCCGTACCCGCGTTGTTGACAAGCAAGGTAATGGTGTTATCGCCCGCGAGTACTTTCGCAACCGTCTCGAGCTGGGCTGAGTCGCCAAGGTCTGCCGCTTGTGTCTTTACCTGCACACCATATTGCTGCGTAAGCTCCTTCGCGAGTACGTCAAGCCGTTCCGCGCGGCGGGCGACCAGAAGGAGGTCGTAGCCCTTTTTTGCTAATCGTTCCGCGTACATCTTGCCGATGCCGGCAGATGCCCCTGTCACTACAGCCGTACCCAGCTTTGCTGTTCCCTTTGCGCTCATGTGCGATGTCTCACTTTTAGAATTTTGTACCGCACTGTAAAGATGCCCTTTAAAGGGTAAGGTTGCTGATTATTTTCCACAGCGGTACAAAATCGTATCTGAAGCTGAGAGAGGAGCATCCAACGAGCCGGAGAGCGGGAAAAACACGATGCAAGCCACAGCAGGAAAACGTCCAGTAGGGCGCCCGCGCGAATTTGACCACGACACCGCTTTGAGAGCGGCGATGCTCGTTTTCTGGAAACAAGGCTATGAAGGGACTTCCCTTGCAGACCTTACCGAAGCTATGCAGATCAGCAAGCCAACCCTGTATGCCGCCTTTGGGGACAAGGAAGGTCTTCTGAAAGAAGTCGTGCGCACGTATTTAGGTCTTCGAGCCGATGATTATGCCGCAGCCCTAAATCGTCCCACGGTGCGGGAGGTGGCAGAGGCGTGGTTACGGCTAACGGGAGGCGTTCGAAACGAGGCTGAAGTTCCTTCGGGGTGCCTTTTGGTGCAAGGAGCTCTTGTTGGCAGCCATGCAAGTCGCGTGATCCAGGACGAGCTCGCTTCCATTCGGAATGAAGGAACCAGACAGTTGGAGAAACGGTTCCAGCAAGCGAAACAAAAGGGAGACCTCCCCGGCACATGGGAACCCGAAGCTCTGGCACAGTATCTTTCCGCATTAGCTTCTGGCCTGGCGGTGCAATCCGCCGGTGGTGTTTCGTCCGAGATGCTCAACAAGGCTGTCGATCAGGTCATGGCGAACTGGCCGAAGGTGAAACAGCGTCGCGTCTCGGGCGGTAAGACTAGGGAGCCTTCCCAATAATTCAGGCAATCGGGGGTCACTACACCAAACGTCAAAACTTGTAAGCTAACAATTTCGGCCACTCACGCCACCCTTTAGGGTCGTCCTGCGGCTTGCCAGTTCTAACCGTCGAGCGTATTCCGGAGGCCATCGCCAAGGATTCCATTACTGCAATACAGCTTTGCATTTCACAATGCTGGGTTGTGCTTATCTGTAGATCACTGCGCGAACTTGCGTTTGTGTAATGCCAGATAGTTCGCCTTCCGTCTTGCCGTCACAACAGCCTCCGCTCATGCGACTTCACAGGACTACTCGGCCTGTGAAGTCGCGAATCGCAGACTTACCTAGACTTGCGCGGAACCGCCGTCGACAGATAGCTCTATGCCATTGACAAAGCTGGAGTCATCCGACGCTAGAAATGTTGCCACTCCTGCGATCTCTTCCGGTCGACCCATTGAGCCGCGGGGAACCATGGATGAAAACATTTTCTTGCTTTCATCGCCGAGGGGGTCGAGACCCGGCGTGTCGATCGGCCCAGGACTCAACACATTTACCCGGATACCCCGATCCTTCAGCTCGACGAGCCATGTACGTACGAAGGACCGTAGCGAGGCCTTACTTGCCGCGTAAACGCCGAAACGGGGTGTTCCTTTCACGCTGGCGACCGACCCATTCAAAATAATGGAGCCGTTCGCACTGAACAGCGGAAGAGCTTTTTGTACCGTGAACAGCGTGCCCCGCACGTTGGTGTTGAAAGTCGAGTCGAAATGCTCTTCGGTTACTTCCTCGAGTGAGGCGAAGGTGCCCTCACCGGCGCTCGCGAACAGAATGTCGATCTTGCCCTTCTCCTTCTTTACCGTCTCGTACAGCCTGTCCAAATCGGCGAGCTTTGAGGAGTCCGCCTGCACGCCAGTTACATTGCTGCCGATCTCGCGGACTGCTTTGTCCAGACGTTCCTTGTTGCGTCCCGTAATGAAGACGTAGGCACCTTCTTCGACATACCGCTTCGCCGTAGCGAGAGCCATACCGGAGGTGGCCGCCGTGATGACTGCAACTTTTCCGCTTAGTTTACCCATGTGTTCCTCTTTCTGCGCGTGTTGCGAGTCGACCCTGCCGCGCTCTGATGATCAGACAAGCGTGCACGCTTTAACGATTCATTAGTTCTGAGCTATTGAACAATAGGAGCGTGCAGGGTCTACAGTAGAGGCATGAGGCCGCTTATTCACCCTGCCATCGAGGAGGTCCCGGTTGCGGCGATCCTCCACGCGCTCTCGGACCCAGTGCGCGTGGCCATCTATGCCGACATTGCGAAAGGCTGCGAGCAGAACTGCTCAACCTTCTTGACGATCGGCGACCGGGAGATTCCCAAATCCACGCTGTCACAGCATCTTAAGGTCCTTCGCGAAGCCGGACTGATCTACAGCGAACGAAGAGGCGTAGAAATGTTCAACACTTCCCGTTGCGCCGAGGTGGACCGCCACTATCCCGGTCTTCTCGGAGCCATCGCCAAAGCACACGAGATTCAGACTCGCGCGGACAAACGCGTCAAGCGCAAGGGGTAAACGAAGCGAAGAAGCAAGAGCTTACACCTATAAAGTTAAGGGACGTCCATACAGGGCTTATCCCTTCGCTCCTTCGCGGGCCGATTTTAAATTGCCGAGGTGCCACCATCCACGAACAACTCCACCCCATTCACATAGCTGATAACGGGTGGAACAAGCGGTATGGCACTGGCCACTGCCAAATTGTTTGTTGACGAAGGGGCGTATGTTTTCATCTCGGGTCGCAGGCAAGCAACCTTACCATCAAGCTTTCCCATAGTGCTCCTTTCGAACAGTCGACAACATGCGTGACCGCTGAACTGATCCTCGGATGGGCGACTCTTAAGTGCTATATACTTAGGTTCGGATATTGCGAACAATGCGGACACCGCGGTCAAACCTCGAATCAGACTAACGACCGGTATTTGGGAGCAGATCAGATGAAGCCGCTCGTTCATCCAGCCATCGAAGATGTGCCGCTCGAGGCCATCCTGCATGCGCTCGCTGATCCCGTGCGTGTGGCGTTGTTCTTTGACATCGTTTATCAGGAGGGCCCGAAGAACTGCACCAAGCTGGTGAGCGTGCTGGATAAGCCCATCCCGAAGTCCACTCTGTCGCAACACATGCGCATTCTTCGCGAGGCTGGACTGATCCGTGGCGAACGCCACGGGCACGAGATGCGAAACACCTCGCGCTACACAGAAGTGGACGTACACTACCCCGGTCTGCTGCTCGCGATTATCACCGCACACGCGGTCCAGATTGAGGCTAAAAAGAAGCGGGATAGACGTCGTGGGAGCCGGACAGTTCGCGCTAGGTAATCAATTCACTCTATGGTTTTCTTCTTTTAGATTTCCGGTCGAATAGCAACTCTCAACGCTGGTCTTTCGTTCCCCATCCAGCGCAGCCGTAGTCCATTAGTCCTGCTGGACGCTTTGGCGGAACTCGGCTGCGTTTAGCTCTGGTTCACAAACGTACTACTCTCGACGGTTGGTGTAGTGACCTCCGTTGCAAAGCGCAGCAGTTCCACGGAAGGAGAGCAGATGCCCGCAGACCGCAAGAGACTTTCGTCATGCCCAATTGAACGGACTCTGGCTGTTTTGTCCGGGAGATGGAAGGCGGCAGTCGTGTGGGATCTGTTCTCCGGCGGTAAGCGCTACTCTGACCTTCTACGTCTTGACTCGGGAATGGCCGAGCGCGTTCTCACCCAGGTACTGCGGGAATTAGCGGACGACGGCGTTATCCGAAAGATAGAGGGACATTGGTGTTTAACCGAGCTTGGTTCAGACCTCACCATTGCCATGCATAGCCTATGGGCATGGGGTTTGCACCATGCCAGTGCTTTACCGGAGCGATGAGAGCGGAGATATTACTCCGTGGATTTGATCTCCCGCATGGAGACATACTTACCTCTGAACGCGATGACGGCATTCGCGTTGTCTCTATAAAGAGGTCCTATGATGATCGACCATAACGGGGCACCGGTTCGAAGTGACCGCATCGCAGTCAATGGAACAAAACTCCACTATCGCTTTGCGGGGGAGGGCGCACCTCTTGTATTGCTTCATGGCGTGCCAAAGACGGGGTTTCACTGGCGTCACCTCCTGCCCCTGCTGAGTGAGAGATATGCGGTCGTCGTTCCGGACCTGCGTGGCCTTGGCGACTCGGACCACCCGGAAGGTGGCTATGATTCCGCCACGATGAGTGAAGACATCGCTGAACTGATGGCGAAGCTCGGCCACGACTCCTACAGCGTGGTCGGTGAGGATTGGGGCGCCGTCATTGGCTATCAACTAGCGGCACGCCACCCGCAGCGGGTAAGAGCGCTGGTCTTCGCCGAAGGATTGATGCCCGGCTTCAACTTTGAGCAGCATACGGCGCTGACACCTGAAAACGTGTCAGGCATGTTTCTTTGGCATCTCGGGTTCTACTTCAAGCCGGACATCCCCGAGATGTTGATTGCGGGTCATGAGCGAGAGTTGATCACCTACATGACCAAGGCCGAGCGGCTGTTCCCCGATACTGCAAGCCCGGATGCGATTGAAGAGTACGTCCGTTGCTACAGCATGCCAGGCGGCATCCGCTCCATGCTGGCTGTATATCGAGCCATCCTTGTGGACGGAGAACAGAATCGTGAGTCGTTCAAGACGAAACTTGACCTCCCGGTGCTGGCGCTGGGTGGTGATGCGTTCATTGGGGAGCGTAATGAAAGCATGATGAAGCAGTTTGCAAAGAACGTTACCGGACACGTTTTCCATGCCGGGCATTACCTTGCGGAAGAAGTACCTGAAGAGATGGCCGCAGTCATTCTGCCGTTCCTGGCCGCGCATCAGTGAGGGTGCTCGCTGTAAAACCGCTCACCATAGCGTCGTCCGTAGCCGCTGTCGATCACGCGCTATACCTACTCCGAACCATATCATCTACGAAAGGTCCATATCTCATGATGAATGAACAGCAGGTCGTAATCATTGGTGGCTCCGAAGGGATCGGGCTCGCGGTCGCGAAAGCGGCGCGTACCCTCGGAGCTCGCGTTCTCGCCGTCTCAAGAACGAGAGCAAAACTTGAGGCTGCACGAGACGCGGTGAGCGGCTTAGAGATCCGCGTAGCGGATATTAATAACACTACATCGATTGAAGAGGTTTTTTCTAAGCTCTCGACCGTGGATCATGTCTATATTGCGGCTGGCAGCACGAAGATAGGAAGTCCGCTCGAACACCCGCTCAGTGACTTTCGCCACAAATTCGATGAACGTCTCTGGGGTTCGCTCGACGTGGTTCGCGCCGCGCATCGTCTCATGCGTCCCGGTGGCTCCTTCACCTTCACTGGCGGCCTTTCTTCCGACCGTCCCGTGAGCGGAGCTTGGGTATCTGGCATTGCGACGATGGCGACAGAACAGCTGGCGCGCGTTCTTGCTTTGGAGCTTGCACCTCTTCGCTTTAATGCCGTGGCACCCGGCTACACAGATACCCCGATGTGGAACAATATCTTTCCGGAGAACGGAGCGCAAGCGCTCACCGGCGTCACAAAGAACCAACCGATCCCCCGTCTAGTGACCGCGGACGAAGTCGCCCAGGCCGTCCTGCTCCTTATGCAGAATGAGGCGATCACGGGTGAGACGATTCACGTGGACTGTGGAGCACGGCTGGTCTAGCGCTTGCTACGATAGATCAGTGACTCCTGAAAAGAGCTGAACACTAAAGAGTCTGGGCTGAGGATCTGCAGCCTACTTCAGCGTTCAGGGTCAACACACTAAACACTGACTCCGGGCATCCCTAAGACAGCGGCCGTCGAGGAAGTAAGAATGATTGACCCACCATCGGCAAGCACCGGCACGGCATGCTTAAGGAGAAAGTATGGGCCTCGGAAATTGACGTTGAAGATTTCGTCAAACAACGGTTCTTCGGTAGAGTCGATGCTCGCCAGACGCGAGATCCCCGCATTTACAAAGAGGACGTGGATTCGCCCATGCTTCTGCGCAACCTGATCGATCAGGCTCTTCGCCGCCGCCGGGTCGCCCGCATTTGACTGAATGACCTTGACCTCCGGCATCGCCCGCCGGGCTGCGTCGACTCCTTCGGGACTGCTTCCAGTGACAATCACTGTCGCCCCTTCAGCCTGGAACAGTTTTGCCGTTGCAGCACCCATGCCGCTCGTGCCGCCAGTAATCAATGCGATCTTTCCCGACAACCGATTCATAAATCCTCGCTGACTTCAGTAATTGACCTGCATCGTTTTGGATTGGAAAGGTGCGCCGTAGGTGCACCAATCAGACCTGGTGCAACATACTGTTCCGAAAAAAGGACAATGGAGGACGTGACGACTAACCTGAACGAACTGCAGATCTTTTCTCTAGTAGCTCAGACAAGCAGCTTCACCAAGGCCGCCGCACAACTTGGAGTTCCTAAATCATCGGTCAGCCGTGCAATCAGCCGATTGGAACAAAGGCTGACAGTCGAGTTGCTTCAGCGCACCACGCGGAGCGTCCGGCTTACCGAGGCGGGGAAATTCTACTTCGTGCACTGCCAAAGAGTGATCGAAGAAGCGGAACAGGCAGATGTTGCTATCGGAGCTATGATGGCTGTTCCAAGGGGAACCCTGCGCATCGGCGTTCCCGTCGCATTCGCACGCTTCGTTCTTGAGCCAGTTCTAACCGAGTTTCTGCTGCTGTACCCCGAACTCAACATGGATATTGAGTTGCTCAGTTCGAAAGAACGGCAGAGCGACGAGGGCTTTGACCTTGTGGTGCGAATGGGGCCGCTGGAAGATTCGGGATGGTTGATGAAACCATTGATGCAGGTGCGGTTGGGTCTGTATGCGAGTCCTGCGCTGCTCAAAGAACGTCGGCGTCCGACGTCGCCTGCCGATCTCCAACGATACCCGTGCACCGCGTCAAACTGCATCCCCTTAAGTGAACCGGGAGGACATGCGGTATGGCGTCTCCAGCACAGACGCGAGGTACAGGAAGTTCGAGTGGCCGCACGAGTGGCCTTGCCCGATCCCTCTGTACACCGCCAGCTCGCCCTGAAAGGTGTAGCCATATCGATTCTCGCTCAGGCCGAGGTCGTAGAGGACCTGAAGCTACGCAGGCGGGTTCGATTGCTGCCCGAGTGGGAACCTGAACCCATTGCTCTGTATGCGTTATACCCTTCGCGACTGAGCGTCTCGCCGAAGGTCAGGGCGCTTGTCGAGTTCCTGGATAGGACGTTAGCTAATAGGTACTGAGAAACGCGTTCTCGGAAGTTGGCCGGGCTCAGCCTCGAAGGCCCACTTTGAGGAACAGTAATAGCCGATCAGCGGCATCGTCACGTGACCGAGGGTGCTGGAGATTCCGAGGATGTGACCACTCCCCTGCTTGCGCAGGAACGGCAGAGCCGCTTGAATGATGGAAAGCGTGCCGATGATGTTGGTTTCATAGAGAGTTCGAATATCTTCCGCGCTGGCTTCTTCGATCGTGCCGAT
This sequence comes from uncultured Acidobacteriaceae bacterium, assembly GCA_964247595.1. GTDB lineage: Bacteria > Acidobacteriota > Terriglobia > Terriglobales > Acidobacteriaceae > Granulicella. Next base: position 98,172 of record CAXTUW010000011.1, on the reverse strand, counting down.
CAGCGGATAATCGACATTGTTAAGAACAACATCAAGCCTTCCGAAGTGAGCGTGAGCTTGCGCCACGGCCGTCTTTGCCTGGGTGGAGTTGGTCACGTCGAGTTCTAACGTCAGGACGTTTGCGCCGTATTTCTCCTTAAAACCGGCAATGCTTTCCAGCAAGCGAGCTGTGGCAATGACCTTGTCGCCCCGCTTGAGCGCGGCATCGGCCCAAACGCGTCCGAAGTCTCTAGAAGTGCCTGTAATGAACCATACTTTCTCCGACATATTGATCTACCTTTCTCACTTCGACGTTTAGCTGACGGCCTGATACAGTAAGACTTAGCCGGAACTCTGTTCCAGATCATAACGGAGCCATGTTCCGATGCAAGAGTCTACCCATGAGTGAGAATGTGACCACACCGGAGAACGAGGGGGGCTCGGATGGCAGCAAGCCCCGCCGTATGCGTGCCGATGCGCAGCGCAAGATGACTTCACTTCTTAAGGCAGCTGCAGAAGTTTTTGGGGTATCGGGCGTCGATGCGCCAGTCCGCGAGATAGCAGAACGGGCGGGGGTCGGCCTAGGAACGGTTTATCGTCATTTTCCGCAGCGGTCGGATCTCATCAAGGCCGTGTTTCAGAGCGGGGTCGATGCCTGCGCGGATGCCGCCCCTGAACTCGCGCGCCAATATGAGCCAGCTGACGCCTTGGCTCACTGGATGCAGCGCTATGTCGACTTCATCGCTACTAAACGTGGGCTTGCGGCGGCGCTGCGATCAGGTGACCCTGCCTATAGTGCTCTGCCACATCTCTTCAACACACGCCTGCTCCCTGCAATAACAACTCTGCTGGATGACGCTGTTGCGGCAGGAGCGGTGCGCTCAGGCACCGATGCGGAGGAATTGCTCCATGCCGTTGCTAACCTATGCAGGGTCTCCCACGACAAAGAACCCGCTTATGCGCGAAGAATGGTCACACTGCTGGTGGATGGCCTGCGGTACGGAGCCATGCATGAGTCGACGCCCACTAAGGCTACGTAGAATGCGCTCGGATTTAAGTAGGTACATTCTCTAAACCTTCACGCGATCCGGCAGATCGCCTCCCCGCATCCGCGAATTTAGCGGCTGGAGCGAGAGGGACGGTCCCCTTTGACCTCGCTGATCGCTCGTTTCAGCACAATCGAGTTCGCGATGACACCGAAGAGATGATCGGCGCGTGGCGCGAGCGAGGGTTGGTCGTGGAGCCAAGCTAGCGCGCCAACTAGCGCGAATAGGTCAGCGCCATCGATGTCAGTCCGCGCCATGCCCTCGGCCTGGGCGCGAACTAAAAGCCGTGTGCCTGCCGCGCGCATCGTGACGCACGCAGCATGAAGTGCAGAATCCGGTTCCTCAATGGCGGCCATCATCGTCGCCGTGACGCCGCGAAGGCTATGTGCAACTCCAACAACATCGCGCAGCCACGACACGAGGGCGTCCTCGGGTGAGCTCGTAAATTCCACTTCGCCTGCCCTCGCCGTCAGCTCATCGAAGCTTGCGCGAAGCAAGGTCTCGAGCAATACCTCTCGCGTGGGAAAGTGACGATACAGCGTGCCGAGCCCAACGCCGGCTTTGCGGGCGATATCGCGTAGCGACGCGTCGGCACCTTCCTTGATTATGGCGGCGTGCGCGACTGCGAGTAGGTGATCGTAGTTCTTCTTGGCGTCGGCTCGCATGGGTACCTTGACAAGTGGAGCAGTGCTCCTTATATTCGGAGCACCGCTCCACTAAGAGTATCATCTGCGGTCGAAGGAGAAAGTGATGCCGACAAAGACAATGAAGGCAATCCGCATGCACGAGTTCGGTGGTCCTGAGGTGCTGCGCTATGACGAGGTGGCAATTCCCGAGCTGAAGCCGGGTGAGGTGCTCATTCGCGTTCATGCAGTGGGGATCAATCCGCCTGACTGGTACCTACGCGATGGCTACAAGATGTTGCCACCTGATTGGAGGCCAGCAATAACCCTCCCCGTCATTCCGGGGACGGACGTGTCAGGCGTCGTCGAGGCCATCGCCGCGAATGTGCATGGCTTCTCCATTGGCGATGAAGTCTTCGGTATGATCCGCTTTCCCAGCTTTGGGGAGAGTCAAGCCTACGCCGAGTACGTCGCCGCGCCTGCGTCAGACCTCGCGCTCAAGCCGGCGGGCATCGATCACGTACACACCGCAGGGGCGCCCATGGCAGGACTCACCGCTTGGCAGTTCCTGATCGAGCTCGGACACGATCATCCAAACCCGCTGCAACCGGAGATGCATTATCCCGTGCCGCTTGACGGCAAGACGGTGCTTGTCAACGGTGCCGCTGGCGGCGTGGGGCACCTCGCTGTGCAACTGGCGAAGTGCAAGGGTGCGCACGTCATCGCGGTTGCATCGGGTACTCATGAGTCGCTCCTACGCGAGCTGGGTGCCGACGAATTTATCGACTACACCAAGACTCCTCCCGAGCAAGTCGCGCATGACGTTGACCTCGTTCTCGATACCCTCGGCGGTCCCAGCACTGCTCGTTTCCTGCGCACGCTCAAGCGTGGCGGCGCTTTGTTCCCGGTGTTCTTCGGCTTCTCTGACGCCGAGGAGGCTGCGAAGCTGGGCGTCACGGTCTCAATGACCCAGGTACGCTCGAACGGCACGCAGCTCGCAGAATTTGGACGCTTGCTCGACGCGGGTACGGTTCGCGTCGCGATAGATAGCACGTTTCCGCTTGCGGACGCCCGCAAGGCGCACGAACGAGCTGCCCGTGGTCACATCCAGGGCAAAATCGTCTTAACCGTCGCGTAAGGACCGAATGCAGAGGGAGCATGGCTCTTTTTGGGCTTGTTTCTTCTGGTCCCAGGGTGTCGAAAACTGCCAAATCTGACGAAAGAAGAAGCGGAATGATCATACTTATGGGCTACGTTCATTTGAACCCATCTGACGTCGGTGAGTTCCTTGCCGATATGCAAGCAATCGCTCCCGGTACGCGAACCGAAAAAGGGTGCCTATTCTATGCCGTGACTCTGGACGACGCACGCGCGGGACGCATGCTGGTTGTGGAGCGGTGGCAGGACCAAGACTCGTTGGACGCACATCTCGGAACAGGCCAAGCAGCGGCATTTCAGAAGTGGATGACCAGGATCAAGATCGATGTCTTAAGATACGATGCCTCTAACGAACGACCGCTTATGTAGGAACGAGTCACCCGTTTACCCATATCACGGCGCCATCTGTGACGACCGCTATAGCGAACGAGAACTAAAGGCCGCATAGGGGCTAGCCTGTACTGCCTACAACCACCGTTTTACGCTTTTACGCTTCCCCGCCAGCTGACGAGAAAGCCGACTTCTCGGGATTCACTAAGGCCAATTCCGCACCGCATCCTATGCCCGTTCCAGCAGTCTCATGCGACGCATATGTTGATGCGGCGGCGTGCCGAACATCCGTTGATACTCGCGGCTGAATTGTGATGGTGAACCGTAACCTACTTCATAGCCTGCAGAAGCCGCATCTTTGCTTTCCGAAAGCATGATTTGCTGAGCTTTCTGCAGACGAATCTGCTTCTGATACTGCAGTGGGCTCATCGCGGTCAACGCCTTGAACTGCCTGTGCAGAGATGCCGGACTCATGCTCGCCAGCCGCGCCAGAGCATCGATATGCAACGGCTTCGCATAATGATGGCGAATTCAATCGATGACCTTGAGCACCTGTGGTTGCCGGCCTTCGGTCATGGCAATCTGGCGCACGAAAGCAAATTGTTCTCCGGTAAGAAGACGATAGTAGATCTCGCGCAGGATCAGGGGGGCAAGCGGAGCGACATCCGAGGGAGACTCCAGCAAGCGCAGGAGCCTGACAAATCCGTCCAGCAACTCTGGGGAGCGAGATCCTACGGCGATCCCGCGATGCAGGCCTCTCTCTTCGCACCCCTTCGGCAAGTCCAACGCCACTTCTGCTAACAGCTTAAGGTCAAGGACGAGCGCTACAGCCAGGTAGGGATTCTCCGGTGTGGCGTCCGTTATGCGCGCTGAAACCGGTAGGTCGACAGAGCTGATCAGATATTTGCCTGTGTCATAGTCAAGGGTCGAGTTTCCTACCACCACCTGCTTGCTGCCTTGCGCAATGATGCAGACCATTGGGGCAAAGAGCCCGGCAATCATGCAAGGCGACGTCGCCGCAGAACGCGCTAGAGTGAGGCCGGGAATCGTTGTCAGTCGGAACGGATCTGCAGCCTGCCGCATCAGCAGGAGGCGGAGTTCTGACAAGAGACGCTGTCCTTGTTCGTCCGCTTCCGGAGAGTTCATTGGCTCAGAAGCCGTATGCAAGGTGCCCACCTCGACCTGAGAGTATCGTGCAAGAATCGTGTCGTTTCAGACTACCGCTTTCTCGGCTCTTCCGCCTACTTTGAAGCAAGCACCAGGTGAGGGTGTGAGCTTTGACACAGAAGACCAGCATGGGATCAACGCGCACAAATAACGATGATACGGGGTCTGCCTCGCTGCCCCGGCAGACCGTAATCGTCACCGGAGGTAACTCCGGTCTCGGATACGGTTGCGCGGCCGCACTCCTTTCCGCATCGCCGCCATGGCACGTAGTTATCGCCTGCCGTGACATCGAGCGTGCGCAGGAAGCGGTGGAGATGCTGCGCAAATCTGCACGACCAGGCGCACAAATCGAAACGATGGCTCTCGATCTGGCGTCACTTGCATCGGTGCGATCGTTCGGAGCTAAGCTGAAGGACAGGCTGGATGACAGGCTGGATGACAGGCTGAAGGCGTCTAACCTTCCTCCCCTGCACGGTCTCGTGTGCAATGCCGCTGTGCAAGGCGCACGGACGTTCACGGCTGATGGCTTTGAGTCGACCTTCGGTGTGAGCCACCTTGGCCACTACCTTCTGGTCAATCTGCTGGTGCCGTTGATGGAGAAGCCGGCGCGGATTGCTGTCGTCGCCAGCGGCGTCCATGATCCCGCAGAGCTGGCAAAGGTGCCCGCCAGCATGGGTGTTCCGGTGCCTGCATGGAATACGCCAACGGCTCTCGCCAAGGGCGACCTCGGACCCGCAGCGGCGAACGATGACGCAGCAGCGGATCGTGGCCGAAGATACTCGACCACAAAGCTCGCGAACGTCTATTTCACCTACGGTCTGGCGCTTCGGCTGTCCGAAGGCATCACGGTCAACGCGTTCGATCCCGGATTGATGCCGGGGACCGGGCTTGCTCGTGAATATCCGGCGGCCGTTCGGTTTGCGTGGCACAACATCATGCCGAGATTGATCCCGGTGCTGCGATTGGTCCTGATGAAGAACATTCACACGCCCGAAGAGTCCGGCAAGGCACTGGCGCGCCTCATCGTCGATCCCGCACTGGTCTCCACGAATGGGAAGTATTTCGAGGGGCTGCGTGAAATCCCTTCGTCGGTGGAGTCGTACGACAAGGATCGCGCAGAGGAGCTTTGGCGGGAGAGTGCCACCCTTACCGGGATCGAGCCGCTTCCCTAAGCGCGTCCGACGAAGTTCTGCCAGACGGTTCGGGCCTAAATCAGCAGTCGAACAGAAGCAGGAAAGATGATATGACCCTTGTTACGACTTTTGCTACGCGGTGTTTAGGAAAGAATGGACCTGTGGTCTCGGCCCTTGGCCTGGGCTGCATGGGAATGTCGGAATTCTACGGTCGCAGTGATCGGGATGAGGCCTTGAATACGATCGCTGCCGCACTCGACGCTGGAGTGAGCCTCTTCGACACGGGCGATTTCTACGGCATGGGCGACAATGAACTATTGTTGGGCGAGGCCCTGCGCGGACAACGCGAAAAGGCGTTCATTCAGGTGAAGTCGGGCGCGCAACGTGGTCCGGACGGTGCGTTTATTGGCCTTGACACCCGGCCTTCGGTTTTGAAGAACGCGTTGGCTTATTCCTTGAAGCGACTGAAGACCGACCACATCGATCTGTATCAGGTTAGCAAGGATCCAGCGGTGCCTATCGAAGATGCCGTCGGCGCGATCGGCGATTTGGTTCAACAGGGCTATGTTCGATACGTCGGTCTTACCAACGTCGACGTCGAAACCATCCGTCGAGGTCACGCCGCTCATCCTCTCACTGCGCTACAACTTGAATATAGCCTGATGTCTCGCGACATCGAACACACCGTGCTCCCTCTGTGCCGAGAGCTTGGGATTGGGGTTACGGCCTATGGTGTGTTGAGCCGGGGACTCCTGACCGGCAGCAACGGGGAGGGCGATGGGGACGTTCGGCAAAAGTTCTACTCTCGTTTTCAGGGCGAAAACCTGGCCCACAATAGGCGTCTTGCGGAGGCACTGGGCAAAGTGGCGGCGTCCGCCGGCATCAGCACCGCGCAAGCTGCGATCGGATGGGTTGCAAGCCAGGGGCAGGACATCATTCCGCTGGTGGGGGCACGCACAGTCGAGCGCCTTGGTCAGGCCCTTCGTTCACCGCTACTGCTGTCTCCGGCAACGCTTGCCGCTATCCGGGATGCAATCCCGGAGGATGCCATACGCGGCAAGTGAACGCCCCGTTAGCGGAGCTTCGATTAATACCGCCGACGCGCTTATCAATTGCAAAGACGAGCAGGGACAAACTACATTGCATGATGCGGCTCGCAATGGGCGAGCTGACACGATGGCGCTACTCACCAAGTATGGTGCCGGCAGAAATATAAAGAACGTTTAAGAAAAGACCCGTCTGGAATGGCCCGCACAACCATCTTGATAACGAAGTGCAAACATCATTCATGACCACTCGTGCAGAGTTGAACACCAAGACCACCCGACTCGACAATCCTTATTGAGTCCCGCAAAACGCCTTTGTCACCGGTTGGCGCGCTCTGCCTGTAGGCTAGCGCGCTCAAAGATGAGCGCAGCCAATCCCACCAATGCGTTAGTAAGGACGCAGGCTCCGACCGCTTGTGAAGAGGCATTGATCCGCTTCTTATGGCCCGGGGGACGCCAGTTGCTGGGCAGCGCTCACAACAGAGGCACGACGACGGTTTCGCTCCGTCCGAGCGTTGCCGTTTGAACCCGTGACCATACACGCCAATTGGGGCACGGCAAACCACCATGCAGCCAGACCGATCAGTAGAAAGACGAGCTTGGCTGGATCGAGATCGTCATTCAGAATGCCGTTCCGTTGCCCTTCGGCGAACATCCCCACCGTGCGCCGGTAGTGAGCGCTACGGGCCGCCTCGTTTACGGCTGGACCATCCGACAGGCCCTCCCAGAGCAAGAGCCGGACGAGATGCGGATTTTCCGCATGATAGTCGAAGATGCACCCCGTGTATTCACCGATATCGTCCAGACCGGGAGCATTCCTCCCCAAGGAAACAGCGAGCTTTTCCAGCTCTTCGATAAGCACAGTCTCGAACAGTTGTCGTTTGTCCCCGAAGTAGTTGTAGAGCCGCTCCTTGTTGATCCCCGCGAGAGCTGCGATCCGCGCCATGGTCGTCCCGTCCGGACCATGCGCCGTGAACTCTGCACACGCCGCTTGCTGGAGCCGACGGCGTGTTTCCTGCGTATCCCAAGCCATGCCGTCATTCTATTTGCATCTCCAACGCTTCAGTTGGAATCTCATTGCATGTCCAACCGGAACGTTGGAAATGAGCCGAAAAATTCTCGGCTTTGGGAGCGTGAACATGCAGGGAAGAGTTGAAAACAAAATTGCCGTGGTTACAGGTGGAACAAGTGGAATCGGATTGGCGACGGCCAAGCTGCTCGCAACGGAGGGGGCCAAGGTCTTTGTTACAGGCCGAAGGGGTCCGGAACTCGCGTCGGCTCTCAAGCAGATCGGCCATGGTGCCGTAGGTGTCCAAGGCGACGTTTCCAAGCTGGAGGATCTTGACCGGCTGTTCACAGCGGTGCGAGAGCAAGAAGGGCGACTGGATATCCTGTTTGCGAACGCCGGCACGGCGGAACACGTCACCCTGGAGCAGACCACAGAAAGTCAGTTTGAGACCGGGTTCGCCACGAACGTCAAGGGCGTTTTCTTCTGCATGCAGAAGGCGTTGCCCTTGATGCCCGACGGAGCAGCCGTTGTCCTGAATGCCTCCATGTGGACGATCAAGGGGATACCTGGATTCGGTGTCTTGAGCGCGAGCAAAGCTGCGGTGCGGAGCTTCGCGCGTACCTGGGCAAACGAACTCAGGGCGCGGCGCATCCGCGTAAACGTCGTCAGCCCGGGCCCCGTGCATACCCCGTCCATTGAGAAAGCTACAGGCGGCCGGGACAATGCCGAGCGGCTCTTGTCGCAATTGGCGAAAGACATCCCTCTAGGTCGCGCTGGAAATCCGGACGAGATTGCAAAAGCGGTCCTATTCCTCGCCTCCGAAGATGCAAGCTACGTGAATGGCGCTGAACTCTTCGTCGACGGCGGGATGGTTCAGATCTAGCTACGGCTCCATCGAGTAGGAAGCCTTAGCTCGGCTGGAACACATCAGTTTGACCGGCGACTGTACCTGGTAAGCCGCAGGAAGCCTCCGCGAAAGCGCCTTTAGGCTACGGCCCTTTGCAGCCTCAAACGAACGATCTAAATTCCCTTAGCGTACGATCTTTTGACGTTTGGTGCAGTGGCCCCAATCTGACGAAAGAAGCGGAATGATCTACTTATGGGCTACGTTCATCTGAACTCGTGATGTGGATGAGTTCCTTGCCGATATTCAAGCAATCGCTCCCGGTACGCGAGCCGAGAAGGGTGCCTCTTCTATGCCGTGACCTTGGACGACGCACCCTCTGGACGCATGCTGGTTGTAGAGCGGTGGCAAGATCAGGAATCATTGACCGCCCAGCTCGAAGGTCAACACGCCGCAGCATTCAGAAGTGATGAACAGAATCAAGATCTAGAGCACCTAGAGGCGAACCTAAAGGCTCTGGATTTCAAGCTGTCCCCTGACCAGATAGCCACACTAGATGCCGCGTCAAAGCCGAATTGAACTTCCCCGCCAACTTCAACAGCAATCTGTCCCCAACTTCTCTCATGCCGGAGCAACAGTCAACGGAGTTTCGGGCAAGCTGGGAGGCATGCACCAACGGACGAAGTATCTCGCTACTGACAAATTCGCGAGGCGTTTGAACGTTCTGTCCGAAAGGTAGTCCAAGAAGCTGTCTTGATGATTGACCGTCTCGACTTGAGTGGAGGCGGTCCGTTAGGACGGTGGGCGATACGTGATAGTGCGGAATTTCATTTAGAGTACAAGGGGTCCTCCCCAAAGTATTTCCAGCAAGCAGAAGTTGGGTGAGACATTTCGGACATTAGCTCTAAAAATCAAGGTACAAGCCGAAGGAGAACGCATGAAAAGCTGGCTGCTCGAAAGTACCGGCAAAGAAAATCTCCACTTAGTCGATGTGCCAAAGCCAGAACCCGGCCCCGGACAAATCCTGGTCCGCGCCTCGGCTGTGTCACTTAACTTCCGCGACAAAGCAATTATCGATGGTGCTTACACTGCGCCCGTCCACTTCCCTTTTGTTCTCGGCTCTGACCTCGCCGGTGAGGTCGTCGCCATCGGTTCGGACGTCACCACCTTCCAGCCCGGCGACCAAGTCGTCTCCGTCTTCAAGCCACTCTGGCTGGATGGCGTCCCCAGCCAGGAAGCCACCATGGCCAATCTCGGCAGCCCGCTTCCCGGCGTGCTTGCGGAGTACGTCCTTCTCTCTGCGGCCGGAGCCCTGAAATATCCCAACTACCTCACCCCCGCCCAGGCTTCCACCCTACCCATCGCTGCGGTCACTCCGTGGGTCGCGCTCTTTGAAGACGGGCACCTGCAACCGGACCAAACTGTCCTTATCCAGGGTAGCGGCGGTGTCTCCCTCTTCGGCCTCCAACTCGCCCACGCGGCTGGTGCCCGCGTCATCGCCATCTCCCGCAGCTCTCACAAAAGCCAGCTTCTAAAACAGCTCGGTGCCAGCGATGTTATCGATACCTCCATCACCCCGGCCTGGGAACAACAGGTCCGAGCCCTCACTAACGGCTACGGGGTCGATCATATTCTCGAAGTGATCGGCGGCGACTCCGTACAGCGCTCCATCGACGCCTGCGCCTGGGGTGGCCATGTCGCCATTATTGGCTTCATGGAATCGAGCACCGCCACCGTCTCCCTCGGCTCCATGATGTTTCCCGGCGTCATACTGCAAGGCGTCGCTGTCGGTTCCCGCCGGCACATGGCCAACCTCCTCACCTTCCTCGAAACCCACCAGATCCAACCCGTCCTCGACGCCACTTATGACTTCCAGGATCTTCCTGCCGCCCTCGACCACCTCGACCGCGGTCCCGTGGGCAAGGTCATCGTCCAATTCTCATAACATCGGTACCGTCCCTATAAAGAAACCCGCTACCGACCAGCTTTCGCACCCGTCCACACGCTTTAATGTGCCCCGGGCTTATCAGTGGCTTTCGGGAAGTGCTTCACCCGGCTCGTACTTGCTTGCTATGGCGGAGGCTGCCTCAGCGCAGGCATCCACCTGGGTCTGGGAAAAACGGCCCCGATGAGGTCCGAGCTGGGTCTGAAAAACGGCCCCGATGAGATCCGAGCGCTGCGGCAAGTGTCGACACACCGTGCCCAGGCCGACGCCCGCCTTTTCCGCGATCTTACGGACCGGAGCGTCTTTTCCTGAGTTGCGAAAGACCTCGGCAGCCGCACCAAGCAGCAAACCCATCTTGCGCTGCGCATCGGCGCATGCGGCGAGGCTTACCGTCCCGAGACTTACCCTCGTCCGTTCCTACTCTTGCTTTTTATGAACAGGTACTTGCGAACGGAACCACGTTCCGGCTATTATCTGGAACGTGGTTCCATCTGATCGTACAGCGTACTGAAAAGATCGACCGCACACGTTAGGAGAACTGTATGCCAGACAAACGCATTGCCCTGGTCACTGGGGCTAATCAAGGCATCGGTCTCCAGGTCGCAAAGGAACTCGTGGCAAAGGGCCTCACGGTGCTGGTCGGTTCGCGCAATTTCGCGCATGGGGAGGCTGCGGCCAAGGAGATTGGGCCGAACGCCATCGCGCTTCAGCTGGACGTAACGGATCGGGCTTCGATCGCTGCTGCGGTGGAGCGCATCCGCAAGGAGTTTGGCCGCCTCGACGTGCTTGTCAACAACGCGGCCATCTCGAACACGCGACGGCAGCCGAGTGAGTCCGTCGAGGAATATGCGAAGTCGGCCCGCATAAGCAATGTGTCTCTCGAGGAGGTGCGCGCGGTATTTGAGACCAACGTGTTTGGCGTTGTCGCCCTTACCCAGGCGATGCTGCCGCTACTGCGCGACGCACCGGCAGCCCGAATCGTCAATGTGTCGAGCGGTGCCGGCTCGCTGACGCGGAACTCTGACCCGGCCCACCCCGGGCGCTCACTCTTTGGTCCCACCTATGCCGCGTCGAAGACGGCTCTGAATGCCATGACGCTCGCGATGGCGATCGAGCTGGAGTCGACTGGGATCAAGGTGAACGCCTGCTCCCCGGGCTTCATCAATACCAATCTCAACAACTATGCGGGCACAGGCACTATCGAGGAGGGCGCCCGCGAGCCGGTGCGTCTCGCGCTGCTCGGCCCAGATGGTCCGACCGGTACGTTCACGCGCTGGGAAAACGTGGCAATCCCATGGTGACGTAGTCTCGCGTGCGCAACTGAAGGGGTCTCCAGGAATGAAGTTCTGCCTTTCGCAATTGCATGTGTCGCGTACATTGCATTTCACGGATGCCTGGACCGACTACATCTATCTCGCCAGCGTACTCAATCAAAAAAGGAGCAACACCTGATGCCGCTCAATTCTTATGTAACGTTAGGCCGTTCCGGTCTTCGCGTCAGCCCCTTCTGCCTTGGAGCCATGACCTTTGGGGAAGACCTCGGCCCAGGTCTCGGAGCGAGTGTGACGGACTCGGAAACGATTCTCGGACACTACCTGGAACAGGGTGGGAACTTTATCGACACAGCCAACGCTTACACCCGTGGACACTCCGAAAAGATCATCGGTGATTTCTTTCGGCAGGGCAAAGGCAAGCGCGATCGCACGGTAATCGCCACCAAGTTCTTTATGAACCTGTTCGCCGGCGATCCGAACGGCGGAGGCGCGGGAAGGAAGGCGATCGTAACGCAGTGCGAGGCATCGTTGCGACGCCTGCAAACCGACTACATCGACCTGTACTACCTGCATAACTGGGACCGATTTACACCAATTGAAGAGACCATGAGCGCGCTGGACGACTTGGTGAAGTCAGGCAAAGTGCGCTATCTAGGCATCTCCGATGCTCCGGCGTGGAAGGTGGCTCAGGCACAGATCATGGCTCACTTCCGCGGCTGGAGCCCGCTGATTGCCCTACAGATTGAGTATTCGTTGATGGAACGAACCGTCGAAGGCGAACTCACGCCCATGGCACAAGAGCTGGGTCTCGGCGTCCTGCCGTGGGGACCTCTGAAGAGCGGCGCTTTGACCGGCAAGTACACACGGGCGAACGGTGCGAAGATGCCGGGTCCACGAGGTGCGCACGCCGGAGAATTTACCGGGAAGCGGTACGACATTGTCGATCTAGTCACCAAAATTGCGGCGGAGTGCAACACCGATTCCGCTACCGTGGCGCTCGCGTGGGTGCAGGCGCAACCGGGAGTAGAGTCCACCATCATCGGCGCTCGAACTATGGAGCAACTGGACGCCAATCTCAAGGCGCTCGATCTCACACTGACGCCGGAGCAGATTGCCTCTCTTAACGAGGTATCCAAACCTGTGCTCAATTTTCCTGCTGAGTTTCTCGTTCCTTCGCCCTCCTATTCTCATGCGGGAGCAACGGTAAATGGTGTTCTAAGTCAGGCGACCTTTCTGGTTCCCAAGGACGACAGTTCACGGTGGTAGTGACCCGGCGGAGAGAAGGGCGAGCGAAACTCTCCTTTCTCTCCGCTACACCTTGGCAGCGTTGGCCAAATCTCGACGCAAAAGGAAATCTATATGCAGGACAGATTCGTTGCCCCGGCCACCGGGGCTGCACATGGAATTGATCTTCAAATCGCGAACGATCATGCCGCGATCGGCAAAGCCGGGAACATACCGGTCAGCGCCCCCACGCCTGTTGTCTCCGTCAGTCCGGTGGTGTTGTCCGCCCCGGGTCGCGCCGTGGAGTTACAGATACGCGTTTCCGCGCCGACGTCTGGGCGGGACCTGCCCATCCTGCTTCTGTCACACGGCCAGGGAAGGTCGAACCATCTTTCCTCGCTGAGCGGCTACGGCCCACTTGTTCAGTTCTGGGCGGCCCACGGCTTTGTTGTCATCCAGCCCACTCATTTGAGTTCAAAGACTCTGAGCCTTGATCCCAAGACTCCTGGGGCACCTCTGTTCTGGCGGTCCCGCGTCGAGGACATGAGCTTCCTTCTCGACCAGCTTGACACCATCGAGGCTTCCGTTCCTGAGATCGCGGGTCGGCTGGACCGAAGCCGGATCGCGGTTGCCGGGCATTCCATGGGCGGGCATACGGCCGGCATGTTGCTGGGCGCGCAGCTGACCGATGAGGACGGAACGAGGGTGAACCTGGCCGAGCCCCGGATCAAGGCGGGAGTGCTGCTGGCCCCGCCCGGCAACGGCGGTGCCGATCTTAGCGCATTCGGGGCTGGGCTTCCCTTCTTCCGTCATCCCAGCTTTTCCGAGATGACGACGCCAACCCTCGTGGTGGTGGGTGAGAATGACGTCTCCCCCCATCTGACCGTGCGTGGTGCGGATTGGCATGCCGACCCGTACTTCCTGAGTACAGGCCCCAAGTGCTTGCTGACGATAGCCGGCGGAGGCCATTGCCTTGGCGGAATCTCCGGATACGATGCGGCTGAAACGGTGGACGAAAACCCCGAACGAGTGGCAACCGTTCAGCGGCTTACCTGGGCCTATCTCCGTAGCGCACTCTACCCGGAAGACCCCGCCTGGTCTGTGGCGTGTGCGGCCTTGGCTGAGCTGGATGAATTGGGTCAGGTCGAATGCAAATGATTAGCCCAAGGTAAGCAGTGCAGGAGATGTTCCATACACCACAGCTCCGATGGCTGAAGCGGAAGATCCAACAGGTGTAGAGCAACCAACACATACCTTGACGGCAGGTGGAAGATGGATCGCCGGCACTACAAAAAAGTACAGCTTGCGAGGTAGTCCAATCTGTTCCTAGTCTGCGGTACCGACAATGAATGACCAAAATCTGCTCGAAGAACTTGAGCCAGCGGCAGAAATCGTTTGAGCGGGCTCTGAGCTGTAATTGAGCAAAGCCTGAGGATCTTACGCGAGCCTGGTTGCTACCTTCTGACCAGTTCCGTCCTGCGTGGTCCGGGTAAGTTCTGCACACCTGCCTGAAATACCTCGATGCCATGTCTGTGACGGTGACTCTGCAAAGGAGATTTCATGTCTGACACTGCTGTCGCTCTCGTTGTTGTACCGTTGATGGTCCTCGTTGTTGTTGCCGTCGAATGCAGCCGGATTGGTTGCACGCGTGTGTCCCGCTATGTGCGCACCACTCGTAACCGGGCGCAGGCACAGCTAGAGATGGATGCAACAACGCCCGTGGGCGAATGATCTTCGGCAACGTCCCATGCGCTATCGGGGCAGGTCAACCGTCATCTCGTAGACCTCCTCGATGGCGGTATCGCGCAGCAGCAGGGGCGCGCCATCTGGGCTCATGCCCAGCCAGGGGCTGAAGAAGCCGCCGCGATGCAGACCGCGCAGGTCCGCCCAGGGTTCAAGCTTATGATCCGCCAGACGTATGCGGTACAGCATGGGCTCATTTCCGTAGAGCGTGTCGAAGTAGACGAAGCGGCTGTCTGGGCTCCAAACAACATCGTTGACGCCCAGCTGCGCAAGATCCGTCCATCGCTGTGCCGCTACGTCGTACAGGCGCAGCACACGGTTGTCCTCCGTCACAGCGGTAAAGAAACGGCCGTCGGGAGACCAGCGTGCGGTCCAAAGCCCCTGGGAGTCATGCAGGGTGGTCCGGGTATGCGCGTGTAAGTCGTAGATCTGGATGGTGAGGTTTGGGTTGCGCTCCATGCCATAGTCAAGCAGGCGGCCAAAGGCGATGCTCTTGCCATCCGGCGACCAGCTTGCAACACCCTGGCTCCCATCGTCTTCCAGCAGTGGATGAACGGCACCGCTTTCCGCGGAAGCGAGATATAAACGCCATTGCGAACCTGCCGTTCCTGCTAGAAACACAAGGGTGTTGCCATCCGGGGACCAGCGTGGGAAACGAGCCACCAGAGGCGGGTTGGTAAGCTGTTTCTTCTCTCGGCCATCAAGACGGCTGCGCCAAAGCGTGCCGTCTGGATAGGCTGTATAGGCGATCCAGGTTCCATCGGGTGAGAAGCTGACGCCCTCGGCCGAAATCCCACCGAGATACGGCCGCGGCTGTCGCGTCCCCGGATCGACACGATCAAGTTCACCGCGTAGATGCGAACCGATCGCCCAAAGGTGCCGGTTATCTCCACTGGGCAGTGGCGAACGCCAAAAGTCCACAGGACCTGTTGTCAGTTGCATCGGGTTCGCCGGTCGCAGTGGGAGCCAGGAGGGCTCGGCGGGCACAACCCATAGGCTGTCTGAAGCTGGGCCCATCTTCATGTAATAGAAGTACCGCCCATCCGCGGTCCAGTCGCCGCAACACAACTGATCCGCGTCTGTGCGGTCTGGGTAGAAACGGCGCAGTTGTTTCCCTGTGGCGGCTATCTCCCACAGGCGCTCTTCGTTGCTGCCAAGATTTTCCGAGAAACGCAGCAGGCGTCCGTCCGGTGACCAGCGCGGCCAGAACACAACGCCATCGCCAGTCACAATGCGCCGCACATCGGATCCATCCGCGTTTGCGATGTACAGAAAACGTCCATTCGCGAAGGCAACATGCTGCCCGTCGGGTGACCAACTCGCATCATGACCCGTAAGCTCCCCGAGTTGTTTCGCGACCCCGCCGCTAAGCTGTTGGGCCATGATGGGACGATCATCCCTCGTATGCCAGACTGAGCCGATCAGTAGATGCTGATTGCGCGCGGAGTAGGCAACGACCGTAGCATCAGGAAAGGGCGCAGGCACAGATTCCACCTCACCACCCGCTACAGACACCTTCGCCAAAACGCTACGGTTATCGCGCTTCTCTGTGAAATAAAGGTGCGAGCCATCGCTGACCAGCGTGGAAGGAAACGGCCCAAGATTTTTGGGCATGCCATCGTCCGTAAGCCGTCGCGTCGCCATCACGGCCAGATAGGTTGAGCGTTTTGGGCGTTGCATCGATCCAAAGAAGAATGCCAGTGCCACACTGCAAAGCAGCAGGGACGCAGGAATCATCAGCTTAGAAAAGCTTGAAGCATGCGCCGCATTGTTTGCTCTCCCTTGCGCTGAAACAGGCTGCGGCATCAACGAAGCTGCGAACAGTTCTTGTCTCGGCGGATCGAGAGCGGCAGCGGACAAAAACTCGTGGCTGGAATGCAATAACGTTTGCTCCGATACATCAGGCACAAAACCGTCGGTCCTACCTTGGGCAGACGTTCCGTTCGCGACTCTAGACCACGCCGGGGTTATCGTTGCCGCATGAGGCACGCCATGGGCAAGCTCACCGTCATGCATCGGCATCGCCTGTACCGGAACCGACATACGATAGCCGCGGCGGGCTACGGTTTCTATGTAAGGCTTACCTGCCGCCGTAGTGCCGAGTAACTTGCGCAGAACGAAGATGTTTTGGGTAAGGTTTCCCTCCTCCACAAAGGTGTCCGGCCACAGTGCCGCCATGAACTCCTGTTTGGAGATCAGCCGTCCGCCTCCGGCCAGTAATAACTCCAGGGTCTCCAACACCTTGGGAGAGGCCGGGACAAGCTGGCCGTCACACGAAAGAAATCGCTGCTCCGGATCGAAGAGATAGGGCCCAAATCGCAATGTGCATCGGTTGTCCATTGGCTGACTCCGATACCGTTAAACCCAAATCTTGAGCAACTCTTGAGAAGAAGCTGAGGACTCCCCCGCATTGTCTCTCTACTCTTCGGACGAGTAAAGATGTTTCATTCTGTAATCGGGCAAGCAGCCTAAACTGCCTCGAGAGTGACATTTCAAAGGAGATGAACAGCCATGCCTGCCGCACAAGGTAAACCGCACACAGCAGATGCCGCTGAGGTAAGCGGCAGCGCACTTCCCTTCGCGCCTAAAACGCCGGCCCGGCCATTCCTCGATCCGCATGTGGTGCTTGCGGCAACATCCAAACGGCCGCCTACACTTGGCGATGTTCAGGCAGCCTATGCGCCGCCGTCACAGCAAAGCCAAAGCAATGTACTCGGCGACCCGACGCAAAACCTTCAGACCTTCAGCCTGAACGACCTCGCGTTGTTTACCAAGGAAGGCGTCTTTTCCACGAACGCCAGCAAGGACGTACACCTGTTCTATGTCGGGCGCGACGATGTGCACGACATCCTGAAATACATTTTGTCGCGGGTGACCATCTCGCTCTATCTCAACATGTTCGGCTTCGATGATTCGGAGCTGAATAACATTCTCATGGAGAAAGCTCTCAATCCCGCCGTCACCATGTTAATTACGCTCGATAAAAGTCAGGCGGGTGGCGTCCACGAGAAAGCCCTGATTGAAGCCGATCAAAAATATAATCTCGCTGCCTACAATACGCACTTCGTGGTCGGGCAATCCGCTACCCATCAGATCAGCCATACAAAGGGTTTCGTCGCCGATGGCAGAGTGGCCGCGGAGGGCTCCACCAACTGGTCGAGCTCCGGTGAAGGCACCTTTGTGGTGCAGGGGCAGGTAGGTGGCCCCGGCTACAAGGCGCAGAACAACACGCAATCCGTGATCACCGACCCGGATACCCTAGTGCGATTCCAGACAGAGTTGATTGCCGAGCACATGATCGCGCAATCTATTCCCGAGGCAGCAGGCACGGCCAAAGCCCTGCCGCTCGCACAGAAACCCACCGCGGCCACGCAGGCCCTGCTCATGCAAGCCCCACACCAGCACGGACTGTAGTAGCTGTAGATCAGCGCCATTTAGCCGTCAGCTATAGCAAAAAGAGGCCGGAGATCGCATTGATCTCCGGCCTGCCTTCCAAATTTTGCGCTGAACCAAAGCAGCCCTAGAAGGTCCAGACATTCAGGTGACTGTCAGTGCCCGTCCAGTACAGGGCCGGAACGCCGTAGGCCGATGCCAGCGTTGGGCAGGCATTCGATAACTCCGGCTCCGTCATCTTTTGGGCAAAGTGCACTCCATCGTTTGAGCGCAACAGGTTCAGGTGATGACTTCCATCCGTCCCAGCCCACGACAGAATGAGCTCATTGCCGCTTTCCACCAAGCCAGGGGCGGCGATGCTGGTCTCTCCCAACGTCACTTTGTTTTGCCAGCTTGCACCCATATCGGCCGAGGACATTACGTTCACATGGTGCGCGCTATCCGTGCCGGTCCACGCCAAGTACAGCCGTCCCCCAAATGAGGCAATGGCAGGCGTGTCGATCGATGTGTCACCCAGTGTGTGCCTATCGCCCCAGTGCGCTCCGTCCGCAGAGGTCATCACGTTTATATGCCGAGCGGTGTCCGTGCCGGCCCAAGCGACCACGAGCTGGTTGTTGTGGGCGGCGAGCACGGGCCGGCCGGTACAGGTCTCCGTCAGCGTCACCTTGCCGCCCCATGTCACGCCGTCCGCGGAAGACATCACATTCAGCTCGTGGTTGCCGCTGCCGGTCCAGGCGAGGTAGAGCTTGCCATTCAACGCACACAGCGAGCATCCATCCGGCGAGGTGTCCCCGAGCGTGACCTTGTTGAACCAGACCGTACGCGTGTTCGAGCTCAGCACATTCAGGTGATGGCTGGAGTCCGTTCCCGCCCACGCCACAAAGGTCCGGCCGTTCAGCACCGCACCCCCGATGGGCCCAACAGCCGTCTCCGTGAGGATATTTTTGATGGGTACCACTTGGATGGGAAAGCAGTTATCTGTCGCCAATACCGCGGGCGTGCCGACCGGAAAGCGGAGCTGCAGGTCAGCCTTGAATTGATCGAAGCCGTTGGCGGAGTGCGTGAGGTTGCCATGCACTGCCTCCAACGTCGAACCTCCGGCCTGGGTAATCTGGGCCCAGCTGAAGCCAAGCTGTACACGCAGGTAGTTGAGAAACAGGGTCGAACAGCCGATGGAGACATAGTTCCTGTCGGTCTGCTCGTTGGTATTGATGAAGTCCGGCCTGCCTGCTGCGTTCAGCCATGTGGCTGCCGAGTTGAAGCCGTTCAGCTGCGCCGGATACTGCAGCGTCGCGAGCACGCGCGATAAACCCTCGCCATTACTCCAGCCGCAGTTCCATCCCTTGCCCTGCGTCGCTTGGAAGACCTCGCACTCTTCGGCGACCACGAGAAAGTTCGCGAAATCCGAGACTTCGGTGGTCTCCCCATCGCAATACAGGTCGGTAGCGGCGCAGTTGGCATGGTAGGCTCCGCCGATGCCGGGTGCCAGGATGACATTGAAGTGGCCTACCTGAATGCCTCCGAAGATGCTGGCAAGGGCCGCATAGTCGGCTTCACAACGCGCCAGCACGCCCTGGGCAAGAGTTGCTCCGGCTGCGCCGAGGACCGGATCGTAATACACGCTGAAGTGGGCCGTGCTGCCTTGCAGCGTGGTTGGAAACGTGAAGTCCGCCCCGAGCGTGGCAGGCGTATGCGGGAGCGCCTTCATCGGAATGATGGGGTGATCCGGATGTTGAAGAACGCTAAGGTTGGCAGCAGCGTTCTGCAATGCTTTGGTGTCGATGGGCGCGGTGATTGGTTGAGAACTGGTGGCCATGGGAGACTCCTCTTTGCTTGGCGAACTCAATTTGGGGAGCGCTGACGCAAAAATTGGCAGCGCAGGCGGGACCTCAGGCTTCACAAAACCTGGTGAAGACACGCGCGAGGGTTAACAAGTCCCTGGGATAGCGACCCATTAGCACTTGCCGGGTCTGGACGGCTGCCCGAGGCGCGAGGCTCACGCACAGAAGGTACGGCGAGCCTGCCGGAGAGTCCTCATAGGCTGCTCAATTCCTTGCTCAAGACGCTCTCAAGAGTTGCCAAGGATTTGTGTTTTGGTCTGTGTCTCGCCTTTTTTGAGGAGTAACTCCCGGTCGCCACGCACGCCGGCTGCGTTGGCTGTCCACACCGGCGATGACAAGAACCTTAGCCAAGGCTTGGCCGTCTGGCGGCGGTCCCACCCTTTCGGACAGAGATGTGGATGCAACTTTCGAATAAACCAACGTAATATACGTCTGTAACTTTGGGTCGTATGTGAACAGCCTGCGTGACTTCCGCGCTTACGTCCTCCGGTTTACCGTAAGACCCTTGCGAGACCGCCGTTCCCTGCCTAGGGTCAGGACGCTCGGCAAGCCGAACCCATGAACGCGGCGAACTGCGCTGCCTTCCCCCTGTACCCTGCACCTCTTTGCAGAGGCTGGCATATCCCTCCGTCAGGCGGACGAGACTCTTCATCCTCGCCTGACATTTCTCTGCTTCCTCACCCCAAGGAGTTGAACCGTGAGCCTTCGTTTTGTAGCAGGACGTCCCTTTGCCGTTGCACGCCGCGAGCTTCCCAGCCGTGTACTTCCGTCATGCTCGAGTCCATTCGGTTGCAGCCGATTCCTCCTGCCTGTGATCTGTGTCGGTTGCAGCTTGGCCGCGTTCCCAGCCCACGCGCAGTGGACACAGGTCTGGGGCGGCAACTTCCCCGGTGCCGCCAACACGACGTACAACCATTCCAACTGGTGGAACAACGTTCAGCCCAACAATCCCTGGGGTGACCAAACTGTAGAGAACACCTCCGACAGCCTGCAGAATGCATACGTCGACGGCAACGGCAATCTGGTGATTGCCTTGACCTATACGCCCGGAGCCGCCTACCCATACACTTCGGCGCGGCTGACGAGCAAATATGCCGCCGGCCCCTACGGCAAGATGGAGACCCGCATCCAGAACCCTGCCGTGGGAGGCGCGGGGGCCGCGTTCTGGGCGCTCGGCGCAGATGTATACCCCGCAGCGACGGCCCCCAACACCGCTTCGCCAAGCACGAACGGCGGCGTGCCCTGGCCATACTGCGGTGAGCTGGACATGATGGAGATCCAGGCCAAGACGGCCGCTCACAACGGGTCGACCATCCATGGCAGCAACTACGGCAATGATGACTACGTGAGCGCGACGGTTGACCTCACCAGTCCCGCCACCTTCGATAATGCTTTTCACGTCTTCACCACGGAGTGGGAGCCGTACCACTTCTATTTCTTCCTCGACGGTGCGTCCACGCCCTATGGCGACATCGACATTGCCGACACCGCCTTTAACGACACTTGGGAGCTGAATCAGCCGATCAACTTCATTCTCAGCTCGGGCATCGGCGGCAACGGCGGGACGCCGGCCACGACAGGCTTTCCTTCCAACATGACCGTGAGCTACGTCAACTACTCGCAATGGTCGGCGGGTGCTCCTGCGGCCGTCACCGGACTCACCGCGACCGCGCCCTACAGCAACGCCGTCAACCTTGCCTGGACGGCCAGCGCGACCACCGGCGTGACGTATGACATCTATGCGAGCACGACACCGGGCACAGCGCCAAACCAATTCGACATGGTCGCGCAGAACGTCTCCGGCACCAGCTACCGGCACACCGGCCTGCAACCCAACACAACCTACTACTACACGGTGATGGCCGCTAACTTCGGCGGTGAGTCCACTGCCGCCAACGCGACGGCGACGACGCAGGCTCCCGGCAACAGCACCGGCATGCAGCTGAGCGCAGGTGGGTGGGCC
This sequence comes from uncultured Acidobacteriaceae bacterium, assembly GCA_964247595.1. Lineage (GTDB taxonomy): Bacteria > Acidobacteriota > Terriglobia > Terriglobales > Acidobacteriaceae > Granulicella. The sequence goes on along the minus strand of CAXTUW010000011.1, from coordinate 76,454 downwards.
GCGGGTACCTACATGAACTCGACCTTCGTGGTGGGCGGCAATACGAACGCGCATCTACATGTGCCGATCGACACATCTCTGATTACCACCACGCCCGCGCCGCAACAGGTATACGACAGCGAGCGTTGGGGGGCGGCGGCCTGGACCATCACCGGGCTTACGCCCAATGCGGGTTACAACGTCAATCTCCACTTCGTTGAAACCACGCACACCGGCTCGGGACAGCGTGCCTTCAACGTGTCCATCAACAGCCAAACCGTTTTGACCAACTTCGACATCTACGCCGCGGCGAATGGAGCGAACAAGGCGGTGAACAAGCAGTTCTACACGCAAGCCGATGCCAACGGCATTGTCGAGTTGCAAACACAGCTCGGAACGTCCACCGTCGCGGGCATCGACGAAAATCCCACAATGAGCGGCATTGAGATCGTGCCCGCTACCGGCAGCAATCCGGTGGGCGCGGCTCCCGGTACAACCACCAATCTTTCCATCAACTCCGGTGGCGGTGCCACGGCCCCCTTTGTCGCCGATGAGGACTTCAACGGTGGCGATGTCGGTGCAGCCGTGACAACAGCCATCTCCACCAACGGCGTGACCAATCCAGCGCCCCAGGCGGTGTATCAGACCTCGCGCATCGCACCCTTCACCTATGTCTTGACAGGGCTGGAAGCGAATGCGACCTATACCTTGCGCATGCACTTTGCCGAGACCTTTTTCACGGCGGCCAATCAGCGCGTCTTCAACATCGCTGTAAATGGAACTCCCTACCTGGCGAACTTCGATATCTATAAGCAAGCCGGGGCAGTCAATCAGGCCTTGGTCGAGCAGACCAGCGCCATGGCCGATGCCTATGGTCAGATCATCGTTCAACTGATGCAAGGCAGCCAGAACACCCCGCAGATCAATGGCCTGGAAGCGAACCTGCTGCAGTCGGCCATTGCTGCACCTACAAAACTTACAGCGATAGCCGGAAGTGGAGCCATCAATCTCGGCTGGACGGCAAGCTCCACCGCCGGGGTGCAGTACACGATCTATCGTGCGACAGCCGGCACAGCACCGGTAGCCCTACAAACCGGAACCTCGGCAACAACCTACACCGATTCCGCTGTGACCAATGGCACAACGTACAACTACTACGTTGTGGCTACGCTCGGAAGCGGCGTCTCTCCGAACTCCAACTGGGCTACAGTCGCCGCGGGCAGCGCCGGTGCCACCGCACCTGCGGCTCCCTCCGGTCTGCAAGCCGTCAACGAACCGCCACAGGGGTCCATCACCGTTCAGTACGTGGAACTGACCTGGAACGCAAGCTCCACGTCGAACGTCACCTACACCGTCTATCGTGCTACCGGCTCCGGTGCTGCCGTTGCGATCAAGGCCGGTCTGACCTCCACAAACTATGCGGACCAGACTGTCTCCAGCAACACCGCCTATAGCTACTACGTGGTCGCGGTCAGCAGCGCCGGAACGTCGTCCGGTGCCTCCAACTCACAGACGCTCACCACCGGTGCCGCGCCTTCCAATCCTGTGGCCATCGACGCCGGCAGCTCGGCGGCCGTCGGTAGCTTTATCGCCGATACGGACTTTGTGGGCGGCAGCATCTATGCTCCTGGCCAAGCCGTCACCGTTCCCTCCGGGCTGACAAACGCGGCTCCCGCGGCGGTCTACGCGACGGCTCGGCAGGGCGGCTTCACCTATACCGTGCCTGGCTTTGTGGCGACCACCAGCCATACGGTCACACTGCATTTCGCGGAGCTCTACTTTGGCTCAGCGAATGCCCGGCTCTTCAACGTAGCGATCAACGGGACACCCGTGCTGAACAACTTCGATGTCTTCGCTGCCGCCGGCAACAATAAGCTGACGGCGGTAACCAGGGTCTTCAGCAATGTGGCCGCGAACGCGAATGGACAGTATGTCATCACGTTCTCAAACGGGACCGTGGATCAGCCGATGGTGAGCGGTATCCAAATCCAGTAGCCTTGTTCTACAGCCCTCTGTCGCTAATCGGTGATCCGGTGCGATGGAGGGCTTTCTTTTGCTCGAGCCTTCAGCTTAGCGACCACTGTTCTCTTGACCGAAGCAGACCTTTCTATCGTCTCCGCTCCGGCTGCGCCCCCGGTCGAGAGGATAGTGTCCTCAAGAAACAAAACCAACGAATACGCGCGTCCGTGCCGGTCCGATGCGGCAGTCTGCCCTTACCAGACATACTCCGCCACCACATGCGGCGGTCCTTGCTGGCCTTCAACAATTTGCGTCGAGATCACCCACTCCACATTGCTCCTTGTCGCCGGCGACGACTTCGCTAGCCAATGCCGCATATGCGCGCGATCCGTAAGGAAATCTGCCGCCGCCGCCGTTCCACTTTTGCCGATGCCGGCTGCGATGAGCACATGCTGCTCAATCTGCGGATCGAAAAAACTCGCCACGATCGCATAATCCTGGGAGTTCGCCAAGGCCCCTTGCGCGTTATCGAAGCGCCATACCGTTCCAGGCTGGCGGCTATCCTCAATCGCGCCCACAGAATCCCGTTCGCCGGAAACGAACCGAAAACGCAGCCCCGAGGTAAGACGCAGGGTCCAAAGATTATCCAGGCCTCCGATAAAAATTACAGGCCCGCGCTGCAGTTGCTCGAAGCTGGTCGCGGCTGCGCTTTGTGTTCGAAACGGGTGTGCGTTGCGCGATAGCATCTCGACAATGGCGCTGTAGCTGATCACATCGCTGACCGGCACCATATCGGCATTGGTCATCGACGAGAGCATGCTTTCGCCTTTGGTAGACGCGGACGAAGCATGGCTGGCCGGCGATAGATCCTTACCATCCGGCCCCAACGTGTGTACACCCAGCACAATGAGCGTGGCCGTCTCACTGTGCAGAATCGGTCGCCAGAAGGCTGCCTGCGTGTCGCCGTGGGCATACCCCATCACCCATTTCGCCGTGAGAAGGACTCCCACGATCAGTGCCGCCGCGATGAAGGCGATCGAAATCCTGGAAAAATGACGCTTTGGAGCCAGCACCTGCGGTGCGGGTTCAATCTGAGGTTCGCTCACAAGCGGAGCAGGATCGAGCTCGGTGGGCCGCTCCGCCTCCCATTGTCGTATCGAATCGGAGACGCCGTCCGTAGTCAGCGCAGGCCAGGCCGTTCCTTCTACATGGTTGGCGTGCACCGGAATCGTGAAGTGCGGTACATACGAACCTACCGGCAGGTCGAGCCGCAACTCGTGCGCTCGGCCCGGCACAAGATAGTACTGGGCCAGCCGCTTGCGGATCTCCCCTGCCGTGACCCGCACCACCGGATCGGCATTGGTGTCGTAGTCGGGCTGGCGATGAAACACCTCCACACCCAGCGTGCGTTCTTTCAGGGTATCCGGATGGCCCGTCAGCGTGTGTTCAACGATGTAGCGCAGAAACGCCGGGTAGCGCTTGCTGTTGCAAAACAGCGGACTACTGACAATGCGCTCAAGCTGCTTGAGCACCTCCGTATGGCTGGGCGTCTCTCCCTGCATTAGGAACGGGGCTTCTGATTCTCTGGAATCTCGGGATTCACTGAACTTACTGGACTCACTTGGGTTCAAGGTGGGCAAAGCCATGCGCACTCCTCAGGTCGGCCGTGCTGCGCCTTTGCGTCTTACTCGCCGACGTATCATACGCTTCGCAGCTATCCGTACAGAAGCGCAAAGGCTGCCATTTTCTTTGCTTTACCGCGGCCTTACCGTAATGGCCTTCTGCGAGCGGCAGACCTGTTCTAGGGTTATGCTGGACATGTTCACGCAGTTAAAACAAACGTTTGCCCGAGGTTGCCCTTGCCCTCTTCGCTGAGTCGCCGTTCCTTCACCGGCCTTGTAAGCTCTGCCGCGGCCGCACTCACGCTTCCCTTCGCGGAGGCATCGGCACAGCCCCAGGCGCAAATATCGGCACAGCTTCAGGGGGAGCCTCATCACGGCGCGGACGGCAATTTTCCGCATGGCTTCCTGTGGGGGTCGGCGACTGCCGCCTACCAGGTGGAAGGCGCGATCCATGAGGGCGGACGGGGCGTCTCAATTTGGGATACCTTCTCTCAGACACCGGGCAAGATCGCCGACAACGGGACCGGGGCCGTGGCGGATGATTTCTTTCACTCCTCCAAGCGCGATATCGGGCTGATGCGTTCGCTGGGCCTGACGAGCTTCCGCTTCTCCGTCTCCTGGACGCGTGTCTTCCCGGACGGCGGCGCGATGCCCAACCCGCACGGCCTCGATTTTTACAACCGCCTGGTCGACGACCTGCTCGCGGCCGGCATCCAGCCCTTCTGCACGCTCTACCATTGGGATCTGCCCCAGACGCTGCAGGACAAGGGCGGCTGGGAGAACCGCGATACCGCCCAAGCCTTTGCCGGGTACGCCGGCTACACCGCGCACCATCTCTCCGACCGCGTCAAGGCGTTCATGACGATCAACGAGATGCGCACCTTCGTCGAGCACGGCTATGGCGACGGCACGCATGCGCCTGGCCTGCAGGTAGGGCCCAAGCGCCTCGCGCAGCTCACGCATCATGTGGTTCTCGGTCACGGTCTGGCGGTGCAGGCAATCCGGGCGAGTACGAAGCCCGGTACCGAGGTGGGGCTGGCCGAAATCCCCATCGCGACCGTCCCGGTCATCGAGACCCCAGAACACGTCGAAGCCGCCCGCAAGGCCATGCGCGAGGAAAACGCCATGTTTCTCACCGTGGTGCTCGAAGGCCGTTACACGGACGCGTACCTCAAACGGCTGGGAGCCGACGCACCGAAGTTCACCGCTGAAGAGCTCGCCATCATTGGGAGTCCCGTGGACTTCGTCGGCACCAACGTGTACTTCCCGGCGTACGTGCGCGCCGATGCCTCCGATGCCGGCTACGCCCTCGTCCCCATGCCGGTCTCTTTCCCCCACATGGAAAGCGCGTGGCTCAACATCGGCCCGGAGGCGCTCTACTGGGTGCCCAAGCTGACTGCGGAGCTGTGGCACCCGAAAGCCATCTACATTACGGAGAACGGCACCTCCGGGGCAGATGCCCTCGCCGCCGATGGCCAGGTCTACGATACCGACCGCATCATGTTTCTGCGCAGCTACCTCCTGCAGCTGCAACGCGCCGTGGCCGAGGGCGTCCCTGTGCGCGGCTATTTTCTGTGGAGCCTTCTGGATAACTTCGAGTGGGCCGACGGCTATGGCAAGCGCTTCGGGATTGTGCACGTTGATTACAAAACCCAGGTGAGGACGCCAAAACTCAGCGCGGAGTACTACGCCGCTGTGGTGCGGAGCAACCGCGCCATCTGACGGCCAGCCGGCACTTTGTCGGTTGTAAACTCTAAGCCTTGACTTCTTTCGCAACCATTGTCTCCGGTCCGCAACACTCCGGGTTGTCATCCCTGCGCTGCGCTACGGGATGGCAAACAACTATGCGGAGACGGCGAGTAACGTTCGCGGAGTGGTGAACGCTGAATTCACGGCAGGGAGCAGCGCCAGCGACGCCCTGCAGGTCTGTCTGATTTGGGTAGGCCTGTCAGGCGTGAGTGTTTACCCAAAGCTCTCCGCCCCAACGCCATGCATACTACCTGCCCAGCCCAGGCCTGCAACTTCGGGTGTGCCCTTAGAACTTCCGGGTGCACTGCCGTAACATACGTAATGGGTACCCCTCCAGAAGACCAGCAGAATGAATTACTTAGCAGATTTACGCCGACACATACCGTAATACCCTTGTATATCGTATGTCGATCTTCCTAGTGTCGGACTCGTTCGTTGCAAGTTCCACGTCCTTCGGCCCCCCGGATCCATCGTGGGGGTCCGGTCCAGTAGTTTCCCTAGAAGACAGCATTCGCGCTCGCAGCGATGACCGGCACTGTAGGCTCTTGTTCCGTTTCACTGGCCACTCGACAAAGTGGTGCAGGTTTTCCCCAGATCACTCCGGCTTTCTCAGTTCCTTGTTTCGATTCGCCCTCCCCCGAGGATCACTGCCAGTCCGTTTCCCTGCCTTGCCGGTTAACCCGCTCACGCTCAAGAGGAAAGTTTCCATGTTGAACATCCGCAAGTCCGTTTTTAGGCCTGCTTCAACGATCGGCAGGATCTACTCTTCCGGTCTCGTGCTCGCCGCTCTGCTGTCCGGGGCACGAGCCGTCGCTCAGACGCAATACAACGCCACCATCTTCGGCTCCAACGTCTATGTCATCGATCCCAGCCTGAATGGGGCCGCCCTGGCTGCGCAGCTGAACAAATTGAACACGGAGACCGAGTTCAGCCCCAACCGCTACGCGGTCCTGTTCAAGCCGGGCAGCTATAACTTCGGCAGCACGCAGATCTCGGCTGAGGGTTTTTACGAGTCGATTGCGGGCCTGGGCACGACGCCCGACCAGGTCAGCTTCGCCGGCAACTTTGACGTCGGCCAGGCTGACAGCAACGGCAACGGCACGGACAACTTCTGGCGTTCGCAGGAGAACATGGAGGTCGCTCCCAACGGGGAGGGGTACTGGGGCGTATCGCAGGGAGCCTCCTACCGGCGCATGCACGTCAACGGCAACCTGCAGTTGACCAACTACCAGTGCGGTTATGCGAGCGGCGGCTTTATCAGCAATACGCTGGTCTCCGGCCAGCTCTACTCCTGCTCCGAGCAGCAGTACTACACCCGCAACAGCCAGATAGGCAGCTGGAAGGGCAGCAATTGGAATATGGTCTTCTCCGGTGTGGTCAATGCGCCGGCGCAGGACTTCGGCAACGGCGGCAACTCCTTCACCACGCTGCCAAGCACGCCCCAGAGCCGCGAGAAGCCCTTTCTCTACCTCGATGGCAGCGGCAATTATCAGGTCTTCGTTCCCGCCCTGAAGACTGCCTCGAGCGGCTATGACTGGGCCGGCGGCCTGGGCAGCGGCACCTCGCTTCCCATCAGCACCTTTTTCATCGCCACGCCGTCCAGTGGTGTGGCCGCGATCAACAGTGCCTTGGCCTCCGGCAAGAACCTGATCCTGACGCCCGGTATCTATAGCCTGAGCGGCACCATCAAGGTTCCCAACGCGAATACGGTTGTGCTTGGCCTGGGCTATGCAACGCTGGTTCCGGGCGGCGCGTATCCGGCTATCTCAACCTCTGATGTCGATGGCGTGATCATCGCGGACATCATCGTCGATGCGCCCCCGGGCGGCGCGCCGGTGCTCGTCGAAGTCGGCGGCACCACGGGCACCACCGTCTCGCATACCAGCAACCCCCCGCAGCTCGACGATGTATTCATTCGCATCGGCGGCTATGCGGCAGGCCAGGCGACCACCGCGATCCAGGTCGACGCCAATAACACCATCATGGATAACATCTGGTCATGGCGCGCCGACCATGGTGCCGATGCCACATGGACCGGCAACACCGCCGCGCATGGCCTGGTCGTAAACGGCAACAACGTCCTGGCTACCGGCTTGGCCGTCGAGCACTATCAGCAGAGCCAGGTGGTGTGGAACGGCAACAACGGCGAGACCATCTTCTACCAAAGCGAACTGCCCTATGATCCGCCGAGCCAGGCAGCGTGGATGAACGGCAGCGCCCGCGGGTATCCGGCTTATCAGGTCACCGGCTGCGGACACACGGCGTACGGTCTGGGTGTGTATTCCTACTTCAACCAGGGCGTCAGCATCTTCGACGACAACGCAATTCTCACCCCCAACACCACGGGCATCAACATGACTGATATGGTCACGGTGTTCCTTACGGGATCGGGCGGCATCGCGAACATCATCAACAACACCGGCGGTATCGTGCAGAGCGGATCGAAGCCGGACTACCTGAAGTCCTACGTCGGCAACGGAACCTGCCCAACCACTACGACGCCTCCGGCCACCACGAGCGTGGCGATCAACGCGGGCGGCGGTGCCGTGGGCAACTTCCTCGCCGACCAGGACTTCTCGGGCGGCGGCGCGGCTTCGACAAGCTCGACCATCGATGTAACGGGCGTTACCAACCCTGCCCCGCAGGCGGTATACCAGAGCAATCGTGCCGGAGTCCTCACGTACACCATTCCCGGCTTTACGAGCGGCAGCACCCATACCGTGCGGCTTGACTTTGCGGAGCTATATTGGAGCAACGCCGGGCAGCGCGTCTTTAATGTCGCGATCAACGGGCCGATCGTGCTTCCGAACTTCGACATCGTGAAGGCCGCCGGCAAGAACTATAAGGCCGTGACCGAGACCTTCACGACAACCGCAAACAGTGCAGGCCAGATCGTGATCAGCCTGACAAACGCTTCGCCGCAGGTGGACCAACCGGAGATCAGCGGTATCGAGATCCAGTAGACCCCATCTTCGGAGCGCTCGTTCCCTTGCATACGGCATTGCGTGCAAGGGGACGAGTGGCACCGAGATTATCAGTTTGTCCCTCCGGCGCGCGTCGCTCACGCTTCATCGCAGGTCGTCACGTTTTCACACAAGATGCCCTCGCTAAAAAGCTGCCCGTAAGCCCCTTTCGATACGAAGCCGCATTACACTCGAAGCTACCAACCTCTTTACCCGGGCCCCACATAATGGCAATGCTCAGCGCCCTCGCGCAGGAGCGCCTCTGCGCCTAAATACTGCAAGCAATTGAAAGGAACATCGAATGAAGTCAAGCCCAAGTCACGCCTGGAAATGCCTTTTCCTTTTCATCACGGCACTCGTCCTGATACCCCGGACGGGACAGGCACAGAGCGTGACCCTCGCGCCTTCCAAGCGCGTCGTGATCAACATGGGCGCGACTCCGTGGCAGTACATCAAGGATAAGGATACAAACAACAACACCAACAATGCCCCCACCGTCGCGAACGAGGCGCAACCCAAGTTTGACGATTCGAGCTGGCAAACGGTGGGCGTGCCAACCTCGGCCGACATGAGCGACACCTTTGTCAACGCGGAGTCGGGTGGCGCCGCGCTGAGCGGCAGCGTGATCTGGTACCGCAAGCACTTCACCATGGACCCGCAGTTCACCAAGAGCAAGGTAGAGGTCGAGTTTGAAGGCGCGCACACCGGCGTGCAGGTGTATATCAACGGTACCTTTTTGCCCGGCACCAGTAGTTTGAACAACCTGGGCCAAAGCGATCCGAAGACCAACGTTCAGTATGCGGCCACGCATGTGGTCGGCTTTATACCGTTCATTGTGGATCTTTCGCCCTATCTGCATTATGACGGCACGGACAACGTGCTAGCGGTGCGCGTGGCCAAGAATGCCAGCTGGTTTGAAGACCCGAATTTTTCAGAGGGCTTCCGCTTCGGGCAAGCCGACTCCGGACTCTTCCGCCCGGTGATGATGTACATCACGGATCCCGTGCACATCCCGCGCAACACCTACGCGGGTCTGGGCACCTGGGGCACAAACATTGCCACATTGACTGCAAGCTCCACGCAGGCAACGGTTGAGGTGCAAACCAATGTGTTGAACGAGGGCACAACAGCGCAGCCCGTAACACTGACCACGCAGATTGTGGATGCGAGCGGCAACGTCGTGGCCAGCCAGCAAACCTTGCAGAGTGTGGCTCCCAGCGCTTCCCCGAACCTCGCTCCTCAGCTCTTTGACCAGACCCTCACGGTAAACAACCCGACGCTCTGGTACCCAAACAACAGCACTGCCGGCAAGCCGTATATGTACAAGGTCCTGCATACGGTCTCCATCAATGGAAGCGTGATTGATGCCGTGCAAAGCCCGCTGGGCATCCGCGTCATCACCTGGGACAAGGACCTGCCGTACTTCAACGGGCAGCCCATGCATTTGTGGGGTGCCTCCGGCCGCTACGACTACCCAGCGTTGGGGACGTCCGTTCCGGAAGAACAGCAGTGGCGCGATCTGCAACAGCTCGCGGCGGCCGGCGGCAATCTATGGCGGCCCGGCCACTCCTCTTCGAGTGAAGAGTTTGTGAATGCAGCCGATGCCCTGGGTGTCATGATCATCCAGCCCTCCGGCGATGGGGAAAACGGCTTCGCCAACCCTTGCGACCCTAGCTGCGATAAAAAGACACTGAAGATGGAATTGCATCGCGACATGATCATTCGCGATCGCAATCATCCGTCGATCCTCGCTTGGGAATCGGATAACGGCATTACCGATACCCCCTTCGCGCAGCAGCTCAAGGCGATCTCCCTCCTATGGGACAACCTGATGCCCCGCTATTCTTCCGACCGCACCGCGAACCCGGCGAACGGCGACATCCTCGGCTGCACGCACGAAAGCTGCGACATCCTCGTGAAGCAGACCTACCCCAATTCGCCAGCGTGGGGTGCAGAGTATTGGGGCAACGGCTCGGCGCGTGGGGCATGGGATTCTGAGCTCGCCTTCGGAGCGCCCTTCATAAACGACTGGCACAACAGCGTGAAGGCGAAGTCGTTCGGCATTGCGCAGTGGTATCTCGCCGATACACCGGGTGAAAGCAGCAACTATGTAGAAGGCACCCCGAGCACCCAGGTCCGCTCGCTGGGCGCATCCATGGTGGATCAAAACCGCTTTCCCAAATTGCTCTACAACATGTATGCGGCAGCCTGGGTACCCTTCCAGATCAAGCCCGTTGTGGCCTTGGCGCATCACTGGAACCGCACCGGCACCGTGCAGGTGAATGCCTTCTCGAACTGCCCGACCGTGCGCCTGCTGCTGAACAATGCGCAGGTGGGCACGGACCAGATCCCCAACCCCATCACGTCCGATACCAGCGGCAACTTGACGCAATCCACGACCCTGATTCCCTTTCAGGTCTCCTGGAGTGTGAACTGGGCCGCCGGTACGCTGACGGCCGAGTGCCTGGACAAACAGGGCAACGTGGTCGCGACCGACCAAAGGGTGACTGCCGGTGCAGCCGATCACGTCGAGCTTGATGTTGTGCCCGAGTTGGTCAAGCCTGACGGCACCAGCTTTGCCATTACCGCCAACGGCTCAGACGCGGCGTTTGTTGTCGCCAAGGTTGTCGATAAGAACGGCGTTGTAGTCCCTACTGCGACCAACAACATTACCTTCTCGGTCAGCGGCCCGGGTACCTACCTGGGCGGCACGGAACAGGTGGTCACCGCAGGTCAACCGGTCGGCTATCACTCGCCAGGTGACCCGGAGCTTGCCGCCGAGGCGGGCTTGACCAAAGTCGTTGTCCGCAGCCAGTTCACGCCCGGTCAAGTCACGGTCACAGCGACCTCGCCCGGCTTGGGCAACGGCACTACGAACTTTACCATCCAGGCGGTCTCCAGTGCCGCACCCGTGGCCACCAAGCCTGCCATCATCGCCCAGCCCATCGATACGGCAGTGACCGCCGGACAGCCGGCGACCTTCTCCGTCGCCGCTACCGGTGCCGCACCGCTTCAGTTCCAGTGGTCGCGTAACGGAACACCCATCAGCGGGGCCACGGGCACCATCTATACGACACCCGCAACCACGAGCACGGACAGCGGCTCCACGTACAGCGTGCTGGTATCCAACGGGCTCGGCAGTGCACCTCCGTCCGCCAGTGCCAAGCTGACGGTGGTCGCACCCGCGGCACCGGTCATCACCACGCAACCGCAGTCGCAGGTGGCTTACCAGAACCAGAGGGTAACCTTCACCGTAGCGGCAACGGGTTCACCGACGCTTACCTACCAATGGTCGCGTAATGGGACGCCCATCCCCGGCGGGTTTGGCGCAAGCTACACCACCCCTGTGCTTGGCCTTTCAGACTCGGGTACCACCTTTACCGTGTCCGTCACCAATCCGGTCAACTCGCTCAACTCCGCACAAGCAACACTCATCGTAAACGCCGCGATTGCGCCCACCATTGCCACGGCACCCACTCCCGTCACGGCACCGACCGGCCAGCCCGCTACATTCTCCGTGGTGATCGCCGGCTCAACCCCAATCACCTATCAGTGGTTGCGGGGCAACATTAGCGTGGGCACGAACTCCCCCACGCTGACCATTCCTTCCGTCAGTGCCAGCGACGTGGGCACCTATACCGTGACAGCCACAAACTTTGCCGGCACGGTCACGAGCGCTCCCGTGGCGCTCACCCTTGCGCCCCCGGGCGTAGATCTTGCACTCGGCAAACCGGGTGTGGCTTCGAGCGCGCAGGACCCCGTGAACCTGGCTGCCAACTTCGCCTTTGACGGCGACCTAACCACACGCTGGGGATCCGCCTTCAGCGATCCGCAGACGATCTACACCGACCTTGGCGCGGTGATGACCTTTGACCGCATCATCCTGCACTGGGATCCGGCGTATGCCTCTTCCTACCAGATCCAAACCTCCAACGACGCCACCACCTGGTCCGCACCGATCTACACACAAACCTCCGGCACGGGCGGGGTGGAAGACTTCAGCTTCCCCGCAGCGCAAGCCCGGTATGTGCGCCTTAACGCGCTCACGCGTGCATCGCAGTATGGCGATTCGCTCGATGAGTTCGCCATCTATAACGGTGCCTCCTGTGGTGCCGCGCCCAGCCGCTACACGGTCGTGAACGCGCAAACGGTCACCGACAACATGAGCGGCCTTACCTGGATGCGGCAGGAGTACACCCTGACCGCCGCCGGCTCGCAACTCACCCAATCGCTCGCGGCACAGTATTGCGCGTCGCAGAACATGCGCCTACCAACCGAGGCCGAAGCCCTCGCCATCAGCGGGGCAAACTCGGCCACCTGCGCCTTCCCGAGCCCTTGGAATACCTGGACCTCCACCGACTACCCAAGCGACACAACCCAGGCTTGGACGGTGTCTTCAAGCGGTATCGCGACGCCCGGCGTGAAAAACAACCTCCCCGGCTGGGCACTTTGCACCGCCGGTACGACGCAGGTCGCTCCGGTCATCACGGCGCAACCAGCCGCAACCACCGCGGCTGCGGGAGCCTCGGCCACCTTTAACGTCACCGCCACCACCTCAGGCTCCGGGCCGGTGACCTACGAGTGGAAAAAGAATGGCACATCCGTCGCCCTTACCGGCGTGCCCGCCTACACCACCCCCGTCCTTGCCTCCACCGATAGCGGCGCGCTCTTCTCCGTGATCGTCACCGGCGGCAACGGCTTAACGGCTACCAGCACGAGCGCCGCCCTCACGGTAAGCGGCACCGCACCTTCGCCGACACCCACGCCTACACCCACCCCAACGCCCACACCGGGTCCGAGCGGACCGCCACCGGCCGGCGCGAACCTTGCCCTGAACGGCACCGGTTTGGCCAGCAGCACGGAAGACACCGGCCTTCTGAATGCGGGGCGTGCCTTCGATGGCGACCTCACCACACGCTGGGCCTCGGACCGCTCCAACCCCGCCACCATCGACACGCAGTGGATCCAGGTAAACCTGGGTGCAGTCAAGACAATCGGGCAGATCGTGCTGAGCTGGGAAGCTGCCTACGCCAAGGCCTACACCGTCACCGTATCGAACGACGGCCAAACCTGGAGCAACCCGGTTTACACGCAAGCCGCCGGTGCGGGAGGGACGGAGAACTTTACGCTTCCCTCCACCTCCGCACAGTACGTTCGTCTCAACCTGACTGCGCGTGGCACAGGCTACGGGTACTCGCTGTATGAGTTCTCGGTCTATGCCCCGCAACCGCCTGTCATCAGTACGCAGCCCACAAATGTCACAGCGTCGGCCGGTACCTCGGCCTCGTTTACCGTCGTGGCGGGCGGCCCTGGGCCGTTCACGTATCAATGGTCGCGCAACAGCGCATCCATCACGGGAGCGACTGCGGCCACCTACGCCACACCGGCCCTCACCTCCGCCAACAACGGTGATGTCTACACCGTGTCGGTCACCAACGCGGGCGGCTCGGTCACATCGAGCCCCGCCACGCTGACGGTACCCGTCGCAGCTACCGCTCCGGCAACGGGCACCAACCTGGCGCTGAATGGCACAGCCACGGCCAGCAGCACGGAGAACGCCGGCAATCTCGGTGCCTCCCTGGCGATCGACGGCAACCTGAACACCCGTTGGGGCTCCGCCTTTACGGATGCCGAGTCGATCCAGATCGACCTCGGCTCCGCTCAAACGATCAGCCAGACCGTCCTGCACTGGGAGGCTGCCTATGGCAAGGCCTACACCATCGATGTCTCCAACGATGGTCAGACCTGGACAACGGTGGTCACTCAAAACAACGGGCAGGGCGGCACGGAAACGGCCAGCTTCACGCCTGTAAGCGCACGCTACATCCGTATGCACGGCATCACGCGCGGTACGGGCTACGGCTACTCGCTTTGGGAGTTTGAGGTGCATGGAACGGCCAGCTCCTCCAGTGGCCCAACCATCACCACCCAACCCACGGCGCAAAATGCTGCGGTGGGTGCGACGGCGACCTTCTCTGTGGGCGCCGGCGGAACGGGCCCTTTCACCTACCAGTGGTCCCGAAACGGCACGGCCGTCTCCGGAGCCACTGCCGCGACATACACCACACCGGCGCTCACGGCCGCGAACAATGGCGACACCTACAGCGTGGCAGTCACCAGCACAGGCACAGGTGGCTCCATAACTTCGTCGGCGGTCACCGTTACTGTCGGCAGCACGCCGGCGTACACGATCTACCCCGGATTTATCGGCATCGATCTCAACAACAACACCAAGGGCAAGTGGACGGATAGCCAGATCTACGTCACGGTCATCGGAAAGGATCCCGCCACGAATGATTTCGCCACGGTAACTCCGAGCGGAACAATCGTCGACATTTCCAACGCCGATATCACCGCGCCCGGACACCTGACGAAAAATGGGCAGAACTATCCGAACTACAGCTTTACGTTGGCTCAGGCCAAGTTGCTCAAGCTGCCACCGATGTACTCCGGCCGCATCTTTATCTCCGAAGGCCAACCGGTCTATCTAACGCCACAGGGCAATGGATACGCTGGCCCGAACCCCCAGAATGCTACTGATCCGAACGTTGATGTGAACTTCGACTGGTATGAGTTTACGTATAACTCGGGCGGGGTTTACATCAACACAACCCAGGTGGACGAGTTCGGTCTGCCGCTGCTGCTTGATGTCTGGGGTGCGGGTGGCACGTTCCACCAGCAGACCGGCATCACCGAATCCATTGCGCAGATCGATTCCGAGTTCGCGAGCCAGGTTCCAGCCATCTTCCAGCAGAGCCCTATCTCACCGCTGCGCATCCCTTCCCCGACCAAGGTCACGTTCGGCGCAGGCGGTGCAAATGGCAATTACTTCGACAGCTACGTATCCACCATCTGGAATCAGTACAGCACCACGCCGCTGGTTGTTAAGCTGTTCGGCAGCCGCCAGTTCAACGGTACGACCTCCGGTTCCACCTTCACCTTTACTGAAACCAACCTCAACAACGGTGCCTATGTCGGCAACACCTACAAGGTAAGCAAGCCCACAACGCAGGACCTGCTCCAGTGCTCCGGCAGCATGGCCTCCGGCGATCCGAATGCGGACATCAATACGGTGGAACTGGCAATGGAGGCCCAGTTCTGCGCAGCGTTCAACCGCCATGTGATGGGTGACGTGACCACATGGGCAACACCCTCAGCGTGGTACAGCGCCAGCCCAGCCAACTTCTACGCCCAGTTCTGGCATAACCACTCCGTAGGCGGACTGGCCTATGGCTTCGCATATGACGATGTGTCAGGGCAAAGCTCCACCATCACCACAGGCAAGCCGGAACACATGGCCTTCGGTATCGGTTGGTAATTGTGGGGTAGCAGAGATTCTGCAACGGAAGCTCTAATGGAGTCGTATTTAGTGAAAGTGCGGGACTTTAGTCCCGCACTAAACCCATCGTTTGCAATGTGCATGATTCGCCGAGGGAATATATAAGCAGTAGTTGGACCATCCCTAGAGCTACAAACTTCAGAAGTCACAAGCTTCGGAAGTCATGAACTCTAGGGTTTGTCATCCCGCAACACAGCGAAGGGATCTGCTTTCAAGGGTGCCACCAAAAGCACCTTTGGAAGCAGATCCCTTTTTTGCGCGTTCTCTCGAGCGCCATGAACAGCGCCTCAGGCCGCCGCTGAGGAAAACTGGTCCTCGCTTTCCGCGCCCTCCGTGATAACTTCAACGCAAGTTCACCCCATTGCTGTGTCAACGTACTTGCTGTCGGGTCCGGGTTCGCACCTTTGTCCGGAGGATGCTCTGCGCCTCCATGCACAATCACCCTATCTCATCGCCCACTCGCTGAGGTCCGTATCAGAAGAGGACGTTCATGAAGGTTGCTTTCAGATTCACCTTTGCCGCTGCCTGCTTCGCCCTTCTCCCCTTCACTACCGTTCTGTCGGCGCAGGTGCAGACTACCAATGGACGCATTCAGGGTGAGGTTACTGATCCCGGCGGAGCTGTGATTCCCGATGCCGCCGTAGAAGCCGATGAGATTGACACTGCAATCGTGCATCGCGCTGCTACCGACCGCAGCGGGCATTTCGAGTTTCCGTCCCTCAAACCCGGCCGCTATACCGTCAAGATCACCAAAGCCGGTTTTGCTCCCACCATTCAGGAGAACCTCAATCTCACCGTAGGCCTCACAGAGACCCTGCGTCTGGCGTTGCAGGTCGCGGGCACGACAGAGTCGGTCATCGTCACATCGGCACCGCTGATTGACGTAACGACCACGGCCTCCACCACCACACTCGGCGAGCAAACGGTGGCCACAACCCCAGTACTGGGCCGCAAGTTTGAAGATCTGCTCACGCTGACGCCGGGTGTCAGCATCTCGCAAGGACCAGACGGCGACGAGATCAACATCAACGGTCAGCGCGGCATCTTCAACAACATCTCTCTTGACGGCGGCGACTACAACAACGGTTTCTTCGGCGAGCAATCCGGCGGCCAGCGCGCCGCAATCGACATCACGCTCGAGGCCGTAAAAGAGTTCCAGGTCGTCGCCAGCGGTGCCAACGCTGAGTTTGGCCGTACCGGCGGTGGTGTCGTCAATGTCATTACCAAATCCGGCACCAATGCCCTGCACGGCAGCCTGTTTGAGTACCAGCGCCTGCAGGCGCTCACCGCGAACACCTCCGATGGCCAGCCGCTCACCAACTTTCACCGCGAGCAGTTCGGCGGCAGCGCCGGCGGTGCCATCATCAAGGACAAGCTCTTCTATTTCGGCGCAGCTGAAGGTATCGACGAAAACCTGCTACGCCCGAACCTGAGCCAATACAACGCCGGCGTACTGAGTTCTGCGCCCTGCCCCGTCTCCAACCCAGTCTTCAACAGCAACATCTCAGACACGCAGATCACGGCCAATGCCGACTGCCAGCGTCAGGTCCTGATCAACTTCTACGGAACCAACTTTAAAGAGAATGAAGGGCAACCGGTCGACCATGTTGTACATAACGGAGCCTTCTTCGGCCGCGGCGATTACAACATCACCCCGAAGAGTCTTCTCTATGTTTCTTACAACTTCGATTACTCCAATAACCCAAACCAGACCTTTGACGTAGCCTCTTACGGCACCACCGCCAACGGCACCGAAGGCCCCTCGCACGTGCAGACGCTGAACGGGAATCTGATCACCACCGTAAATGAACATCAGCTGAACGAAGCGCATATCACGTATGGCCATGAAACGCGGCCACGCTCGCCCATCGATCCGAATTCCGTTCCCGACACCGGTATCGGCTTCTCGCCCTCCTTCCGCTTCGGCCAGCCCTTCTTTCTCGGGCCCGGTGCCAGCGAGACCTTCTATCATCTGGATGCGAAAGATAACTACTCGATCGTGCGCGGCCGCCATACGGTAAAGTTCGGCGCCGAGTATCTCTTCAGCCATAACACCCAGATCTTCGACGGCTTCGCGCTTGGCCGCTATATCTTCGGCAGCGTCGCCGGTTTCCTGCACTACGCCTCGCCGGCCTCGCTCGGCAACGGCTACGGAAGCGGCACCCTGACCTGCACCGATGGCAGCTTCGTTTCTGGCACTGGGACATGCGCGGATGGCACAATCTCACCCACGAGCCCCTTGCTCCTGTATTTGCAGGATGCCCCCGTGCGCGCCGGCGAGTCCGTGCAGCAGGCCGGCTACTCCAGCATTAACAACGAAGAACCCGCGGTGTATCTGCAGGACACCTGGCAGATCCGGTCCCGCTTCACGTTGAACTACGGCCTGCGCTGGGAGGCGCAGTTCTTCCCCAACCCCGTCATTCCACCTTCGCAAACCGCCTATGGGGTCAATCTGAGCGACCCCCGGTTCCCGTCCACCGGCTATCTACCGAACCAAACCAAAGAGTTCCAACCGCGAGTCGGCTTTAACTGGGATTTAGCTGGCAATGGACGCACGGTAGTGCGCGGCAGTGCCGGCATATTCAACGCACGGCAGAACGGGCTTACGGAGGTGGGTGCCATCACAACAAACGGCGCGCAACAGCAGACCCTTACCGAGTTTTCCGGTTTGGGCAATCCTGTATACCCGAATGCGTTCCCGAACGTCCCCGTACCGGACGGCCAGTACCCTGCCGGGGCCGGCATTACCGTCTTCGACAGGAACTACCACAACCCGCGTATCTACTCGTACGACATAGGCGTCGATCGCCAGCTCGGCACGGATTTCGTGGCCTTCGCCGATTTCAACGACTCCAAGGGTGTCTACCTTACCCGATTCACCAATCCCAACGTCGGTCCGATCGCTGTTCCCGCTATGAACGCTGATACCGTTACCTACACCGGTACGGAGACGTGTGCCTTGCAATCGACACCGTGCAGCTCGCCGTTTCCAAATCTCGGCACAGTCACCGATACGATCAGCAATGCGAAATCTTTGTATCGCGGCCTCACCGTCGGCGTGCGTAAGCGCATGTCGCACCATTATCAATTCGAAGCGGAGTATACCTACTCGGTTGATCGCGATGACGATTCCAATGAGCGCGACCCATTCACCTTCCGCTACGCCAATCTCTACAATTTAGCGTCGGAGTACTCCTACTCCGACCGTGATGAGCGTCACAAGTTCAACGCCTACGGCCTGGGCGAACTGCCCTTCGGCTTCCGGGGCAATCTGCGGATACAGCAGCACTCTGCCGAACCAGAAACGGATAACTCGGCCGGCACAGGCACGGGCGCTCCCTGCTCCTACAACAACTCCGCCACACGCTTCGTGAACGGCATCGACTGCGGCCGCAACCATCTGCGCAAAGACAATGCCTTCTTTGTCGTCGACTTCGGCATCGCACGGCCCTTCTCATTTCATGACGGTAAGTTCGGCCTGATCCCCCGCGCTGAGGTCTTCAACGCGTTCAACAACACCAACAACCTCAACCCGCTCAGCTCGCCGGCCCTGTTCGACTTCAGTGGCTTCCTGCGCGTCGGCGTGGGCGATCCGCTGCAATCGCAACTGTCGTTGCGCTTTACGTTTTAAGGCTCGCTCTGATTGGATTCACCCTTGGAAAGGGCGAGACTTCATCCCCGCTATGATTCCCTCATCATAAGGGCAGCCCTGACGGCCAAACAGTCAGTGCTGCCCCTACGGTTCTGGCCCTACCCGCGCACCAGCACAGCCTCAATCTGATCCAGCCCCCACTCAAGATCCTTTCGCTCTATCACCAATGGTGGCGCGATGCGAATTACATTTTCATGCGTCTCCTTGCACAACACTCCACGGTCACGCAACGCCTCACAAAATGGTCGTGCAGGCCTGTCCAATTCAAGTGCAATCCAAAGTCCTTTACCTCGCACCTCACGAAAATAAGGGCTCTGGATCTGCTTAAGCCGCCCCAACGCATAGTCCCCAAGCTCCGCGGAGCGCTCTGCCAAGCTCTCATCAGCGATCACGCGCAGCGCCGCCCTGGCGATGGCGCAGGCCATTGGATTGCCGCCAAAGGTGCTCCCATGATCACCCGGCCGGAACACCCCAAGCACCTCGCGCGATGCAAGCACTGCCGAGACTGGGTAGAAGCCTCCTGATAGTGCCTTCCCGACCGTGACAACATCCGGCTGAATGCCCTCATGCTGGTAGGCGAACAGCTTACCGGTGCGGCCGAGGCCCGATTGAATCTCATCACAGATCAGCAGCACGTTGTGCTCACGGCAGATTGCCTCTATTTCACGCAGGTACCCCGTCGGCGGAAGAATGATGCCCGCCTCGCCCTGAATGGGCTCGACTAAGAAGGCACACGTATTCGGCGTGATCACTCCGCGCAAGGCTGCCGCATCGCCGAAGGGCACATGGGCGAATCCGCCTGGAAACGGGCCAAATCCGAAGCGGTACTGCGCATCGCTCGAGAAGCCGACGATGGCGATGGTGCGGCCATGGAAATTATGGCTGCAGACGACGATCTCGGCGCGATCCCGCGGGATCCCCTTCACCGTCTCACCCCATTTGCGTGCCGCCTTGAGCGCGGTCTCCACTGCCTCCGCACCGGAGTTCATTGGAAGCGCCATGGCGAAGCCTGTAAGCTCGTGCAAATCGCGCAGCAACAGCGGCAGCTGATCGTTGCGAAATGCCCGCGAGGTCAACGTGACTTTATGCGCCTGTTCCTGCATCGCTTGGAGGATCGCCGGATGACCATGCCCCTGGTTCACGGCGGAGTAAGCCGCAAGCAGATCGAGATAACCTCTGCCGTCCACGTCGTACACCCACGCCCCACTCGCGCGCTCAATCACCACGTCCAGCGGATGGTAGTTATGCGCGCCGTATGCATCCTCAAGCTGAATTAGTTCCTCTGCCAAGGTTGTGTATTCCGTTGCCGGCATGCTGTTCTCCTAGGCCACGCACGTTGCGGTTTGCACTGTGGGGATTGGTTCTGAATTGGGGAGATTCTTGCCGTGGAGTTCCGGCGTAAGATGCATCGCCAGACATTTGGCCGCCCCACCAGCTTTCAGGAATTCATGCAAGGGAACCTGCACTGTTTCAAACCCTCGCTCCTGTAAACGAGCATTCAGCTCCGCGCTAATTTCATTGAGCACGAGGGTACGGCCAAGATTCACCGCATTGCAGGCAAAGCACAATGCATCGGCCTCACTCACTGCGATGCGTTGAGAAGGCCCATAAAACGATTCGATCTTCGCTAATGATCCGGCATCGAACGCCGCAGGAAAGTACAGCAGTGAACCGTCGGAGAGCGGGGCGAAACAGGTATCCAGGTGGTAAAACCGGGGATCCGTTAGGCGCAGTCCAGCGACCTCTACATCCCACACAGCCTGTAGCGCTGCATGGCTCTTCTGGGCGGTGCGTGGACCATGGCCTATCCACAAACGCGATCCGTCTGCAGAGAAGAGCGCATCACCTTCCCCTTCAAACGGGGCATCGCGCGGCAGCTCCACGACGCGATAACCCATCTCAGAAAACCAGCTTCGAAAATGCGCCTCCTCTCCCTGCCGTTCAGGGTGCAAGAAGCGGCTAATAACCACCGCGCCATCACGAGCCAGGCCCGCATTTGCCGTAAATACCATATCCGGCGAGCCGGCCACCGGTTCTATGAGGTACACCTCCGCAATGGCCGTAAGCGCCCGGTGCAGCTGCTGCCATTGCAACATGGCACGGGTCTGCGAGCTCTCGCCGACATTGCCGAGCATCCACGGGTTAATAACATAACTCACCGTGTACAAGGTGGGCGCGCACATCAGAAGAGCTGGACGAATGCGGGCATCCGATGCCAACGAACGTGTCTGCTGCGGAGACTCAATCATCGTGTGTCGCTTCCTTTTCTTGTCCGAGGAGCATGACAGGGTTGCGAAACAGGCGTCAACATGAATGATTATGCATAGGCCAATGGATAGGTATTCACTATGGCCAAACTGACTCATTCATTACAAACCGGTTCGTTCTACCTGTCGCGTAAAGCTAATTTTCCTGATTGGTTGATAGTTATTAGTGTGAGTTACCACTCAGTTACGAAATCGATCAGCCAATTAGCCATTCATGACTGCGTCAGAAACTAGGGTCCGGCAGCGCATCGCTGTCGGACCCCTCTATGTGGATTATTAGAGTTCTTACGCCGAGACAAGCCCTTTTCTTGCTACCGCACCGAGAAACCGTCGCTGACTCCGGCTCCACTCCCCCACAGGACACTTGTGCCCCACAAGACGCTGCTGCCCCAGAGGACGCTGCTACCCCAAAGAACGCTCGTGCCCCACAGAACACTTGTGCCCCATAAGACACTGTTTCCCTTAACGATGGTGCTGGATTTTGGAAGTGTCGTAACGGATACCGGTAAGCCGGTGCCCCGCACAATCGGCAATCCGCTACCATCGGTACCCGAGAAGACAGCCGATCCGTACAGAGCCGAGTTCCCATTCACCATGACGATGCTACCGCCATTGTTCTCAGCGATTACAGGTGATAAAGCACTTCCCGTTGTCGAGGGTGCAAGGACGTTGCTCGCGAGCGCCGCCCCGATATCCAGTGTTCCAGCACCTACCGTAAAGAGATCCGCCTGCTCGGTAAATACCTGACCCGTGGTGGCATCCGTCGCTACGCTATGCAGGGTGAGATCTTTAAACGCGCTGCTCATCAGCCGCATTTTCACCTGATCAGGCGTCAAGCTGGCATCCTGTTGCAACATCAGCGATGCTGCCCCTGTCACCATCGGAGCCGCCATGCTGGATCCGCTCAGCGCAAAATAAATGCCGGAGTTCCCCCCTGTGGCCGTCGAATCATAGGTTGACATTTGAACAACGTTGCCAGGCTGGAGTTGCTCCAGCGTCTCACCCGGCGTGTAGAGAGAAATGATGGAATTTCCTGGCGCAACAAGATCGGGTTTCACAACCCAGTCTCCCCAGCTTGGGCCCTTTGAACTGTAGGTGGCCGGCACAAGGGACGCATGCTTGCCGCTACCCTGCGTATTCATCGCACCGACCGTGATCACATACGGATCGTTGCCCGGAGCGGTGATCGTATCGTAACCATTGGTTCCAAGAGCATTGTCACGACCATAGTTTCCGGAAGCAACCACGACGACAATCCCGGCCTTCCACGCCTGTTCTACGGCCTGGCACAACGGATCATGTGAGTAATCCTCAAACACACCGCGGCCCAGCGACAGGTTGATTACACGGATGTTGTACTGGCTTTTGAGCTCTATCGCTTTATCGATCGCCGCGATTACCTCAGTATCGGTACCGGCTCCATATTGGTTCAGTACGCGCAGGTTAATCAGGTTCACATGGTTGGCAATGCCGGTGAACGTATAGGTGTACTGCGAACCTGTTGAACTTGCGCCATCACCGGCGATGATTCCGGCAACATGGGTACCGTGGCCATACTGGTCGGCAGTGCTGCCTAGACCCGTGAAGTCCTGGCTGTACACAATGCGCCTGCTGCTCAGGTCCGCTACGGGCGCGATACCGCTATCGATCACCGCCACTCCGATGCCGCGTCCATCCAGAGGTGCTGCCATGCCCATGACAGTGGAAACCAGTCCAAAGCCGCCCCAACCACCAAAGCTCTGTCCGGCCGGTATGTCGAGAGCCTCGATATGGTGGTCGATTGCTGGACCCTTGGCAGTGCCAGGCGCGGTTGTCGTGAAGACAGGATGGTTTTTGGAAACGTGCACAACGTTCGGATCAGCTTCCAAATCTGCCAGCGCAGCCGCAGGGACGCTGTACGATCCGCTATTCAATGACCTGAGCTCCCGCTTGAGGAAGCCGCCCCGCTGCAGTACGCGCTGATGAAGTTGTGCCGTTGGCTGTTGCGCGAACTGCACGATCACATCCACGGAATCGCCATTCTGTCCCGTGGCTAAGTCTTTGGCGATCTTTGTTTGTCCAAGTGCCACACCGGCACTCAACAAAAGAGCACAAGGAGCTAGAAGATATCTGCCCCACATAGCACTCTCTCTTGGTTTCTTATCGTTCATTGTTTCAATCCTCTCGGGTAAGGTGCTGCAAGCTACGAGCTCTCTTATGTCGTCGCAGCTCCACCACGCCCGCAAGGTTGCGGGTATAGGTCGTTTGCTGAGACGTCATCGGGCCTGGTACTACACTTCGTGTATAAGTAACTTACTTAGGTAATGGCATTGCCCTGTCTGCGTTGACGTGTCTTTTTGTACACGACACGCCTGGCCTCTCTGTTAGACCATTTACTGACTAGAGAACCAATTAGACAGAAGTTGTATAGACCCGCACCGAATCGACAGCGCACGCTCTGAATGTCTCTTTACATCACTGAAGAATTACGCAGTGAGCTTCAGCAGCGGACACCAGAGAAAAAACAGACCACGAGGGCATGGGATAGGTGCACCTTCAAAGCCCCCAACCCGCTACAGGGCTTCTGTTCAGAACATCGTCAGCTTCGGGAAATGCGATGAAATCTTCAATGCCGTTCCGAGTTCTCGCATTCGTTGCCATTACCGCGGCCACAGGTATTGCGGTGTTCGGAACGGCTTTGCTTCATTTCCAGACGGCAGACCTGCTGAAGTTTGGTTGCTATCTCCTGATTGCTGTCCTGGCATCCACACTGAAGGTAAGATTACCGGGTATGGAGAGCACCATGTCGGTGCACTTCCTGTTTGTTCTTCTGGGAGTTCTGGAATTATCACTCGCAGAAACCCTGATCATCGGTTGTGCCGCGGCCTCTTTGCAGAGTGTCTGGAGAACGAAGCATAGGCCGGAACCGGTGAAAGTTGTCTTCAACGTCTTTGGCATGACGTCACCGGCGATCTTTCTCACCTACCGCGTCTATCATCTTTCGGCGACGGGCCTACTGAATCACTCGCCCCTGCTGCTGCTGTTCGCCGCGCTAACCTATTTTTTCGCGAATACATTGCCTGTATCCGTCGTTATTTCGCTGAGCGAGAGAATCTCGCTGCGCAAGATCTGGACCGAGACCTTTTTTTGGTCGCTGCCCTATTACCTTATCGGCGCAGCGCTCGTCGGCATTATCCATTTTTCGACACGCTACGTCGGCTGGCAAAATGCGCTCTTGATTGTGCCGATCATGTATTGGGTGTACCGCTCATATCACCTCTATCTCGGTCGTCTGGAAGACGAGAAGAAGCGGGTGGAGATCGAAGCCAAGCAGGTTGAAGCGGAAAAGCGGCATGTGGAAGAGGTGTGCGCGCTCCACCTTCGCACCATTGAAGGCTTAGCGTTGGCGATCGAAGCCAAGGATCAGAGCACACACTCGCATCTGCACCGCGTCCGGACATATGCGGTCGAGATCGGCAAAGAGCTCGGTCTCACGGGAGAAAACCTGGATGCGCTACGGGCAGCAGCACTGCTGCATGATATCGGGAAGCTGGCGGTGCCGGACCACATCATCAACAAGCCGGGCCGGTTGACACCGGAAGAGTTTGAAAAGATGAAGATTCACCCGATCGTAGGGGCGGAGATCCTGGAGAAGGTAGCCTTCCCGTATCCGGTGGCACCCATCGTCAGATCGCATCACGAAAAGTGGGATGGCACAGGTTATCCGGATGGCTTGGCCGCGGAGGAGATCCCCATCGGGGCACGCATTCTGACAGTTGTCGACTGCCTGGATGCGCTCACGGCGGACCGCCAGTACCGCAAAGCTCTTCCCCTGAGCGAGGCGATGGCCAAGATCGTGGAAGAGGCGGGGAAATCTTTTGACCCCAGCGTGGTGGAGGTGCTGCAGCGGCGCGGCATAGAGCTTGAGAGCTTTGCCCTTCGCCGTCTGGAGGAGACCAGCGCCGATGCATTGCGCTTCAACTATAGCGTCGAACGCGGCGAGCGTCCCGCGACCGGTCTGCAATATGACGCGAACCGTACACCCAATCAATCGGACTTCTTGTCCTCCATTGCTTCAGCCCGGCAGGAGGCGCATACCCTCTTCGAGCTGAGTCAGGACTTGGGAAATTCGCTCAGCCTGGATGAGACGCTCTCCCTTGTGGCCATGCGCCTCCGCAAAATCGTCCCGTATGACTCAATCGTCGCCTTTGTGCGGCGGGGAGATGTGCTGACCCCGGAGTTTGTCAGCGGTGAGAATGCCCGCTTGTTCGCACCGCTTGTTGTACCGGTGGGCACGGGACTCTGTGGATGGGTTGCGCAGAATGTGAAGCCCATCATCAACGGCAACCCAGCCGTGGAGACGGGCTTTGGGGCAGGAGTTCCGACCGGCACGGAACCGCGCTCCGCTTTAGCTGTTCCGCTTGAGGGCGTGGAAGGATTGGTCGGTGTGCTTGCACTGTACCGGGCCGAAACCGATGCGTTCACAAGTGAACACCTCCGCATTCTTCAGGTCGTTACGGCGCGTGTTGCCCTTTTTATCGAGAACGCGCTGAAGTATCGGGAGGCGGAGCACTCCGCAACGATGGATTACCTGACCGGCATGGCCAATGCCCGCGCGCTGTCCATGCATCTCGAGCAGGAGTTGGCACGATGCAAACGCGAAGGAACCTCTGTGGCAGTCATGGTTTGCGACCTCGACGGCTTCAAGGAGATCAACGATCGGTATGGCCATCTCGCGGGAGACAAGGTCCTTAAGTTATTTGCTTCTTACATGCGCGAGGCCTGCGGTAACTACGACTATGCCGCTCGTATGGGTGGAGATGAGTTCGTTATCGTCGCGCCCAACTCCACGACACGGGCGGTGAAGGATACGGCACAGTTGCTGAGTGCCCTGGCGCAGCAGGCTGGCCGCGAAGTTTGCGGCAAAGACTTCCTTTCCCTAAGCCTAGGAGCTGCTTTCTATCCGCAGGATGGGGCGGATGCGGAGAAGCTGTTATTTGAGGCAGACCGCAGGATGTACGCAGTGAAAACGGTGCACCACGAGGATCGCGGGCGGCTCCCCGTCGTGCCGTCGCCGCTTCCCGACCTGGCCATTGTGAACTAGCGACCCCGTTGCAAAGAACCAGACGCACTCTCGCCTGACCATACAGAGTGCGATGGGCTGATGCTGCATCGTCCGGCAGTTCGCAGCCTTCCCCGAGGCAGCGCACGGGGATCTGTTATTTTTCACGCATGCGTCGTTGCGTCTTTTTGGCTGCATTCACCCTTCTCGCCCCAATCGCCTGCACCCAATCCTTCACCCCCGTCCGCGAGCAGAAGAACCTCTCCCCCGCCGCGCTCGGCAAGCTACATGTCCTGGAGGCGCTGAATACGTTGCCGCCCGGCGAGTGGCGCTTCCATGCGGGTGACCTGCCGCATGGCGAGTCGCTCACCCTCGATGACAGGAGCTGGACGCTGGTGGCAGCGCCCACAACACGAGGGGGTAGGGTTAAGGCCCCAAAAGACGCCGTCTGGTATCGCCGCGAGATCACGATTCCGCGTACGGTCGCCGGCTATGACATCTCCGGCGCTACCATCTCATTTCAGTTTCGCGCCGACGCCAACGGCCCCATGCCCGAGATCATCTACTTCAACGGCCGCCGCGTTGCGCTTGGGGATGACTTGGAACCCATCACCCTGGCCCAACCCGCCCATCCAGGCGACAAAATCCTGGTCGCGGTCAAACTGCTGCACACCGTCGATGAGAAGACCTTCTCCGGCGTTACGATGCACATCGATCTCCCTGCGGACAGCGGTCGTCCCGATCCCAACAGCATCCGCGTCGAGTGCATCGCCGCCGCGAACCTTCTGCCCGCCCTGCCGGCTCCGCGCAAAGACCTGCTGCCACGGGTCGAAGCCGCTGTGGCGGCCATTGATACGAACGCGCTCGCCAAAGCCGACCAGCACGCCTTCGATGCCTCGCTCCGCAAAGCCCAAGCGATTCTCAGCGAGCTGCACCCCGTGCTCGCACAAGCCAATATCACGCTCGACGGCAACGCCCACATCGACGCTGCCTGGCTGTGGCCGCGCACGGAAACCGTCGACGTCGTCAGGCGTACCTTCACCACCGCCCTGCAGTTGATGAACGAGTATCCAGACTACAAATTCACGCAGTCCGCCGCACAGTATTACGAGTGGATGGCCGATAAGTACCCCGACCTCAACGCGCAGATCAAGCAGCGGATCAAGGAGGGCCGGTGGGAGGTCGTCGGCGGCATGTGGGTCGAGCCAGACCTCAACCTCCCCGATGGCGAATCGCTCGTGCGCCAGCTACTTATCGGCCAACGCTTCTTCAAGGATCAGTACGGCGTCACCGCGCGCATCGGCTGGAATCCTGACAGCTTCGGCTATAACTGGCAGCTGCCGCAGATCTACAAGCGCAGCGGCATGGACTACTTCGTCACCCAGAAAATGCACTGGAACGACACGAACATCCTGCCCTTCCGCCTGTTTTGGTGGCAGTCGCCCGATGGCAGCAAGGTCCTGACGTACTTCCCCACCGACTACGCCTGGGACAACGTCAGCCCCACCCGCCTCACGGCTGACTTCGTCGACTCCGCCGCCCGCAATCCCGGCACGACGCAACATCTCGACCTCTATGGCATCGGCGACCACGGCGGCGGCCCCACCCGCGCGATGCTCGACGACGCCGATCACTGGATGAGCCTGGAGGGCTCACAACCCTCGTTGCCCCAGTTGTCCTCCCACAGCGCAGTGAAGAGATCTGCTGCTCGTTCCACACCCTCCTCAGACGTGTCATCTCGACTGGAGCGTCCCTCTTTTGAGTTGTCATCTCGACCGGAGGCGCAAAGCGCCGTTGTGGAGAGACCTGCTGTTTCAGCCGCGAGTGCCGCAGGCACAAGCGCGTCCCCCCAAGCCGCGCTCCCCACGATGCACTACGGCACCGCCCAAAGCTACTTCAGCACCGTAGAGCAACACCTGAACCCCGACTCCCCCACCTGGAACTACGACTCCCTCGCCAAGGGCTGGACCGCCCCAGCAGCTGGCCTCCATGGCGACCTGGGCCTCCCCACATGGAAGGATGAACTCTACTTCGAGTACCACCGCGGCATCTTCACCACCCAAGCCAAGCACAAGGAGAATCTACGTAAAAGCGAGGTGGCTACCCTCGACACCGAAAAGCTATCTGCTTTCGCCTGGCTAGGCGGCGCAACTTATCCCGCGACCGAAATCACGGATAACTGGAAGAAGATTACCTTTAATCAGTTCCATGACCTCGCCGCCGGCTCGGGTATTGCCGTTATCTATCGCGACGCCCAGGACGACTTTAGACAGGTCTTTGACACCGATAAACTCATAAGCGAAGCCGCACGCATGAGCGTGACCGCAAACGTTGATACGCAGAAGGGCAAAGGCGAGCCGATTGTCGTGATGAACAGCCTCGCGTGGCCGCGCACAGAAACGGTTGAGGTTCGAGTCCGCACTGAAGAGAATGGTGAACTATTCCTCAAGGACGAGAGCGGGAAACCCGTGAGGTATCAAAGCCTATCGGGAGATGGGTCAAATCCCCACAAAATCATCCTGACTTCCGTCACCGTTCCTCCCCTCGGCTACAAGGTTCTTCATGCGACATCATCTACTTTAACTAAGCAGACTGAAGGGCTCGGCACTCCGGCTTCGGACCTTATGCTTGCCAATAACAAGCTCGAGGTCAGCCTTGATCCAACGACCGGCTGCTTGACACGGATTTCATCACTAAGTCGTCAGTACCTCGCCCCCAACGCCTGCGGCAACCAACTCCAGACCTACGTCGACATCCCCAAAAACTACGACGCCTGGAACATCGACCCCGGCACCCTCGACGGCACCATGACCCCCATCAGTCAGGTTGACTCGATCGTCGTCACCGAAGACGGCCCCGTACGCAAGACCATCCGCATTCAACGCAGCTGGAGCAAATCCCACTTCACCCAAGACATCTCCCTTGACGCCGACTCCGACTTCGTCCGCATCGACACTACCGTCGACTGGCATGAAACCCACGTCCTCCTCAAAGCCGCCTTCCCCCTCGCCGCCTCTTCACCCAAGGCCACCTTCGAGATCCCCTACGGCTCCATCGAGCGCCCCACCACTCGCAACAACAGCTTCGAGAAGGCTCAGTTCGAGGTGCCCGCCCTGCGCTGGGCCGATCTCGGCGACGAGCACCAAGGCGTCTCGATTCTGAACGACTCCAAATACGGTTACGACGCCCTCGGCAATACCCTTAGGCTCACGCTGCTGCGCTCGCCCACCTGGCCCGATCCCGACGCCGACCGCGGCCCGCAGCACTTCACTTACGCCATTTACCCGCACGCCGGAACTTGGAAGCAGGCCGACACGGTGCATCGCGGCTACGAGTTGAACGACCCATTAACTGCGACGCAGGTCTTCCCGCACACCGGCTCCTTGCCGCCGACGCACTCCTTTGCTGCAATCGATGAAAAGAACGTCATCCTCACCGCCGTCAAGAAGGCTGAGGACACCGACGCACTCATCTTCCGCATGTACGAAACCAACGGCGAGGCAACGCAGGTCCACCTGCACATCCCAACCGGTGCCACCTATGCGGTTGAAACAAATCTGATGGAGAAGCCCGAAGCGACGCACCTGCCGCTCGCGTCCAATACGGTCACCTTGTCCATCAAGCCTTACGAGATTCTCACTGTCTCGGTGGCCTACCCGCACACGGCGCGAACGGCGAAGGTGAATCCCAACTAGCCACATCTCAGGTTTGTCATCCCGCAGCGCAGGGATCTGCTTTCAGTACGCTGTACCTCTGCCAAGAACAGCAGATCCCTCCGCTGAGCTACGGGATGACAAGGTAGGAGGTTTAAGCGCAGCCCTCAAACAGCAGCTACCGTTAGATCATCATCCCGGGTTTCACGGCTGAGCAGCAGCCCGACCAGCGTCAGCACTGCCGATGCGGTGAGGTAGTACCCCACATAGCGCAGCCCATGCGTCTTGGCAAGATACGTTGCGATATACGGGGCCAGCGATGCGCCCAGAATACCGGCAAAGCTGAACGCCAGCGAGCTTCCCGTGTACCGCACCGGCGTGGGAAACAGCTCCGACACCACCGTGCCGAGTGGACCATAGGTGAGCCCCATCAACGAGAGCCCAATCACCAGCATCCATCCCGCGCCCACGATCCCGGCGCTGAACAGCGGTGCGAAAACGAAGCCGAATAGCGCAATCAGCACCGTTACCGTGATCATGACCGGCCGGCGTCCACGCTCGGCCAGCAGCGCGGAGATCGGGATCGTTGCCGCGAAGAAAAGCGTACCCATGAGCTGTAGTGAGAGGAAACTGCCACGGCTATAGCCCAACGCGGTCGTTCCCCAGGACAGGGTAAACACAATCATGATGTAAAAAAGCACAAACGTCGCGAGGCAGATCAGGATGCCGATGACCAGGCTGCGCCTATGCCGTCGCACCACCGTCATCATGGGAAAGCCCACCTGTTCGGCACGCTGCATGGAGGCTTGAAACACGGGTGTCTCGGTGATCGCCAGCCGCACATACAAGCCGAGCAGCACAAGCACCGCGCTCGCCAGAAACGGCAGCCTCCAGCCAAATGCCGCAAACTGCTTCTCGCTCAAGATGCGGGACAGCAGCAGAAACACACCGCCTGAAAGAAAGAACCCGATGGGTGCCCCGAGCTGCGGAAACATGCCATAGAAGGCGCGCTTATTGGGCGGCGCATTCTCGACCGCGAGCAGCACCGCGCCGCCCCACTCACCGCCCAGACCAATCCCCTGCCCGAACCGGCATAGCGCCAGCAGCAGAGGAGCGGCGATTCCGATGCTTCCGTATGTC
Organism: uncultured Acidobacteriaceae bacterium; assembly: GCA_964247595.1. Lineage (GTDB taxonomy): Bacteria > Acidobacteriota > Terriglobia > Terriglobales > Acidobacteriaceae > Granulicella. The sequence goes on along the minus strand of CAXTUW010000011.1, from coordinate 45,090 downwards.
GGAAGAGCGCCAATGGCAAACGTCGAAAGCCCCATCGCGGCAAGCGCCAGCACCAGCGTCCTCTTGCGTCCCATCCGGTCGCCGAAATGCCCGAACAGCCCGGACCCGATCGGTCGTGCGAGAAACGCAATGCCAAACGTCGCCAGTGAACTGAGTGTTGAGGTGGTCGGGTCCGAAGCCGGAAAAAAGAGACGCGGAAAGATCAGCACCGCTGCCGTGGCATAGATATAAAAGTCGAAGAACTCCACCGCGGTACCGACCAGGCTGGCAAACAGCACTTGTCGCGGCGTGTTCCTTGCCGAACGGGTATGTTGAACTAAAGGTGTGCTTGTCATCGGCTAAACATGGAGTATACCGTCGCAAGCTAGCACGCAAAGCAAGCCGTTTGAAGCAAACAAGCCGCAGCGCAACGCCAAAGGCCGCACAAGCGAGGTTGTCTCGTGAAAAGTTTGGTGGGCAGTGAGGGACTCGAACCCCCGACATCCTGCTTGTAAGGCAGGCGCTCTAACCAACTGAGCTAACCGCCCCACCGTTGGCGACTGCGCTTATTGTAAGCGGGAATTCACCCCGGTGCACAAACTGCCGGCCGTTCCTTCAGGGGCATCTTAAGGTGTATGCAAGCCCCCCACAGCACCGACCCGCTCATCATGCAACTACTCGCGCTGCTCTCCGGAGGCCAAGCACACGTCACGCTCGAGGCAGCGGTGGAGGACTTTCCTGCCTCTCTGCGCGGCACCGTACCCGAGCACCTCCCCTACTCCGCATGGCAGATTCTTGAGCACCTGCGCATCACGCAACGCGACATCCTTGATTTCTGTGCACCCCCGGCCAGCGGATACAAAAGCCTGGCATGGCCTGCAGCCTATTGGCCCCAATCGGCCACGCCGCCATCGCCGGCAAGCTGGGATGAAACGCTGCAGAAGATCAGGGAGGATGCCGAGCGTTTCAAAGGTCTGTTGTCGCAAAGCGATGTTGACCTGTATAAGCCATTCGCCTGGGGCGACGGCCAAAATCTCCTCCGTGAAGCCCTCCTCATCGCCGACCACAACAGTTATCACACGGGCGAGCTGATTGTGGTTCGCCGCCTACTCGGCATATGGCATCCCTAGACTACTTACTGCTGAAACGCTTGAAACACAAAGAGGCGGGACCCGAAGATCCCGCCTCTTTATTGTTACTGCCTCGTCTTTAGAACTGCGCCTTGAGGGCGAATTGGAACGTACGAGGGTTGTAGTTCGGATCGTAGTTGCTGACCGTTCCGAACGCTGAATTACCGAGCTGAGCGTTACCGCTGCCCAGCGGAATGATAAAGCTTGGCGTGTTGCTGATGTTGTACGACTCAGCACGGAACTGCAGGTTTACCCTTTCCGTAACTGGGAAGTTCTTGAAGACAGACAGATCCACATGGCGGAAGTCGGGTCCGAAGAGCGAATTGCGCTGTGTGTTGCCGATGGTTCCCGTGGGCTGGGGCGCAAAGGCTGCTGTGTTGAAGAAATGGGCATTGGTTTTATTGGCAAGACGAGGTGTGGCAATCTGGTTGGGACGATCCCTTCCGCCTCCACCGTTCGGCACGGCACGGTTTCCATAGTTCTCAGTAACGATCTGCTGCAAGCCTGTTGCTGGATCAATAATGGGAGCTTTGGTGACGTAATTGATATTTGCGTACGTCGTGGTGTCGTTAGTACCGAACGCACCATTCGTAGAGTTGTTACCACCGCCATTCAGAATGGTGAAGGGCTTACCACTCTGCCAAACCGTGATGGTGTTCACTTCCCATCCGGCGAGGGCTTGCTTCTTAATGCCGTGGAACTCCTTGCCATACTGCAACTGATAGTTAAGCGAGAGCGCGAACCGGTTTTGGATGTCGTTCTCAGCGTTGCCGTATTCAGTCTGGCGGATCGCGAACGGATTGGCGTCGCTGAAGCCTTCCTGATCTCCCTCTTGCGAGAACCCCGTCTGGTCGCTACGTGCCTTACCCCAGGTGTAGTTCGCGTCGAAGGCCAGTCCCTTGGTAAAGCGGCGCTGGAAAGACGCTTGAAGAGCGTTATAGTTCGAGATGCCTTCGCTCGATACCAAGCCCACGCCGTTTAGATTCGCACCTGGAAACTGTGCGTCCAAACGGTACGGTCCAGTTGCTGAACCTCCCGCGGTTTGAATTCCCGTCGTGTGATTGTATTTCTGCCGGTTCGCCGGATCCGGGAAAGCGGCAAAGTACAACGAGCTATTCGGATTGGTGCTATACGGAGCGGGCTGGTTGATATTGTTGATGACCTCAGGAAGATGGCGGCCAAGGTTACCAACATAGCCAATGGTCAGTACATTATTACCGAACTGCTGCTCAAGCTGAAGGTTGAACTGGTTGATCACGCCAGACTTGAAGTTCAGGCTCTCCGCACCGAAGGAGAGAGGATTCAACGTCTGTAGATTCGTGATGTTTGGTTGAGTCGGGATGGGCGCGCCCTGATCGAACTGCGCGTAGGCTGCAGCACAAGCGGGGTTGCCTTGATTGCTGCCCGTAAACTTTGTCTCAATCTGAACGGCCAGGGCTGACTGGCAGTTCGGCTGAAAGTTGGATAGGAAAGGCGCATTCTTCAGATCGGTGTTGGAGGTGTAGTTGCCCGGGAAGTAGCTAATTCCAAAGCCACCACGAATCACTGTCGAGGGTGCGGCCGAGAAAGAGAAGCCGACACGCGGTGCAATGTTGCTGTAATCGACCTTGATGCCGGTGTGACCGTCCGAATTTACGTTCGCAACCAGCAGAGCGTTACCAACGTTGGAGGTCGTGTCGTTCAGTGCCGAAAAGAAGTCGAAGTTCGAGATGCGGTTGTGCGCCTCAGTGAAAGGGGTAAAGACGTCATAGCGAACACCATACTGTACGGTGAGCCTGGACGTTGCCTTCCAGCTGTCCTGGACAAAACCACTCGGCTCATAAGTCCGATAATCCGGAGCCGTGAGATCCACCTGACGCTGGATGCCGCTGAAGGCTCCCACCAGGGTTGAGGCAATGCCGTTGTTTCTGGCCTGAATACCACTTACGTTGGCACTATCCGTAGGCAAGCCGAAGCCGTACTGACCGGCAACGTAGGGGCTCTGCAGGTTGCGTGCTTGACGGCGAATGAAACTTCCACCGGCCTTGATATTGTGATTGCCGAGGGTGTAGCTCACCGTTGCCAGGTACTGGAAGGTGTTGTCAATATCCTGCAGGGGCACAAACGAGCCATCACCGAGATCACTTAACCCTGGGAAGCCGACCGGCGTCAGATTGAACGATTGGCTGTTCAGATTCGAGGCGAAGGTCGATCCAGGAGCGTTCGCAGCCACAATGGCGTCCGCGCTCTTGAAGTTGGAGTTCAAGGGCAGCGAAAGGTTGTTAATGCGTGTGAAGGCCGCACGCGCATCGAGAATTAGCCGCGCTGTGAAGATATGTGTAAATCCGAAAGCATACTGCTGCGATGCGTCAGTGGCAGGACCGTCGAAGTTAAACTGTCCGCCGCTGAGTTGAAGGCCGGTTGTGGGGTCAGTCCCAAGAGCGGGGGGCTGGTTCGTAGTGACCTTGTTGTAGTTATAACGAGCAAAGAATTGATTATGGTCGTTGAACTTGTGATCGACACGAATATCGAAGGTATTCGAATACTGTGTCTTGTTCGGACTAATCGCATAGTTGTTGTTCAGCGCTTCAGGAGCCCCTGAATTGGGTGCCGGAAACAGGCTGAGATAGGCAAACGCGATCGGATCGATTGGCAGACCCTGTGTGCCGTTACCCGCATTAATAAGTGTCTGGGGCGATCCACCATTGAGGCTGTGGATGTCGTTGTACTCGGACTGTGTCAGTGTCGTTGATGTGGACGTAACGCCCTGCACCAGCCGCAGACCCTCGTAGTCACCGAAGAAGAAGGTGCGATCCTTGATGATCGGGCCGCCGATGCTGCCGCCATACTGATTTTGGCGAAGCTCCGGCGTGCGACCAGTTACCTGAAGCACATTCTTTGCGTTAAAGATGTCATTACGAAAGAACTCGTACGCAGAACCGTGGAAGCTGTTGGTGCCGCTCTTGCTGATGATCGAAACCACACCGCCCGCCGTACGTCCGGCTTCCGCAGAGTAGCTGTTGGTCTGGACCGTGATCTCCTGGATGCCTTCCACGTCCGGACGCACACCGATGGTTCCGATGATGCGCTCGTTATCGTCGATCCCGTCGATGGTGAAGTTATTGAGGGTGTCATCTTGGCCGTTCACCGAGAAACCTGCCGAGGGACGGCGGTCGTCGGGGCGGGCACCGGTCGTCAAACCGTTGCCGGGACCTTCGTTGGCACCGGGAACAATCTGTACGAGCTGGACGAAGTTACGGCCGTTGAGCGGCAGATCCTGTACAGCCTTGGCTGTCACCGTCGAGCTGACTGTGGCATTGTCGGCTTGCAACAGAGGTGTTTCTGCTTCGACATTGACCGTTTCTGTTGTCGCCCCAGTTGTCAGGTGGGCGTCAGCGCGGGCGCGGTCACCGGCTTCAACGGCAAGATTGTTCTGAGTATAAGTCTTGAATCCCGTGAGCTCTACCGTCACGGTATAGGTACCTACAGGCAATAAGGTGAAATCATATTCGCCGCTGTTGTTGGAGCTCGCGGTGCGCTTCTCCTGCGTTCCAACGTTGGTCAGGATGACCTTGGCGTTGGGTATGACGGCACCCGTGGCATCGGTGACCGTGCCGAGAATATCCGCTGTTGAGAGCTGCGCGTGCGCCAGCCCTGCGCCGCCGCCGAGCAGCAGCGCGAGTGAACCCACGACGCTCAGCATCTTGGGGGTAAATCTGGACTTGGAAGATCGTGTGCAAGCCTCGATCCCGATAACGGGAACCGTGCGGCCCTGCGCCTTTGGTGTCGGGAGGATCCCCTCCATGGTTTGCGAAGACCGTTTTGCCGCTAGGGCGATCGGATCGCTGTCTAATTCTCTTCTCATGACGCTTGTTGCCTTTCCGACACGGACCCCCATCGCACACCAGGGCAAAAGACCTGGGCTGAAGAGCAAAGAGGTGTTTTCGAGTCGAGCCTACCCTAGACACTTCGGGTATGGATTGGCAAGGGGGTTACCGTACTAATTAAGGACAGCGACCCAAAAGGGTCACTTTTCGCAAATTCACACAGTTTTTATGGAGCGTATGATACGTCTATTCGCTGTTCGTTACCTCGACTGGCAGCCAAGCTGAAGGGAAAAGAATCGTTATGGCGTGGAGAACTACCGAGACAGCCATGCCCGGCCAGCCCTCGGCGGGAGACCTCTCGGAGCTGCGGCCAGCGGAGATCCTCCAGCAACTCGAGTCCATCACGACCAGCACCCTCTTCAGCAAGAGCAAACGCTACCCCAACTTTCTCCGCTATATCGTGGAGCACTCGCTCGCCGGCCGCACGGACCTGCTGAAGGAGCGCACCCTCGGGGTCGAGGTGTTTCATCGCCCCAGCGACTACGACACGAATGCCGATCCCGTGGTGCGTATCACCGCCGGGGAGATCCGCAAGCGGCTCGCCCAGTACTACCAGGTACCCGGGCGCGAACACGAATTGCGCGTGGATCTGCCCCTGGGCTCCTACGCACCGCTGTTTTCAAAGCCCAGCTCCGAAGCCACGTCCTCGCAGCACCTCAGTGAGCCTCGGGAGAGTAACGCTGCGCAGTCCGACATAATTGCCGCGGCAGAGGCTGTCGTGGCAACGGCACCGGTAGTAGAACCCAATCTCAATGGAACGACGAGAGAAAAAGGCGTGCGGCAGGCTGCCCGCCGGCTGGCCTTTCGGTTTACTGCCGTCGTGCTCGTCTTAATTGCCGCTATGGCCGGGGCCGTCTATGCCCTGCAGCTGGCGTGGAGCCGTGCCCATGAACGCGGGATTGCTGCATTCTGGAACCCGGTACTCCATGCGGAGAACCCGGCTCTGATCGTCGTGGGGGTGCATTCCTTCGGGCCGGATGGCCGGGATCAGTCCCCCACCCTCTCCGAGGACGGCAAGCAGAGCATGCTCTCGGCGATGACGAGCAGAAATATGCTTCCTGTCAGCGATGTGGCCAGCTACAGCGAACTCACCGACCTGCTGGTACGCCACGAGCACCGCTACCGTACCCAAAGCTCAGCCGAGACGACGTTCAGCCAGCTGCAGCCAGGCCCGGTGATCCTCCTCGGCGGCCTGGACAATGCCTGGACGATGCGCCTTACCGCTCCGCTGCGCTTCCATTTCGGCACCCGGTCACTCGCTGACGGGGCCATCGAAGACGCGCAGCACCCTGAAACCGTGTGGCGCTTCAACAACGCACAGAGTTCGCGGTCCAGCTCTCAGGATTATGCGCTGGTGGCCAGTTTCTACGATTCGCAGATTGAGCAACGAGTGCTGATCGCGGCCGGCATCGGGATGAGCGGGACCGCGGCGGCGGCCAGCTTTCTTTCGAGCAACAGATATCTCCAAGGCTGGGTATCGCAAAACCATGTCCCACCCGGCGCGAATATAGAGCTCGTACTGCTCACCCAGATCGTAGATGGGCAGCAGGGACCACCCCGGGTCGTTGCGGGCTACAGCTGGTAACTTCGGCCAAGACCATCGCGGCACGACCTTTCCTCCAGCTCATGTGTGGTGCGAGCGGCTGTTGCGAACGATAGGTTAACTTTCATGTCAATACCTGGACGAGCACAGTCGTAACCACACCGAAGAGTTCCCCGCCCTGGTACATCCCTCATCTGTTGACACGTACTCAAACGGCTTAGAAATCCCAACGTGTTGAGGCGAGGTACTTCCATGGCACGACCCTACTGGAGCGGGCAGATCACCATCTCCCTCGTCTCCTTCGGTGTAAAACTGTTTGTGGCCACGGAAGCAAAAAGCGAGATTCGCTTCCATCAAATCGATCGAGCCAGCGGCGAGCGCGTCCGTTATCAGAAGATGGTCGCCAGCGCCGTCGAGAACCCGCCCGAAGAGCGTGACGAGCCCGCGCCGCCGCCGGTGCAGCAGAGCCAGATTGTTAAAGGCTATGAGTACGCCAAAGGCCAGTACGTCACGATTGAGCCTGAAGAGCTCGCCCACCTGCGCGTGCCCTCCAAGCACGCCATGGAGGTGATGCAGTTCGTCGATGAAGCCGAGATCGCGCCCGAGTATTTCGAGAAGCCCTACTTCGTCATCCCCGAAAGTGAAGCCCAGACCGAGGCCTTCGCCACCGTCCGCCAAGCCTTGCTCGACACGAAGAAGATCGCCCTCACAAAGATCGCTTTTGGCGGCCGCGAACACGTCGTAGCTATTTCCCCGGCCGGCACGGGCCCCAATGGCGGCATGATGGCATACACCATGCGCTATGCCGCCGAGCTTCGAGACGCGGACGACTACTTTCGCGACATCAAGCGCGTGGAGGTCAATGAAGATTCGCTCGATCTGGCCAAGATGCTGATCAAGAAACGTGCCGGTGCTTTCGATCCCTCGCAATTTGTTGACGGCTATGAGGTTGCCGTGAAAGAGCTCGTCGATGCCAAGCTGCAGCACCTGCCCGTTCCCCAGGATGAAGCTCCTGCCCCGGCGCGCGGCAAGGTGATTAATCTTATGGACGCGCTGCGCAAGAGTATTGGTGGGGGTACCTCAGCTGAAACCGAAGCTGAGCCGGCCCAGACCCGGCCGGCCGCTCGCCATGCCGAAAAGAAGCCGCCCAAGAGCGAGGGCATCTCACTTGTGAAAGGTGCCGCCCCGAAGGGGGGTGCCAAGAGCTCCGCCAAGCGGGAGGCCAAGGTGCAGGCAAAACCGGCTGCGGCCAAGCGGAAGAGCGCCTAGGACGTCTGTATGGCAGCCAGTCAGGGAAGAAAAGCATCGGCGGCCGCCTCTTCGGTCGCTGCCGATAAATCACCCTCCGCGGCACCTGCCCGACCGCGCGGCGGCGTGGCACGCCCGGCATCCACGACCAAGGCCGGAGCCGGCTCGGACAGGAATCCAGCAGCAGCCTCCGACCTCGTAGACGAGCAGCTCGCGAAATACCGGGGCATGCGTCACTTCGAGATCACGGCCGAGCCCAGCGGCGAAGGGGAAGACGCAACCCGCATGGCTGCCGCCCGGACCGCTCTTCCGCAGGCCAAGTCCGCCGGCGGACTTCCTTTCGTCATCCAGAAGCATGCCGCCAGTCATCTCCACTATGACTTTCGCCTGGGCTGGAGCGGGGTGCTGAAGAGTTGGGCCGTCGCCAAAGGACCGAGCTTTTCTACCGGCGATCGTCGCCTCGCCGTGCAGGTTGAAGATCATCCCATGGAGTACGGCGGCTTCGAGGGCATCATCCCGCAGGGGCAGTATGGCGGCGGTACCGTCATGGTCTGGGACCAGGGTACCTGGTGGCCGCAGGTCGGCCATGAAAACGTCGAGGCCGGCCTTCGTGAAGGCTCGCTCAAGTTCGAGATGCACGGCACCAAAATGCATGGGAAATGGACCCTCATCCGCATGCACACGATCAAGCCGCGCACCGAGAGCGGTACCGCCGGGCGCTGGCGCAGTTCAGACAAACCGCAATGGCTCCTCGTTAAAGAGCACGATGAGTTTGAGCGTCCACAAAATGCCCCCGCTCTGACGGACGAGGCCCCTAATTCCGCACTGACCGGCCGCACCATGGAGGAGATTGCCCGGCAGGAAGACCACGTCTGGAACTCCAAAGAAACGGCCGGCACCGGCCCAGCCTGGTATCGCCAGGACGCAAGCGAGCCGCCCCTGACGGAGGCTGTGTCCGCCGATGCTCCAAGCCGTGCAACCCCACCCAAACGCTCCAGAGGCTCCGCCGGTAGTCTGTCAGCAGTTCCATCCTCCGCTTCCAGTGCCGAAGCAGCCAAAATATCTGGAATCCGACCAACTGGAACCCGACCAAAAGCCTTCGCCCCGGGCCGCCTCCAATCCCTGCCCAAGGAATCGCAGCCCGAGTTTGTCGCTCCTCAGCTTGCCCAAGAGGCCGAAGCTCCGCCCGAAGGCACCGGCTGGTTGCATGAGCTGAAACTGGATGGCTACCGCATGCAGGCCCGCAAAAGTCCTCGCGGCGTGCAGATGCTCACCCGCTCCGGCCTGGATTGGACCTACCGCATCCCCTCCATCGCTGAAGCCGTCGCCAAGCTCCCCGTCGGTTCAATTACGCTCGACGGCGAGGTCGTCGTGCTCGCCGAGGACGGCACTACCAACTTCGCCCTGCTACAGGCCTCCTTTCAGGAAGGTGTCAAGAACCCACTCACCTTCTTTTGCTTCGATCTGTTGCACCTAGAAGGCCATAACCCCCGCGAGCTTCCCCTGCGCGAACGCAAAGCGTTCCTCGTCGAGATTCTTCCAACAGCGGAAAACAGCCTCGTCCGTTTAAGCGAGCATCTAGAAACCGGCGGTGGTGCCATGTTTCAGCAGGCCTGCCAGCTCCATGCCGAAGGCATCGTCTCCAAGCGCGCCGACGCTCCTTACCAAAGCGGTCGCAACATGGACTGGCTGAAAGCGAAATGCCTTCATGAGCAGGAGTTCGTCGTGGGCGGTTTCACCCTCTCCTCCGATGGGCCCGACCGGATCGGTTCCCTGCTGCTGGGGTACTACAAAACTACGGCCATTGAAGAAAACGGGGCAGGCAAACTGATCTACGCCGGACGGACAGGGACCGGGTTTACCCAGAAAATGCGCCGCGACCTTCGCACACAGCTCAGTCCGCTTGAGACCAAAGTGCCGCCCTTTGCAAAGCTCACCGCGGAGGCGCGTCGCGATGCCGTCTGGCTCAGGCCGGAGTTGGTCGCACAGGTGCGTTTTGCGACCTGGACCGCCGACAACCACCTGCGGCAGGCAGCCTTCCTGGGTCTGCGCGAGGATAAACGCCCGGAGGAGGTGGTGCGCGAAGAAGCCACCGCACCGCCCAAACCCAAAAGCAGTAGCGCTTCTTCCAGCCCTGCACAGGAATCCAAGAAAGGCCGTGCCGCCCCGAAGGCTGCCCCATCCTTACCAGCTTCATCGGAAAAGGTAGGGTCGGACCGCCAAAACACTGCCGCCAAAGCCACCCCAGTTCCACCCCCCGCCAAACCCGGAAAGCAACCCGCCCCACTACCCATCCGCCTGACGCACCCGGGCAAGATCCTCGATCCTGAATCGGGACTCACCAAGGGCCAGCTCGCCGATTACTACTGGGCCGTCGCTGCTCGCATGCTCCCCCACATCGCCGACCGTCCTTTAAGTCTTGTTCGCTGCCCTGACGGTGCCGGCAAGCCCTGCTTCTATCAGAAGCACGTCAATCACATGCTGCCGCCCGGCGTCGGCTCCGTGGACGTGCCTGACAAGAAGACCGGCGTGCTTGAGCCGTACATCACCCTCGGCACCCCCGAAGCTCTCGCCGGCCTCGCCCAGATGGGCGTGCTGGAGGTTCATCCCTGGGGCTCCCGCAATCACGACCTCGAGCACCCCGATCGCATCATCTTCGACCTTGACCCTGACGAAGATCTTCCCTGGACGGCAGTCGCCGACGCGGCGCGGGAGGTCCGCACCCGCCTCAAGAAGCTCGATCTGGAGAGCTTTCTTAAGACCACAGGCGGTAAAGGCCTCCACATCGTCGCGCCGATCCTACCCACTCTTACCTTTGCCGAGCTCAAAGACGCCGCCCACACCTTCGTTCTTGGCATGGAGCGCGCCGACCCCCGCCGCTACCTCACCAAAATGACCAAGGCCGCGCGCGTGGGCAAAATTTATCTCGATTACCTCCGCAACGAACGCGGTGCCACTGCCGTTGCTCCGTTCTCACCGCGCGCTCGGCTCGGCTCGGGTGCCTCCGTCCCGCTGGACTGGAAAGAGCTCGATAGCGGCGATCGGCCGGTCTTTCCTGTGCACGACTTCGCGAACTGGCAAATTCGCCTGAAACGCGACCCATGGAAGCGATTGTTGACCCTGCAACAAACTCTCGATCCCGCACGCATTCGCACGCTATGATCGAGCTGCCCGTGGTCAGCCAATGACTGCCGCGACACTACCAGGGCCCTTCCCGATGGCATCAGATGGAACAAACCCGCCAATGTAGCCGTGTGGGTAGTAGAGGTTCCGCATGATTGAGACAGAACAGCTTACCGACGAGCTTCACCGCCAATCCGTTGACCCCGAAGCCGCCGAGGATCTCCTCGCCGAGGCACGGCTTGGTCAGCGTATCAAGCGCCTGCGCCTCAAGCGCTCCATGGGGCTTGTCGAGCTCGGTAAGCAGACCGGCCTCTCTGCCAGCTTCCTCTCCCAGCTTGAAACCGGCCGCGTCGTACCCACGCTACGCAACCTGGCGCGCATCGCCCTCGTCTTCGGCAAAGATCTCTCCTATTTCTTCGACTCCGGTGAGGGCGGCGTGTTTCGCGTACAGCGCAGCAAGGACCGCGTCCGCCTGCCCATGGGCTCCCCGGACCCCAACTACATCTCTGAAAGCTTTGGCATCCTCGTCCCCGAAGGCGGCCTGCGTCCCTGCATGGCCGAGTTCCTTGCCGGCGACGACCGCACCGCCTTCCGCCCCGAGCGCTACCCCGGCGTGGAGATGGTCTACGTCCTCTCCGGCACCCTCGCCGTTACCCGCAATGGCGAGCATCACGATCTCGGCCCGCGCGATGTGATGTACATCTCCGGCGAAACGGAGCGCAGCTACCGCGCCGCCGGCGAAGTTGCCGCCAAAGCACTCATCATCAGCTTCGACGCCGACAACGGCGAACCCCGCCGCGCCGCCAAACGAGCCGTAGCCAACCACGTCTCGTGATCTCTTAAACATTTAAGAATCGTCATCCTGAGCGCAGCGAAGGACCTCCGTATTCCTTCCTCCGGGAAGTACAGAACGCATGTAGCAGTGTAGCGCACCTGCGTTCTTTCTCTCATTCCCGAAGGGAATCTGCTTGTGCTTTCGCTTTCTTGTTGTCATTCCCGAAGGGAATCCGCGTTCGGCCGTGCCGCAAAGCGTTGGGTTAACCTGCTCCAGGCCCTGTCTTGTCATCCCGTGGCGAAGCGAAGGGCTCTGCTTTGACCAAAGTCTATGGCGAACCCAAAGAATCGGCTTGCGATATAGCGGCCATGAATTGCTCCCGCGAGATCGGCAAGCGCGGTACATCTCCTTTAGGATCAGTGTTGAGAGTTATTTCTTTCACTGAGTACTGGACTCTGTCAGACTGTTCAGTTTCATCGTAGGAGAGCACCTTTCCAAACTCAAAATAACCATTTGAATCATGGAAATCCCGGGTAGAACTATCCCAGTCAGTGCCCATCGCGAACCGCACTCTGTAATCTCCCGATGTCAAGCTTGTGAATTTGTACCTTTCTCCATGCCTTACAAATACAACTCTGACCGGCTGTCCCGTACTCGATACCAGCACGCTGGCAACAGCGTCAATATCGGAGTAGTTATCAATCGTCAGTTCTCCATGTCCTCTGCGGGCTTCGTCACGCATCAAGTGCGTTCCATTCGGTAGAGATCGATGGTGCTTCTTCTGCGTCGGTTCAGAATCGCTTCGCCAGGGTGCTTGGGGATCATAGTCACGGTTCTGTGTCGGTTGTGGCTCACCATTATTGACCACTCGGTCGAAAGTATCTTGGCTCTTAGCGGGAATCGGCTGAGTCTCTGGTGCATCATGGTCCTTAGCAGCGGCAGATCGAGTACGCCATGACATAAGAGCTGTCCCGATTAACACGAAGACGAGTAACGCGAAGGCAAGTCTTGTGCGTTTGGTTTTAGGTCGCCATTTCTTGTGGGACAACGTAGACCGCAAACGTTCAGAAGGCATTGCTTTTGCTGATGAGACGATTGGCTTATTGCTCTGCACGGAAGCGCCAATCTGTACTGCATCGCCGCAACCCGCGCAACGTAGGAGCCGTCCTACGTGCTGCTCGTCAGCGTAGTGCAAACGAGAACACCTTGGACAGGCGACTTTCAGCATCCTTCTACGATACCTAGCTCACGCATCAAGGCAAGAACACATCTGGCGTTACTGAGTAACACCATCGGGTGAGCAGCAGCTAAGCGTTTGAAGTATTACTCGCCGTATCCGGCACCCGCCCCGCCACACAGCCCTCATCCGCCAGATGCAACCACCGGTCCAACGTATCGATGCCCCGCTCGATCTCCTCTTCCGTCACAATCAACGGCGGCGCAATCACAAAGTGGCTCACCCACGCTTGGATGATGACCCCCTCACCCAGCGTCTTCGCGGCAATCTGATCCACCAGTAGCGGCTTGCCGCTCACCTTGTCGGCGTACGTATTGAACGGCTCCTTCGTGACAGGATCCTTCACCAGATCCACCGCCCAGAACAGCCCCTTCCCTCGCACATCGCCCACGCTCGGATGCTTGGCCTTCAGCGCCTCTAGCCTCGCCCGCACAAACGGCTCCAAGGCCTTCGCCCGCTCCACAAGCCCCAACCGCTGCATCTCGCGAATGGTTGCCACCGCCGGCCCCAGGGTCATCGGGTGCGCTTCATACGTGTGCCCATGCGCAAAGTAATGGTCCTGAAAGAATTCCCCAATCGCGGCACTCGTGGCGCATAGTCCCAGCGGCACATAGGCCGAGGTAATCCCCTTGGCGGTCGTCAAGATATCCGGTGTCACCCCCCAAAGATTCATCGCGAACCACTCCCCCGCGCGGCCCCATCCACTCATCACCTCATCGGCGATCATCAACACGCCGTTCTCATCGCAGATACGGCGAAGCTTCGCCATGTACTCCTGCGGCGGCACGATCACCCCGTTGGTCCCCACGATCGGCTCCACCAGCACCGCCGCCACATCCGACTCGTTGCGAATCATGTGCTCGAGATAATCCGCACAGGCAATCCCACATCCCGGATACGTGTGCCGGATCGGGCACTTATAACAGTGCACCTCCGGCCCAAAGATCACGCCCTGCCCCTTACCCCGAGGCTCCATGGCCCACCGCCGCGGATCACCCGTCGCCGCAATCGACCCCGCCGTCGACCCATGGTAAGACCGATACCGAGCGATAATCTTCGTCTTGCCCGTATACATCCGCGCGATCTTGAACGCCGCCTCGTTGGCATCCGTCCCCGAGGTCGTGAAGAAGAATTTATTCAACCCCGGCGGCAGCACCTCCAGCAGCAGCTTCGACAACTCCGCCCGCGCCGTCGTCGCATACCCCGGCATCGCATACGCTAACTCCTGCGCCTGCCGCGCGATGGCATCGATGACCGCCTGGTTCTTATGCCCCAGGTTCATGCACATCAGTTGCGCGCTGAAGTCCAGATACCGCTTGCCGTTCGCATCGATGATGTAGCATCCCTCGGCATCGACGATGTGCATCGGCGTCCAATTCTTCTGGTAGCGCCAAGTCCCATAGTTCGTCTCCCGCGTGATCTGCACCACCTCTTCGGAGGTCATCGGAGTCATGGGCTGGGCTTCGGACGCGGATTCAATCGAGGCAGGCTGCAAAAGGCTCTCAGGCATGCTTCAAGCTCACGCCGAGTCGCATTCCTTGTCAAGCCGATCCCATCCGATAGCCGACTTTTAAATACCGGTCTTACCGCAGCGAGGCTGATGCTTTTCGGATGATGTTGCGCGCAACGACCCACTTATATTCTCTTCAGAACGACGTAGCCTGATTGCTCCATGGGATTCAGTTAATCGCCTCAGTACGGTAAGACAATCACCTGAACTTAACTATTTCACGAGCACGGCATTACTCTTAAGCAATCTTCTTTCCGAATAGAACGCCAAATTTTCCAAACATGATATCGAGTCGATACACATGTGCAGGATAGACCAGCATCTCTTCCAGCTCTGCCGACCGAAGGAAGTTACGGCCGCCTGGACCGAAATCATGCGCGGTTCGGCCCTCCGAGTCGGCGAAAGCTTCAAAGATGCCGAAGGTTGTGTCTGAAAAGCGGCAGCCAAACCAAGGACCGGTCCCGGGTTCCTGCTCCACACCGGCCAGAATGTCCCGCATGAATTGTTCCACCTTATCGCCTTTGCCGGGCTTGGCTTCAAGGTTGATGTAATACGCTTTGCGCCCCGGTGCGTCGTCTTGGCCACTCCGCAGCCAGCCTCGGTGGGCTTCGACTTGCGCGTTGTCAGGTGGATTAGGACCGGCTGATTGGGTATCGTTGCTCATTCTTGCGTCACCTTGTGCCGCCGGCCATTTGGTCGGCCTGGCGAGTTGATACTACGCTTCGCATGACGGAATGGGGTTCTGGCCGCGTCACCGTACCACTTCCCCCCGCTCCAGCATCCCGATCGCCTCCTCCGCTCGCTCTCGCAGCGCCGCACGTTCCTTCGCTGACTTCTTCAGCATCGTATTCATCGGCATGCGCATGCGCTGATTGCCCGCCAGCTTCGCCTCATTTCGCTCCAGAAAACTCCAATATAAAGCGGTGAACGGACAAGACCCCGGCCCCGTGCTCTTTTTTGGATCAAGCGCACACTTCCCGCAAAAATCGCTCATGCGATTGATATACGCCGCCCCGCTCACATAGGGCTTGGTCGCTGTCAGGCCACCATCGCCAAAGGTCGACATCCCCAACACATTGGGCTCCACCACCCAGTCATAGGCATCGACATAGCCGAACCAAAACCAGTCTGTAAGCTCCCGCGGCGAGAACCCGCACAGCGTTGCCAGATTGCTCAGCACCATTAACCGCGTGATGTGATGCGACCAGCCTTTATCGATCACACCTGCGACAACGGTATCCATGCAGCGCATCCCGCTCGTCACGCCCCAGTACACTGGCGGCAGCTTGCGATGCGCATCCAGGAACGACGGCGCACCATCCTTCTGGATGGTCCTGTACCCGTCTGTGGCCTCATGGATATGTCGCATAAACTCGCGCCATCCAAGCACCTGCCGCACAAATCCTTCCGTACTTTCGAGCGGAATCTTCCCTGCCTCAAATGCCTCTACCGTCTGCGTCACCAGATCGATCGGCCGCAGCAGCGTAAGGTTCAGCGGTGCCGACGTCAGCGAATGAAACAGGTCCGGGTGCACCACACTCATCGCATCCTCCCAAGGCCCAAAGTGCGGCAGCATATTTTCGAGTGCAAACTGCCATCCACGTTCCGCATCGGCACGCGTGACTGGCATCTCAAAGCCCTCGATGTTGCCGAAGTGCTCCGGATGCCGCTGCTCGATCAATGCGATCACCTCCAGCGTGATGGCATCGGGAGGGAAATTCGGCCGCTCCGGCACAGGTACCTCGCCGCGATACGGCTTGCGGTTTTCAGCGTCGTACGTCCACTTACCACCGACCGGCTGCGCACCCTGCATCAAGAAGCCCGTCTTCCTCCGCACCGCGCGATAAAACCGATCCATCAGGTATTGCCGCTGTCCGTTGGCGTACTGTGTATTGCGCTCTTCCCCTCCAGGCTTTAACTCTGTCGGGGGCTTGCCGAACACCGCCTCAAAGTCTTCGGTCGTTGTCAGCCACGCGGTATCTTGCACCGCGCGAATGCGCAGCCCAGCCTCTTTGGCCTCGCGCAGTTCTACACGCAGTTCCCGCTCCGCCGGTCGATTCACCAGAATCTCCGGCCACTTCCAATGCTCCTGCAACGGAAATAAGCCATCGCTGAAGCTGGTCGGCGAAGCGCCGTACACAATACGGCACCCCCGCTCGCCCTGCTCCAGCGCGAAGTGCCGCATGGCACTCAGCACCAGCGTCAGTTTCTTCTTGTGGTACGGCCGCCGTGTACCCTTGCCGCGCGATTCCACCAGCACGACCACCGCATTCTCCGGCAGCGTCTCGCTCAGCGGGCCCACGCCATCGTGCAGGCGATCGTAGGGCACATAAATCCATCGTCGGGCACGAGCCTCGTCCGCCGTCGGCTCATACTGTTTTATCTGTTGGAAAAATCCAGCCACGCTACCCATACTAAGCGTGCTTGTGCGAAGCGGTGGCGAAGCCGAGAAAGGCATTCGCACTGTCTCAACGAGTTCTTCGCATTGGCGTAGTGGCGTCGCAGTAAACGCAAGCCAACAAGGCTCCAGGGAGCTTCTTGTATCCTGCTGTCTGCATGAGAATTCAACATGCCACATTAGACGACATCGCCTCTGCTGATCTGCTATTGCGCGAGTATTACGAAGCAATCGGCGTCACCAAGAGGGACACGCCGGAGGAGCTTCGAGCTTGTCTCTCCAGAGAGGCGTCAGCGTTCTGGCTGGCTTATATGGAGGATAAGCTGGCAGGCTGCGTCGCCTTGCGTTCGCTACCCTCGCTTGAGCGTGCCGGGGAGTGTAAGCGACTTTATGTGCGCCCGGAGTTCCGCAATCAGGGCCTTGCTGCAGCTTTACTCGATACCTTGGAGCAATACGCGTCGGTCAACGGTCTGAACTGGGTTTACCTGGACAGCAAGGATGACCTCCAGGACGCGATCCGCATGTATCTGCGGCGCGGCTATGAACCGTGTGACCGTTTCAACAACAATCCGCAAGCCACCATCTTCTTTCGCAAGCAGCTACACGGGCCCGAGCCGGCCTCACGGTAGCCGGGTACTTTGGCATAGCGCACGGCGTATACTCGTGGGCGAAACACAGGCCGCATCCACGGATACGGAGCGGCACTGGAGGCAACATGAGTTTTACTGGTGTGCGCGCAGAGGGGAAACTCGCGCGTCCGAAGTGCACCGTGAACACGCTGGCGGAGCGCAAGCGGGATAAGCAGCGCATCACCGCGCTCACCGCGGTGGATTACCCTACGGCACGGCTTGCCGATGAGGCCGGCATTGACATGATCCTCGTCGGCGACTCCCTGGCGATGACCGTGCTCGGCCACCCAGACACACTCGCCATCACCGTTGACGAGATGCTGCATCACACACGCGCCGTGCGCCGTGGCACGCGCGGTGCTTTGCTGGTCGCAGACATGCCCTACGGCAGTTATCACATTGGGCTCGACGACGCCGTCCGCAATGCCCTACGGTTCATGAAGGAGGCCGGAGCCGAGGCCGTCAAGGTCGAGGGCGGCCGCGAGCGCGCCGAGATTGTCGAGCGCATCACGCGTGCGGAGATCCCCGTAATCGGCCACATCGGCCTTACACCGCAATCCGTACACCGCACTGGCGGCTACACGGTGCAGGCGCGCACACTTGCCACCATCGACAATCTTATGGCCGATGCCGCGGCGCTTGAAGGTGCCGGGGCAGTGGCCCTCGTGCTCGAAGGCATCCCCCGCGAGGTCGCCGCGCGGATCACGGCGCAGTCGCAAATCCCCACGGTCGGCATCGGCGCCGGCCCGGAGTGTGACGGCCAGATCCTCGTCTTCCACGATCTGGTACGCCTCACCTTCGCCCCGCCTGCAAAGTTTGTGCGCAGCTTTGGCGATGCCGGTGAGACGGTACGCGCTGCGATTCAAAGCTATCTTGGGGCGGTAGCCAAGGGTGAATTCCCTGCCGATGCAGAGAGCTATCACCTGCCCCACGCGGTACGCGACGCGTTGGGAGCTGTCGAAGCAGAGATCGGCGCATGAGAGTCTTACGCACGATCCATGACATGCGCTCGGCTTGCCGCCAGGCACGCTCTTCCCCCGCGATCACCCTTGGCTTGGTGCCCACCATGGGAGCCTTGCATGCGGGGCATAGCTCCCTGGTGCGTGCTGCGGTAGAGACGTGTGACATTGTCACTGCATCGATCTTCATCAATCCCACACAGTTCGGCCCGAACGAAGATCTTGCCCGCTATCCGCGCACCTTTAAGGCTGACTGCGCACTGCTGGCAGCGGAGGGCGTAGACCTGCTCTTCGCACCAACGCCCGAAGAGATGTATTCCAGCAACGCCAGCGGCACCTATGTTGAGGTGCCTGGCCTGAGCGAGCGGCTCGATGGAGCCTCACGGCCCGGCCACTTTCGCGGCGTCGCCACCGTTGTCAGCAAACTCTTCAACATCGTCCTGCCGGATCGCGCCTACTTCGGCCAGAAGGATGGGGCGCAGGTGGCCGTGCTGCAGGCGATGGTTCGCGACCTCGATCTTGGTATTGACATGGTCGTCTGCCCTACCGTGCGCGATCCCGATGGACTCGCGCTCAGCTCGCGCAACCGTTACCTTACAGCCGAACAGCGCACCGAAGCGCTGGCTCTCTCGCGTGCACTCCGTTGCGCCGAGAGCGCCATTAAAGCTGGGGAACGCGACGCAGAAGCCCTGAAGATTAAAATGCACCATCATCTGGCACAAGCGCCAAACCTGCGCATCGATTATCTCCAAGCAGTACACCGTGACACTCTTCTTCCGCAGGAGCTTGTTGACCGCCATACGCTGCTCGCCGTAGCAGCCTGGCTAGGCAGCACGCGTCTGATCGACAATCTCCCACTCGCGGCAGTTCTAGATACACCTCTCGATGAGGTAGCGTATTGAAGATCCTGGTCGGTGTCTGTGGCGGTATCGCCGCGTATAAGGCTGCGGAGATTGTCCGTGCCTTGCAGGCCTATGATGTGACCGTCGAGGTCGCCTTGACGTCCGCGGCGGAGCGCTTCATCACGCCGCTTACGTTCCGCTCACTCACAGGCAGGCCCGTCTATACCAGCCTCTGGGAACCAGCAATTGAAGATACCGCGGCCGGTTCGATCGAGCATATTGCCGTAGCCCAGGCTATCGACGCGATGCTCGTTGCTCCGGCGAGCGCGAATACCATCGCTCGCCTGGCGCACGGCTTCAGCGACGACTTCATCTCGACCGTGGCGCTCGCCACGATGGCACCTGTCGTGCTCGCACCGGCGATGAACGTCAACATGTGGCAACATCCCGCAACGCAAGCCAATCGGCGGCTGCTGAAAGAACGTGGTATCCATATCGTCGAGCCGGATGCCGGCTATCTCGCCTGCGGGATGACCGGCAGTGGGCGCCTGGCTGGCACGGAGCGTATCGTTCTCGCCGTGCTGGAAGCCGTAAAGCTGAAGCCGTTGCAAGACCTCGCGGGGGAAATGCTGCTGATCACCGCCGGCGGCACGCGAGAGCCCATTGATCCCGTACGCTTTCTGGGCAATCGCTCCAGCGGCCGCATGGGCCACGCGCTCGCGGAGGCCGCTTCGGCACGTGGCGCGCAGGTGGTGTTGATTACCGCTTCGGACCTTGCCGCCCCCGCGGGCTGCCAGACTCTGCGTGTACAGACCGCCGAGGAGATGCGCGAGGCCTTGCATCGGCATCTAGCCCAGGCAACGATCGTCATCAAAGCCGCGGCTGTCGCCGACTTCCGGCCTGTCATCTACTCCGAGGCCAAGATCCGCCGCCGTGGTCCCCTCACGCTTACCCTGGAGCCCACCCCCGACCTCGTCGCCGAGGCCGTTGCCGCACGGTCTTCCGGCACGCTGGTCATCGCCTTTGCCGCGGAAACCGAACAGCTTGCCGAGAACGCCCGCGCCAAACTGCTGCGCAAAGGCGCGGATGCCATCGTGGCTAACAATGTTGCTGATCCGAATATAGGGTTTGAGTCGGAGCGCAATGCTGGACTTTTTATCACCGCGGAAAAGACTGTACCTTTGCCTGAGTCTTCCAAACGTGTGATGGCCGATCGCGTCCTCGATCATGTGCTCGCGCTGCGGGGTACCCCCGCTCGCCAAGAGATAGATCTACCGGCAGAAGCGTTGCTGTAAACAACGCACGGACCAGTAAGCAACGGAGAAGGCACGATGACAATGCGATCCACCACTCTTGGGTTTTATCTGCTTTCCTCCACACTCGCGTATGGTGCCGTACAAACAACCGCGTGGGGCGATATGGATGGTCATCCTGTGCAGATGTACACGCTGTCCGATAATGACCTGACCGTTCGCCTAACGAACTATGGCGCGCATGTCGTAAGCATCGAAGCGCCTGACCGCTCCGGGCGCAAGGCCGATGTGGTGCTCGGGCATAAGGATCTCGCTGCCTACCGTGCCGACGGCAAAACCTACTTTGGCGCGATTGTCGGCCGTTATGGCAATCGTATCGCCAAAGGCAGCTTCAGCATCGACGGCCACATCTACCATGTACCGGTAAACAACGGGGCCAATGCGCTTCATGGCGGGCCGGTCGGCTTTGACCAGAAGGTCTGGCAGGCAAGACCTCTACTGGGCGACAACGGTGTCGAATTCACCCTCGTCAGTCCGGATGGCGACATGGGATTTCCAGGGCAGCTGACCACACATGTGCGTTACACGCTGGAAGGCAAATCCCTGCGCATCGATTACTCTGCCACAACGGATAAGTCCACTGTGGTCAATCTCACCAATCACAGTTACTTCAACCTCTCCGGTGAAGGCAATGGCGATGTGCTCGGCGAAGAGATGACCCTGGACGCCGATCGTTACACACCGGTAGATGAATCACTGATACCCACTGGCCAGCTTGCCCCTGTCGCCGGAACACCGATGGACTTTCGTCAGCCCACCGCCATCGGCAAACAGATCAACACACCGAATCAGCAGCTCAAATTCGGCGGCGGCGGTTACGACTTCAACTACGTCCTGAATGGTTCCGCCAGCCCCGGCCTGCACATGGCAGCTCATGTCTACGATCCGAAGAGCGGCCGCTCGCTCACCGTCACCACCACTGAACCCGGCGTGCAGTTTTACACCGGCAATGGCCTGAGTCGAGCAAACATCGGCACGCGCGGCGAAACCTACGGAAAGAACGCGGGCTTCTGCCTGGAGACGCAGCACTTCCCCGATTCACCGAACCAGCCTGCGTTTCCTTCGACGCTGCTGCGCCCCGGCCAGACTCTGCATTCCAGCACGGTGTTCACCTTCGGTGTGGGCCACTGACGGGCAAGCACCCATCTGCACCAGCATGCAAAGCGAATTTCTATAGCCGACCAGGATGCTTGTCGCTGAGATGGCGCGCGCAACTAGGCCATCATTGTGACTGATTTGCGGCCGTTGTTTGCACTGCGTCGAGCAGTGTCAGAGCACTGATTGCGCTGAGAGCGGACAGCACTACCGCGATCCACAATATGCTTTGAAAACCAGAGATAAACGCTTCCGCAATGGCCGTCTTCACACGAGGGTCGCTGCTTTCGGCCGCAGCCAGTTTTGGCCTTTGCGCATCGACTTGTTCACGCTCGGACGTCGATACCTGAAGCACCGCCAAGCGTTGATCCAGGCTGTGATTGAAGCCGGCATAAAGCACCAGACCGAAGAGAGCGATGGCAAGCAAACCGGCGACGCGAGACACGGCGTTGTTCACCCCCGAAGCGATACCTGCCTCCGCGAGCGGCACCGCACCCATCACGGTCGTGGTCAGTGGCGCGACACTGATCGCCATGCCGAGGCCAAGAACCACCGTGTCGGGAAGGAAGGTCATCCAGTACGACCCACCGATGCCCGTCCTTAGAAGCAGGGCAAAGCCAATGGCAACAATGAACGGACCGAGTGTAAGCGGGAGCTTTGCCCCATACCGTGCGATAAGCCCACCAGACCATCGCGATAGGAGAAAAATCATCAGGATGAGGGGTAATAGTGCACCGCCGGCCTCTGTCGGCGTGTAGTGCTGTATCTGGATCAGATTCAGCGGAAGAAAGAAAAGGATTCCACCAAAGGCGGCGTACAAGAAAAAGGTGAGCAGATTCGCACCGCTGAAATTTTGCGATTGAAACAGCGACAGCGGCAGCATCGGTGCCGAAGAACGCGCTTCCACGATGACAAAGCCGGCGAGCAGCAAAACACCTGCACCGCCAACAGATGCGATGACGCGACCTCCCTTAGGCGCTTCGATCAGGGCATACGTAATCGCGCCCAGGCCAGAGGTCGCCAACACAGCCCCGAGCCAATCAAGGGTGCGCTGTGCTCCGTCGTTGCGGCTTTCCGGCACCCGCCATAGCGTGAGTAGGACAACGGCCGCTGCCACCGGGATATTGATAAAGAAGACCCACCGCCACGAGGCATACTGCACAAGAGAGCCGCCTAGCACTGGTCCGACCGCGGCCGTAATCGCCGTAAAGCCCGACCAGGTGCCGATCGCCCGGCCACGCTCCTCTCCCTGATACGAAGCACTGATCAATGCCAGACTTCCAGGAACCAGCAGCGCGGCTCCCACGCCTTGCACGCCACGCGCCAGCACCAATCCATGAATCGAGTGCACCGCGCCACACCATGCCGAGCCGCACGCAAAGAGAAATGTTCCAATGAGAAAAGTCTTTCTTCGCCCGAAGAGGTCGCCCATCGATCCTCCGACGAGTAGGAGGGACGCCAGCATCAGGCCGTAGGCCTCCACCACCCATTGCAGATCGCTCGCGGAGGCGTGGAAAGCTTCCTGCAACGCTGGAAGCGCTACATTGACGACGGTGCCGTCGATAAAGGCCATGCTCGTCCCCAGGATCGTCGCTGCGAGCACCCATGCTCCGCTCGACCCCGGCAGGATAAAAGAGTCCTGCTGTGTCAGGCTCGTCTCCGCATCGCATGGCAGTTTCATCGAGAATCTCCGTTATGCTTCCCGATTACATCATCCTTGCTGGAACTCGACGTCCTGCTTCCGCCCCCATGAAGGCCGGTGAAAGATTGAGCGTGCTCCGAGAAAGTACCAAACAGCAAGAACGAGATCGCAAACTGCGCACCCAGCGGAAGAAGCTGGGGCGAATGGGATGATGGGATTGCCGTAGAAGTGGTGAACGAGATCCCAACAGGTGTGCAGAAACCAGCCGATACCGATAAAACGATAGTCGCTCAAGCCGCGATAGGCGAGAAAGGTGAAGAGGGCGCAGGCCACAAACTCCCAAATGCGCAAGCCGCCGCTAAGGTAAGCGGCTCCAGCGCCGCAAATCATCAAAGCACTGAGTTTCTGCCGCAGGGGTTCCTTCATGAGCGAGAAACAACCTATCCAGAGGACAGCGACGCCAAGGGGAGAGAGCAGTTGCGGTGTAGTCAGGGGAGCGACGGTATGCATATATCTTTCCTGTAGCGAATCGTGATGTTCAGGGGAAAAGTCATCTTGCGGCAAGGCATGAAGACGAGGGGCAATCTATGGCACTGCCCTTGCGAGAAGCCCTTCCAACGCGCGGCTTGCTCGAAGGTTTGCTTTGGGGTCGCGAACAAAGCGTAACGACGCATGATGGCTTAGGTAGATTCCGCAAAGCTCCCACACGAACTGCTCCACATCCAGGTCTGCGCGCAAATGCCCGAGCGCGATTGCCTGCTTGGTCAAATCGCGGAGCAGCCCTCGCCACTTCTTCTCCATCACCAACAGGCTTGCGCGAACAGGCGTTTCCAGGTCATCCAACTCAAACATGCCGGCTGCCACAGGGCATCCACCGGCAAGCCCGGCTCTCTTTGTCCATCCAATCCAACGGGAAAGAAGAACACGCAATCTTGGCAAGCCATCCGTGGCAAGCATGGCGGGAGCGATGACATGCTTTCCTGCAATTTCAGCGGTGTATTCAAGTAATCCCAATTGAATCTCTTCGCGAGAGCCGAAATGCGCGAACAGACCGCTTTTGGACATGCCTGTTTTTTCGGCCAGCCTCCCAATGGTGATCCCAGAAAATCCAGTCGTGCTGACGAGATCGAGGCCACGCTCGAGAATCCTACTGCGTGTAGGCGACGCGGGTGTTTCCATGCCGCCCAGCATAGCACGATCGTTCGTGTTTTCTATGGCCTGCAGGGAACAGACACGACCGTGTGTTCGCCATAAATGTCCTAACGGCTGCAACTCTAAAACTGTATGACGCGAACCAATCACCTGCCCGGCACGATGCAGGGTTTGCAGGCGTTAACGTGATTTACCGCGCATCAATCGCCGCGAGCACCACATCAACCTGCAATGCGATAAGGCGGCGCATATGGGTTGCATCCTCTGCGATGTCCTTTAAGCCTCGCATGGAAAAAATCAGCAGGCGTGCCAGCTCATCGGGAGTCGTTTTCAGCTTGGAGGCCACTACCGCATCGTGAAGCAGGTCCGCCCAAAAGTTCTCGAGCGTAGCGTACATCTCCCGCACGGGAGCGAAGTCCAAATTGAATACGTCCCGTGCATCCGGATGAGCTTTCGTCATGTCGTAGCCGACTCCGGCCCACTGCTCACAGCAAAAATGCAGTTTTTGGCTTAAGCTGCGCATTTTGGGAAGCGCCTCCCGGTACTGCTGGAGTTTGTCTTGGATCAAGCGCTCCGTCACTGCTACAAAGATATCGTCTTTGCGGGGAAACACGAGGTAAAGCGCCGGCCGGGAGATACGAGCCTCCTCGGCAACATCGTTCATCGTGGTACGTGCATGCCCGTAACGCAGGAAAACCACAGTTGCCGCGGAAATAATCTGATCCCTTCGCCGACCTGCTTCTTCAGGCGTCTGCTTCAGAGCCATTCCTGTTTCACCAACCTCGACATGGACAGCATACAGCGTCAGGGTGGGGTGATTTCTATTTCTCGCCTGTATGGCAGAGGATAGCGAGAAGCGAAGCGCCTCTGTTGAATCAGGGTTGAATTTGCCAGATGTCACCCGGGCGAAGGGCGGTAAAGTCGACGTTCTTTGGAGACGCTGCACTCACTGCCGCCGCTAAGCGCTGTTTTGGCTCGTCCCAAGGTTCGTCGGTCAAAGAGAAGGTACCCCAATGGATGCCCAGCACCTGCTGTGCCTCGCAGATCAGCGCGATTTGTAAGGCCTCGTGTGGATCGACATGCTGTGTCTTCATGAACCAACCGGGCGCGTATGCCCCGATCGGTAAAATCGCCATGGTGACTGGTCCGAATCGCTCCCGGATCTCGCGGAAGATCTGGCCATTTCTGTAGGCCGTGTCCCCGGCGCAGTAGACGATTCCAGAGGGCGTTTCGAGTATGAAACCGCCCCAGAGCGCCATTCGCCGGTCGCCGAGGCCACGCGACGACCAATGGTATGCCGGAACGATCGTAGCGCGTACCCCGTGCGGCAATTCAAAGCTTTGCCACCAATCACCGGTTGTTACCTCGACGTAGGGCACCGCCTTGCGAATCACGCGATCGTTCCCGAGAGGGCTTACGATCAACGGACGATGGGCGTTCCACAGCTGCCCGATCGTATGCAGGTCCATATGATCGTAATGATTGTGGGTGAGCAGAACGGTATGGATCGGAGGCAAATCGGCCATCGCAATGGCAGGCGGATTGTGCCGCAGCGGACCGAAGCGCGTGAAAGGGCTCGCACGCTCAGCCCACACGGGATCGAGAAGAATGTTGCTTCCCGCAACCTGAATCAGCAGCGAGGCGTGTCCGATCGCGGTTACCTTCAAGCCCTCTTCACTAGCTGCTGGACGTATCCCGGAGCGCGCGGAAACAGTCTTAGGCCACACCGATCTCCTGCCCAGGAACTGCCATCTCAGGAGGTCGAGAAGGCTTTTATCGGACGAGGGCAGGCCGGGGTGGTAGAACCTTTCGCTGTCGAAGTGATCCGACCGCGGCCCCTCGTAATATCGATTCGCCACTGTTGCCATCTCCCCTACTAGCACCTATCCGACAAAGAACAGCCATTTGCTTGTGTGGTCTTCGCAGACCTAACTATGCGCGGCATGATAGCCGGTGAGCGCCATACTTGCAGCCCATAGCTTAGTGGCACGCGCGCTGTCATAGGATTCGATTGACGAGCGGATTTCACGTGGCCCCTCGAAGTATTTCCCGGTGATGCCCTCCAGAGCCGGATCAGAGATCAATCTGGCCAGGGCGGCTCCTGATTCTTCGGGCGTGTGGATATTGGGCGATAGCACCCGGCGCAGCAACGGCAACATCCGTGGCATTACCTGATGCCAGATAAAACGCATGGGAGCAGACGCATCCCGTGCCAAGCCTGTACCGGGCATCAGGCCGGGGTCAAAGGCGTTCACGGTGATACCCGCGGGTAAGCGATTAGCCAGTTCGTGAGTGAACAGAACATTCGCCAGTTTGGACGTGGTGTAGCGCCGGCGAGCTGCCTTTACAGGTGAATCAGGCGGACCACTTGGCGTCAGATCACCCTTGGCCAGGGCAGCGATATCGTCCTTCCAGGCCGGTGCCGGCATACCGGTCTTTTGCGCTGGATCGTGTACACCGCTGGCAACAACGGCGATGCGAGCGGGAACGGTGAATCGGGGCTCGAGCAGGTTGACCAGAAGAAAGTGACCGAGGTGATTTACGCCGAACGTGGTCTCAAAGCCATCTGCCGTGAATGTCTCCTGGCCGCCCGTGCTCTGCACGCCGGCGTTGCAAACCAGCCCATGGAGAGGGGACAGCTCCTCCGCCTTTATACGCCGGCCTACCTCGTCGGCAAAGCTCTGCACGGAATCGAGTGAAGCCAAGTCAAGACGCATGGCTTCCACACTTGACGATGAGTGAGTCCTGGATATTTCCTGGTTCAATCTATCTACAGCCTGCTTCGCTCGCGCTGGATCGCGGCAGGCCAGCACAACCTTCCAGGGTGCGACGCCGGATGCTGGCTGCAAGAGAGCATGAGCGCAGGCATAGCCCAAACCCGAGTTGCCTCCTGTGATGATGACCGTACGGGAGTTGCTGCTTGATGACTGGCCCATGAGATCCTTCCGTTGACGTTGTCAACTTATCTAGTAGAGTGGACGATGTCAACTTTGGTTGCAATCTAATATTAAGTAGGCCTGTTTTGATGATTCGAAGTACCGCGGATCAGCTCATAGACGCTGCATCGCAACTGCTTGATCGCGGTGGGTCCACAGCCGTCACCCTGCGCGCGGTCGCCGGAATTGTCGGCGTCTCGCACAACGCCCCTTACCGGCATTTCAAGGATCGCAGTGCGCTGCTTGCCGCCGTTGCAATCCAAGATTTCGCCATGCTGACGAAAAATTTCATGGAGGTGCGCCGAACTCGGGTCAAGCCGATTTCTAAGCTGCAGAGGGCGCTGAACCTCTTCGCCACCTATGGCCTGAAATACCCTGCTCGCTACCGTTTACTCTTCAACGAACCGGAGATCGCCGTGCAAGGCGGCGAACTGGAGGCCGCCGCGCTGCGATGCTTCTGCGAATTCGCCGGGATTGTCGGCGAGTGCCAAGCATCGAATGCAATTCCACAGATGCCGACGGTCGCTCTTACCGGATTGATCTATGCTTCCGCCCACGGGCTCATCGACTTATCCGCCGGTGGGCGATTGCGCAAGGAAAAAGGCTTTGCCAGCGTTGCGGAGGGACTCAGTCTTCTCCTGGATCTGCTTGCCGGTAAGCACCGCGTAGGCTGAGATTCATCAGCCGTACCGAAACTTGTACTGCTCCGGCTTCGATCCCTGTTGTGTAAGGACCCTGTGACTGGTGTCCTTAGAAGATTTGGCGTCCTCGACGGGATTCGAACCCGTGTTACCGCCGTAAGGCGGAACCCTGGCAGCTGTAAAACGGTAAACAATGGGTAAGGTTGGCCATGTGAGTTATTCTAGAGCCCTGAGTAAGCAAAATCGAACCCGTATTGAACCCCTGTGGCGCGCCGCGACCTCTGCCGTGATAGTGAACTGGAGACCGTAATCGATTCGGCAATGCGTAACGATGGCTTCTTCAGCACCTGGAGCGGCTGCGTGCACATCAATTTCCGCCCGATTTGTCATCGCGTGAACGTCCTAGTCAACTGTCCTACGAGCGCTAGTTTCAATGTTGCTTCATTTACCCGCGTAGTGGTCCTTGCGCCAAGCATGAGGCGACTGTCCTATCCGCTGCCGGAACGTTCGATGAAATTCGTCGGATGGAGGAAACCTGTTAGGGCACCTACATTCTGAATCGGCAATCGAGTGCTTGCGAGCATAGCCTTAGCTCTTTCCAGACGCTGCTTTAGCAGGTACTTATACGGTGTTTCGCCAGTAGAACTTCGAAACTCATGTGCGAAGTGGGATGTACCCAAGTTCGATTCCCCTGCAATTCATGAAGGCTCACATCTTCGGCAAGGCTTCCGCGTCCATTGAGCCCCCGAATCCGTCTGCCGCAGTATGTGCATATCGATCTGGCCGTCGAAGCTATCCAATGGTTTGTGCTTTAGGAGACAGCAAACAATGAGAAGCCTACCAATATCGTGAGCGAGAGTTTGATCTGGGGAGTAGGAATCACCAGGCCCAAAGATGCGCAGAAGCGAGTAGCGTCTTACTACATCAATGGAATGTTGGCCATCACTCTCCTTAGTATTGGGAGACTGTTTTTCTTTCTCGTCGGCAATTTGTAGATCCGCATCAACTGCAGATCTTTCGCAGCCCTTGCATAGCATGGTGGAAGACTCTGTCGACGTAGGCATCTGATATCGGCCCGGTGCCGATCTGAAGACGGTAGTACATCGGGGCATATAGCAGATCGACAGTCGTCTCCAAATCAATGTCGGCTCGCAAGTCCCCCTGGCGAACCGCTTCAGATACAGCGGTTAGTGCACGTTTGCGGCGAGGCAAAATCCAATCTTCACGGAAGGTTTTGCCAGTTCGGGGTCGAACTGGGCCTCCGCGAGTAGAGCTTTGATAAGGGCATCGTGCCACTCGTCTCCTATAGCCCTCTGATGGGTTTCTCTTGTCGCTATCCAGCGCCCACTTATCGCAGTCACATGAACAAGGAAGGTGACCTCAATCCAGCCCATCGCGCATGGAATGTAGCAAACGGAACCTATCGCTTCTCGCACGGTCTCGGGTTGGTCATTCTGCTCATCGGCCTCATGATCGCGTCGAACCCGGTTCTTCCGCAAGTAGCGACAATCGGAAGTCTCTTGCTCGCCCTAATGTCCTGCACTACCCTGTGCTTTCTTTTGACGACGCCAGAGGCCTGGGTACCTGCGACGGGAGACACGACACACGGTTTTCCGTATCTCTCCGGAGTCGGCCGGCTCATCAAGGATGTCATTATGCTCGGTGCCGCTGTGGTCACCATGTCTGATTCCGCCAAAGCCCTTTTAAGATAGTGCGGACTTATTCCAATGAAATCTAATCGCAGGACCTTCGCCTCCGGTTTAGCCGTCTTTGCCCTGTTCCCCATGGCAAACTCATGCTTGACCTTGCGACTGATAACCTCGGCATCGACGCATTAGGTCTGCACCGCTGCGTGAGCGACTATTCTGCGGTGACACCGTTTCGCACCGAAAGCGACGTAGCGGTTTTCGGTAAGCAGCCTTTCGAATGTGCTTTCATCAGCCTTCTCCGCAAGAAGAAGGAGCAGCGCACCAATGCTCTCCGCTTTCATCGCGCGAATGCACCTGCCTCGCCCGACGATCTCCAGCCCGCCGACTAAACCTCTTCAAACGGCTTTTTCGTAAGCGAATGTTTGCAAGTTGTTCTAGATATTGGCGTCCCCGACGGGATTCGAACCCGTGTTACCGCCGTGAAAGGGCGATGTCCTGGGCCACTGGACGACGGGGACGCTTGCAGCGGTTCTGGCAAACCAACGCTTGATTAGGCTACCAACCCCTTGGCTCGGCGTCAAAGTGCGTTAGGGCAAGCCGCGTAAAAAGCATTCACCGGCTCAACGCCGGTCTTGGAGACGGCTGCCGCAGATACGCATACTAACCAGATCTAAACGCCCACGCGGGGGCGGCCCACGCCTGTGCGTAGCCTTCGACGCACGTCCGCGAACTGCAGCAGGATGAAGTTGTCTGTCATGCCGGCGATATAGTCCGCAATCACGCGCGGCAAACCCTCGGTCTCGATCTCGGCGAAGTAAGCCTCCGGCAACGCTTCTGGTTCATTTGTCCAATAGTCGAACAATTCGGTTACGACCGTCTCTGCCTTTTCATGCTCGCGTTCCAGCGCCGGGCACGTGTATAGCGCGTCGTACAAATAGCCCTTCTCCTCCAGCCGCTCCCGTTCCATCTGCGGCGAGAATACGGCTATCCTGCGGCCTAACCGGCGAATGTCTGCAAGATTCTGCGCGCCCGCCTCACGAACGTTGGCGGCGGTCGTCCGGATCAGGTCCAGCACCAACGCTTTCTGCATGGTCTGTAGCGCATCGTGAAAGACGTACTTTTCCTCTGCTTCGGGGTGCGCAATGCGGACAGCTTCATAGCTGCGCCGCAGGATGCTGACGTGCTCGCAAATGAAACGAATCTCCAACAGGCCTGATTCGACCCCGTCATCCAAGTCCGCGGTAAGATAGGCGATCTCGTCGGCTAAATCGATAATTTGGGCCTCGAGCGGCGGGCTGTCGCCCAGCAGATATTCGTTCAGCTCCGGGTGGGCCGCTGCGGTGTAATCGCGTGAATGCTTGATGATCCCTTCGCGCGTCGCCAGCGTGAGATTCAGGCCGCGGTGCCCCGCATAGCGCTGCTCAAAACGCTCCACAATGCGCAAAGCGTGAAGATTGTGATCGAAGCGCAAACCGCTGCGTTGCAGGCAACGATCCAACGCACGCTCACCGGCATGCCCGAAGGGCGGATGCCCGATATCGTGAACAAGGGCCAGGGTTTCTGCCAGATCAGCATTGAGCGAAAGCGCGGAGGCCACATGACGCGCGACCTGCGCGACCTCAATCGTATGCGTCAGCCGGCTGCGGAAGTGATCGGAGGCCCGGCTGGTAAATACCTGCGTTTTACCTGCAAGCCGGCGGAAAGCGCGCGATTGCACCACGCGGTCACGGTCGCGCTCAAAGGGCGAGCGCCCGTCGCTCGAGGGCGCAGGGAAAACACGAGTAGCGAGCCGTTGCTCCTCCCCTGCAAACACCCCGCACATGTGTAGATCGAAGCGCATCCTCTCTGAGGATAGCTGTTCGTGAGCCGGCTTTACGCGCAGTCTTGATTTCCTTATTGTTCGGCTACTTCACCGGACCGGAGCCTGCATGGGCCAGGCGCATACGCGCAGTCTCCAGGTCATGCTGCGTCTTAGTTACATCAGTTGGATCGGCCTCCGGCGGCAGAGAGCTTGCATACCCCGCCAGCGAGCGTTCCCATTCCGTGACAGCCAACGACAGCTTGCCGTTGTGGGCGTAGATCTCACCCAAATGCGCCAATATTGAGGGGTCGCCCGGCAGCCGTATGGCAGCCTTTCGCTCCGTATCTTCCGCCATCGCGTACTGGCCCTGCTTGTAATAAGCCCAAGCCAATGAATCGAGGTAGGCACCGTTCTGCGGATCGTACTGCACCGCCCTTTTCAGCATGGTGGTCGCTTCATCCAGCTTTACACCGCGTTGTGCCAGCATGTAGCCAAAGTCGTTCTCGATGGCCACGTAGTTTGGGTCGATCGCCAGCCCTTTGCGAAACTGCTCATCGGCTTGGTCATACAGCTTTTCGCGCTCCGCAATGGAACCGCGGAAGTAGTAGACAAACAGCTTTTCCGCCGGTTTCGTTGCGGTCGCTTCGGCCTTGTCCACAGCCTCCGAAGCCTGCTTCCAGTGTTTGGCGCGGGCCTGCATATCGGCGAGCGTGACGAAAACATCGCGGTCGTCCGGTGTTCCCTTCAGCTGCGCTTCGGCCACCTTTAATCCTTGATCCAATTGGCCGTTGTCGCCTAACTGACGCGCATAGTTCAGCTGTACGTCTTTGCTCGCGGGCATGGCAGCAGCGGCCGCTTTCGCGGCGTTCAACGCGTTCGCCCACTGGTGCGCATCACGGAATGCATCTACGACGTTCTGATCGCCACGAGCCTCGAAATCACCGCCCAACGCGGCCATCTGCTTATAGGTAGCAACGGCATCGTCATACCTTCCGGCCTCACGGTCCACAATCCCAAGCCGATCCAGAAACAGAGCCCGATTGCTGCGGTCCCCATTCTCGTAGGTTCCCTTGGGCGAAGCTGTCTTGGCTAGAACGGCCTTTAGGGTTCGGATCGAATCATCGAACCGGCCCAGCGCGTCGTAGACTAAAGCCTCGTTATAGCTGAGCTCGATGGAGTCGGGAGCCAGCGTTTCCGCCTTCTTCAACGAGGTCAGGGCCTGCTCATAGTGCCCCTGCTGACGCTGAATGTCGGCTTCACGGATCAGCGATTGCGCATCCTGCGGATCCGATCCGACGAGTTGGCCGTAGATCTTGGCCGCCGCATCCATCTGCCCGGAGGCCTGTAGAGCCGCCGCCAAAGCGCGTTTCGCATCGGCGTTCTCAGGGTCCTGGTCCACTGCCGCCTGGTAGGCTTCGGCGGCTTGCTTCGGCTGCTTCAACTGATCCAGTATGCCGCCCAGCGCAAAGTCCATACGTGGGGAACGATGGTCCACCGGCACATCCATAATCACTTTAGCGGCCTTGTTCAGGTCCCCTTGTTCTGTGTAAAGCCGCGCCATGTTCAGCACGACCTCTTCGGAGTTGGGATCAATGTCGCGGGCCGCCTGGAACTGCGCCTCCGCTTTAGCCGAATCGTGATTCAGACCATACAGCTGACCAAGCAGGAGGTGGGTTTCAAGATCCTTCGGCTTCAACCGCGCGATCGTCTCATACTCCTTGATTGCGGCGGCCAGCATCTCTTGCGACTGCGGACCTTGCGTCCCTTGCCGATCGTCGAGTGAACGAAGATACACCCGGCCCAGCAGCGTGTGCGCATCCACGTCATCAGGGTGTTTCGTTACCTGTTCCTGCGCCGCGCTGACGGCCTCGCGAATGCGACCAAGCCGAAAGTAGAGATTCGCCAATCCATCTTGCAACATGGAAGAGTCCGAATCGGCGTCCAGGGCCAGCTTGTATTGTTCGATCGCCTGTGTGGCAAGGTCCTGGCGCCCGTTGGAAACAGCCTGGTCCTCGTAGATCTTGGCTAACCCATAGTGGTAGTAGGCGGAAGCTCTGTCCGGCACTCCGGCTGTCTGCGGGGCCGTGGCAGCCTGCGTCTTCGGTGAGGATTTTGCCTGGGCGAGGCTGGGTAAACCAGGCGCCAACAATAGAGCGCAGGTGAGCCATGGCAGGGAGGCGCGGAGCGAAACGGTCATGAGCGGGTCCTGAATAACGGAAAGCAGCGATACAGCAGCATTGGTTTAGACGGTACTCTACACGTTTTGGATGCGAACCAACCTACTCGCCTGTGTTACCGAAGCGCTCTATCCATGCCGGAAGTGGCGTAAGCCGGTAAACGCCATAGCCACTCCCAGCCGATTGGCCGCCTCAATCACCTCCGCGTCACGCACCGAGCCCCCCGGCTGAATGATTGCGGTCGCGCCCGTATTCGCCACCACCTCGAGCCCGTCCGGAAACGGGAAGAAGGCATCGCTGGCCGCCACGGTTCCCTCGAGCGGCAACACCGCCTTCATCGCGCCAAATCGCGCCGCATCCACCCGGCTCATCTGGCCCGCGCCGACACCGACCGTCTGCCCGAAGCCACCCTCCATCCGCGCATACACGATCGCGTTCGACTTCACGTGTTTGCACACGCGCCAGGCAAACAGCAACGCTTCGGTCTCCGCTTCGGTGGGCTTGCGCGCGGTAACCAGCTGAAGAGAGCCTGCGGTGACCGGCGCATGATCCTCGTTTTGCATTAAGTATCCGCCAGAAATCGACTTCAGCACACGTCCCACCCTGGCCGGCTGAATGCGCAGCACCCGCAGTTTCTTCTTAGCTCCAAACACCGCCAGAGCCTCGGGCGTGAACCCAGGAGCCACGATGGCCTCCACAAACATTTTCGCAATCTCGGTTGCAGCCGCGCCGTCCACCTCGCGATTGACTCCAATGACCCCGCCAAACGCCGAGAGCGGATCCGCTGCGAGCGCCCGCGCGTACGCTTCGGCCACCGTCGCGCCCATCCCTACACCACAAGGATTCGTGTGCTTGATGATCGCCACGGCGGTCGCGTCGAACTCGCTCGCCAAGGCCCAGCAGGCGTCCAGATCGACCAGGTTGTTGTAGCTCAGCTCCTTGCCCTGCAGTTGCTCGGCGTTGGCGATGCCCAGCGCCGAGCCGTCTGTATACAGCGCCGCCGCCTGATGCGGATTTTCACCATAGCGCAGCGCCATCTTCCGCGACGCCGTTACACGCAAGGTCTGCGGCAAAGCCACGGAGACGTCCTCAACCGGGCTCTCCGCCGCTCGTGCCTCCAGTGCCCGCGTTTCAAGCGCTCGGGTTTCGAGCGCCCGTCCTTCAAGCGTAGTCGCGATCGCCGCGTCGTAAGCCGCAGTGGTCGCAAAGGCCTCGCGCGCCAGCCGCCAGCGCGTCTCCGCGCCCAGACCGCCGCTGGCCTCCAGCTCCGCCATCAGCGCCCCATACTGCGCCGCGCTCGAAACAACAGCCACATCCTCGAAGTTCTTAGCCGCAGACCGCAGCATCGAAGGCCCACCGATATCGATGTTCTCGATCAGCTCCGGCAAAGCCACGCTCGGGTTTGCCGCCGTCTTTTCAAACGCGTATAGATTGACGACCACCATATCGATCGGCGCAATCCCATGCGCCTTTACGGCCGCGACATGCTCCGCATCCGCCCGCCGATGCAACAGTCCGCCATGCACAACGGGGTGCAGCGTTTTCACTCGGCCGTCCAGCATCTCAGGAAAGCCTGTCAATTCTGCAACGTCCCGGACCGGCAGCCCCGCATCCCGCAACGCCTTGGCCGTCCCACCGGTCGACACCAACTCCGCCCCGTTCGCTACCAGCACCTGCGCAAACGCCACCAGCCCCGTCTTATCCGTTACCGACAGCAGGGCACGCCCGATCCTTTTCATATCGCTCATCACCAAAGATTCTAGTGGCCCAAGCAAAACTCCCCAATTCAACCCTCGCCACAGAGCCAAACCTCAACCTTGAGACCTCCTCCCTTAACCTGAATCTCTAGACCTGAATATTCAGACTTGAACATCGCCCGCCCGCCATGCCCGGCTCGCAAGCTAAACTATCTTGACCATGCTTGACCTCGGCTTCGTTCGTGCCAACCTCCCGCAGGTAAGGGAGAAACTGCAATTGCGCGGCGTCGACCCCATCCTCTTCGACCGCTTCACCCAGCTCGACGCCGACCGGCGCGCCGCCATTACCGAGGTCGAAACCCTCAAAGCCCAGCGCAACGCCCTCTCGGGGGAGTTCGCCAGGCTAAAGCGCGAGGGCCGGGACGTGGCCGCTGTCAGCAGTAAAAGCGCCGACCTCAAATCCCGCACCGAGGCTCTTGAGGCCGCCGCAAACGAGGCCGACACTCGCCTCCGCACCCTGCTCGAAGCCTTGCCCAACCTCCCCGCCGACGATGTCCCCCCCGGCATCTCCGAGCACGACAACCGCTGTGAAAAAACCTGGGGCGCGATTCCCTCCTTCGACTTCACCCCCAAACCCCACTGGGAGCTCGGCGAAGCGCTCGGTATCCTCGACTTCGAACGTGCCGCCAAGATCTCCGGCTCCCGCTTCGTTGTGCAGTTCGGTGCCGGTGCCCGCCTTGAACGCGCCTTGGCCAACTTCATGCTCGACCTCCACACCCGGCCGACCGAAGCCGGCGGTCATGGTTATAGCGAGGTCCTTCCACCCACCCTCGTGAATTCACGCTCTCTCTTCGGAACCGGCCAGCTACCCAAGTTCGCCGAAGATCTCTTTCACTGCGACGACAAGGGGCCCTACGAACCCGGCCAACTCCGCGACAACGACCATTGGCTCATCCCGACCGCGGAGGTCCCTCTCACTAACCTCTTTCGCGATGAAACCATCGACCTCAGCGGAGGTTCCATCTCCTTCACCGCCTACACCTCCTGCTTCCGCTCCGAGGCCGGCTCCTACGGCAAAGACATGCGCGGCATGATCCGCCATCACCAGTTTCAAAAGGTAGAGCTCGTCAAGTTCACCCGTCCGGAAGACTCATCCGCCGAGCTTGAAGCCCTCACGCGCCACGCCGAAACCGTCCTCGAGCGCCTCGGCCTCCCCTACCGCCGCATGCTCCTCTGCACCGGCGACATGGGCTTCGCCTCCGCTAAGACCTACGACCTCGAGGTCTGGCTTCCGGGGCAAGGAACCTATCGCGAGATCAGCTCCTGCTCGAACCTCCATGACTTCCAGGCCCGCCGCGCCAACATCCGATACAAGCCTGAGGGCGGCAAAAAGTCTGAGTACGTCCACACCCTTAACGGCAGCGCCCTCGCCATCGGTCGTACCTATCTCGCCGTGCTCGAAAACTATCAACAGCCGGACGGGTCTGTGCGTGTACCGGAGGTGCTTGTGCCCTACATGGGAGGCCAAACCGTCATCACGCGGCAGCGGTTAGGGCGTACGCTATGACCGACCAGAACACACGATCCAAAACACATCCATTCAAGCTCCTCCGCAGCTACGTCTTCTGGACCTATGAGCGCGGCAGTCTGCATTACGACGTGATGGTCACGCTGATCCTGCTTTTTCTTTTTATCTCGCCCCATGTGATTGATTTCCACGATCGTCCCATTCCCGAGGTACCGCGGCGTTCGAGTGAGGTCCTGGTGCGCGATGCGGGCTCATCCACCGCCGGCCATCAGTTCGTTTATGAGATACGCGCTGATGACCTCGATGGCGCCCACACCGACGCCGAACGAGGGGTAGGCATCGATCGCATCGTGCACAACATCGCTGCCGACGGCCAGATCGAAAGCATCAAGCCCGTTGTGGACCCGCATAAACGCATCGTCGCCTATGCCGTCCAGGTACGCCGCTGACCCATGCTCACTGGTACACACGGTTCATGGGGCCGTTATCCTCACCCTGTGCGAAGCCGAAGGGAATCTCTGTTTCTGTCCATAGCCCCATGACTGCACAAAGCAATGCCAAAGTCCTCCACTGCGTTCAGGATGGCGGAACAGCTATACAACCGTTCAGTACCAGCTTAGGCAACACAGCGCTTAAAACCTAGGCAACACAGCGCCAAAATCACCCTATCGCTCCCCAGAGGTCTTCCATGCACTATCGCCGCTACGCGATCACTCTACTTCCACTCGCCGGCCTGCTCAGCCTTGCGCCGTTTGCCCGTACACAAGCACCTTCTCCGCAGCTGGCCGCCGTGCTCGCGCAGATGGACACAGCCAGCAAGACCTTTAAGAACGCGACGGCGGACTTCCAGTGGGACTTTGCCGAGAAGGTCGCCGGCATCACCGACACCTCAAAGCAGAAGGGTTCCATGTATATCGAGCGCACCGGCAGTGGTGTTTCGTTCGGTGCCTCGGTCTATGATCTCGCCTCCGGTACTGCCGGTAACGAGCCGTCCAAGATCATCAACTTCGATGGCGGCACCGCGCTCATCTACACGCCTGCAGAAAAGCAGGCCGACCGCCTGAAAGCCGGCGCGGGCCAGAGCAGTGCCGAGAGCTTTCTCTCCCTAGGCTTCGGCGGCAGCGGCCACGACCTCGCCGGGGCCTGGCAGATTGCCGACGGCGGCCCCGTTAACCTCATCGAAGCGGGCCACGCCGTCAAGACCGAAAAGCTCGTGCTCGTCAGCAAGGACGCAAGCGTCCGCAACAACTTTAAGCAGGTCACGATCTGGGTCGATCCCACTCGCGACGTCTCGCTCAAACAGGTATTCGACACCCCCTCCGGCGACGAGCGCACCGCGAATTACACCAACATTCACCTCAACGGCAAAGTAGACAAAGCTCCATTCAAGATCCCCAGCAAAGGCGTTAATATCGTCGACCATTAGAAATGGTCTCTGCCCAAATCTTTCTTGATAAACATCGTTCTCCCGACAACACTAAAGGTGAAAGTGCCCCACCGGATGATTGCATGCATCCGGCAGGGCGGTTGGAGAACGAGCTTGTCTGAGTAGCATCGCTGCTACTCCGATAAGCACAGCGAGCAAAGCTACAAGTGCCAGGATTACGGCCCCTGGCACCTCCATTTCACCCGAGGCGCAAGTTTACGGGACAAGCGGCGAAAGAGATTCCGCACAGGGCTTCGACCAGTAGATTGAGCGGCTCAGCGATATGCTGGGCCGTTCTGCTTCATCAAGGCAGAACCTGACCGCCTCCGTAAACCTTGATAAAGCCCTGCAACATCACGCTGGCTGCTCCGGCTATCCTCTCACTCCACCAGCCTGGCCGACCCTGCAACAAAAGTGATACTCGCCAGCAACAAAATCGCCGGAAAACACTCCAGTGTGTACCGTGGCTCGGCGTTATCGATCGTCAGCAGCATCGCCGTGCGCAGCAGTACGAAACTCCCTACCGCCCACGCCACAACTCCCCCTCCGCGCCATCCCAACCACCGCCAGCGCCACAGCCCCATCGCCGCCAGTCCTAACAAGGCAAAGTTCAACCCCGCATACCCGATCGCGGAAGCCGATTGCCCGGGATGCACGCGCACCCGCAGCCAGTCGAGCGGGAGCTTGGTCAATTCCGTTCGCGGCCGCAGCCACATGGCCATCACCCGTGCCAGCGGCAAGCCAACGTAATACCGCCATGGATGCGCTCGCACCCGCGCCTCCGCCAGCCCCGCAAAACCAGCTTCCAACGCCGGGTTCGTCGAGGTATCCCGGTTGTACCGCGCATACAGGTCGGCCGTCTCTTGCCTTTGCGCCGCGCTGTCAAACGCCCGCGCCGGCAGGTCCTCCATCCTCTCCTCGGACCCATCCCAAACCCAATAGACCCGCACCGTGTCGCCGAACCCGATGCCCCAGGTCCTGTACCAGCGCGCAAATCCCAGCGGCGCGGCCTCCCCCGGATCGTTGGCATACTTCGGGGCCAGCGGCTGCACCACGTGAAAAACCCGCCAGTTGCGCGCCGCCCACGTCCCCAGCACCGCACACAGCAGCCCCGCAGCGATCGCCGCATCCCGGACCCCCACGCGTAGAGCTCCAGGCCGCCCATGCCAAGCAACCCATAGCATCGGCGGCAGCACGGCCGCAGCGAGCAACCCACCATCTGGACGCAGCAGGGCTGCTCCTGCCAAAGCGCAACTGATGACGACTGACGGGACAGCCGTCGGCTCACGCGCCCTGAGGCGAGCGTGCCAGAATGCGAGCCCCCACAGCGACAGTGCCACGCAAAAGATACTCAGCGTCTCCGCTAGCGCCGCCGCTGTGTAATTTGCCGTAAACGGACAAAGCGCACTTAACCACAAAGCCGCCAGTCCCACCCGTCTGCCGAATAGCCGCCGCGCCAAATCAGTCAGCAGGGCACATCCGCACAGGTCCACGAACACCTGCACCCAAAGCACCGGCAGATAGTTCCCTACCCCAAATACGCTGAAGCAAAGCGCCAGAAATAGGGGATAGCCCGGCAGCCGAATCAGCGTTGGCCGGATATGATCTTCCGTCAGCCCATACATCCCATGCCGGAGCAGATTCTGGGCCAGGTCGCCATAGATCAGCGTGTCGCCGACAAACTGCGGATGATGAAGCACAAACAACGCACGCAGGGCCAGACCCACGCCGAGCGCGCCCAGCACATGTACACAACCGGCCCGCGAGAAGCTCCATCGCATCGTCCTCGCATGATACGTGCCTAACCCGCCAAGCCCGGCGCTCGGGAAGAACGATGCATACCGTCGCTTCGCCACGGCAGCAAACCGGGCCCGCCCCTGCCCACCCTCCGCCTCACGTTGACGCCGCGACGCCCACTCCATAGCATGACCCCATACCATGAGCAGCAAGCCCATCTTTTACGATCCCCAACGCAAACGCTGGAAGCGCCTGCGCCGGATCCTCGACGCGCTCGCCCTTGCCGGCGCGGTGGTCGGCATCCTGTTCGTCATCGGTCTGTTGAAGATGCGCCCCTTGCGCGCGCTTGACCTGCGCTCCGCCACCCGTCGCTACCGTGCGCTGCATCAGCCGCCGGCCCCTGAACTCAGCCCCAAAGGCAAGCTCAACCACTCCGTCCACCGCCATTCAGACCTCAAGCCCTCCGACGTCGTCCTGAATGCGGGCGAAGGTCTGCGCGCGGCCTTTTACACCGACACCGACCCTGCCAGCTATAGCTCCTTTAAGCAGCACGTCAAACAGATCGACATCCTCTTCCCCGAGTGGCTTCACATCATCGGGCCCGATGGTTCACTGACCGCCTACTCCACCGACAACACCCCCTTCGCCGTTGTCGATAAAGCCGGCGTTCACGGTGTCGATCGCGAAAACAAGATCGTTAAAGCCATCACCGCCGCCCGGCAGGATACCGAAATCTATCCCATGGTGAACAACTACAACCCGCTCACAACGTTGTTTGAGGACAACGTGGGTGCCTTTCTTACCAATCCCGCGGCGCAGGCTAAGTTCATCTCCCAAATCGATGCCTTCATGGCTGCTAACACCCGCTATCGCGGTCTCACTCTCGATTTTCAGGGCATATCGCCGAATGCACTCGCGGCCTACGGGCAACTCATCGCTACGCTGTACAACGACTTCCACCCACGCAATCTGCGCCTCTACGTCAGCCTGCCCGTCGGCAACACAG
The DNA here is from genome assembly GCA_964247595.1 of uncultured Acidobacteriaceae bacterium. Classification (GTDB taxonomy): domain Bacteria; phylum Acidobacteriota; class Terriglobia; order Terriglobales; family Acidobacteriaceae; genus Granulicella. The sequence continues at coordinate 4,051 of CAXTUW010000011.1, read as the reverse complement.
GCTATGATCCGGCCTTCATCTCCGCGCACTCCGATGGCATTGTGCTGATGAACTATGACCAGCACCAGACCGGTACGGTGTCCGGTCCCATCGCCGGCCAGGACTGGTTTGAGGACAACCTTAAAGCCATTATGAAGGTCGTCCCGCGCGAAAAGATTATCTGCTCCATCGGCAACTACGGCTACGATTGGATCCTGCCGCTTACCGCACCTGCTGTCGCAACGCCGGCCATAAAGGGCCACCCAGCGCCAAAACGCACCGCGCCTGCGCCCGAGACCGTCGACGACGCGCTAAGCGTCTCGCAAATCTCGACCCAGGAGGCCTGGCAGGCCGCCTCCGATGCCGGTGCCACCGTCGCCCTCGACGACACCTCCCTCAACCCGCACTTCGCCTATGACGACGAAGACGCCAAGGTGCGCCACCAGATATGGTTTCTTGACGCCGTCAGCGCGGTGAACCAGATGCGCGTCGCTCGCGCACTTGGGCTGCAGACATTTGCTCTGTGGCGTCTGGGTTCTGAGGATGCTTCCTTGTGGCGCATTTGGGATAACCCCCTCGCGGGCGACCTCACCCAGGAGCTTGCCGCGGTACAGCCCGGTGAGGACGTCGATACCGAAGGCGACGGCGACATCCTCCGCGTCACCGGTCTGCCGCAGAGCGGCCATCGCACCCTGGGGATGGACGACGACAAGACCATTCCCCCGCAGTACCTCTCCGTCGTCAACGAGACCATGGATTCCTACCCCCTGCCCTACACCGTCTCCCAGTACGGCTACAAACCCAAGCAGGTCGCCATCTCCTTCGATGACGGTCCTGACCCCGAGTGGACGCCCAAGATCCTCGACATCCTCAAACAGTACGACGTCAAGGGCACCTTCTTTATGATCGGTGAGGTCGCCGAAGACAACGTCGGTGTCCTCCAGCGCGTGTACCGCGAAGGCCACGAGATCGGCAATCACACCTTCACGCACCCCGACATATCCGACATATCCGATCGTTCCATCGACCTGCAATTGAATGCGACCGAGCGCCTCTTCGCCGCCAAACTCGGCGTCCAGCCCGTCTACTTCCGTCCACCGTACTCGATCGACCAAGAGCCTGATACCAACGACCAGGCCGCCCCGATCTTCCACATCGAGTCCCACGGCTACGTCATCGTCGGCGACAAGATCGACACCAACGACTGGGACGAGCACCCCCGCAAGAGCCCCCAGGAGATCGTCAAGAGCGTCTTCCAGCAGATCGACGCCGCCCAGACCAAAACCTGGATGCGTGGCTCGATCATCCTTATGCATGACGGCGGCGGCGACCGCTCCGCCACCGTGGCCGCGCTGCCCGCACTGATCCGATCCCTGCGCGCCCGCGGCTTCAACATCGTCCCTGTCTCCGAGCTCATCGGCAAGACCCGTGCCGAGGTCATGCCGCCGCTCACCGCCAATCAGCGCCACCTCGCCGCTATCGACTCCGTAGCCTTCTTCTTTCTCTCTTTCTTCAACCACTTCGTTGTTTATCTCTTTTTCGTCGGCGACGTCCTGATGAGCGCCCGCCTCATCATCATCGGTATTTGCGCTCTCATCGACCGGCTCCGTACCCGTCGCAACTTCGCCACCCCCGGCTACACGCCGCAAGTTGCCGTGCTCATTCCCGCCTACAACGAGGAAAAGGTTATCGCGCGGACTGTCCGCTCCGTGCTGATGTCCACCTACAAAAATATCCGCATCATCGTCATCGATGATGGCTCCAAGGACAACACCTACGGCGTTGCCACTGAGACCTACGCCAAGGAGATCGAAGAGGGTCGGGTCACCGTACTCACCAAGCCCAACGGCGGCAAGGCCGAGGCGCTCAACTTCGCCCTCGAGCACATCAACGCCACCGAGGAGCCCATCTACATCGGCATCGACGCCGACGGCGTCATCGCGCACGACGCCATCGCCCGCCTGATCCCGCATTTTGCCAATCCACACATCGGTGCCGTCGCCGGCAACGCCAAGGTCGGCAACCGCGTTAACCTTTGGACGCGCTGGCAGGCCCTCGAATACATCACCAGCCAAAACTTCGAACGCCGGGCTTTAGACCTCTTCGACGTCGTCATGGTCGTCCCCGGAGCTATCGGCGCCTGGCGCACCGCGGCCGTCCAGAAAGGCGGCGGCTACGCCCCCGACACCGTCGCCGAAGACGCCGACCTTACCATGAACCTGCTTGAACAGGGCTACGCCGTCGTCTACGAAGACCAGGCTCTCGCCTTCACCGAGGCCCCCGACACCGCCAACGGCCTCGCCCGCCAGCGCTTCCGCTGGAGTTTCGGCATCCTCCAGGCTATCTTCAAACACAAGGCCGCGATCCGGAACCGCCTCGCCATGGGCCTCTTCGCCCTCCCGAACATCCTCATCTTCCAGGTCCTCTTGCCCTTGATGTCGCCGCTCATCGATCTCTTCTTCGTCTTCGGCATCATTCATTACTTCATCGACAAGCACTTCCATCCCGAAGCCGCCAACACGGCCGATCTCTATAAGCTCCTCACCTTCTTTCTCACCTTCCTGCTCATCGACTTTGCCGCCTCCGCCCTCGCCTTCCTGCTCGAGCGCAAACACCCCGCCAGCCGCGGCGATGCCTGGCTCCTTGTCCACATCTGGGTCCAGCGCTTCACCTACCGCCAGCTCTTCAGCTACGTCCTGCTGAAAACCGTCAAACGCGCCATCGACGGCAAACCGTTCAACTGGGACAAACTCGAACGCACCGCCCAGATGTCCCAACGCACCGAACAGCTCACCACCTAAAGCTCGAACGATCGCCGTACATAGTGCGTTTACGTTCTGGCCGCTATGATGGTGGGCACCGGACCGGACAGAACAATCGATGGCACTTCCGCAGATCCAAATCGGCGATGGCATCATGGGCACCGCCCTGCTCGCTTCCGTCGAGGTCACGCAGGAGTTGAACCGGCACTGGCGATGTACCGTGGTGTGCCGTGACACAGAAGACCGGCGCATAGCGACGGAAGATCTGCTTGGCCAGCCCGTCGTGATCAAGACCCTCGACGAGAGGGGCATCGAGCATCTGCACTTCTCGGGTTTCATTCTCGACGTGGCGCTCGCCTACGAGGTATGGGGCAGCTATACGGCAACCCTCCATGCCGTCAGCGAGAGCTATCGGCTCGATGTGACAGCGCACAAACAGTACTACGCAGAAGGCACACTCGCCTCGCTGGCCGGCCTTGTTGCCGAGCGCAGCGGCTTGACTGTTGCCATTCATACACCGGGCAGTAAGGCGCTGAACTATGTGCAATACGGCGAAACGGATTTCTCCTTTCTGAACCGGCTTGTGGACGACCACGGTGCCTGGCTGCGGCCCAGTGAGGGTGGTTTGGAAGTCTTCAACACCTTCCAGCAGGGCAGCTCGCTTGCCCTACGCCAGGAAGGTGACGGCCTGCTCAGCTTTGCGCTGAAGGCCACGGTGGGGCCGCCGGGCTTCTCCGGATCACACTACGACTTCCATGCCATGCAGTCCGACGTCTTCCACAATCGTCGCAGGACGCCTGCGTTCTTCGACGCAGCCAAGCCGTTGGTCTCGGCCGTGCAGGCGGCTTCGCAGCAGCTGCTGCCCGCAGGTTTTGAACCTGGACGCGCCCGGGCCATGACGCTGGAAAACTATGGGGAACAGCTGGCGTCTGAAAGTGAACGGGCGATGGGCAGCGCCGTGCTGGGCCGGGGTACATCGCGCTCACAACAGCTCCAGGCGGGCAACACCGTAGCCATCACAGGCGTGCTGGACGCGGCCGGCACCTATGGCTTGGTCAAGGTGACGCACCACTGGACACCAGAAGGCTACCTGAATGAATTTACCTGCACGCCTTGGAAGAACTATCGCAATCCCAAGCCGCCGGCCATGCGCGAGTGGGAGGGGATGGTGCCAGCGCGGGTGGTTGCGCACAACGATCCAAAGCAGATGGGCCGGTTGCGGGTTCAGTTTTTCTGGCAGGAGGACGGTCCGGCACACTGGGCGCGCATGATCTCGCCGCATGCCGGCCCGGACCGCGGCTTCATGATGA